>JBHLMI010000012.1:0-25042 GCA_048938295.1 Promethearchaeota archaeon
ATCCACAATAATCCTTTCGGCAACGCTGCTTCAATATATACCCAAAGTGGAAAGGTGGGTCGAGAATTCCAGTATAGAGTACAATGTGGCAACATTGGCATTAACATCGGAATCGTTGCTCCAATGGCATTCTTTCCATTCAGTGGAATGAAAGACTCCTTTTTTGGTACATTACACGGGCAAGGTCAAGAGGCAGTTCGCTTCTTCACTGAAAGTAAGGTTGTTATCCAACGGTGGTTCTAGTATGAGTAAGCAAGCTACATGCTCAGCGATCATCAGCTTTGCTGAAAAACTTGAAGACGCCTCATCAAAATTTTACGAGAAGATGACTGAAACGTACACAGAGGGTAGAGAAACCTTTCAAGCTTTTGTAGAAGAAAGTAGAAAGAATAAGGTGTTGATAATCAGAACCTATCAAGAGACTATATCGGATGCCCTCGAAGCATGCTTCATTCAAATAGATTTGAGTCAATATCAATATGAAACATCTCTTGGAATCAATACGACCTATTCTTCAGCTTTGCAGAACGCTATTGAACTTGAAACTAAGATCAGCGAGTTTTACTCAATCGCTGCTAAAGAAACACAACACTTACTCGCCACAATTCCTCGAATTCTAAAAAGAATGGCTGAAAAAAGAAACCAACGCATACTAGAATTAAAATCACTTCTCTAATACTTGGTTTACATGGGCTCTAGTATTCTAAGAGAACAACAAAAATACACATCAAAGCATCATGGTTTCTTGTGAAGAAATACTAAGCAAAACAACTCCCCAGTAGCACTCCTCAAATCTTATTATTAAATCTCAACCAAAATCATCACACTCAGATATTTCAACAGCATCCATATCTCCATAATTAATCTCTGTTACCTAACCTCAGTCTATTATTTTTCTAGTCGTTACTCCTTCATTTCATTCTCGATTAGTCACTTTAAATTAAAAATTCAGTAGTAATTCATAGATGACAAACAACTACCCATCTACAACCAAACCCATACAGATCCAAATCTGGTATCCCACAATTAGCACAATCCCCATCACCAATAAAGCGCATCTTCACACACTCATCATCACTGAATATCCCCACCTCACAATCCACCCTAATTATCCCAAATTACTCACCGACGCTGAACGTCACCTTGATATCATAGACCAACTCAAAGACGAAAGTAACCTCTATCACGGCGACATATCTCACTTAGCTCGCATTCTAGGTGTCAACCGCACCATCATCTACCGCCACGTCCGCCAAGCCCTCAAACCCCGCCTTTACTGGTACATCGACAACGCCATCTCCAAAACCCAAGCAAGTCATCAACTCACCGAAATCCACACCACCAACACTCACATTCAATCACTCACGGATCTACAGAATCGACTCAACACTTACTACCCAAGCCAATTCCTAGAACCTGCCTGTGGACAAAAAGATCGCCTCACACAATGCCAGAAATACTTCCTAATCCTTTTGCTCCTCGCTGAAGGCGGCCACAGCTACACCGATCTCTCCACTCATGTCGGCAAAACCGTCACCAACATCAAAGACTGGTGCACCAATCACACCCGCCCCGGCCTCCTCAACCTCGCCCGCCACATCCCATCAACACCACCAGAACACGGAAACCAATGGCTTCCCCTCACCATGGAAGGCCGCTTCCACCCCACCCACTTCATCCAAGTCCCAACATCGATTACTGACTGGAGTCAAATCACACTTGTGCTCCAGCAACTCACTCCCCTCACCAACGAACATATGAGCGACTGGCACCACCACTTCGGCCCCATCCCACAAGACGAAGCCTTCGCCTACCTTCTCGGCAACCTCGTCAGCGACGCCGGCAAGATCACCCCCCACTACACCAGCACCCGCCTTGAACTCAACCTCTCCAAAAACTACACCTGGAGCCAACAGGTTGGCGAAGCTGTTTGCTATTATCTTGGTCGTCTTGGTATCTTCGCCGAATACAAAACCAGCTCATCCCGACACCGTTGGCGTAGTCAGAACAGCCCCCTCCTCACATGGATCAAACACGTCTGCCTAGGATTAACACCACAGCAACTTACCACCTACATTCCTATCAATGCCCCCTGGCTCCTCACCGCCCCCAACCACATACGTACCAAATTCCTACAAGGTCTCAACGACGGTGATGGACATGTGCTTGTTGGTTACCAACAGCTTGGTAATGCTAGCGAAAAAAATTCAGGCTTTCTAACCAAATTACTCAGTACATTTAAAATTAGATCATGGATAAACATACGAAGAGTAATCATTGAACAAATTCGTAGTATTTTCACCGCAGTAGAGTTACCCTTCTTTTTACATGCAATAGAAAGACAAGAAAAAGCAAACAAACTTGCGAAAATGATTCGGAGTAGAATTCAACACTCAAAAGTCCCAGTTTCATATCAAGTTAGTTCATATATCTGGAAATTACATGAAAAAGGATTTTCTTATGGTGAGATTGCTGAAATCATCTTCGATAAATTTCAAATCTGCTATCATCCAAAGCGAGTTAGCAAAGTGATTAGAAGATACAAAAGATAGCTTAATAGTTCCTCAATAAAAGCTCTTTGAAGAGTAGTTAAAAGTATAAACAAATACTTATTTGTTTAAATTAAGACCCAATGTATCTGTCGACGGCGTCTAAGAGGATTTGCATCATTTCTTCTTTGCGTTTTCGGTCGATGGCGACCATGCCGAAGGCGGGGATGCCGAGGATGCGTTCGACGAGTTCCGGTGAAAGGGCGCCTTCAAGATCTTGTTTATTGGCGATCGCCCACACTGGGACACCGGGGGCATCTTTGCGGATGACATCGAGGATTTCCTTTGTCGCAATGACGTTGTTGAGAGTCGAGTCCGTGATAATGAAGACGATGTCTGAACCCCGAAAGTAGATGGTCCAGAGTCGGCGAAACCTTTCTTGTCCTGCGAAGTCCCAGAGAATAATCGAGTACGTTCCGTAGCGGGTGGCTTCGATTTGTTCGATGCTCAGGGCTATCGTTGGGACGTATTCGGTCGGTGGGGCAGTGCCCTTAAGCAGGCGCAACAGGGTGGTTTTGCCGACGCCGCCTTCGCCGACGAGGCTGACTTTGAGTTTGCTCATGATGTAGTCATCGATGAGATCTTCGAGGGTTTCGGGGTTGTCGCTTTGACCGAGTTCTTTGATTTGTTCGGTGCCGTATTTGCCGACGAGCATGCGGAGAGCGGTTTTGACTTTTTCAGCGACACGATTGTCTTCGTCTTGCATGTGGCTGATGAAGACGAGGAGGAGGTCGTCGATGTTAGTGAAGATGTATTTGCTGCCCTGGATGTGGATGGGGAGGGATGGGATGTCGGTGGATTGGACGTGGCTCATGAATTCTTTGTAGGCGCGGAGGAATTCACGAATTTGGTTGTCGTTGAGGACGACGCGCCAGTATTGTTTGCGGAAAATGACGTTGGCTTGGAGGCCGACTTCGTCTTTGCGGGGGGTGATGCTGAAAAGGATTGCATTATGGATTATTGCCCGCACTTCCCAGGGATGTTGCTTCGTCATTTCTGTTTATTGGGGTGGCGCTGATAAGCTTTTTGGCGACTAGTGTAGTGGGGGGGTGTGGGTTAGGTTCTTCTGAGGTAATCTTTTAATGCATGGAGGTTTTGTGGTGTGGCGAGGACGACGGTGTGTCAGCGATTGACGTGTACGAGTTGCCGGAGTGGTTCGCGAAACAAACAGAGGATTTGCTCTTTAATTACCGGACGGATATTCAGAAGCAGATGGACCGGATTGAAGAGGCGTTGGTGAGTTCGACGGAAACGGCGGATAAGCTATTGGAAGAAGTAGTTATCGATGGTGAGATGACGGTACCTGGTGCAGCGTCAAAGCTGGCAGGTCGATTGAAAGCGTTATTTGATGAGGTCGAGTTTCCTGAACAGATTACACATTCGTCAGTGGAAGAACTGCTGAAAGATTTGGAAGGGTATATCCGTGAGGTGTCGATGGCGGGCCAGCGGTATATTCGCCGATTACCTAAGGTACATAAGCGGGTCATTAAGGAGTTAGACTATCAGTTCCGGGTAATTAACCAGGGGTATCAAAAGATCAAGAAAATCTGGGAAAAGGAGAAGCTACCGCGGCAGCTGGAGTTAATTCAAGAAGAGGTTGACGAAATAGAAGACCGATCTCATCAGCTGGTGAAACTTGCAGAGGACCTAAAGGATCTGCAAAAACAGAAGGAGCAAGTGGAAGGGCGAGTAGAACAGCACCAAGATGGCATTGAGCAATTTCGAATGGACTCAGGGCTTGCGGAAATCGATGGAATTCATAGGGAAATTGATGGTATCCGAATGGTGGTAACCAACCAGTTAAATTTCCTGAAGAAACCGTTTAAGAAGCTGAGTCAAGAAGCGGGTCAATCGATTATGATTTCATCAGATGCCGGTGAAGGAGCAGATGCATATTCCGCTGATCCATGGCTAGCCTTTCAACGAGATACTGAATCTCTCTCAAAACTCAAAGCAGGGCTGAATGCCCTTGCATCCGCTATTCAGGATAACAAGATTTCATTCAAAGCGAGCCTAAATCGTAAGGTGATTGACCGGCGGGACCAAGTGGTCGAGAAGGGTGCATTAGATGAGTACCGGATGCGTTTTTCAGCGCTAGATTCGCGTAAGGAGGACCTGAAGGCTTCGATATCTTTGGAGGAACGCCGCGAACTGGAGAGATCATTGGAACGCGCGGAGTGGGAGAAACGGGATTTAGGCGCAGAAATTGCACACGCTCAAGAACAGATAGAAAGGGTTTCAGCGCGACTAAATACGTTACAAAAGCGTTTAGAGAAGTCCTTATCAGGAATTCTTCGGGGAAGCATTCAACTCGAATTTCCCAACGAAGTGTTGGCAGTACTTCAAGAAGATGCAACGGACGAAACCTAAACTGAGATTGCACAAAGCCTTTTTAGCCCAGACACGAGGATACGATTAACTGAGGCGATATTTGATGTCGCAGGAATATCAGGCTGTTACGCAGAGGTACCTGCTCCCAATGACTTCATACTTAGTGGAGCTTGGACGAATGGGGGATCGTTGGGCGGTTAAGATATTTCGGGGACCAACGGAAATTGGCACCACACCTCTAACAACTGATCTCAATCACAACGAAATCTTCAACGCCATCCAAAACAACGTGTCAATGCCCATGTTTTCCCCAGAACGCATGTTTGGGACCATTGGGCGGATGGTGCAAGAGGCGCGGATGCATGCGTCTGGAACGACAGAAGCACAACCAGGAGCTCAGCTTTCCTCGCAACCAGAACCGGATTTCCCGGATTCAGATTAAGATCGCTTTTCGACGAAGGATTGAATTTCATCTAGCGCTGAATTAAGAGTGGAGGGAGGGGCAAGAAAGACCAGTCGGAAGTGCTTAGCGCCATAATTAGGATCAAAGCCCGATCCATGCACAACCAACACGCCTGTTTCGGTCAATAACTCCATGACAAAGGCTTCATCCGTTTTCCATCGACCCTGCAAATCGATTGATGGAAAAATGTAGAAAGCTCCTTCCGGCTTCGAAGTAGAGATGCCGTTAATTTCATTCAGGCGTTTGTAAACAATATCCCGACGTTGGCGAAGACGGGCTAAGACATCTTGAAGATAGGCATCACCTTCGCGAAGTGCGACCGCAGCGGCATATTGAGCAGGAGCGTTGGTACAGATGCGAATACGCGCCTGTTTGAGGATGTGTTCTTTTAGTTCGTCAAGCTGGTTGTTGGGGTGATAGAAGTACATATAACCGATACGCCAACCAGGCACGAGATATACCTTGGATAACCCGTTGAACCCGATGACTGGGACATCCTTGGCCAAGGCAGCAGTACTCTTTGGCGCTTGGTCGTAGACCAGCCGATCGTAAACTTCGTCGGAAATGAGGGGAAGCCCATACTCTCCAGCAATATCAATGATGGACTTGACGACTTTTTCAGAGTATACGGAGCCAGTAGGATTGTTCGGATTGATGAGAAGCAGCGCTACTGTTTTGTCTGAAATCTTGTTTCGAATGTCGTCAATGTCTGGTTGCCAGCCATTTTCCTCAATGCAATGATAAGTCACAGGAGTGCCTTCAAAAAACCGGGCAAAAGCGAGATAGGGAGGATATGTGGGTCCAGGCACCAAGACTTGTGAACCTGGATGAACCAAAGCAGCCATTATCATTTGGATTCCCTCGGATATCCCGGCGGTCGCAATCACATTAGAAGCCTTGATGGAAACGTGGTTGATGCGTTGCTCTTTATCAACGACGGCTTCGCGAAACGCGGGAATGCCATCGGACGCCGAATAGCCATTATGACCCTCCTGGGCAGCGGCACAAAGAGCGTTAATCAGAAAGGAGGGAGTCGTGAAATCGTAGACAATCGGATCTCCAATATTCAGGTATGTGATGCGTTTCCCGGAAGCTTCAAGTCGCTTAGCAGCTACGACTACATCCCGGATTGCATACTGGATTGTCTTCGTTCGGTCTGTGATTAAATTTTGACGAAAGGGTTGGTTGGGCATGATGTGTCGCCTACGAAAAATAGGGCACTAGCTATGATTGTGCTAAGAAACCCATTTTAAACATTAAGATTGTTCGTTATCGAATTGCAACTTTACCGTCGCGTCTTCTTCCATTGTTTATACGCGAGTTTGACATCTCGGCGTGTGACAGTCTTTCGACCGGCAAACTCTGAGAGTTCCTTAGCTATTGTGGCAACTTCGATGCCTAACTCCTCAAGGACTTCGCCTAGTTCAGTGGCAGCGTGCTCACTGACGCGTTCGGCTCCAGCCCTCCGGATAAGTCGATCAATCGGAGCAATGGGAATGATACGAGTTGTTTTTTCTCGGGGCATAAGCAACACCGATATTTTCCTAAAATAACCGTTCTTACTGCTCCTACTTAAGTTTTACACCGATTTAAAAGCTTTTTCCTTATATACGGAGTATTATTCCCTTTATTCTTTCGAAATGACGCATTTAAAGCGCTTTATCTCCCTTAGCCAGGCGTTTTCAAAAGCCCTGTGACAGCGTCCAACCACTCTACTCCTATCCGCCAGGAAGTAACCCCTTCATCAGCTTGCTGGACCATTTGCTCTAAAAAATGTTCACCGAGCTGTTGTTGCATTCGTGTTAAGATGGTCCCCACAGTGACTAACCCGACGACAGGATTTGCCTTTTTCGCATATCGGGCAAGTTCAGAGGTAGTGTGCCATAGCCCATCGCTTAAGCAACGTAGAATTTCGCGCTTCACCGGATCTTCGACCATTTTGCGAAGTAGTACGAGTTTTTGACTTTCCGCAGGGGAGGGGCGTTCGGGTTCCACAGCTAATCCTCGGCAATTCTTTGCCAACGGCAGGTTTTAAGCGATTCGCCCTCCAGCAGAAGGCAATGGGGTATCCTTGGAGTTTTACAGATATGCAAGCGGGTGAAGATAATTGGCGCCTTATCAGACAAATCTTAAAGGGAAAAGAAGCTATCAACGAAGACCAACCTGAGTGATGCTCACCATGATAATTCCACTCTTGATTCTAGCTATAATGCAGGGACTACTCGAATACTTACCCGTGAGCAGTGAGGGACAAATTTTACTTGTCGGAGTGAACATCTTTCTGTTTGATCCCGCTTTCGTCTTATCTCTTGTATTTTGGTTCCATTTGGGAACCGCTCTCACAGTGATTACCTTCTACTATAGGGATATTTTCAGTCCGATTTACACACGACTACGACCCAAAAACAAAGACGCAACAGACGAGGAACCTCAAAGATGGTTTGGTCCACTGTTTGTGTTTGTCATCGTAGGAACCATCGGAACCATTGTTATTGCATTGCCTTTGTACTTCTTTCTCAAGAGCTGGATAACCTATCTTATGGGCAGTATTATCACTCTTATAATCGGAATTCTGCTCATCATAACTGGTATCGTGCTATTCTTTCAACGAGGTACAAAAGGAGCCCTCAATTTGACGGATATTTCGCTTCGCGAAGCGTTTGTATTGGGACTGCTTCAGGGTATCGCTGTGCTCCCAGGGATCAGCCGCTCCGCGATGACCTTGACTTGGCTGCTTATTAGAGGCGTCGAACGAGAGGAAGCACTGCGACTTAGTTTTTTATTAAGTGTACCTGCAACTTTTGGAGTCGTCGTTTTAGACTTCATAGTTGAAGGCGCTGTACTTATTTTGCCCGTGACCATTCTGTTGAGCCTGATATTCCTCGCTTTCCTCACAGGGATCGTTACCTTGGCTCTGCTTCGATATTATGCCATCAGGGCTCCGTGGTGGATCTTTTGCCTCGGATTGGGCATCATCGTAGTGGTACTTACAATCCCTGGAATTATCTTCGCAATTCCATGAAGTTAAGGCGATAGGCTTTAATAGAGGTAAACCTGACCCACGCTCAGAGGTCCAAAAACGTGACGTTTGAAACATCAAGTAACCGGGCTGAATTCAAAGCTATGGCTATAGCTCAAGATCACGCCGGCATTGTGTTGCAGGCTGCTAAAGCTTTGCGAGTAATGATTGAAGATTGGATGGAAGGACGAAAAGAGGAGCAACGTAACCACTTCAATAAACTCGGTAAACTGGAAAGAGAAGCTGATCAGATAAAACGCACACTCTTGGACGAACTATCCATTTCCGAAACAATGCTACGACGCAGCGATTACTTCCGTTTGGTAATGCGCACCGACGATATTGCGGATCTCTGTGAAGCTTCAGCATGGGATTTATCAGGCCTAGAAGAGTTTCAACCAGACGAAAAGACCCGTGAGCATTTCAAAGCTATGCTTGACGCCCTCTCTGACGCTGTTTATAAGATGCGCCAGGCTATCATGTTCTTAGAACAAAATTCTGATAAAGCCGTTGAGTTTGCTATGCAAGTAGATTTGGCTGAAAGAGAAGCAGACTCTGCGCATCGCAGCTTCACTCAATTTCTGTACCGATCTCAATTTGAAATCAGCGTTCTTTTAAGATTAAAAGACCTGGGTCAACACCTCGAGGAAATCGCCGATGCCGCTGAGGATGCGGCTGATGCAGTCCGCATAATCGCAATCGCTCGTGTCTCATAGGACCTCTTTTAAACTCTGCATTCACAGGATAACCAGCGCCAGATTCATGTGAGTTGAGATGCCAACCAGTAAACCGATTCCTGCCCAAATTGTGGAAAACAAAGTCGTCGTTTGGAACCCCGAAGATGGTTCAAAACTCTACAGCAGCGGCTTCTATGGTAAGCCCCTAGGCATCCGTAAACCAAAGACAACTGAATTTGATCGCCCATCCCAGCTCTCCTTTTTCGAAGCGCTCCACCTTCTGCGAAAGCGAAAAATCGAGGTGTACACGGAAGATTCTGCTAATCCAATCAAAGAAAAAGACCTCATTGCCGTCGCTGAACACCAACACAAAGATTTCAGCCGCAAATACCAAGTTTATGAAGATCTGCGAAAACGAGGATTTATCGTCCGACCTGGCCTTAAATTTGGCGCTGACTTCGCTGTTTACCGTCATGGCCCAGGAATTGATCACTCGCTGTTCATCGTTGAAGTCATCGCTAAGTCAGACGAAGTCTCCGCCATTGAAGTTGTACGGGCGGGCAGGCTGGCTACTTCAGTGCGCAAGCGGTTTGTGTTAGCGACCGCTGCTGAATCTGGGAAGGTCCGCTATTTCGTGTTCACTTGGCACAAACCCTAACAGTCGTACAACCATCCGAAATTTAACCACTGGATTTTTATGAGCCATTGCAGAGTTCACTTACACTGACGTGATGCCTATGAGCAAAGAGGAGAACGCCAACAAAGCTCTTGAACTACTCGAAGAAGCATGGAAAGTAAAATCAGCCATTGTAATGACCGATGATTACCTATACATGATGTATCAAGTCGGAGAAGGGAAATGGAAAGAAGCCAGCTTCATCTTTGACGATGCAAGTTTAGAGGTTCGCGACCTCGATACTGAAAAGGCCTTAATGCTCCTTATTGAAGAAATCACCACCGGGCTACCCGGATACAAATCATATACGACGGTCCTCGATAACGACGCCCGTGACACTGTCAAAGAAAAAATCCAAGCCGCAGCAAAGTAATTGAGGTTCTGATTCATCACCAAATAGCACAGCACCTAAGAATAGCAACCGAGTACGAAAAGCTACTCGGTGCTTTTCGAAACTTCATCATGCCTATTTGAGACCCTTCAAGAACTTCTGTATCGGTGCTACAAGCTGAGTAAACTCGATGGGAATTACATACTTGGTACTTGGACTGGCACCCAGTGCTTGGACTGTGTTCAAGTACTGGATAATCATGGTCTTTTCATCGATACCTTTCGCGACATCAAAGACCTTCTGCAATGCCAAGGCGTCGCCTTCAGCCCGAAGAATCGCTGATTGTCGTTCACCCTCTGCACGTAAGATTGCAGATTGTTTATCCCCTTCGGCGATAGCAATTGTGGATTCCCGTTTCCCGGCAGCTTCTGTGACCATGGCACGACGGCGCCTTTCAGCTTCCATCTGCATGATCATCGCCTCGTTCACCTTTGTTGGGGGGAGAATCTCACGGATTTCAACTTTGGTTACTTTGACACCCCATGGCTCGGTGTTTTCGTCGAGTTTCTCTCTCAGTACACTGTTGATATATTCACGTCTTGCGAGCACATCATCTAGGGTAATATCTCCCACTACCGCACGCAATGTTGTTTGGCTGATTCCGAGTGCGGCTCCACTGAAGTCGCGAATACGGAGGACGCTGTCACGGGCGTTGACAACACGATGATAAATGAGGAGGTCGATGTCGACGGGAGCATTGTCGGTGGTGATGCAACGTTGGTGTTCGATTTCAAAGAATTGTTCACGGAGGTCGACTTTGACCATTTTATCGAGGATGGGGATGAGGAAGAGGACGCCAGGACCTTTGACACCAGGAACGGCACGGCCAAGGCGGAAGATAACCGCGCGTTCGTATTCTTTGAGGACGCGGATGAAGGGAATGACAAGGAGTAGGATGATGATGAAGATGAGGATGACGATGAGCCACCAATACTGCTGGAGAAAGAAGAATAGATCAAATTGCATTGTTCCTATCCCTTCATGTAAAGGTGCATAGTTCAAAGGAAAATACTTTACGGAGCTTTCCGGGTTTGCACTTGGAAAACGTAGATTGGCGAAGGATTTTAGGCGTGAAATTACAAGGAATTCGGCAGGTGAGTCTATGTCTCGTATCTGTCCTAATTGCGGGCAATCGGTGAAGGATTCGGCTAAATTTTGTAAGTTTTGTGGGTCGAAGCTAGGTGCACCGGTAGCTAGACCAGTATCCCGTCCAGTAACGACGGGTCGTGCAGCTCCTGCGGCAGTGGTTGAGCGTGAACCGGTTACAGAGGTGCCCGCTGAAGTTTTAGCGCAACTTGAAGTCCGTTCAGCATTGATGGGAATAGAAGAGGAAGAGACCGAGTTGCTCAGTGAATTAGAATCACTGGAAAAAGAATTGGAACAAGGTGACCGATCAATAGCGGAGTTAGAAGAGGAGATTAAGCCACTTCAGAAGAAGATCAAAGAGTTAAAGACGAAGGAAAAGAAACTACAATCAAAAGTCAAAGAGTTTGACTTTGAAAAAGAGGGCAAGGAACGGGGTCGATTAAAGGAGCGAATGGAGAAGCTGGAAGGACTGAAGGAAGCCGGGAAGGTCCGTGAAAGCGTGTACATTCGACTGCAAGATGAATATGAGCAAGGAGTCGCAGAAGCGGATGCCCAATACCAAGAAAAGGTAGTTCTAGCCCGTGAATGGCTTGCTTTACTGAAGGCTCAATATAAAGCTGTGCGTGATGAACTCTCATTGTTAGATGCGCGCCATTCTGTGGGCGAAGTAAAAGAAGTTGATTATAAATCACGGAAAGAGAATCTGGAAAACCGCTCAAAGACCCTTGGCCATCAGGTCGAAATCTTTGAAGCAGTGCTTCGTGATTTTTAGTTAGCAGCGTTCTTTCGCACAGAAAATCCCACCCGAACACAAAACATTTTATACGCTAGTGTAATTCTGAACCTCTCACCGGAGGTCATTTAGAATGAACCGACGAGCGATTGCCATCGCCATTCTATGTATCGGATTAGCAGCACTCGCATTTGGAATTGCAATAGGCCAACATGAGATTGTACGCTCATGGCTCCAAGTCTTCTCCGACGCCTATGCACCTTTCTTCCCGCGGCCGATATTACCTTAGGGGGATTGCCACTGTGAGCGAAACTGAAGATACATCTAAATCAGAAGAGAAATCAGAACGCATTTGGGACAAGATCGGACGTCCATTCCCACGATGGAAACGGCAGATCTTGGAAAGAACACGTCCCCATAAAACGCTTCACTACTGGATGAACAAAGCCTTCGAAGAACTGCTGGCCATCCACATCATTCGATTCATCGTCCAACTATCTGCCTTCCTAGTCTTATTCTATGCCGGAATTGTCTTCGTATTAGGCTACGATCCGCTCATCGGGACCGTCTTCGGGGGAATCGGTTGGCTCATCCCCATCTTTAGATACATCCCGCTCCCCTTTGACATGCCTCAAGGTTCCGCCCAAGGCACTGGAACCGGCTATTTTGATATAATCCAGTTCATGGGACAACAGGGGATATTCCCATATATCGCTGTCGGTGTTATCCTCGTCGTTCCCATCCTCGTTGGACGTAGTTTCTGCGGGTGGATTTGTCCCTTTGGTTTCGTTCAAGACCTTTTTGCTCTTACACCAATTCGCAAGCGCTACCCTTCCAAGAAATGGGACGAGCGCCTGAAAAGCATTAAATACGTCATTCTGTTCGTCGTCCTTTTCCTTGTTGCCTGGCTTGGTACTTGGACCTTTCTCAGCGCTATTGGGGCCATTGATCCAGTGCTCGCAGAAAATTTCAGAACCGCAGTTACCACACCCTTCGCCACGGCATTTTGGGCAACAATTAACCCCTCAGGAGTCTTCTTCGTGATTCTACCCTACCTATACCTGAACGGGATCGTATCACCCATACTCACAGAGTGGAACCCGCCATTCATCGCCTGGGGCTTTCCAATGTACATTCGTCTTGGATTTCTCATCGTTATACTTCTTATGGCCCTCTTTATGATGCGCCCATATTGCCGATACATCTGCCCCGCAGGTGCCCTAATGGGTCTCGTCGGCCAATTCAGCTTCCTCACTGTCAGCCGCAGCGCCACCGAATGCCTCGGTCCCGCTTGCGACTCCCCCCGATGTAAACAAGCCTGCCCCGTCGGCATCGACGTCATGACTAAACCTTTCGGACCCATCCACGACCCTGAATGTATCCTCTGTCTAGATTGTGTTGCAAAATGTGGACATGATTCGGTGAAGGTGGAATACGGATAGAATTGTGTGGTGACTAATTAGATGGGGAAAGTGAAGACTGGTACGATCTGTAGTGTGAAAGGGTGCAATGAGAAGGCAACCCGATCAGTGTCGGCTGAGAAGGCACGTGAAGGCTTGCAGGCTGCAGGAGCCGCGTTTGAAGATGAACGTCCACGTCGGTTGTACTTGTGCCAGAAGCACTATAAACTGTATAAGAAGCAGGCAAAGCAAGATAAGAAAGTGGATAAATGGCGGTATGGCACCTAGCGTGTAGAGGGCTAGCCTTCGTCGTCGGTTTCAGTGGTTAGTTGGTTGACGACTTTTTTGATTTCTTTCTTCCAGCGGAGCAAGTTCAGGGCGAGTTCTTCGCGATTTTCTTCGGGAATTGAACCGGTTTTTCCTGCTAGTGGAGTGAGGATGGCACCCATTTCAAGGGTGGCGGGTTGGAAGTCGCCGCCGATGCGGATGAGGCGTTCACGGGCATCTGCGATTTGGACGTAGACTTTCTGGTAGTCGGGGTCGGAGAGAAGTTGATTGAGGGCTTCATCGATCTTACGCTCGACGACGACGGCTTTGGAGGCGTGAGAGAGCTTGACGCCAGGCACACTACTGAAACGCTCCAAGGTTTCGTTAATCCGTTGGGCAATTTCGTTGAGGTACGTGGGGCGCTTATCGTCGTCTCCACCGGTAATTTCGAGTTGGATGGTTGGTGCTTTTGAATCGACAAGGAGGGTGACTTCAAGGCGGTCTTTGGTACTTGGTATCCGGAACGAGACAGTTGCGGTGCCGAAAAAGCCTTCTTCGGTATAGGTTTCAGCGATGTTGGTTAAACGGGTTCCAATGGATGAGACGCAGAAATATGCGGCTCCAAAGGCAAGACTTGGTGATAGTTGTCCGATAGAAATCTCTGTTGACACGGCAGTATCCCCTTACAGACTGTCGTTGAAGAGGAAAAAAGTGTTCTGTTAGTTCGTGAATATTACGTGAATGGAAATTGAAAGGGCATCTTAAAGGATATATGGCAAATTTTAGCTAGAGTGAGAGAAAATTGTATGGTAGTTGTTCTCGTTCGACGACACGCGAAGTCTATAAGGGCGTGCTTTCAAAGGCATTACACGAACGGGGTACTAATAATGCCATTAGATCCACCCAACGAGGAACCCGAAAAGATTGAAGAGCTGGCAGAAACCGCCTCCGGATCCAAGCCAATTGAGCCCGTAGCAGAAATTGTGGGCAAAACGACCACCCACACCCTAAGGATTCGGGTGACCAAACAAGGCGAAGTGGGTCGAAATGATTTTTTGGCAATTAACCATCGAGGAGACGAGTATCTGCTTCTGTGCAAGGAATTGTGGCGTGAAGGGGGAAAAACACTAGGGCAGTGCAGTGTAGTAGGCCCGATGCCCAGGACCCCGTTTAATCCGGAGATGATGGTCTATAAGGCAACTCCAAGAACAGTGAGTGCAGCTTTGGGTATTGATATTCCCGTTGATGAGGGTACCTTTGTTGGTCAAATCTCTGGGACAACGGTTCCAGTCCGCTTACCAGTGAAACGGCTTGGTCGATTGTTTGTGGTAGGAAAAACAGGGAGTGGAAAAAGCTACACCACGGCCGTCATCATGGAAGAATTTCTCAAAAAAGGCATCCCAATTGTGGTTTTGGACCGACATGGAGAATATTCCAGTCTCAAAATCGCTGCTGAAACCGGAAGTGAACGGTTTGAAGTGGAGCCCCGGGGTTATGAGATGAGTGTCATTGAGTTCGCAGACTTGCATGCAAATCCTGGAGCTGATTTGCCGATTGAAGCGCTTTTAGGGACGCATCCTCAGGATCTGGTAGTTTCAGGACAGGGAACCATCATTAACTTACGTGGTCTTGACCTTGGGGTTCAAGAGGCCTTATCACAGGAAATTCTAAATGATCTATATCATGCAGCTGTTAATCGCGAAATTCCCCCGTTCTATTGTTTCGTTGACGAGGCTCACACTCTAGCCCCAAACCGAGGGAAAGCTGCAACGACTGGGATGATGCGCTTATTCGCTCAGGAAGGTCGAAAATTCGCTGCGAACCTCGTCGTCATCACTCAAAAGCCCCAGCTCCTTGATACAACGGTTCGAAGTCAAGTCGGGACCTGGATTATTCATCAGCTAACTGATATTCGGGATGTAGATATCACAGTGTCTAGCACTGAGGGGCTTTCCAAGGAATGGGCAGAAGACATTCAACGCCTTGATACCGGTCAAGCGGTGGTAGCCGGTGATGCCGTGGATGTACCAGTTTTTCTTGATGTTCGTAATCGAGAAACCACTCACGGTGCAACTGGTTTCAATCCATTAGACTTTGCTGAAAAACAAACCTTGGAAGAATTGGAGAAGCGTCGAATTCGATTACGAACAGATTTTGCAGGACGAATCAAAGCCGCTGTTGAACGTTTCCAACAATTGACTGCCGATACCAATGGAGGGCAGATGCCCCAACAGGTTCATACCCTTCGATCAGAGCTACAAGCGGCAGAACAGAAACTCCACGATCTCCGAGACGAAAATACGCAACTAACAGCCAGAATTCATCAACTCGAAGCAGAGCTGAAAAAGGCAGAGAAAAAATACCAGAAAGCAATGAACATCGCAGAACGAGCATTGGCAGAACTCAAGGGTCGCTGAGCCAGAAAAACGGAACACAACCTATTTTGCTTGCCAAGCTTTAGTTGTCACCTTATCAGCGAGCCCTTTATCACGCAACTCGTTGAGCGATCTGATAATCTCATTCCGTGGAACATCTACGCCACCAGTTCCCTGGATGATTGTCTGAATGGCCCGTGGACGTTGAGGGCGCTCGCGAATAGTTTCAAGAACAGCAGCCTGCAGAACCGTGAGTTTAGCACGCTTCTTAGAGGACTTTTTACCCTTGGATTTGGTGTCTTCGACGGGTTCATCCTCGAAATCCTCAAGTTCCTCGTCCTCTTTATCGGGAGTTGATGCTGGAGCCGCCTCCGATTCAGGTTCTTCAGGAACTGCTTCCGCAGGAACTTCTTCAGGTGTCTCTTCTTTCTCTGACAAATTCATCGCCACATATTTCTTGTCCCAATGTTTGGCATTGGGTGGCGCGACCTCAGTTCACAGAGGTTCATTTAAGTTTTCTGTTAACCCTTCACCGTTCCCAGTAGAGAGATTTGTTTCCGTAGCCGTAAGGTTGAAATACGGGAAACATAATCGACGCTCTCGCCTGAAGGTAGGTTGTTCGCTGTGTCACGTCGACAACGGAAACAGAAGAAGACAAAGCAGAAGAAACGCCTTGAATCAATCCCTGAAAAGCTACAACGAAAACGCGACCGCCAAGTCAGGCAACGATCCCGACGAACACCACGATGGGTTCAATATGGCCTTGTTGTGGTTCTGATTGCCATCATCATTGGTGGTTTCGCTTGGTTCTGGTGGATTAATCTACCGCCAATTGAACCTCCTGAGCCCTTACAGGGTGATGTCGATATCCTCCAACAGGATATCTTTTATGTGTACATCAACGATACCGGTCAAATTCAAATCGATTACATGCTTGGACGATTTGCAGGAGGCACCTTCGGAGGCGATCAACCACTCAACGTGTCATTTACACGCGACTTCGATCGAGGACAGGTGAATTTCACATTACGAGATCCGTATGTCTTCTATGACTACTATGGAAATGCATACTATATCCCGTCAGAAGTTGGAGCCGACAGCCTAGCATTCATTGTGGATAATATTCAACCGAATAAACAAAACACCTTCGAAGAATACGCCCTGCGAGGCGGAACGTACATGAAAGGGTACTGGTCGCTGTTTTGGACCTACATCATCAATAGCAGTGACAACAACTGGCTTCGAAATGACAACTTAGACAGTATGTTCACCTTCACCTTCGATATTCATCCAGAAAATGACACACTTCCCGAAAACACCCCGACCATTGTTCACTGTAACATCACCTTCAATACACTAAGTGCCTCAGATGCAAACGTCTATAATTTTGGCGAGTCAAGGATAATCTTCCCCAAGCAGATCTACAACGACACCACACTTCTAGCGAACATAACGCTCCAAGAAATTTTCCGAATCGGAAGCGCGGATAGTGGCTTTGAATCATACACAACCAATAATGAAACACACATTGGGTTCCAAGCAAATCCGATTAGCGTTGCCATGTCACAAAACCAGACGTGGGGATATATCTTCGACTTGAACGTTACAACATTTACCAATGAAACATTCTGTCTTTTGGACCTTACAAGTCCGGTGAATGAGTTCTTCATGCAAACCGGCTATACGGGTTCGGTGGAAGAGCAACCCATGCACTTCCCGAAGTCTGAAATCAGCATCGATACCCCGAAATTAGCCAATAAGAATCAGAACGTAACCGACATCCTCATACGCTTCCCAGCAATATACGTGGATAATGAAACAATTGCTTATCAGGTTACCCCAGCATCGTTTGGTCCGCAAAGCTATCCAATCACCCCTCCGATGAATCGAGAACCGGAATCAAGAACAGTAATTGGATTAGAAGGGATTAAGACCAATTTGCGTGAATTAGGATTAGAACCTGTAACCTTGTTCACCGAATCACGACGAGTGATTCACATCAGATATGACAACATTTCTCATGCGTCCTTGGATGAAAGGAGCGTTGGGTAATCCTCAATTAACCAATAACCCTCATTTTAGGCGAAAGAGTTGCTCCGAGGCTTTAAAAGTGCGACACTTCTAAGGAATAATGAACTGAACACTAGGAGCTGCAATTATGCCTTCGAAAGAAAATGATCTCGATGAAGCCTATTCACGATTTCGAAAACGGTTGAAATCCAAAGAAGCCGCACAGAATCCAATAGAGGATGAAGCCTTGCGAACACGCCTTGAAGAAGTCGACCGGCAAGCCCCATCGAAATCCACACTATTCATTGAGGCAGATTCCCGATTAGAGCAGCTGAAAGAGGAATTTCACATAGAAGTTCAAAAGCCCCAAACCCTCCAAGAACATGTAGTATTTCTTCTAGCCCGGGATTCCGTAGCGGCCATTGTGGTGGCAGATTTGTATTCTAAGATTCACGAGATGGAACAATACAAAAGGCTTTCACATAAGGAATTCCAAAAGCAACTGAAGCAGTTGGAAAAGGAAGAAAAGGTCCGTCTCAGTGAAATTCAAGGTGTTCTTGTTATCAAACTTCACGATGAGTTTCTCAGTGAAGATGAAGCCACAATCCTTGATGTTGCAGCACGAAAGAGTGGAAAAATCTCCATGGAGCAGATTATGGTTTCTACGGGTTGGTCCCAGGCAAGGACTCAAATGGCGTTAGACTCGCTTGCAGCCAAGAAAATGCTGGTACAGAAGAAGAGTTTCACCCGAGGAACCCGCTATCAGTTAACGAAAGACACCTAAGCATTTAATTTCACTTATACCAAACCCTCTATTAGTTTAAATACTCTTTTTGGTGATACTAATTTGGTGCCACTCAAGTGAGTACTGACTATGTAGAAACCATCCGAGACATCCAAAGAACGCCAGAAGAACTTCCACGTAATGATCTTCGCCGTGAAAAGCGATTACTCCGCCAAGCAATCGCTTCATCTAGCGGCCCTCATCGAATTCGGTTGCAACGAGAATTAGCCGCTTTAGAAGATTACGAGCGAGAAAAACGCCAATGACCACCTGAGACCCATGTACAAGGCATCTTATACATCAAAATAGTTCTTTTCAAACTAAGAGGGAGTATTCTTATCAGCTAGTCGAGTCAGTTCAACTAGATTCCTAGCAACATGTATTAGGTGATACATAGTGGACCAAGTGATTGCCATTTCTGGAACACCCGGCACTGGTAAAACTGAAGTCGGAAGTGTACTTGCCACGCGCCTTGATGCAGAATTCGTTGAGCTTGGCCAAGTTATCAAAGAACAGCGATTTCATCACGGGGAGGATCCAAATCGTGACACCCTTATCGCTGATACTGCCAAACTGCAAGATTATCTTGTACGCCAATTCCAAAAGGCAGAGAAACAGTTTGTGGTTGTTGGTCATTTCGCCGATTTGGTTCCGAAACAGTATCTGGCAGCCCTAATTGTTCTTCGTTGTCATCCAATCGTTCTAATGCAACGATTAGCAGCCCGTCAATGGTCTTCTAAAAAAATTCTTGAAAACATACAGGCAGAAATCCTTGGAACATGTATTTCCGACGGTCTAGCGCAACATAGCAGAGACCGAATCTTTGAAATTGATACATCAGATTCCTCAGTAGAAAGGGAGGTAGCCGCAATTGAAGCCATTCTTGCGGGCAGGGGAAAAGAGTATGCCATTGGAAAGATTTCGTGGCTTCGGATACTTGAGCCAAACCTTATTCACCAGATTATGGAAGAACAGCATCTGCCCTCCTCATCACAAAAAGCATAAGTGTTAGGCACTTATTTGAACAGTAGAGAAAGCAGGTTGGGCCTCTTGTGACCGATGAAAATGACTCTTCAGTTCGTGAGTTAATTCGGAAATACAGCTTAGCAAACGCCATTAGATATGAAGGGAAAGCCGACGCTAAGGCGGTGATTGGGAAACTTTTAGCAGAGCGTCCTGAGCTGCGTACACAGGCCCGAGAGATCATCGACCAGGTGAATCGAGTAGTCGATGAAGTCAACCAGATGACTTTAAGCAACCAAACTGCTGAACTTGAAGCGCTTGCTCCGGAGTTACTTGTACGTAGTCGGGAAAAACGCACTAAAGAACTTCCTCCTCTTCAGAGCGCAATAGAGGGACAAGTTATTACTCGTTTACCTCCCGAACCGAGTGGATATCCCCATATTGGGCATGCTTATGCGGGATACATTAACTGGTTCTATGCGCGCAAGTACAAAGGACGCGTAATTCTTCGGTTTGAAGACACAAATCCACGGAATGTCCAAAGTGAATATTATGAAGCTTTCAAGGAAGGCTATCGCTGGATGGAGATTGACTGGGATGAAGAGTTGAATGTTTCAGACGATATGCTGTATTTTTACGATCATGCAAAGCAGCTGCTAGATCGTGGTGAAGTGTACTTCTGTTCGTGCCCAGCTGAAGAGATTAGTGAAAACCGCCGGAAGGGGAGAGCTTGTTCACATCGTCAAAGCAACAAAGAGGACAACCAGCAAATCTGGGATGATATCATCGATGGGAAATACGAAGAAGGCCAAATAGTGTGCCGTCTTCGAATAGACATGTCCCATTCGAATGCGGTGATGCGAGACCCAAATATTTTCCGAATTATCGACTATCCCCATCCGATACAAAGAGACCAGTATCGGCTCTGGCCCACCTATGACTTTGCAAATGCCTTAGAGGATTATCGTAACCAAATCAGCCACGTGTTACGCAGCAATGAATTTGCCAGCCGTGGAGAACTCCAAACCTATATCCGGAACCTCTTTGACTATCCACAACCACTTATTCAAGAGTGGTCACGCTTTAGCCTAGAGGGAAGTCCTGTTAGTAAGCGCAAGATAAGACCCCTAATTGAATCGAAAAAAATCAGTGGGTGGGACGACATTCGTCTTCCAACTCTATCGGGTCTGCGCCGAAGGGGGATACTTCCTGAGGCTATTCGTGAGATGACACGGGAAGTTGGTCTAAGTGTAGCCCAACCAATTGTCGATTGGTCGTTATTATTAGGGATCAACCGAAAGCTTGTCGATTCGATAGCTAACCGATACTATTGCGTGACTGAACCGATGCACGTAGAAATTACCAGTGGGAAGCGGTTCAAGGCTAAAATTCCGTATCATCCGGATTTCAGTGACCGAGGATCCCGTCAGATAATAATTGAAGACCATGTATATATTGATGGTCAAGATGCTAAACAACTTTCGAAAGGAGATATTTTCCGGCTAAAGCACGCCTTTAACCTCCAGGTTGAAAAGAAAACTGCCAAATCGATAAAATGCTCATTCGCCGGGAACGCTCTAGAACAAGCAGAGCTGAAAATCCAGTGGGTGACTTCTGATTCGATTCCTGTTCAGCTTTTCGTTCCTGATGTGCTGTTTATTAAGGACAAGTTTAATCCGAGAAGTCTCCAAATCATTGAAGGATTTGGAGAACGCACACTTATGGGGTTGAAATCAGGGACAATTGTACAACTGGAACGTAAAGGATTCGGTTATGTGGAGAGAGTTGATGAGAAAGTCAAGATTAACATGACGGAATGAAGTTGGGCGCAAAGATTTTAGAGCGTTAATTCCCCAGTACCGTATAGCTAGATTTGCGCAATCGGGGGTACAGGCTAGCCTATGGCCGAGGATGTACAGCGGGCACTGGATAATCTTCGTTTCGACCGAATGGTCAAAGCATTCTGTATTATATCTCCTGAAAATACGATTTATCAAAGCACTCTGGATGAAGACACTAACGCGATGGTTAAGCAGACGGTGAGCCTCTATAAAGGACAAATCAGCCAACTCACTGTCAACACAGAAGCGGGTCTCGTTGTCATTTCAAAAATTGCTGAAAATTGGCTCCTTGCCGTTCTTTTTCCCCCTAACCTCTCTCTTGGAATTGCAGTTGTAAAAACTAAGGCAACTCTGCTAGCGCTTCGCGAGTTAGATCTTAACATCATCAGGACAATTCCCGCAGCGCCAGCTGAAACAAAACCAGCTCCGCCACCAAAACCCACAACACCTCCACCCACACCTACTCCTCAACAAATACCAACTACTCCACCTCCCACACCTAAACCGGAATCCAGCAAACCCATTACACCTGAACCTTCTGTAGAACCCATTCCACCACCATTAGAGACGTCCACTCTTCCTGAAACAGAAACCATGCCTCCCCCCATCGAACCACCACCCATAGAATCCACAGAGGCCATTGAACCGCCGCCCCCTCCACCAAGACCCTCAGACGGGCGAATCGATTTGACTTTTATTCCTCAAGGTGGTCAAGCCCTACTAGCAGCCCTCGATACTGGATCACCGGTAGGTAGTGCCCTCTACGACAGATTCGGACCATACGCCCGTGATGTACTTTTTCTGGTCGATGGAAAGCGTGATGTCAAGACCATCGCATTTCTGTTAGGACTTCCCGAATATGCTATTGTCGATGTTTTGGAGTTCGCCATTAGTAACCGGATTTTGGCAAGTCCCGTTGCGGCTTAATATCAGACCTCCTCTGCTTTGGGTGGTTAAAAAAAAATAATGCCGGAAGGGCAGTCGAGGGAGGAGGGATATTATTGGAGGGCGAGGACGATTTGAGCCTGAAACCTCCTTGGGAGGATTCTGCCTATGAGGAGTGTAGATTTGATTTAAAATTGCGTCACTGCACCAACCGGCTCATGAATAATGTAAGTCGCGAATTATAAATTGATATGATTTTCTCAAACTAGCCTTCTTTTCATTGCAGAATTCACAAAGATCATTGCTGTTTTCTCAAGATTCGTCCTGATGCGTTTCGATAATTGAACCTTCTTTGCCACAATAAACACAAATCAACGGTTGGGAATGGTATACAGCGCCACAACTAGTACAGGTTGAGTGGATAGTCGAAGGAATTTTTTGTAAAGGAGGCTGTTGTCGCCTGTAGAGTGCAAAAGGAAATGTAATCAGTGTAGCAACACCAAAGACTAACCCAAGAGGAACAAGAATCTGCCAGAGAAAGAATGAGGTAAGAAAAGCAATGGAAAAGCCGGGCAAATAGAGGTATTTGATCATAAATAACAGCCAGGTTCCTGCTGGAAGAAGAAGGGAAGCACTGAGAGTGGAGAGAGCAGCACTTAGGTTCCTAAAAAGGAGGGCGATAATGATGGCGACACTCAGCCAGAGCATCAGAGAAATGGGAAATGTAAAGTCGAGTAGGAGGTCAACTGTGGCCATGATCCATGCGAGTTCAAATAATTGGAGCAGGTCGATGAAAGGAAAGTAAATGCCGTAGACTTGCGCTTGTATCGCCGATGTTTGTGTGAAATAGAGCACAACAGCAAGGCCGAAACCAATAAGGAGTCCTATGGGTGCGATTTTGGAACTCCTGATGTGTGGCATGATATGGAGCCTTTGAGTGTGAGCTTATTAATGTGGTTCTAGTGCGCCTCAAATTGTGATGTGAGGGTTCCGCCTATAACACCTCCAACGGCTGCGATTAGTCCTGCTAATAAGCCGTTGAGGACCCAAGTGAGAAGAAGAGCACCGTTAGCTCCACCCAAAAGGAAGTCTAGCCCATATGTGAGGAAGGGAGCAATCATTGCCATGATTAATCCTGCTGCTGCACCCCTGACCATATCTCGGACAAGTAACCCAGCAACGAGTCCAGCGACAAGCCATACTACAGGAGCTAGGATATAGACAATGAGAATGTTGAGAAGCACGTCATTGAAAACCATGAAAAGCTGGGTTGTTATCGAACTCGTGAGGAAGAGTGTTGCAACGTTACTTGGAACCAGTCCAGGTCCCACGAGGGGTAGAATACTGGCGGCTGTTGCATAGATGATTCCGTAAGCGATACCTAATGAGGCTAAGAAGCCAACAATTATTCCAATGATTATGTTTGTGTTTGAAGATGCCATAGAGCTTACCTCGGTTCCTTGTTAATGAGAGTGAACAGATGATTTAAAGTTGTTTACATGAATTGGTTCAATGTTAGACCATGCGAAGTTTTCGTAATTCTTGCATTAACGCAATTAACTTTCGGTCTCCTGTGGACATGGCTTTCATGAAGATCTTTACTTTCTTCCCGGCGGTTAATCGAACAATAGACTCGCCAGTAACGATGTTAGCAAGTTTGTCAAGGGTCGCATCTTCAGTTTGCAAGATGAGTTCACGTAGTTTGAGGGATTGGTCGAATTCAGCACCATAGAGTTTCCGCCATTCTTTCTCGTATTGTTGCAGGTGTTCGGTCGTTACGTTTTCCTTTTTTGCACTTTCAGCAGCGATCCGACCAGCAATACTACCACAGACAATGGCGTAGCCCATTCCGCCTCCTGTTATTGGATGAATCTGCCCTGCAGCATCACCTACTAAAAGCGCGCCATTCACAACGTTTACTTTGTTAGGTCCACAGACAGGTAACGCACCTACCCTGGTTTCGATGACCTTGGCGTCGCTAAGTTGTCGCTTAGCAACATCGTGGTGCTTGAGAAAATGGTCTAGATATTCTTTGGCTGTTTTTGTCTCAATTCCTCCGCCAATTCCGATGCCTACATTAGCACGTCCATTCCCCTTAGGAAAGATCCAGATATAACCGCGAGGTGAGACTTCACTTCCGAGGAGAAATTCCATTAAATCGGTGACTTCGAGGTTGCAGTTAGCCATCTCATAGGCAAAACAGGAGTCGATATCATCCGGTTTGTACGCTTTCCTTAGTCCCGTCAATCGTGCAATCTGGCTGTTCACCCCATCTGCTCCAATTACTACTTGTGCTTTCAGGGTTTGGCGCTGACCATTATGTCTCACAACAACTCCATCGATGGTTTCATTAGAGCGAGTGACGTCCAAGACTCGAGCGCCTAACAAGCTATCTGCTCCGGCTTCAGTGGCACGAGCAAAGAGTTCTTTATCAAACACACGACGATCAATGATGAAACCACTGGGTTCCTCGCTAGCATAATCAACAGAGACCTGTCCAGGGCTATAGATGCGAAACCCACGTACCGTAGCACGAATGGATTCTTCAGGAATATCAATTTCCGCAACCCCTGGTCCCGTTTTTCCAATCGC
>JBHLMI010000012.1:25142-31202 GCA_048938295.1 Promethearchaeota archaeon
TACTTGTTGAGAACACGGGAGGTTGGAGCTTTTGAGCCTTTCTACTTTTTGTTTTGTTCACTAGCTGTGAAAACGAGATAGACGCCTTGTGGTGGGATAATACCTCGTTCTGTGATGAGCGCATCAATGTGTTCATGTCCAGTAACATCGAAGAGTGGATTTCGAATTGTAACAGTTGGATTTATTTCTGCAGTGGGAACGACTTGGCTTGGATTTCCTTCCTCAAGGGTAATGAGACGCCCTGAAATGGTTTCAGGAGAGAATTTGTAACTCCCCACAGCAATGAGGACACGAACCCGCGCAGCGTGGCATAGTTCTGCCAGCGTCGCTGTTCCTACTTTAGAAACTATTGCCCCATTGGCAGCAATAGCTTCGCCTCCGGTTAACAGAATATCAATATCGGGTAAGAATATGCGCGCAGCGAAATCTGTAATGAGTGTGACCGGGATGCCAAGGTCTGCAACTTCATTGGCTAAAAGACGGCCTTCAAGGTCGGGACGACTTTCGGCAACGACTACTTGGATTTCCTTCCCTTGCTCTTTGACCTTTTTCAGAATTGCTAATACTGTGGTGCTACGACATAGTGTTAAGATGCGATCGCCGGATCTAATCCGTTTCGCACCAATTTCCCCTATTCGTTGCTTAGCGTCTGCAATTCGGGCTACAAAGTCATCACAGGCGCTCGCAATTGTTTTACGAATTTTCTGTAATGAGGCTTTTTTCTGATACACCTGTTGGGCTGCATCTTCGATGTAGTCTAGGCAGTTAAGTAAAGCCGCTGAACTTTGACGAGCTTCCCGGAGGCCATAAGCGGCGACATTAATTTGGTCAAGGAATTCCTTTGTAGATCTGGCAGGCGCCTTTAAAGCAATATCTTTTATCGCTGAGGCGGCTGCAATGGCCGTTCCATCAGCACTAGCGATTTCATAATTCTTGAACTTCTTGATGAGCCAATCAACGTTCAACGTGTACCGCCTCCATGACAGCATTAAATACCTTGATTCGGTATTAAATGCCTCGGCGAAGAGTGATGACATTAATTCCTCCTGAAACTCAGAAAATCGCAGAGGATATTCAGTCAATGCGTACGCGGGGAGCAGGACGCATCGCCCGTGCCGCAGCCAAGGGGCTAGTTATTGCTGCACAGGAGTCCAAGGCAAAACAAGTTCCTTCATTTCTTCGAGACATAGCTGTTGCGGCTCAGTTGCTCTATGAAACAAGACCGACTGCTGTCTCATTACCTAATGCATTGAGTTTTTTTTACACCCGGCTACTCAGCCGGCTTGATCAGACCCAAGGCATTGCGGCGTTAAAAGAGGCTAGCGTAAAAATTGGCGAAGGCTTTATCGAGATGTCAAATAATGCAGTGAAAACCATCGGGCAAATTGGTTCACGGCTGATCCAAGATGGAGACATCATCTTTACTTATTGTAATAGCGCCACAGCCTTCAGTGTCCTAAAAACCGCTTATTCGATGGGGAAGGAATTTAGTGTCTTCGTGCCCGAGACCCGACCGAAGTATCAAGGGCATATTACGGCTACCTGGCTGGATAAAGCAGGAATCCCATGTTCGTTGATAACAGATAATTCTATTAGGTACCTCATTACACGATCTGACAAGGTGTTTGTGGGAGCTGATGCGATTACGGCTAACGGCGCAGTAGTGAACAAGATCGGAACCAGTTTGGTTGCCCTAGCCGCAGATGAAGCTCGATTAGACTTTTTTGTCGCAGCTGAAAGCTACAAGTTCAGCCCTGCCACGATGGCAGGTGAGTTAGTAGAAATTGAAGAACGGGATATCTCGGAAGTCGTCACGAAAGAAAAGCTTGCAGAGTGGAAACATGTGAGTGTTCGTAATCCTGCATTTGATGTCACGCCTCCAGAATACATCGATGCCATCATCACCGAGAAGGGCATCATCCCGCCTCAGGGTGCTATCGCAATATTATATCGTGAGTTTGGATGGTATTCCACGGAACAAGCGTTCCCATGGAATCCTTATCTCTAAAAAACTGAATCAAATTCGCAATTGAACTGACACTATTCTTTAGCCTGTGTACGGATTTCCTTTCGCCATTCTTTGATGCGGGCTTCCGGAATACCAGTAAGCAGTGATAGATCTCGGGAATTTTCGGCTTTGAAGTCATCGAGCGACTCTACACCTAGCTCTTTGAGTAGCTTGACATCAGAACGGGTAATCTCGGGGAGATCTTTGAGCTCCTTAATCTTAGGCTCTTTAGCCTTCTCTTCACGTGCAGCCTTGGTCTTTTCTCGCCCATACCGTTTCGCAGATTCTACGAGCTTTTCAGCACGATCCCGTTTCAAATCAGTGATACGTGCTAAGCGTCTGGGTGAAATTCTTGCTAGATCATGAATATTCCTTACGCCTGCCACTACAAGAGTCTCAGAGAGTTTCTTTGCTACGCCACTAAGATTGGTCAAGTCTGTCTCAATGGGCGTGGGCTCCGGTTCAGGTTTTGGCTTTACCTTTGTTGGCTTTGGCTTCTCAGCTACTGGTGCCGATTTAGACGCCTTTGGAGCGATTTTTAATTTACTGATGCGTTTAGCGTAATCCTTGAGCAGTTTTACATTTTCAGGGTGTTTTGTTTTCCGCCGACTATCAATGGGAATTGCCATCCAGCGAGCATCCGCTAGCTCGATACCTGCATCTTTCAGTTCAGAGTGGCTGAACCCCCGACCCCGGCGAGTTTCACCTGTTTGAGGAGCATGAATTTCTGGTCGAAAGGCCATGACTTGTTCACCGTTATGCTGAGTGCTGGAGACGTGAAAGGACCCAGCTAAAAATGTTTTGACCTAGTAGTCACTATCAGCAAATTATGACAGACTTTCGATGAAACCGAAAAGAGAAGAAAACTTAAATTCGTAGGGATATTCGTGGGAAATTAGTCACTGAGTTAGAGGTTTTACAAACCATGATGGGACAAAATGATAATCATCGCTTAATGTCTCACACAACCACTGTTGCTGTGAAAGTGAACGGTGGGGTGGTTCTTGGTACTGAATCGCAAGCCTCAATGGGTTACCTTGTTGCAAGCGATACGGCACCGAAAATTCTGCAGATTACTGACCATACGGCAATGACGATTTCAGGATCCGTTGCCGATGCGCAGCAACTCATCAACAATATTCGCGCAATCGCCCAACTCGAATCTTTAGATACCGGCCGTGAGTTAACCGTTAAAGCGATTTCACGACTCACATCTTCGATTCTATTTCGAAACCGCATGTTTCCCTTAATCACGATGCTTATCGTCGGTGGAGTTGACAAGGAAGGAGCGCACATTTACATGCTCGATCCATTGGGCAGTATGTTGGAGGAGGAGAAATTCACTGCCACAGGAAGTGGATCAGTAGTAGCCTATGGTGTTCTTGAAGATGAGTATCGCGATAACATGGGTGTGGATGAAGGAAAAGAGTTGGTCACACGGGCTGTCAATGCTGCTCGAAAACGCGATATTGCGTCAGGTGGCGCTATTCAGATGGCGATAATTAGCAGTGAAGGCGTTGACATCTCACGCGAACAACTTTAAACCTGAAACCTTCTTCGTAGCAGTACCTAGATCACACAGCAGGCATTGTGTTTGATGACGGTATAATCATTTTTTTCTAGGTATTGGAGCGTAGCTCTGGTAGGCTGAACAAGACGAGTAACCCCCGCCTGAACTGCGAGCTGTTCCGTTTGATGTCGAATGCGTCCACGGGGTCGCATACAACCAAGGGCGATTTCTGTTTTGGGGAAGAGGAGCCGGGCGATAGCACAGATGCGAGCAATGTCATAGGGGTGTGGAGGTGGGCTATTACTCATAGGTGTGCCTTTAGTAGGCATTAAGGCGATAATAACAATGACTCTAGGTTCAATGGTTTGTTTGATGAGTTGTAAGGCATCAAATTCACCGACCAGTTTTCCATTACGGAGACCAACACAAATGTGGGGGGCTGTGGAAATCCTGTGCTTTCTAAGTGCTGTTAGTGTTGTAAAATAATCCTTTGTGGTTCGTTGCTGCAACCCATAGACTAGCTGAATAGTTGAGTCGTCACCTACAACATCGACCGACGCACAGTCTATTCCCGTTTGAGATAGTTCATCTGCTTGAGAATCGGTGAGGAATCCCGTATGAACATTCAGAAAAAGGTTTGATGAGCGCTTGATGTGTGCTAGAGCGGGTAGAAAGGGAGTAAGAGGAACAGTTCCGGTGTCGTCGCAGCCGCCACTGATTAGGCAGCCGACACCTCCTCGGTGATCTAGTGCTTCACAGAATGCGATGAGGTTCTGAGGGGTTGTAATCGCGTGCATTGCTTGAAGGAAATGCCTGGCACAATGTTGACAATTTAGTTTACAGTGATGCCCCGTAATAGAAATAGAGGGAAATTCAGTACCTGGATGGAAAATGGTAATTTGCCGATTGAAGGCTTCTTCGGTCAGGGTTTGGGTATGTGAGAATAGTTCTGTAAGTTCTGTGGAGGACACTTCGAACCAGTCACGCAGATTGTTTGCTCCCTTGCTCAAGGAGCTCATTTCTTTAGCCCCCGTTGGTATGTCCAATCGGACTTTGCATACCAGGATCCTGCTATTTTTTGGGCAGATTGGAGTTCAGCGTCAGTTAAACCTTCATCGTAGAACCGTGCCGGCAATGTGCTGGATAATCCTTCAATCAGGGCTTCTTCGATTTGACCGAAGGAGGGAGGTGTTCCGAGTTCATGCTGTAATGAGGTCATGCTATTAACTGCCTTCTTGATTATAGTTTCATCGGCTTTTCGTTTGTTCACCTTCAAGACGGTGAACATCTTTACAAAATCGAGTTTGCGAAGGATCGTGCCATGCTGAAGCAAGGTGTTTCCACGACGGGATTGGGCATTTCCAGAGATTTTCCGTTTCTTAACGAAGAGGTTGGGACAAAAATTCTCTGACCCAGCTGAGTATTTCGCACTGACACCAAGCCGACTCAACCCCATAAGGAGGCCTTGGCATAGATACTGGTACATTTCAACGATGTCGGACGAGAGTTGCATATCTTGAGTTCGACAGATAATACTGTAGGTAAGCTCGCCTTCAAAATCATGATACACGGCGCCACCGCTTGATAGTCGCCGGACGATGTCAACGTTGAGTTTTCGGCAGGCTTCTACATCGACTTCATCTTCGAGATGTTGAAATCGTCCAATAGATACAGCTGAGGGTTTCCAGCGGTAGAAACGAACCGTATTGGCAGCAGTTTCTTTATGGCAGGCATCAAGCAGAACATGATCAATGGCCATATTTTCATAGGCGTTGAAAATACCGGTGCGGATTAAGCGCCATAGTTTTGTCATGTATCAGAGAACTCCTGCCAGTTGGTATGTAATTTCTTCAAGAACTTGCGCAGTAGGTGCTTCTGGATAGTTGAAGATTGGGCCTCCTGGTTGCTCTGTAAAGAAAGGGCGATTACAAGACGGGCAACCTGTCGTTTGAAAAGCCTTCCCTCGTGCAATAATATCCACTAGGATTTCTCTAGGCAACCCAAATTTCGTAATATCCTGTGTTGAGTTGTATTGAATCTTATCCAAGGTTACAAGTCGGTTTTGCAGCAAATGAAGAGCTAGTTGAATTCGACGGTATTGTTGAAGTGTTGGACGTTCCCGGTTCGCTAAAGGGGTTCCAAGAATAGGTGTGAAGGGGAATAGTCCAACGGTGATGGATTTGTTGACAAGCTGGTGGATTAGATTGACCACTTGGTGTTCTGTTTCACCTAACCCGATGATGAGATGCGTAGTCGCCCGATCCGGTCCAAAAATCGATCGTGCAGAGTTCAAGGCACGAAAATGGTGCTTCCAAGAAAAAGGACCTTTCACTCCAGTACCTTTGATTTCATTAAACAATCTTGGGGTAACAGCGTCAAGCGATACTGCCACACGGTCAACCCCTTGGTCATAAAGGGCTTGGAACTGCTTAGCTTTCATTGGAGGAAGTGCAATGGATAGGGGGATATTTGGCAGATGGCTCCTGAAGAGGGAAACCAACTGTGTTAGATTTTCGAACAGTTTTGGAGAACAAAGTGTTTG
>JBHLMI010000012.1:31302-61422 GCA_048938295.1 Promethearchaeota archaeon
TTTCGGGTTTATGAATTTTTGACAAGCCGTTGAAGGTAAAGCCTAAAATTAGAAAGGGCTACACAAAGGAACTGGTGTTCTTATGCGAATTACTGGCTCAGAAGAAGAAACCAAAGCCATCATCGAAGTTGCTAGACTGATGCGGCTTGCCGCACGAACCGCACCAAAGGGCAAAGGAATCGATGATCTTGAATCAATGATTTTGACAGGGAAAGAAAAAGATACTGTCGCCAAGGAATTATATAAGATGGCCAAAGCCCCTGACGATCATTGGACACGTGATGCAAAAAATGTTGAAGATTGCGCTGCATTAGTTCTCATCGGGCTAAAGGGACCGAAGGCTTTAGGCACACAATGTGGTGCTTGTGGATATGAAAATTGTAGCCAGATGCTTAAGGCAGGACGAAAAGAGGGAAACTTCTTTGCTGGACCTACTTGTATCATCAAAGCATTGGATATGGGCATTGCCTTAGGAAGTGCGGTGAAAACCGCTCAAATCCATAATGTTGATAATAGGATATTCTTCCGTGCAGGAGCCGCAGCATATTCACTAAAACTCATGCCCGACTGCACGATTATTATTGGGATTCCTCTAGCAGCCACGGGCAAAAACATATTCTTTGACCGATAATTTGCAGTAGAAAAAGTGGTAGCCCGTCGCGGATTCGAACCGCGGTCCCAAGGTTTCTCCTCCACTACGATTATGGGGTCCAGAGCCTCGGATGATTGACCATGGTGTATACTCGTTATGAGATATTCTACACTAACGGGCTTCAGCGCAAGGATTCGAAGATGCCTTATTTAGTCTTTTTGCTTTTCGTTTTGGTTTTCTGTTTGGATTTCTGTTGCTGCTTTACTACCGGTTGGGGAGGTGCCGGAAACTCCTCTATCCGGCTAATCAGCAACCCCGAATCAAGAAATATTGTGAATTTGTGGTCATCGTGGATAACTTCGAATGGAACAGGATATTGGGTTGCATCCTTGACTGCATCCATTGTAACATAAAATACTGCGCGTTCACCACAGACTGGACATTTAAGTGCTTTCCAGAATTTTCGGGGAGGGCTAGACATGCAAGATTTCACCAGTTATTTCAACTTCTTTACGGCATCAACAATGACGGGAGCAACTGAAACATGGCTTATGCCTGAGGGCACCGTGTCTGTACCGACTACATCGAGCGCGCCCGACTCATATATTCGGACCAATGCGTTGAGGACCAGGAGCGGGTGTGTACATGCAACGTAGATGTCTTTGGCTCCATTTTTCTTCAAGACTTCAATGGCCTTGATAATGGTGTTTCCTGTGCTGATGATGTCGTCGACGATGAGTACGTCCCGGCCTTTGAGGTTCAGTTCACGAGGTTGAATTTCTACGGTTTCAGCGTCGAGTCGTTTCTTAACGAGAGCGTCGTAATCTACAGATAGGGCGTCTGCAGCAATCTTTGCCCATGCTCCTGCCTCCGAATCAGGACCAATGACAGCGGGATTGTGAAGCGTATGCTTGCCGTTCATGTACTTCGCTAGTTCTTCCATGGCACTCAGATCATGTAAGGGAACAGCTGTGAGTTCATCTTGATCAACAACCCGGTGCCGATGAGAGTCGATTGTATAGATATAATCTGAACCAGCAGCTTCGATTAGCCGGCTTACAGTTTTTAGGCTAATAGCTTCGCCTGTCTTGAAGCGTTCATCCTGTCGAGCATAGGCAAAATAGGGTAAGACGGTGACAACGCGTTTCGCTTTGAGATCTTTGAGGGCATCCAGCATAAGGAAGAGTTCAATGAGATAATCGTTGGGTTTGAGAGCCAAGGATTGGATGACAATGACCTCTTCTCTTGCGACATCTCCTAGAAATCGAATGTATGTCTCACCATCAGGGAAGTGCTTGATTTCGGTGTTCAAGTACTCAGCTTTGAGCGTTTGGGCGACATTCCAAGCGAGGAATTTAGATGGTGTACCACTTGTAACTAAGACCATGGACCATGTCCTCAGGAGGTGGTGTCCCTTACGTTCGACCAAGGGCAAATAAGCTTAGTGGAAGTCAATTGTGGAATTATTGTGTATGGATTACTTCGCAAGCATATTCTCAATCCATAGTAGAAACGCCTTGAGGGTCTCATCTGCAATTCGCTGTGAATAGATTTGTACTGTCCCGGTTGCATCCATTCGGCATACTAGTGGTCGCCCGATGTCTTCTATGATAGGAGTTATGAAACTGATTGCGTGAATGGAATCTGCGCTTTTTTGGACATCCTTGTAGAGGTCCAATTTATCTAAATCATGGGCACGAAGATTGACTTCGTCGAGGCTAGTTCCGTTGAATTCAACACCTCGAAAGACAGCACGAACTAATTCACCTGGTCCTCCACCTGAAGAATCTGTTACATATCGGATAATATTACGCATCTTCGTCCGGTTAATGTCATAGGAGTTGAGTCGCCCAGGATATCCGAGAACTGCAGATGATAATAACCAAGTCGCTGCGCTAACCGATCGGCGGGGTACATCCATGATGAAGCAGAAGCCTGTTTCTGGCCTCCACAATATTTGTGAGGTCACAGAATAGGGAACTGTTCGATATCGTCTTTGACGTCCACTAATTTCGGGAATTCGAACAAGACGTTCGTAGGAAAGGCTCAATTCGATGAATTCGGATGAGGCTTTCTGGACTTGTAATGTGGCATTGGGGAGAAGTTGCCCAATCCGTCGCGCGCTCATTCGACCACGCTGCCCTCTCTGAGAGGAGGTTTCTTCTTCACCAGCTCCTATAGGGCTTGCTAAATCATCAACTGTAAAACGGAGTTGGATCAGTTTCCGGGTGACGGGAACTATCGCTCGAGTTTCGGTAATGTGTAGTGCCTGCACCTAAATACCTCCAACCGCACAGTGTAGGGTGCAACTTCTATTTATTTGAAACAGTACCGATTTTAGTCGCCTTCTTCATAAGCCGATTAGAATGATGGAATCATTGAAAAAGCACAGAGCTGGCTAGGGTTCTCAGACAGGGAGGATAATCAATGGCTCCGAAAAAGGAAGAGAAGAAACGTATCGTCATCACCCCAGATGAAGGAGAACATCATCACGCTCATGGTCACAGTCACGTGCATTCCCACTCTACAAGTTCTGAAATCGTTGATATCACGTTAGAAGAAAACTTCATGGACCGTAACAAAGCGCTAGCCCATGAGAATCTTGAATATTTCAACGAGCATGGAATTCGAACTGTCAATATTCTGGGCAGTGTTGGGTCAGGAAAGACCTCATTGATTGAAGCCATTACGCAAAAACTTGCTCACCGGCGTGATGAGATTTTAGTAATCGCCGGTGATGTTACTACAACCATTGACGCAGACCGCATCGCCCAACATGGTGTGAAGACCATTCAGGTGAATACTGGCGTTGAATGCCACCTGGATGCGAAGCTCATCCGAAAAGCCCTTGGCACCGCCGACCTTGCTTTAACCAAGATCATAATTATTGAAAATGTTGGCAACCTTATCTGTCCAGCTGATTTCCCGTTGGGGAGTCACCTACGCCTTGTTGTAGTGAGTGTCACAGAGGGACCATGGATGATTCAAAAACACCCGGTCATGTTTCATGAAGCAGACATCTTAGTCATTAATAAAATCGATTTGGCTGAAATTATGGATGTTGATGTCGACCAATTGGAGCGAGACGCAAAGCAAATCAATCCAAACCTAGAAGTGTTCAGAACAAGTGTTCGAAAGGGTATAGGTGTTGATGAAGTAATCCAGCACTTAGGGTTCTGAGCGAATTCTAACTTTTATCCAAAGCCTAACATCTTTTCTAAACGCGCTGCAGTCCGTTTGAGCTCCAACAGTAAAGGACCTAAACGTGCATCCTGTTCTGTTATAAACAGAACAACCGCCAAGGGTCCGCTGTAACGGAGAAGGATATACCCCTTTTCGCATTTCACATAGATATTATCAAGTTCACCTTTCTTGAGATTGTCCATGGTCGTTGAACCGATGGAGAGCATAGAAGAGGCTAATGCAGCTAATTCAGCTTCCCCGATCTTCGCATCAACTGCACTCGCCATGGGAAGCCCGTCAGTAGAGACAACAGCAACGCCTTGGATGCCGTCTACGCTCTGTTCTGCCTCCCGAAGTATCTGCATTATGGCTTCCATTGGATCTTCAATATCAGGTGACTCGGTCATAGACAACACAAGGAATAGGCTGATTGGCACTATCACTTGATTCAAGCAGTTAAAAATCTGCGGCTCGACTTCAGGATTGCCCTATCCACCCTAAATTCTTCACAGTAACCAGTAGTCGTTCAGTGATTGGAAGCCCTATCATAATTCCTATTATGACCTGCATGAAATTGAAGGGCAATTCGGCGAATGCCGCATATTGAAAAATCAGGAGCTCATAAAGGAAGTAACCAATTATAATTACGGCACCTCCCAACAGCATAGCAGTCGCATTCCAAGCAGCCTTCGGTTCATAGCGATAAGTAATGTAAACGGTCATTGATCCGAACACAATTCCAAAGACTACCCAAAGCCATGATGGAAGGAACAAGGGAATAAGCCACCAAGGAAGAACCTCGCTGCCTCCACTCAATTGAATTTCACCACTAAATCGAAGGATACCAATGACAATTAGACAGGTGGCTAAACCGAAGCCAAGTACAAGCCCTAGATATCTTAGCATCTTTGATGAAAACCGAGTTCTAAACGCCCAGCTTAAATATCCGACGAGGAATCCTTCCGCTCCTTTGATTACTAACGTTGCCAACGCATAGTGAAAAAAGCCCGTCATAATATCAGCCAGCATTGAACCAACCCCACCAGCTACAGCACCGACAATTGGGCCAAACAAAATAGCCGTTGTGTAGACTCCTACTTCACCAAAATTGAAGTAACCCTGAGTGAAAGGCACATAGATTTGGAAAGCCGCGGTAAGAATCGTTACAAGTGCAGTCATCAGCGCCGTAACAGAAATTAGCAATGATTTTGGCATCTGAGGAAAAAAAAGTGATGGCTTGCCAATGTTCATTTTTCTCACTTCTATTTGCTAAAGGAAGTTCCTAGTTTATGTATGTCTTGGTCCAGTACTAGCCACGTGAGAAACAAGCAGGGCATTGGGTGGAAAGAGGTGTGCTACCGCGTGAATCACGGAATCAACCCTATCAACGTCAACCAATGCGTGAAAAGCATCACCAATCATATTCTGGGTTGCACCAAGTGCTCCCGCATCGGTGACTTTCTCTAACACATCCGCTATCCGTTCCGAGAGAAATCCAACCTTGTTTGCGAACCCATTACACAACTTCATGAAATGTTTAGGAGTCGGGTTGGCGAGAATCTGTTGTAAGACTTTTGCCCCCTCCCGATTAACGATCTGCAAAGCGTTCTTGGAGAAAATGATATCTTCCTTCGAAATGGGCGCAAAGCTTGCGGTCACAATTCGATGTGAGGGATCAATGGGTATCCAATCCACACGGTCATATCCCGGAGCTCCAGGTTCTAAAATTAGAATCATGCCACCTCGAATGACTCCACTGACACTTCCTAGCCCTGTGGCACAGCGTATTTCTGCAAAATGTGCAAATTGCCCAATCCTGTTTAATGTAAGATGCATACCCAAGACACGACTTAAGGCCATGGCTGTACTGACAGCACCAGCGGCACTTGCTCCGTATCCTGCACCAATCGGAACTTCAACCTCATGATTAACTTGTATTTGATAGGTTTCTTCGGTTTCATTGAGAAGAAGCCGGCACATCTCGCGTGTAACCTTCGCCTCCGGAGCGTTATGACCATTTATGGTAACTTGGATTTCAGTGGTTTCAGCTGGTTCAACTTTGACTTCAGTGTAGACCCCTTTCTCTAGAATAAATCCGCCACCTCTAGCTCCCACTTCATAGGCGTCTTGCAGGGTTTTCGGAGGTTGATTGGGAGTAACTGCTTGAAAGAAGCTTGAAATTCCTGCAGGGCAAAAAGCTGATGCACGCTTCATACAGTGTAACTCTTCAGTTGTTGAACTTCTTTAAGCTAATGGCAGGATGCCAGTTCAATCCAGTGTAAGGCTGTTTAAAACGTACTGCATTTAAATTTCCGTCGCATAGTTTTTATTTCACTACCAGCATCACGCGACATGCCGATGTGATTGAAAGTCACTCTACAGCAGGGCTCTGAAATGAATACCGTTCGTGCATTTTCCCCCGGACATATCACTGGCTTCTTTCAGATATGTGATGAGCCAGAGGACCCACTGAAAAAGGGTTCACGCGGAGCGGGGGTTTCGGTAAGTAAAGGCGTTACTACCGAAGTCGAAATTGAGCCTGCTAAGTCTTCAATGATTCGAATAGAAATCAACGGAGATCCTTCCTACCATGCTCCAGTCTCCAAGAGTGTTATTGCTTGGTTCCTAGAGCTTCGACCTGAACAGAGCTATCAAATCAAAGTAAATCACAAAGTCGAGTTACCCATTGGTGCAGGTTTCGGAATGAGTGGAGCTGGAGCACTTAGTCTCGCACTTGCATTGAATAAAGCTGAGCAATACAACCTATCGCGGCTTGAAGTAGCCCAAGTCGCTCACATTATGGAAGTCCAACATCGAACGGGATTAGGAACAGTAATCGCAGAACTGATAGGAGGAATTGAAATTCGGAGTGCTGCAGGAGGACCAGGAGTAGGTCAGATCGAGACACTGCCCATAAGTGAGGAGTATCTGGTGGTCTGTTTACCTTTGGGCTCCATTCCCACCCCCAAATACCTGAGCGATCCAAATGCCCGGAAACGCATCAATGAACGAGGAGGACTCTTAACTGATGCTCTCCGCGCCAATCCAACCGTAGGAAACTTCATGGATTATTCCCGCCATTTTGCAGAATACATCGGCTTGATCAGTGAACGGGTCCAATCAGTGCTGAAAGAAGCCGATGAAGCCGGATTCACCTGCAGCACCGCGATATTTGGTGAAAATATCTTCTCTATTGTTCTTCCTGACCAGGTTCAGCAATTAGCTGATATTCTTAAGCCCCATTGTGACCCTGAACATGAGGTGTTGGTTATGGAAATCGACTGTACGGGAGCGAAAGTCTTAGATGCCTAAACACGAAGTTTCCCCTAAACATCCACGAGCAACATCTTTACGCATTCGAGAAAAACTCGTGCAGGGATTTGAAAAGGGCCTAACTTCCAGCTTTGGATTATTCGCACATGGTCGCGGAGAAGCGTTCGACTACCTGATTGGTGAAAAGACAACCGACAATGCAAAGCACGCTATTACCGTTGCAGCGGCATGTCTACTGTTAGGTCAAAAGCCGGTGTTATCTGTGAACGGTAACGTTGCAGCTTTAGTCCCTGATGATTTAGTAAAACTCTCAAATGCAGCTGGAGCAAAATTAGAAATTAATTTGTATCATCGTTCAAAGGACCGTGAAAAAGCGATTGCCAAAGTTCTCAAGGAAGCTGGTGCAGAAGAAATCTATGGTCTTGACTCCAATTACTATGAGACGATTCCAGAGATTCATAGTGATCGCCGAATAGTAGATACTCGAGGATTGTTCACTGCTGATGTGGCCTTTGTTCCTTTGGAGGATGGGGACCGAACTGAGGGACTTGTTCGATTAGGAAAACGCGTTATTACCGTGGATTTAAATCCGCTATCACGAACCGCGCAAAAGGCAAGCATTTCAATCGTTGATAATGTGGTTCGGGCGATGCCACTATTAATCAAAGCGGTCGAGAGATTACACGATGAACCTCATGAAAAACTGAAAAAAATCCTCGACAACTTCGATAACCACTATAATCTCGCTGAAGCAATACGTCTCATCAATGATCGGCTAAGCACGCTAGCCCAAAACCACGACCTTCTGGAGTCGGGGGTTGAGAAAAAATGACGTTCGATCAGGTAATTGTACTTGGCGCAGGGGCAATAGGGTCAACATATGGTGCTCTACTTTCACAAAAGTATAGAGTTATCCTCGTCGGTAGACCTGCACACATGAAGGCAATACGGGAAAAGGGATTAACAATGGTTGGTGATGCTGCAGGAACTTACACAATGGAAACCACAACTGAGATAACCGAAATTCCTCCGAAAACGCTTCTATTGGTAACAGTAAAAGCTCATAACTTACACGAAGCCCTCACACCAATTCGAGAATTCATCAAGAAAGACACTACCGTCTTATTCTTACAAAATGGCTTGGGCATCAAAGAACTTGCCCAGAAGATACTAACTGGCAGGGGTAAAATCGTGTGTGGTGTCGTTGTTTTTGGCGCAGATTTCCTTGGACCAGGATGCATCCGAGCCAATTTAGGCTTCACATTTTTAGACTCCGATGCCGATTCAATGGAAGTTAGCAGATTCTTTACTGAAGCTGGGCTTGTTGTTGTGAATTCTGAGGATTTCCAAGCGGATGTGTGGCGAAAAGTAGTGATTAACTGTGTTGTTAACCCCTTAAGTGCAATCTTACAGGCTCCAACGAAAAGCCTTGTATCCCAACAGCTTGCAAGCATCAGAAGAGGTATTGTTGAAGAATGTATAGCCGTAGGACAAGCAGAGGGAATACACCTCGACTTAGGTATCCTTGAGATAATGGAATCGAACATGCCGAGTTTTAAGAACCGAAGTTCGATGTTACAAGATGTGATGTATGGACGCAAAACAGAGATTGACTTTCTCAACGGGAGAATAGTCGAAATAGGAAGACGCCATCAGATTCCTACACCCGTTAATGAGACACTAACACAGCTGATACGGTACTTGGAGGCAGAAAGACAATGAAGCCAAATCAGATTCAGGCATTAAAAGGCAAACAGAAGATTGTAATGCTTACTGCCTATGATTACCAGATTGCAAGAATTCTCGAAGCTAATAACGTTGACATGATTTTAGTGGGCGATAGTTTAGGAATGGTCTTTCAAGGAAATCCGGATACCAAACAGGTCACTATGGAAGCGATGCTCTATCATACTCAGGCGGTTGCTAGGGGTGCCAAAACTACGTTAATCACTGCTGATATGCCGATCCATAGTTATGATACGCCGGAAGAGGCGTTATCTAACGCCAAGCGCTTGTTCCAAGTGGGAGCCCATGCGGTGAAAATTGAAGGCAACCAACCTGAAGTGATTAAATTACTTCAACAGCATAACATCCCAATCATGGGGCATGTGGGCCTGCTACCTCAAACAGCTGAAAAATTTCAGGTTAAGGGAAAAATCCCCGAACAGGCAGATCAAATCTGGCGTGATGCGTTAGAATTGGATAGACTTGGCGTTTTCTCAATGGTCTTAGAGTGTGTGCCGGAGTGGTTGGCTAGGAAAATTACTCATGATGTGAAAACTCCAACCATCGGTATCGGTGCAGGGAAATACTGTGATGGCCAGGTTCTGGTAATCACCGAGCTCTTGGGGATGGTTAGTAACGACCATCTACCAAAATTCGTCAAGCAGTATGCGAACCTAGACAAGGTCATTGGTGAGGCTGTAACAGAATTCGTTCAAGAGGTTAGAACCAGTAAATACCCCGATAATGAACACACATACCATTAAGTGCTGTGAAAGCTAAAAGAAAGCAGGAGTCGATTGAGATGCCGATGGATACCCACCCTTCAAAAGACATTGTGGAGTCGCTAGGGATTGAGCTGCGAGGAAAATTAATCGTACTCTGTGTTACAGGCAGTGTCGCCGCTATTCAGAGCCCTGAAATCGCCCGGTTATTAATGCGCCATGGTGGCGAAGTTGTGACGGTTTTTTCAGAGGCAGCACATGAGATTATCCACCCGTATTTACTGGAATGGGCAACCGGGAACCCAGTCATCACGAAGCTGACGGGAAAAATCGAGCACGTAGCTCTAGCCGGAGAACACGCAGGAAAAGCAGATCTAATCTTGGTGGCACCAGCAACTGCTAATACCATTTCCAAAATTGCAATGGGTATCGATGATACACCGGTAACGTCGACGGTGACCACTGCATTTGGTTCTGGAATACCCATTATCATCGTTCCAGCTATGCATGTCTCTATGTACAAACACCCTATAGTTCGAGAGAATATTCAGAAACTCGAAAAACTTGGTGTAGAGTTCATAGGACCACGAATGGAGGAAGGAAAAGCAAAAATTGCTACTCCTAATGAAGTATTGAATTCGGTCCTAACAAAGTTAGCGACACTTTCTGACTTGGCGGGAAAACACATCCTTGTTACAGCAGGACCTACTCTCGAATATATTGATCCTGTCCGGATAGTGACCAGTAAAAGTTCGGGGAGAATGGGAGTTGAACTAGCTAAGGCAGCTTACGAAAGAGGCGCTGATGTGACAGTAGTGTATGGTCACGGGAAAATGCCTCCTCCCGAAAAAGTCAAACTAATCCAAGTTGAAACCACGCAAGAGATGTATGATGCGGTCACTAGCGAGTTGAAAAAATCAAATTATGACATTCTAATCGCAGCCGCAGCTGTAGCGGATTGGACTCCGCAAACTCGCCAAAAAGAGAAGGTGCCAACCGCGGACACAAAGATGTTGTCAGTCACATTTCAACCAACTCCGAAAATCGTTGACGCAGTTAAGAACCTGCAAGAATCAATTTTCCTTGTGCTTTTCAAAGCTGAACATAATGTCTCGGACGACGAATTGATAACAAGGGCACACAATCGTTTAATCAGTGCTAAAGCTGATTTGATAGTCGCTAATGATGTGGGTCGCCCTGGAGTGGGGTTTGGTACAACTACCAACGAATTGTTCGTGATTGATAAGAAGAAGAAAGTGACTCATATCCCCAAGACGACAAAAATTAAAGCAGCACATAAGTTACTGGATATCATGTTGAAATTGTTACAGAAAAAGTGATACTGAAACCGTTTACCGTGATTTTTGGAGAGCCTTCCAAAGGGCATCTTCTGTAGGTTGTTTCAACTTCTTTATCGACCCATCAAAGTCGATTATTGTTCGTTGAGACTGGTTGTCAACAAAGCGTCCAATGATTGTGGCAGTGATATTCTCCCTTCTAAGAGCTTCGAGAAGTTGAGGGGCCTGCTTCTCTTCGACAGCCATTAGCATGGCTCCGCTAGCGATTAGGTCAAGGGGGTTGATGTCAAAAACCTGACAGATTTGCTGAGTTTCTTGCTGGATGAATATTTTGCTTCGATCTACAATGAAACCTAAGCCAGAGGCATCAGCTAACTCGTGAAGACCGTTCGATACTCCACCCTCTGTTGGATCATGCATTGCTCTAACGGCACCTGTAGACATTGCAATGAGGGCCTCAGGAACAACACTAATTTTGTTAATGAATTCCTGCGCGCGATCTACTAGGGAGGCACCCAGTTTTTGCTGTAAAAATGTTGCTCGTTCGGTGGCTAAAATCGCTGTTCCTTCAATAGCTACACCCTTTGTTAGGACAATGGCGTTTCCCGGCTGTGCCTGGGTTGATGTGACATATTGATCCTGTTCTGCCAGTCCCATCATGAAGCCGATTATTATTACTCGTTTTAGTTCAGGTGTTACTTCGGTATGCCCACCAATGATACTGATGTTCAATTCCTTCGCAGCTGAATGCATGGATGCCATGATGTGTTCCAATTGATTAACTTCGGAATCTTCCGGCAGCAGAATCGTAGTGAGGAACCATCGGGGTCGGATACCGAATGTTGCTACATCATTTGCGCAAACGTGAACAACGTAAGCACCAATGTTTTGAGTGGCTCCGGTGATAGGATCTGTACTCGCCGCAACCACTTGCTGACCTACGCGGATTAGAGCTGCATCTCGACCTATTCCTGGGCCATGCAAGATGCTGGCGTCTTCTACTCCAAGAAAGGGGAACACATGTTTTTCTAAAATATCTGGTGGGACCTTTCCCAATGGTAGCGTTGGCATCTAGTAGACACCTCTTACGGATTCTGCAGGAAAATTGGCTTAAATGTGTGTTTATCGCTATATAGAAAGCTTAGGAAGAAATGCACGCAATCTTTTAAGGCGCCAGTCTAGCAAATGAAATAACAGGGCACATCCTATCGAGGGAAATCCTCTTCTGTTGATTTGATATGAGCCGTAGACGTGGAATTTGGATCTATGGGTGTCCTTTTGTTGTGATGGTAGCTGGTATTGCATTCTGGGTAGTAAATCCGGTTATTGCCGTCATGATAATGATCATAGCCGGCCTTACATTAGCAATTGTCTATGTTTACCGATCAGATAGTGATGAGACACCTCAAACCCTGGCTAGGGAACCAGACCTCGCACCAGATTTTCTTAGCGATGTCTTCATCGACGCAGATGATAAGTCTTCTATATCGGAAGTTACCCCATTCTTATTTCACCCCCTTGATGAAACAGTAGCGACGGAGCCAACTGCTATTCTCCAGCAGCGAATTGAGGAATTGGAAAAGCGCGCTAAAGCACTTAGAGAAGAGCTTGCGAGAGATCCCACCTCTATTTCTGCGCCTAAAATTTCGCCTTCTAAAAGCCTTGAAAGAAATGGCGAAAATGATGAAGATGAGCTCTCAGAAAAAGCCATAGAGCAATTATTAGAAGTACTTGATGAGAAGCTTGCGAAACGCGCAATCTCAGAGCAATTATATACGCGGTTACACGACAAGTATATAGCGAGGATAAAGAAAACAAAAATGAAACGTGAAGCTTCTTCGAAGAAGCGGGGAACCAAAGACTTTAGCACAGGTGACAAATAGGTCATGCCCAGTAAGCGAACGTCCGCGATAATCGGCATTTGGGTTATTGTGGCGGTCCTTGTAATCGTTGATGCTCTTCTATTTTCAGGGCTCCTACTTGACAGTCTTTTCCCCGGATTAAACGGCATCACAAACGTTTTGATTTTTGCCTTGATTCCCTTCGCTATAGCAAGTGCTTTACTCGATCGTCGTACAGTACCTGAGCTGACAAACGGACCTTCCCGTCGACTACCTCAAGGCGCCCGATCAGTTTCTGGACAACCAATGGAAAGTGCACACCCTAAACCCCGAATTAAACGAGACAAGCGTGCAGAACAGCTCGAAACGATAATTGTTGAGCCTGGAGCGAATGCAACTATTTTGTCAAATGCATCTAATTCTGCATCACCACCTCCGATTCAAAGCGAAACTTCTAGCTCACGCTACCTTAGATCTCGCCGCACATCTCCTGAAGAAACAGCCGAAATGGACAAACAGGTTAAGGAACAACTTGATGCAATAGAGCTTGAGATGGCCAAGTTAGAAGAACAACTTGAACAAAACGGTATTGCAGCTCCAGCATCTAATATCAATTCTGCCTTTAACTCGGAAAATGCTGTACAAACCACTAATACAGTGACCTCTCCCACTAATACAAGAGATGACTCGGTTTCTAGTGAGGAGGCAACATCTGAACTACAGGCAATCGATGAACTCCTTGCTCGATTGGAACAACGTAAACGTGCAGGAGGCGTTGAAGAAGAAACCTATCAACGTCTTCGTGAAAAATATCTCAAACGCCGTTCCGAACTCGCCTGAATACGCCCATCACGTCTGGGTAGTTTTTCTTTTTTCATTATGCCTTTACATTATTTGGCGATTCAAAACTCCAGGCGACGAAGCTTGAGCGTCGGTAAACTCTTACGGACGCTATCAATCTCTTCGAGGTTTATAGTTGTCTCAATCAATTGAGGTTCTTTATCACCTTGAGCTAAGGTTTTCCCTGCTGGATTGATGATTGCACTTCTTCCTCCATAAAGGTGCTTACCATCACTTCCAACACGATTACATCCAACAACAAATAGCTGGTTCTCAATCGCCCTTGCCCGTAGTAGTGTCGCCCATACAGCTGCCCTCTCAGCAGGGAACTCAGCTGGACAAAAAATAACCTGCGCTCCGTTGAGAGCTAACTGTCTTGTGATTTCGGGAAAACGCAAATCAAAACAGATAATGACGCCGAACAGGCCAAGCTCGGTTTTAAATATGGAAGTGTCTGATCCCGCGGAGAGGTACTGATGTTCTTGGAATGGAGGAAATAAATGTACTTTATCATAGAAACCTAGTAGCTTGCCGTCTTTTCCAATCAGATGGCATGTATTAAAGAGCTGTTGGCCTCGTTCTTCTAAAATGCTGCCTGCAATAATGAAAATACGAAACCGACCAGCTAAATCCCGGAGTAATTGGAGTGAATGGCCATTTGGAGGTTCGGCAAGACTATTCGCTTTGTCTAGGCAATATCCTGTTGTGAATAGTTCGGGCAACAGAATCAGGTCAACTTTATGCGTTGCGGCTTCCTTTATCATAGATACCGCAGTTTCAAGGTTTGTCTCTTTGTTTCCAAGGGCAATATCCATCTGTGCACAGGCAACCCGGAACTCCATAATAACCTAGTCCTTTAACCTGCCTCCTCAAAAATTCTAGTAAAAACATTTCGCCAAAGCAAAGGTTTTATCTTTGAGAGGTTTTTATCACGCACGTTGATGACCGTGACCGACATTGAACTCAAACCTTCTACTCTAATGAAGCTTAAGGATTTACATAACCTTGTCCGATTGGTCCATTGGTGGGCTGCCCGTGAACGTACCGCGACAATCCTGTATTTCAAAAAGGGAGACAAATATATCATGGGCACAATGACATCGATACCTGGATGGTACGAGCTTCAAGGAATGCCCCTCTTTCTCTATGTAGAAACGACCGAGAAACCGAAAGGCGTCTTTATCAAGTACAAAGCCGATCCTGAAGAACAATGGAGTTATGCTAGTGGCACGTTTGATCGATCGTGGATGTATATCCCGCTCATCGAACTATCTGTTGCTCCAGAATTTCTTAAGAACTTCTAGTCTAGATTAGTTCGTCTTCATCTTCGTCGGCTAGCGAATCAGCGTCTTCGAGCACTTGCTTTTCTAGTGAATCTGTTTCTTCGGTGATTAGCTGATCACCTTCTATTAATTCGTCAGGAGCAGCGAAGAAGCTTATTGTAAAAGCTATGATAAAGATGAGGCTGGACCCAACCATAAGCAGAGGTCGGAGAAAGGTTGCAGATACGCTAAAGAAGCCATTGAGCACTTCGACTATGAGGAAAGACGCAGTAAAGAGGATACCAATGATGGATAGTTTGAGACCTCCACCAATGCCTACGACGAATTTCACAAGATAAACAATTGCGATGAGCCCGAGACAAAGATAGTTGACATAGCTGATATTACCTAAAGTTCCAGCAAAGCCTATGAAGTCAGGAAAAGCGAGATTAAAAGTAGCACCTGAACTCAACGAAAGGGAGAAGAAGGGAATGAAGGGATTCAGCACCACCCAGAAGATAATGAAGAAGGCGAATTCACCAAAGCGAATGAACCACAATCGCTGGCTTGTGTTATGACGAATCCTACCAGCTTCATCCAAGGTCCCATAAGAGAGGTGAAAAAGCGATCCAATCGCTAAAGCGTTGACAATACATAGCGAAGTAAAGTACATAGGGTCGAAAAGAACCCACCAGGCCGTGAAGATAATTCCTGAAATCGCGATGAAATATTGGAACCAGATTATCGTCAAGTAGACGGGAACTATGGCTAAGAGAATGAATACAATGAGGGTATAGCCCATTCGTGCACTTTGACTTTTTTGCCAGATGTTATCTGAGCGGTGGACGATACGATAAGCCAAAATTAGAGCAGCGAAGATGGCGAGAGGCGGGGAGAAGAAAGGAAAGATGAAGAAGGTGAGAATGATGAGGGTGTTAAAGCTATAGAGCATTCGCCATCTAAGGGGAATGAGATTGCCTTTGGCGTTCATGATATCTGAGGCATTAAGGGTGCGTTCTCGGAAGATAAAGACGAAGAGAATCCAGGGAAACGCGAAAACAACAGGGAGGATGAAGTATCGAAAAACACTTGATGCGGGAAATGCCATCAATCCCGGTATCATTGGAGCAAAGTACGAAAGGACAAAAATGAGGACAATGAAGTAAGCAATCATTCCTATTGCGACTAATAAAGGAAGCAGTATACTAGATCGTTTGAGATAGTAGGAGAAGACGGACATGGCTGCTCGCTAGGGCTTTAGAGAATTCACCGTTTTTAATTTGCTGCCTGCCAGTTGCATCATTGGCAAAATAGTAGAAATGCTTAAATTATGTTCACGGCTAAGACGCCTATATACTTTACAATCATAAACTATCTTGGTCGGTGAGAACTATGGGACAAATTAGAGTTGCTATCGCTGGACTCGGAAATTGCGCGTCAGCTCTTGTTCAGGGCATCCATTATTACAAGGATGTCACAGGAAAAGAGGAGCGCGTACCAGGGCTCATGCATCCCATCTTCGGAGATTATCTGCTGCGAGATATCAAATTCGTTGCAGCATTCGAAGTGAATGCCGGAAAGCTTGGAAAAGATATCAGCGAGGCTATCTTTGTCCCCCCTAATTGTGTGATTAAGTTCACTGAAATACCTTCATTGGGAGTCAAAGTTTTGCCTGCACCTATCATGGATGGTGTTGCAGAGCATATGTTCGGGGCCTTCGATGTCTATGACCCTAAGAAAATAGAACCAGTAGATGTCGCTGAAGAACTTCGCAGATCTAAGGCAGAAATGCTGATTAATTTCCTTCCCGTCGGCAGTGCTAAGGCATCACGCTATTATGCCCAGGCAGCCTTGGACGCGGGATGCGGATTCCTCAACTGTATCCCTGAATTCATTGTCTCTGATCGTGGCTGGCAAGAGAAATTCCACAAAGCCGGTCTCCCCATGGCTGGTGATGACATCAAAAGCCAAGTGGGAGCCACAATTCTCCATCGAGTCATTGCCCAATTGCTATCTGACCGTGGAATTGAAATTGACGAAACTTACCAACTCAACATCGGGGGCAACACTGATTTTTTGAATATGACTGCAGAACACCGCCTAACAAGTAAGCGCATTAGCAAAACTGAGGCAGTAACCAGCATTTTGGATTATCCTGTGCCCACCCGTATCGGTCCCAGCGACTATGTTCCATTCCTTAATGATACTAAAATCTGTTACATTCATGCCCAGGGAAAAAAATGGGGCGGAATGCCCCTCCATATCGCACTAAAACTCTCTGTACAAGACTCACCGAATAGTGCTGGGGTTGTTGCTGATGTTATCCGTGCTACCAAAATCGCTTTGGACCGAGGAATTAGCGGTCCGCTCCTTAGCATCTCAGCCTATTCATTTAAACACCCTCCAGAACAGATTGAAGATTCTATAGCAAAAAGGTATGTTGAAGAATTCATACAAGGAGAACGCGAGCGTTAAACGAAGTAATCAAATTGGAATATATCTTATTCTATTACCAAAACCGTCATTCACTTTGAATGCCCTCTCCCCCGTTATATTTCCTGAAACCTAATAATCAGTGGCGTCTCTTATGGCAGAATCGCCGAAGCGATTATTTGATGAAACTGATTATTCCCATTCTAGTGCAGGTATTTCTTCTGTCTTGAAAAGAGCCTAAAAAGGATGAGAATAACATCGCTAAACGACGAGTTGAAGAGTTCATAAAGGGTACGCGAGATCGTTGAATTCAGGTTTTTTCCTGACAACAAGAGCTGTTTTAGTCTGATGGTGTTTTCGGCATGGTGAGGGGAGAGCCTGAAATCCACAGCTCGCGTTTCAGGAGGTCGCGGATGGCTACTCGGATTGCTTCACTCCTCGTTGGATATGTACCTCTATCTACTAATGTGTCAAGTCCTCGTACGTAGGCTTTAGGGAGTTTGACCGATACTAAATGCAAGCGTATTACCCGGGACATACCCAGACATATACCTGGACATTATAAAAACACTTCCACCCAATGCAAACCAGCTTTCTCCTACTCGGAGTTTTCGGAAAAGCCTTTTAAGAAACTCCGACACGAAACAATACAAACTCACCACCAGAGAGTGGTAACCACAAAGGAGCGATTATTCACAATGGAAAAAATGACACCTAAAGAACTCCCCTACACAACCAAATCTGTATGCCCTGAATGCTTCTGTGTGCTTGAAGCCACCGTCTATGAAGAAGACGGAAAAGTCATGATCAAGAAAAAATGTGATGAGCACGGTGAATGCGTAGACACTTACTGGTCCAGTGTATCGGAGTTCAATCGAGCTTTTCAATACGCTTACAAAGGTATTGGCCTTGATAACCCTCGAACTGAAACCGTTTATGGATGTCCAAACGACTGTGGGCTGTGCCCAAACCACAAAACCCATACAAACCTAGCACTAATCGATGTTACCAACCGATGTAACCTCGAGTGCCCGATTTGTTTTGCCCACGCTGGGAAGGCAGGTTATGTCTATGAGCCGACGCTAGATCAAATTCGAGGAATGCTTGAGAACTTACGTGCTAACAAACCAGTCCCTGCCCCTGCGGTCCAATTTGCAGGAGGCGAACCAACGATGCGGGCAGACCTTCCTGAAATCATCAAGTTGGCAAAGGAAACTGGTTTCTCCCACGTTGAGATTGCTACAAATGGGTTAATGCTTGCGCAAAAAGGATATGCCAAGAAACTAGCCGAAGCCGGGTTAAGCACAGTGTACATGCAGTTTGATGGGGTAACAAAGGAGCCATATCTCGCCGCTCGTGGTGTGAACCTACTTTCTCAGAAACTAAAGGCCCTTGAAAATTGCCGTGAAGAAGGCTTACACAGCATTGTTCTTGTTCCCACCCTTGTACGAGGTGTTAACGACCACCAGGTCGGCGACATCATCCGTTTCGCAGTCAAAAACCATGACATCGTCCGTTGTATCAACTTTCAACCAGTAGCGATTACAGGACGAATTGATACCGAAAAGCGCCAAGAGATGCGAATAACAATTCCAGATTTGAACTGTCTCGCCGAAGAACAAACCGATGGCATAATGAAACAGAGCGACTGGTATCCTGTTCCTTTTGTAATGCCCGTTTCACGAGCGCTTGGTCTTCTCTCAGGAACACCAATGGTGGAATTCTCTGAGCACCCAGCTTGCGGGATGGCTACTTTCATTGTCATCGAAGACGACGGGAGCTGGGCTCCGATAACCAAGTACGTTGAGGTCGAAAAATTCCTCGGTACACTTGAAAAAATGGCAAAGGACTTCGAAAAAGGAAGAACCACGCGTGGCAAGATGCGTGGAGTGTTAGGGGCGATGCGATTCTTCAAGAAACGCGGGATGCTCATGAGCCTTGCCAATAACCTTCTCCTCAAGAAAGACTATGATGCACTTGCAGAGTTCATGAAACGTATCATCATGGTGGGTTCTATGCACTTCATGGATCCCTACAACTTCGACCTTGAGCGTGTTGAACGGTGTGGAATTCATTACGCGATTCCTGATGGTCGAATTATTCCCTTCTGCTCTATGAACTCCTTCCATCGAGAAAAAGTTGAGAAGCAGTTTGCCATACCCGTAGAGGAATGGCAGGCAGCTCACCCGGGTAAGAAGATGAACGCACCTGCATAACCGTTCACTTCCACCCTTTCCCTTTATTTTTCAGTTTATACCTAATATCCCTGGCGCTGGATATTGACGTCAGACAAGACCTTATTAAAATCTGCTATCCGTTTTCTAGGAGTGGCAGAAAGTGGGATAATGGGAGCACATCAAACGACTCTTGGTGGAGTCGTAATGCGAGGAGATTTGATTATAGATGGGATGGTTTGGGACCGAGCCACTATACTTGGGTCAGATGCTACTCAATCAATTATACGAATGCTTGTCCGACTGAACCGTACAGATTTAGGTGGTATTATGTTACACGGCACCGTTATTGCGGGCTATAATATCATCGAGCTGGATTTACTACACCAGGACACATCATTACCCATAATAAGTGTAACAAAACAACCTCAAGAGGATTTACAGAAGCACCTGAAGGCGACGTTTCCTTCAGATTGGAACCAACGGTGGCAGATTGCCCAACGAAATGGAGAACTCAGGTCCTTAGTACTTGATTCCCAATCTCATATGTTTGTTCAGTCGAAAGGGTGCAGATGGGATGTAGTGAAGGGAGTTATTAAACGATTTACGAGGTTCGGGGGGTTGCCCGAACCCATTCGTGTTGCACGGCTATTTGCTCGTGCGATTGGTGAAATTGAAAGGCAACCGTAAATGAATGTTTAAAGCTCCAGTTGATTTTTGCCAAGAAGTAGTTCGACAATTTCGAGGTATCCTTCCGCGGGAAGAAGGGTGAAATAGGATTGGGTGTTGTATCGAGAGTTTAGCAGCAAATCCTGGAAGAGTATCATGTTTAAGGCTCGTGTGAATTGGTTGGGGGAGACCAGAAAACCCATCCCTTCGCCAACTTGCTTAAATTGGGTGAATAAACTGGTTTGACTGACATAGATGTGTCCGGGGTGGTTGACGAAGTATTGCCCGATGGCTTGTAGCAGAAGAACGGTGGTTGCATCGAGATCGGTGAGGTTGGATAGATGTCCACTCCAAAAGTCATAATGGAGTGTCCGGGAATTGAGACAGGATTGACGAATCTGGTCCGCACAAATGTGGTAGTTTGTTGAGATGAGGGGATGGAGGTTCTGGAGGAGTTCAACGATTGTCGCGGGCCGTTGGAAGTCAAGGATGCAAATAAGATCTGCTATAAACTCGGTAATATGAGATGGAAGGAGGTAAGGAAAAACCTCTGTGACCCGTTGCTTGACGATGTCCAAGAATTGATGATCAGTAAATGGTTCGAGCTCGATAGCCACGTCAAGATACTGTGAAGCGGCAGAGTCTAGCTGGCGGGGGTAATACCGAGGAGCGGTTGCCATTGAGCAGATGTTGTTTTCTTTGCACATGTTCAAGAATTTTTTATAAACTTCGCTGGTTTGCGTGTCGACGTCATCTAATACGAAGATGAGTGGCACCTCAGATTTTCGTATGAGTTGCTTGAGCAGCGACCATTGTTCAGGAAGAGGGCAAGCAGGCGTTTGAAAAGGATTCAAAGTATGAATGGTGTCTGAAACGATTTCGGTTGATTGTTTTCCCTGAAAGCGAATGAGTGGAAGATGAAATTCACCCAATTCGTGGTGTCCGAAAAATCGAAGAAGCGTGGTTCTTCCAATTCCGAAGCTGCCATGAACTAAGATGTTCATTGGTTGGTTGGAGACATTATCAGCGGTAATGAGGTTTGCGAGGGCCGCAAGCTCTTGATCACGATGCAAAAGCTTCGGAGGAAGGTAGTTTGTGTTGTAAAGTGCATCGACTGATGAACCCATGGCAACCAATTGCGATTTCCGTAGAACCTATTTAAACTACAATACGGTCCAGCAAATATTCAGCGGGTGGAGGTAACTGAAAGTATTTTTTTGTACTTCTCATTTTCGGTGCCCGCAACAGCACAGAAATCCCAAAAGTGGCTAGAGCAACCTTATAATACTGAAACTACGAAGAGAAGAACGTAGTCAGATATCGAGGATGTAATTAACGATGGCCGAGACTCCCTTTAAAGACCTACAAGACCTCATGCGACGAATCGAGCAATCCACTGGGCTTGAAGCCCTGGCAGTGGTGACGCGTGAAGGAATTCGTCTTGCCTGTGCAGTAAGCGGTGATGTCGACTCCGATATCTTCTCCGCAGCTACAGCCACACTGGTAAATGTTGGTGAAGAAACTCTTCGACAGCTGAGCCAAGGCACTCTTTCTGAGGTGATTCTTAGAGGAAACAAAGGCTTCACAATAATTATGCGGGGAACACCTGAAACGCTTCTGGTAGGAGCGAGTCGGGATCAGATTCGTCTTGGCTATTACATCGGCCTCATGAAAATTTATGCGACCAAGGTCACCAAAATCATGGAATCTCATCCACTCGAACCTGAGCAACTTCTTGGATTCCGAAAGATGCCTGCTGATAAGGCTATTGCAGAAACCATCATTGAACCCGAAGTACCAACAGAACCAATATTCCCGGAGCCTGAACCTAGCGTAGAACCGGAAGACGCCATTACTCCAGGCATGGAGACTCAGCCAACACCTGCAGAGCCAAGGATTACGCCCGTGGAACAACCAGGACTTGAAACTGTTAGCATGTCAGAGGCGAGTAGCGATGTGGATGACGTTTCTGTGGATGATAAAGAGGCCATCCTTGCGGCGCTGAAAGCATTAGGGTTTGACGAGCCAGAGTAACTCCTACAACTCTTCCTCGAATCAATTATTTGGAAAGCCAATAATGTTAGAAGACCTGAGACCACATATCGTGAGAGAGCGATTCACACAAATAACCCTAGCAACGCCAGAGTCACAAAAATACAAAGCAGCATCACAGCTCCGAAGGCAACAAAGGCTTCCAAAAAATTCCCCAATCCCCAGGAAAACTCAGGAGTTGTGATGTGCTCGCCAAATACTTCCTGTAACATCTTTTCGAACCAAGTATCTTTGTAGACCACTTCGGATGTTTCTTCTAAAGAAAGCATAATACCAAATAGGTCGGGAATGATCTCTGCCGGATTGCGTGCGTATTCATATGCTAGCTCGTATTCCTTCCGGCTATCAACCCGGTAAATGCGAAGGTCTAGGTCATTCATATCAAGGGTTTGAGCGAACTTCATAGGATCCATGACAAGGGCAACCGCCTCGGGGAAAAATGCCTGATACCGTAGTTGTGTGGAGACATCAGTACCCGACATAAAAACGCCAAGACCTGGGTGTGTATGGTGCCACCCAACAATCACTTCACCGACCCCACGTTCAGCTAACTCCTCGGCTAAAATCGCCATATCAGCATCATTGATACTAACATGTGTCCTTGTTCCTCTTTGCCGCGGAAATGTTGCGCGGGTTATAATGATCTTATTCCGTTCGATTTTTCCAATGAGAAATCCACCGATTTCCGTCCGACCGGCACGAGCAGCCTTACTTAGCATCAGTGATAGGATGCCGGGGAATATCTCGATTCTTCGCACTCTCTAAACCCTAACAACCTAAGAGTAAGACAAGACTAAAAAGCCTTACTTGTGGTTCCTCAGCTAAAACAGATTCGAACCGTGTTCTCCAATGCGACCACTGAAGCCTCCTTTTAGTCTGGCGTTATTTCCTGAGCAGAAACGAGAACTTGCAGCATTTGTCACTATTTTTCGCCCCAAGCGATCAAATGTGCCAATTCTTCGAGCTCGTGTTCAGTTTGAGATGAGAAAAGGACGACTACGACCAGAGAAATTATGGCTAGTTCGAAAGGGAGGAATTAGTCCAGTCAACCCACAAACCTTTGTGATCTGGGCCAGGGAAGCCGAGTATATTGCGATCCCTCGACAACCACATTTTCTATTTCTAACGGAACTAAAGGGAATGCTAAGAGATTTTGGTGTAAAGGAACCCATGATTGTACGGGCTTGCAGCTCATGCATCACTGAAGGCAAGCTAACGATGCTACGCAAGCAACAGGTCTACCAACTTGTGGGACAGCCAGTCTGTTACAAATGCGCATCGCAAGAGTTGATGAATCGTCTACAATCGATAGACGTTGAGATTTCCAAGCAGGCGTATGGCAGTTTAGAAACAATGTTACAACGCCTAAAATCAGTAGAAAAGGTTGTTTCGTTTCTTTCCTCTCAATTTCGCCCAAGTCGTAATCCTGCTATGACCCTGTATGATCAGATTCAAGCAGTAAAAGAGCCTGAGAAAAAGGTTCCAGTGGCTACGCTTCCCATTCCAAAGGAGCTTATTGAGGTCTTAGAAAGGTCTGGGATAGAATATCTGCTTCCGATTCAAGCTAAAGCAGTGAGTGCAGGATTATTAGAGGGGAAATCGATTCTAGCTGTCTCAGATACAACGAGTGGAAAATCACTTGTCGGTGAACTAGCGGGATTAAGAGCGGCAATGCAAGGAAAGGTCTACATCTACTTGTCTCCCTTAGTAGCTTTAGCCAACCAGAAATACCATGAATATTGTGAAAAATTTGGACCACTCGGACTGCGTGTAGCCATTCGCGTGGGCATGAGTGGTATTGATGTTGGAGATGAAGCCTTAGTAATTGTTGACGATGAAGTCGAGGAGGCAAACATCATCGTTGCAAGTTATGAGGGATTTGACTACCTACTTCGTTCCGGTAAAGCTAGTAAATTCGGGGATGTTAACGTCGTTGTAATCGACGAAATCCAGATGGTCGCTGATGAGGACCGAGGACCAGAGTTGGATGGGTTAATCACGCGGCTACAAAGTCTTTTTCCCCAAGCTCAATTGGTGGCACTCTCTGCAACCGTGGGAAATCCCGAAGAATTAGCTCAGGAGCTGAATTTGGTCCCGGTGATTCTTCGGGGTCGGCCTGTGCCCTTGCAGCGCCACCTTATTATGGTACTCACAGAACCAGATAAACTCAGAATCATTGCGGACCTTACAAGGTCTGAATTCAAGCAGAAGAGCTCCTATGGTTTTCAAGGCCAAACAATTGTGTTTACTAATTCTCGGCGAAGCACACACTCGATTGCTTCCGAATTGCAGAAACAACGGATTTCCGCCCGGGCATACCATGCAGGCATGACATACCCTCAACGTCACAAAATAGAGGAAGCGTTCGCGTCAGGTAAAATCGCAGTGGTCGTTACCACTGCGGCGTTGGCTGCAGGTGTTGATTTCCCAGCAAGTATGGTTATTTTTCAAAGTCTTATGATGGGAACCAAGACCTTGACTGTTGGCGAGTTCACACAAATGCTTGGCCGTGCTGGTCGACTTGGAAAACATGATGTTGGAAAAGCAGTATTATTGGCTGAAATTGGACGAAGATACTTCGGAGACGAACGAAAGAGCGAAGAAGATGTAGCTCTGGATTTGTTAAATAATCCGATAGAAAATGTGCATCCTGAAGCAACCTACGAACAGTCTGTAGACCAACTCCTTGCTACTTTATCTAGTTACGATTCAATATCCCGGAAACATCTCGAAAACGCTTATCAGCGACTTCTTTCACGTACAGCGACATTTTCAGAGGCATTACGGTTTTTAAGGCAACATAAGCTTACCACCCAAGTCGGACAAGATGTTATTCCCACTGAGTTAGGTCGTGCTGCGGCGATTTCATATTTTTCAGCCTCGAATGTTGCAGCAATTCAAGAACATCATCACAACACAGCTGATGACCTTTCGGTTAAACTCGAGCCTTTAAGAAATGTGTACCTGTCTCCAAGATTGCAAGGTGAAATTGAACGCGCCTTCCGCACCAGATTCGCTACACGATTATTTGCAGGCGCAGTATTGGATCTAATGAGTGCTAAACGTAGTCGCCGATTGAAGCGGCTGCCCAATTGGGTACTACGAATGTTTAGTAAATGGACTGTGGACTTCTTTAACTGTCACTGCGATGAGAGTCCTTTCTGTGATTGTGGGATCTGGAATGTATCTAAGGCTGTTTTATCCCTGCGTTACCGAGGACTTACGCCCTCCCAAATTAATTCAACTTTCCTTGAAGAGTATGAACTCTTTATCTATCCAGGAGATATCTTTGGTTTTCTTGACAACCAAGTGCACATCCTCCAAGGGATTAACCGTGTAGCTGAAGTCATCGGACGGTATGCATTGGCAGAAAATGCCGCAGAGACAATTGACGCAATTGAAAATCCAGTCTGAAAAAGCCCTCAATCATCAAAGATGAAGAATTTCCGGTTACCGAGTAGATAGGCTAGAATTGAATTAAATTCGGTTTCGACAACTTGGCTTGATGTTGAGGCTGTAGCTGGATCGGTTTGCATCTCGATGATAATCCATTCATCGAAACTTGCTGGATCGAATGCGTCAAATTCCATGATATCAATTCGGAAGGTCCAGATATGTCTGGGGTCACTGAACCGATTCCGTATGAGCCCTTCTTTGAATGGGGTATATAACCGATTTTTTTGCCCTCCAAGTAGAAATCGGGCTTTCTTCATCCCTGAAATATAAGAGATGTTTCGGGGAACAATTCGTGTTTCTTTGATGAGTGTGGTAGGCATTCCTCCTTCAGGTGTTACCGTTATCATCTGACCGGGGTCTTCAACTGATCCTTTTTTGATCACTAAGGTTCGCATTATTTCCTGAACCTGTTCAATGGAAGCCTGTTCAAGAGGGTCCAAGATTTCAGGGTTGAGAATGTCAAGAATTGGAATTGGCTGACGAGGACGCATCTGAGTTGGATCGAAGATGACAGCGCCTACTAAATATTCAACATCCACGGGTTTTTCTTTAATCAGTACTTGTCCTTTGACAACACCAGGACCAACAAACGCAGATCGGACAACTTCACCCTGAAGAAAACTAAACAGCTGTCGAGACGCAATGAGAAGCTCTCCACTGAGGGTGATTTTCTCACCAAGAATTGTGAAACCTGGGATAACGTAATCTAAAACCCAAAGGAGGGGCGGGTTGTACTCAGTCATGGAGATTCATCTCGATTGCACCTAGTCTTCCCTTCTGTTTGATTTTGATCGGAGCTGTGGAATTTTGGCTAATAGGTTCTCAAGGACATAGGCTTCAATTTGAGCCCTGTAGTCCTCTCCCGCAGAATCTCGGATTTCTCGTAGTTCTTGTCGAACGTCTGTCTTCTTTGAGTGGGTCCAAGAGAATCGACTGTCTAAATCGAAGATGATGGTTTCACCGATTTTATCCAAGGGTGTGCCTTGTTCGATTAGACTACTCGTGACCGTTGAGATTTTTTCCCGTAAAAAGGAAGCTCGCTCATCAGGAGCCTTCATCGATGCAAGCCACACGTCTCGTTCCAAGAAATCAAGGGGAGTCTTTAACGGAGGACCCATCCGTGGTTTTGATGGAAAGGGAGAATGAATGAAGCCGCCCTTCGGTTGCTCTTCGAGCGATTCAAGTGGTGGTGGTGAAACCTCAATGAGAATTTCTCCAGCTGTTTTTATCGAGACTGCTTCCGGTGACCCCTGAACTTCTTTGATTAGGATTTGAATTTCTCCAAGCACTTTGTTAAGTAAGCGGGATTCTTCTTCATCATCTTCTTGGCTTAGAAATTGTTCATATCGTCGCAACTTTATTAGAAGCGAAGCCCGGGCACCGTTAATGGCATCAGAAATATCTGATTCTTTGTACCCAATTAAACCCCCAGCAATTGCCTGAATTGCTAAGTAAATATTAGCACCTTCGTGGTCATTTATCCAACGCTCAATCAATGGTTTGAAACAACCTTCATTCATTTTTCTTCTTTGTGCTAAAACGGCCACAACCTGTTCATTTGCTGGTTCGATTTCATCGGCGATGGTGCGTTCAAGATTCACAAGGTTCCGAAGGTCACCGACTAAAACCTTCCCAAGCTGTCCATAAAGATACTCAACCCATTTTCCTTCTTTTACTGCTACCTCGCGTTGATATGTATCAATTTCTGGAACCGGGCTCCCTTGCTTGGCTCTACGATCAAACTCCTGCATTAGAATGCTACAAGAGGGCTTATGGTCTGGGATTACTCCATCGAGCATCACGCGATATGCTACTCGGGCAACCTCGAGATGAACACAGCATTCATCTGCAATTGCTAGTGCTGCATCGTCAGAAACTCGTGCGACCTTTTCATCTAGTGTTCCATAGGTTAGATTAAACTCTTCAGCCAAGCGATTGCTTAAACGCCGTATCTCATCTTCGTCGACATTGTAGCTCATGCCCGATCACTCCTCGGTACCACTAATACCGCTTTCAACTCAGTAGCCGTGAGGATACTACAACGTAGTTAAGGCTCGGCTTAAGTGTTATGGCGCGGATTGATTGAGCCTTATTCGTCTGACGAATATTTGATGCCGTACAGTGGAAATTCTTAAAAAACGGTGCTATCCAAGCGGGCTCAACTAAGGTGACACAAATGCCCCGAAATATCGCCGTTTCGAAAGCCGTTACACTTCCCATTGAACAACAATCTCTCGAAATCGTTGAACGGAAAGGTAAAGGCCACCCTGATACCATTCTGGATGCCGTTGTTGAAAATGTTGGCGTAAAGCTCTGCAACTACTACATCGACAATTTTGGTGGAATTCTTCATCACAATGTCGACAAAGGATCTATTGCTGGTGGGCGTGCCAGAGTTAGCTTCGGGGGTGGCGAATTATTAGAACCAATCTACATTTGTGTGGTAGGTCGAGCAACCACAGAGGTCTTCAAAGACGGAAAGCTTCTCCGAATTCCGCTTGGAACATTAACCCTTAGTTCAATGAAAAATACCCTAAAGAAAACGCTCCGTTTTCTTGATCCCACAGAGCAAGTGATTATGGATTATAGAATCAAGCCAGGTTCTGCCGATCTAACACACGTTTTCGATCATTCAATTGATGACATACCTCGAGCAAATGATACTTCATTTGGTGTCGCGTTTGCACCTTTCTCGGAAACGGAAACAATTGTTTATAAAACAGAACAGCTTCTGAACTCAGATGCGTTCAAAAAGAAACATCCTGAAGTGGGAGAAGATGTGAAGGTCATGGGATTACGTACTGATGGCGAGATCAAACTCACAGTCGCCGCTGCTATGATCGCTCATCTAACCCCTGACGCGGACCATTATCATGGAGTACTCAAAGATGTAGAGGACGCTGTGTTGGACCAAGCAAAGAAGATTACAGACCGAGAAGTAAGCGTAGTCATTAACTCTGCTGATGATCCTAGGCGAGGGATGTATTATCTCACAATCACAGGAACATCCGCAGAGATGGGAGACGATGCAGGAGTCGGTCGAGGAAATCGTGCAAACGGGCTGATCACACCATGTCGACCAATGAGTTTGGAGGCTACAGCAGGCAAGAACCCTCAAAACCACGTGGGCAAAATCTACAATGTCTTAGCAGGACGTATGGCAAATCGAATAATCGTTGAAGAGCCACGAGTCTCTGAAATCGCAATCAAAATACTCTCCCGAATTGGATACCCAATTGATCAACCCCTCATTACCTCAGCTGAGGTAATTCCTGATGAAAAGGCCTCTTGGAGCGCAGTAGAGAAGAGTGTCACCGCTATCATGGATGCGGAGCTGGAGGATGTCTGCTCAATACAACAATTAATCCTGGATGGAAAGGCAAGTCTATTCTAACGATAAAATACCCAAGTTATCGTTATTCGTTGTTAAAGGGCTAGAAATACCAAGAGCAATTGCACACCAAACCCAATGGCAAGGGCAATCAAAAGAATCGCAAAAAACATCTTCAGCCATGGAGGTTGTCGAGCCTTTTCAACAATATAAACTAGCCAAGTAGAAAGAAGAATACCCAAGACTATGAGTAAGATGCCATATACATGATACCAGGGAAGGAATAACGACCATTGCATGCTAGGTAACACCTGTGAATATCAGCAGTGAGAGAACAGCCTCACCTTTTAATTATTTTTGGTCTGGGTGGTCCAGGAGCTAAAGAATGTTGTCAAACCGTCATAGAATGTTCCCGAGTGAATTTAGACCCATCGACAACGAGGGCACGATGCAGAATCCCGCTTCGTTGAGTCTTCAACCGCAGTTCTTTCGAGCTAATCTTTTTCATTTCTGGTGGGAAAAGCAACTTCTGGATCTCATAATTATTCTCGATCAGCAGAGAAGAGAAATCTAACGGAATCTCCTCAATGAAGTCGGGAACGAGTTCAGAGAGGAACTTCTGTTCGAACTCCGTCTTAGCAGGAATCTGAGTGGTTCCAAATTTAAGCCGCTCTTCAAGCCGAGGCTCTTTTTGTGCAGATGGAATTTTAGCCTTTACTTTATGACTCCAACCAAGACTCGTTTTTAAGTTACAGAAAACGTAAGCATTCGGACCGACCTCGTTGTACAAAGCTTCAACCTGTTTCCTAGAGTATTCGCCGACTAATTTCGATTGGTAAAGGAGGGTTCGAGGTTTCTTCTTCGACGGTTCTGATTCGAATCCCATGCCCGCTAGCACTTCGTCAAGGGGCTCATAACCGAGAAGGATCCCGGAAACGGATATGGTTTCCACTGGCACCAAAGTAAGCAGCATCGAAGCAGGGAGATCCTGGTACATGTACGTTGTACGGACCTTGATATTCCCTGCCTTGGTTTTAGTGATTTCGGCAGCAGGTCCTGGATACTCTCCTCGTCCATATCGCAGGAAGGCACGATGCACGGACTCATCTACCATACCTTTCAAAATCTTCGTTGTGAAATGCATCTACTCGCACCACGTCAAGATAACACAAGGAGTTCAAAAATCATTAGGTAGGAGAGCATCCCATAGAGATAGTTTTTTACTAAGAGAAAACCCTCAGTTTATCAAATAGCTCAACGAGGCTCCAG
>JBHLMI010000001.1:0-29348 GCA_048938295.1 Promethearchaeota archaeon
TCCAATCGGTTTCGCATCTCATCTGCTTCTTGAAGGCATCTGACGTACATCTGATGGGCTTCATCAATTTCAGAACGTGCTGGTCCAAGTCCTTGGGATAATTGAAGCATACTATGATGGGTTTGTTGAGCTTCATCTACCAGTGCAATCATCCTTTCATGATGTTGTTGTGCTCGGTCCCGGGTTTCCTGTATTTCTTGCCAGAGCTGCTCCATTTCTTCAGACTGATTATGTGGATCGGTCTGCTTTATTGGCGCGGTTTCCATTGACTTTACCAACCTGTCCATCTCATCTAGTAACGCTCTCTCTTCATCCACTGATAATGAAGTGGTTTGTTGCTTCCATTCCAACTCGCGAAATCGACGCTGCAGCTCTTCTAATGGCACGATGTTTCTCTGGGTATCTCGCTGTTCTTTTAGCTCTTGGAGTTGCTCATGTAATATCCGAGCCTGTTCATTTGCCTCATCGCGGAGTCTTTTCTGCCGTTGAACCTCTTCGTTTAGCTCATCTCTGGTAGCTCGTCGGTTGGTAAGTTCATCTTGTACCACAGGAGTTTCTGCGCGTAAAGCATCTCTTCGATCCCGCCACTCCCAGGCTTGATTCTTTGTATCCCAGATGCCCCGCATTAATACACGCATAGCTGCCTGCGTTTTACGTAGCTGTTCTAAAATGACTCCAAACTCATCTAGTTCAGTCGCGGAATCCTCTACCATAATATCCACATTACAATCGATTATATGCTACGAAGTTCTTGTAGCTCAGGTCCACTTTGCCTAAATCTTTTTGGTCTCTCAGGCGACAACTCGATATGGTGATGACGTATTGACAATTCCTTTGCTTAACTTGGGCGAGAAACTTCATCTGGTGCGGCAACACATGTCTGAATCCGATTTAGATGCGTGGCTAATCATCGACTTTCGAGGAAGCGATCCCACTGGCCCTGTGCTACTTGGAGAACTCACCCCTCATTCACGTTCATATGCCATACTTATCACTCCTTCTGACCCTATCATTATTATCAAATCCCCTGTTGAAAGCAATGAGCTCATTGGTCTCCATCCCTCTCTTCAGATACTCGATGCGCGAACCCAAGCCTCATTCTTTCAAATGATAAAACAGCAAACTAAGGGGCTAAAGCGCATCGCGCTGAATTACAGCGAAAATCCCCAGACAGATGTCTTATCAGCCGGTCGATTTGTCAATCTTCGAAAAGTCCTTACTAGAATGGATTATCAATCAGGGGAAAATCTAATGCAAATAATTCACTCGGTATTAACCGACGAGGAACTAGCCAGTCATAATCGTGCTGCCCTAACATTGACAAATATCATGAAACAGACCTTTGATTATGTCAAAGATCGTTTGGGATCCATTACAGAGGAGCAGGTTGCTGACTATCTGCAGGAACAGCTTCGACAAGAAGAACTTACCTTCGTGGATGTACCCATGGTAGCGGTTCAAGCCAATTCCGCTAATCCTCACTACACTCCCGGAAATGTCATCATCAAAAAGAATCAGCTACTCATGATAGATCTATGGGCAAAATGGGAAATCTTTGCTGATATCACACATATGGCCTACACAGGCTCAAAGGTTCCTGACGAGATTCAGACAGTGTGGAACACCATAAGAGAGGCTCGAGACGTAGCCGCTGCTTCCATAAAACCTCGTATACCCGCGAGAATCCCCGATGAGCGAGCCCGGAAAATCCTAATCGCGGCTGGCTTCGAAGACGCCATCTTACACAGAACTGGACACAGCATAGATGTCAGGTCCCACGGTAGAGGGGCCAACCTTGACAGTTACGAGATGCCTGAAACCAGACTTTTACTACCGAATACCCTCACTTCGGTGGAACCTGGTATTTACCTCAAAGGACGCTTTGGCGTACGGAGCGAAATCAATGTCGCAGTAACTAAGACAGGACATAGAGTCACTACACCGCCACAAGAAAGCTTATTGTGCCTATAAAATAATAAAGGAACATAATCTGCTATTTAGAAATACTAACCGGCGGGATAACACATCATGGCGGATAAATTTGTGCTACTCCTCGAATTTTCCTCAGGAATTATTGAACCCTTACCCCTATCAACAGAAGCCCTCACCGAAGACCGAATTGTTATTGCCATTGACGAGCTAAAAGAACGCGTCTGGCTGTGGCAAGGCGCCTCCACCTCTCTGGTTGAACGTCGAGCGGCCCAACGGAAAGCCCGGTCCCTTGTCAGTGCTGGCTATCAACTAGGACCCTATCGCATTGGACGAGATGTCACCAACATAGAAATCATCGATGGAGAAATACTTGACGACCCTGAAATCAAAGGCTTCTATGATCAATTAGTGCACACGTTAAGCCAGCAGTTCAAAATCACCGAAGGCGTTCTTGGTCGGTTTGGTGGAACCCCTTCTCCGGCTCCTGAACCTGCTTCTCCTGCACCTCGACCTACAACACCTGCACCTAAACCCACTCCAACAGAAAAAATCCCGCCACCTACCGCCGCCAAAACTGAAACGGTGACAGTTCAGCCAAGAACTGAAACCGTGGCCCCCGAACCCTCTCGTGACCTACAAGATCTAGGGGTGATTCGTGTAGGGATACTTATCTCATCAATACTAGACTTTTTCCCAATGTGCTACGTCAGTGCAACAAAAATCGAAAATGGCACTCGGTATTCAATTGAAGATCCCGAGGGAGTTATCTGCCAAATTGAGGTCAGTCAAGGCTCAGTCCAATTCTTACAACGATACGACTTTCGTGGAAGACGCAATGACATATTGGGGCTGCTCCGTGACCGACTAGCCTCAGCAGACCTGTAATCCCACGAAACTCAGCAAAGCTTTTTGCAGTAACTGTATCAGTTTATCTTGCCAATCAATCCCTTGGGTCAACTTAATAAATAAAGTATCAAATTCTAAAGCAGACCTTGAGAGAAAATACCTACTCCTCAAGCTTTGGGCGAGTATTTCGGGGTCAAAATCTGTGCACCGAATGCTGTGTTTCATACTAAATGGGATCCATTAGGATGTTAAGCACATGACACGAGTTATAATGTTAGAAATAGGGGGCTTGGGCTTTGTTCGGTCAATCCGACCTGGCGCTCGAAAGCTTCGAGGTGATGTTTGCGTCGCTGTTGTTGACGAAAAAAATAAGGCACTTTGGTTCTGGATGGGTAGCGGCGTACAATACGATAAACGTCGCACAGCCAAAGCAAAGGCAGAAGAAATCGCCTTGGAAGGACACCGAATCGGCGATGAATTACTGGGACGTGGCTTCTCACTAGTACCCATTGACCAGGACAGCATAGATGACCCCACCACCTCAAACAACTACAATAATGTCATTGCCTTGTTAGAATCTCCCATGGAAATCACCACAGAGGCAAATCCCAAAGGCACACTCATCATAGGACACCTTCAAGGAGCCACTCCAGCTGTTCAAATTGCTACTAGTGAACCAACCTCAACCACCACTCCAGTTACACCCATTAAAACTACAACCCCAACAGCGGCAAGGAAAATTTCCAAACTTGACCTAGAAGCTGCCTTGATGGCGATCATACGTGTTCATCAGCAAGTGCACATCGAATATAAGAGCAAAGGTGACACCGAAGAACTCCTCATTGAAGGTGCTGACGGTCTAACACATCAAATGAAGCGCAGTAAAGGAAGACTCACCTTCAAATGGGACCCAAAAACTCCCAAAGAACTCAAAGACTTGGTCGCCCACGAACTCAAAGGCCTAGCAGGCTAGCCGATAACAAAGCAAAGGCTGGGGATTATGAGCTCAATTCCTTTTGCCTTGGCTCTAATAACATCCTACGCGCTCATTGGGGCAGGCATTAAACTTGTTGATCAGGCCGTTGATGATCCAAGCTGCATTCGATTCCGCAAGCACCTTCTGTGGTTGGTTGTAGCTGGCCTAATTATTCTGGTCAACATCTGGGTCTTCCTTGATGTCTACACTGCCGTTTTGGCACTAGGAATCATATTGAGCCTCATTGCTTCGCGTAAGATTGACAATACCTACTTCATACTCCTCGCAATCACCGTCTTCCCCCTCACTCTCTTTCGATTTTTCGATATTAGCATTCTAATCTTAGTTCTTCCTACTCTCATTGCCATCTTCATTGCGTCGCTGCTTGACGAGGTGCTTCATGCACACGCATACAAAATTCAAAACGCTGCTTTACGCCGTTTTCTACTACACCGTCCTATATTGAAAATTTGCGTTGTGATTCTCCCTTTGTTTGGGTTACTGACGTTTATTCACACAATTGGTTTTTGGTGCTTTGACATCGCGTATGACGCCTTGGCTTACTATTTTGGCGCCAAATCGTTTCCAAACGCTGAGATTGCCCCGACTTGACTACTATTATCGGGTCATTCGACACTGGTTTGGAAAGGTTTAAGTCGGCTCGTTTATCAAAGAATGACACCTAGGTGAGGCTACATCATGAAAGCAAACATTTCGCTTTCCTACAAGGGGATTAACCGAGAGGAAACCGCAACTAAAACCGGTTGGATCAATCTCCTCCTCAACCAGCATGGACGCATCATCAGTAAATTACCGTTGGGGGAAGGACGGTACCATTTCATAATCGAACTCGATGACCTGGAACGATTCACTCAGTCACTTTTCGAATTCACACGCCAGAATCCCTGGCTCCGTGTGGAAAAAGTTTCAGCCCATGCATGAAACAATATTTTTTTCAGGTTAGCACGAACCGCTGCCCTATCCTAGGTGCTACAGCAGGACACCTAACAAGACGTTTAGCTGCATTTACGAGACTCTGACACGCCTGAGGACTTCCATGAACACAAAAAATTGTCTTTGGTGGATTTTCTCGAAGCGCCGATAAGAACCCATATAACTCCGTCTTATCCGCATGGGCAGAGAAGCCATACAATCTTTCTACCCGCGCATTCACTCGTTTTCTTTGACCATAGATGCTGACCGTTCTAGCTCCATGGACAATGCGGTGACCAAGGGTTCCTGGAGCCTGAAATCCAATTACCATCAAATTAGTGTTTTTATCCTCAATTCGCCTGAAGAGATGTCGAACAATACGCCCTCCGTTCATCATTCCGGATCCTGCCACAATCATGATCGGGCCCCGTTGTTGGCTCAAGTTATTGCTGTCATACTGGCGTTCAACATATTGCAGGCCTTTGAAATCCAGCGGTGCGTCTCCGGATTCTATCAGGTTCCACGTTTCCTCATCAAAGCATTCTTTATGGCGTTTGAAAATCTTGGTTGCTTTGATGGCTAATGGTGAATCGATGGCAACTGGAATGATGGGAACGCGTGCATTTTCCACTAGTAAGTTAAGGGCATAGATGAGGGCTTGTGTGCGACCAATGGCAAAGGCTGGCACCAAGATGTGGCTGTGGTGTCGATGGGTTTTGATGATGATTCGTTCAAACCGCTGAATTGCTCTTGAAAGTAGCTCGTGGTTCCGATTTGCATAGGTGGATTCGCACATTAGGTACGTCGCAGCCGAGGGGAAATCTGGATCCCGAATAATGGGGGCGTTCCTTCGACCAACGTCTCCAGTGTCAACGAGGTGAATCACCTTTCCATACTCCTCAATCCATGTTTCGACAATCGAGGACCCAAGAATATGCCCGGCATCTCGAAACTGCAAGGTTACGTTCCCAGACAGCGCTTTTTTCTTTCCATACTTGACAATCCGCAGCTGTCTGATAGTCTGTTCAGCATCGGGGGTCGTAAACAAGGGCTCTGTTGAATAGATATGATCACTTGTCTGGGGTTGCCTATTTGACCGTGCTCGTGTCGCCTCTTCCTCTTCACTTTCAGCAACATCTCTGAGAAGCAGCGAACACAGCTCGGAGGTGGCAGCAGTAACGTAGATGGGTCCGCGGAATCCTGCACGCACAAGGATAGGTAGCCGTCCACAATGATCAAGATGCGCGTGAGATAAAATAGCATAATCGATGGCAGATGCATCGAAGTGTAGGGTTTGGTTGCGCTTATGCTGCTCTGCCGGGTTGCCTTGAAAAAGGCCACAATCAATGAGAAAATTCGCAGTCTTGGTCTTGATTTGAAACAGGCTACCTGTAACGGTGTGTCCAGCACCATGAATGGTTAGTTCCAATATGGAAAGCTCCTTTTTGGAAATCAAGGTGTTTGTAGTTAGAGGCTAGGCAAAGAGGTCGAATTCAGAGGATCCACCTTTCTCATCTTCTTCCTCTTCCGGTTCCTCTTTCTTGACGGAAGTTGGCTCTGCGTCTTGCTTATTATCCTCTTTTGGTTGTTGACTGATTTGGGATAATTGTTCACGCATGGAATCAACCACTGAAGCCGGCTTTTCGTCTGTTGAAGTTGTTGGTTCAGCAATTTGTAAGGTGGACGCAACGTAGATTTGTCCATCTGAAGTAAGTTGGGGTTGCTGTCCAAAACATCGGGCAAACGCATCGATATCTTCCTGAGTTGCCCCTCGTATCTCAGAAAACAGAATTGCGTCTCCTTGGCAGATGAAGCGTAATTGTAAACGGAGTACGGAGACCTGAAATTCGCTAGGTCCAATTGGATTCATTGTTGCTTGTCCGTAACAATCTGATACCGCGAAAAGAACTTTTGTCGCCAATTGCTCCTCATATGTTAAAATCCGACGACGAATGGGGGTGACTTGGCGGATGGGTTCAGGTACTATTGTCTGTTCAATGACTTCGACTTTATCTTGGAAGGATTCTTCAAATGTCGAAATCTCAACCTCTTCTTTGGTGACAACAAGATAATCAGAAGCCTTTGGATGTTTTTCAAGGAGCTTGTTGAGGAGAGCCACCTTGGGGCTATTCAAATTTCCTGGCACTTCAATGAAGGTTGTGCATTTTGTGCCAAAGTGGGTATCTCCGACATGGGTGCCATTTTTCATGATAAAGCGGGCCTGCCGCAGTGCAGTGGTCCGCTGTAACATGGTTGTCCCACGTCCTAGCCATACCCAGACAATGCCCTCGGTCTCGTCAACAATGAGTATTGATCGTCCGTCTACTAGATGCTTGGGATTCCAGTGGAGCGGTTGCATCTCGCCCCCTTCGCCCAGGACTTCAATCATCCCGATGTACTGTTTCATTTTATGAATCACCGCTAGACCGTGCCATGCTCATGCAGCCACACGCTGTAAGCTCTTGTTACATATGAGGTGGGGAAGCCTATAAGAAATTGTTGTGTCACGCTCTTTTATTTCGCAACTCAGCGAGGATTTCTTGGGCTGCATCAAATCGCACGCGTTTTTCAGCAATCATCTTCTGTGCAACTTGGTCCACTTCTCTCTCAGACGCGCCAGCAGCAATGGCAACATTACGGGCATGCAATTTCATATGCCCTGCTTGGATTCCTTCTTGGCTCAGCGCTCGTAAGGCCGCAAGATTTTGGGCAAGACCCACGCTCACAATGATTTGAGCGAGCTCAGTTGCTGTTTTGATCCCGAGTATCTTCACACATAAGCGGGCTACAGGATGTGTTCGGGTTGCACCCCCCACTAAGCCAACGGCCATTGGCAATTCGATAGTTCCTCGAAGATCACCCTCTGGGGTCTTTTCATAATGCGTTAATGATTGATAGCCCCCATCTTGGATCGCGGCATATGTATGGGCACCAGCCTCAACTGCCCGGAAATCTTGTCCCGTAGCTAATAACACAGCGTCAATCCCGTTCATGATTCCTTTGTTATGCGTTGCGCACCGATAGGGGTCAGCTTGGGCAAACGCGTACGCTTTCAAAATACCCTCAACAACATGTGGACCACCAAGGTCTCTAGCAGAAAAAAGCGCTTCAGCCCGTGCGAGTCGATACTCCGCTAGATTCGATAGAATGCGAAGATACACCTTGCCTTTCGTCAACTCCTCAATCAATGGAGCTAACACCTCGCACATCGTATTCACAGCATTTGCCCCCATAGCATCCCGTGTATCAACAAGGAGATGAACGATAAGCATCGGCCCCCTCATTGTATCCAGTGGGCGTAATTGTAAGTCATGTGCTCCACCGCCGAATTTCACCAATACCGGATCCTGCGCGTTGGCAACCTTCAACAAGTTCTCTTTCTGTTGAAGAACGGCATCCTGAGCCGCGTTCATATCAGAAATATCTGCTATCTGAATTTGTCCAATCATCACCGGATCAGTACTACTAGCAGTAAATCCACCTGTTTTTCGTGCTATTCGGGCAGCATTTGAAGCCGCTGCTACCACCGAGGGTTCTTCCAATGCCATGGGAATCAGATAGTCTTGCCCATTGATCTGAAAATTCGTGGCTATACCAAGCGGAAACGCGTAAGAACCAACGACATTCTCAATCATCCTGTCAGCTGTTCCTGCGTCTAAGGCACCAAATGCTGATAATATAGCAACATCATCATCAGAGAGATCGGCGAAGGCTCGAAGCTTTTCGACACGCTCTTCGATGGAAAGGCGATAAAACCTACTAATAGCTGAAGTCTTCTCAGGCACGATGCTCACTCCATCGACACCTGGCATCGGTTAACTTATCAAACTTTCTTTGCTAACCTCAAAACCTACTCCGTCACAAAAAACCACTGGCAATGAAGTGGCTTTAGACTTCGCGCAATTCCCAAACACAAGCGTCGGCCCCCCATGTCTTGCATTGGACCTCTTCGCATTCGCTGCTGAAGCCACGGAGGGTTAGGACGTGTTGAAAGACGCCACTGAGGATGTTGCAGTATTTCAGGCCATGGAATTCATCGGACATTCGGATGTTTTCACAGATGGGGCAGTCGTTAAAGACGTATACAATTTTTCTTTCAGCTTTGTCGTAGAACGCGTTGTCAAAGGCTCTACCTAGCATTACGCGTGTTGCTAGGGTGAAGGTGTCGAGGAATCCTTCGAAGGTGGTTGCATGTTCTCCGATGGTATCGCTGTATTCGAATAAGAGGGTTTCTGCCATTGCGTTGCCTAATCGCAATAATTTTTGATTTGCTATGTTGATATCGCCTTTACAGGATTCAAGGACATCATCGATAACTGCTGCGACTAAAGCTTGGAATGCATTTAGTGAGGTTTTTTGCATTTTGAAGTGCCAACCGAGCCAACCTTTGACACCCATGTCATTTCACCACATATTCGTACTATCGAACTAGGGTTATCAATCATTCGTTCCCTTTATTTTAGATTAGAAGCGTTTTTCGAAATCTACAAGCCCGCGTTTCTGAAGGTCTAATAACATCCGCATAGCAATGAAAAATTGTAGGCCCATTTTTTCAGCAATCTCCTGCAAGGTTAATTTTCCATCGCATAAGCTGAGCATTCGGAATTCTGTGATTGACAGTTTTTGTTTTTCTAAATCAGCGACGACCCGGGGAACAATCCGGCGGCTTTTCGTACCAACCATTGGTCTGGTCGCTGGAGCAGTAGGTTGTGGTGCTCCAGGCTGAGATTGAGATACCTTAACTTCGTTGCCTGCATAGATTTCTGATACTTCATGACCGCGCTCGACTAGGTCCTGATCCAAATATATTGTAATCACATGCGAAGGATCTCCATGCACATAGGAGTAGGGGAAGGGAAAGACGTTCTGACGTTGGATGATATCTGGCGAGACGTCTATTGCAATGTATGCCTTGCACTTCTCACAGTAGGTGTATACGACAGGCATCGACGGGCTCCCAGGATTGTTTCCGAGTATATTGCACCAGAACCGTTCTTAACGTTTCCTTCTGAAACATTTTAAGTCGGCACAAATTCCCGATAATCTCGAAGGCAAGGAGGAGCTGGTGCTCCTATTAAGTTCGTGCATAAACGGCAATTTTGTTAGCCTCATGAAAGACATGAATTGTGGCAGCAGGATCTTTTTGCAACCATGAGTCTACAACCTTTTGGGGATGCGGAGCAAAAGCGATGTGAGCCGTTTCTACCTGATTTCTATTAAGAGTCGAATAGAGCCAAATATGGCGGAGACGCTGGATGAGTTCACCGAATTTCCAGCTCTTATGGGTGTACAGTCGGTAATGGTCACGGATTTTTGTCATCATTTCGGGAAGTGGCATGATGAGATAGTCGTAAAAAAATTCCTGTGCTATAGGGGTTGGTGCAATGCCCTTGGGACATTCTGCAAGAAGGAGTACTTCGCCTTCATCCTGAACTGCGTTTTTCGTGAGCTCCAATCCGCGTTGGGCGTTGTAGAGACTTTCATCTTGGGGATTGCCACCCGGTGTGACGATGATGAAGTCTGCAGGTGGTACAGAAAAAGACGCTGAATCGTCAATGACCTGAAATCCTTCACTAGTGACGGGTTTTGGTGATCCACTTTTTGACCATATGATGTAGGGACCACTGGTTACCATTGCTAGAAGAAACACTGGACGATCTTGTAGAATCATCTGCATTCCTTCTAACATGTCCTCTGCTACGGGGTTAGTTCGCCGTGCGGGATTTGGGTGGAATGGGTGGCGACCAAAGGTGGATTCCGGCTCCAATGCGAGGCTGTGATTGCCTTCGATAGTATTGAAATCACAAATGCCTGGTAAGAAATTCTTCAGGACGTTAGAATATCCCGCAAAATAGTGGTTTTTCATATCCGCAGCAATGATGAATGCTTCTATAGCCAAGACTTCTTTGTTTACACGAACTTCGGTTCCTCGACTGGTTGTTCCTACTAATTTACAGGGAGATTGGAGCGCATCATGGACCAGAACACGATAGGATTCAAGGGTGTTTGTTTTGCAGTTTTGGTGGATGGCCTGTATGATTTCTTGGTTGCGTACACTGTTCGGTTCATGGGAGCCGGTTGCGATAATGAAGGTGAGTTCTTTAGCAGGTTGAAAATGAGGAATCAGTTCAGCAAGGATGATTTCGTGCGGTTCTGCTCGAGTTCCATCCTCCACTAAGACACAGACGTGGCGATTTGCGATGGTTTCGGCAAGCGATATACCAACAGGATTTTGAATCGCTGTTTGAAGGGAGCCAGCAACATCCCTTGAAGCTTCTTTTTTCTGTGGCTGGATGATTTCGCCCAGATTGTCCTCAGGAACATTCAGCTGGACTTGCCCTTGCCCGTATCGCAATTGAAGTTTTGTCATGTACGCTCATGCGTCAAGTATGCTCAGTTGTGAAAAAACCTTTGCCTTCTCTAAGGTTAGATATGCCTCCGTCTGAACAGCATATAGTTTGTTATAGTGGTCTATGACTTCAACTGATGGTTCAAATCGTGTACCACTTGTGACCATCGATTCGACTGCTTGATCCACCGTCGAATACAGGTCGCCACCAATGGATGCAAGGATTGCCGCTCCAAGGGCAGTTGCTTCCTCGACTTGACTTAGCTGAACCGGTAATGTGGTCACATCTGCGTGAATTTGATTCCACACGCTGCTCCGAGTCGCTCCACCAGTAAGACGAAGTTCTTTTAGTGAAATCCCAAGATCTTTCATAACCTCTAAGTTCCGACGCACTTCATAGCAGGTGCCCTCCATGATTGCCCGTATGATGTCTGCTCGAGAATGACCGAGAGCAAGTCCAATGATGACTCCACGAGCCTCAGGGTTCCAATATGGTGCACCAGCTCCGACAAAATGGGGTAAAAGGATAACTCCTCTTGATCCGGGAGGTGATTGACAGGCTTGGTAATCCATAAACTCATAGGCATCTCTTTCTAAAAGTTTCGCCAGTTGTTTCTCCTCGTATCCAAATTGGTCCCGGAACCATCGGTAGATGATGCCACTTGTAAAGATACTGGCTTCCATTACCCATTGGTTCGGAATGGCATGGCAGCTACATAATAAGCGTCGTTGAGGATCGAAGAGGGGGTTTTCCTCAAAAGCTAGAATAAAGGTGCCGGTCCCTATTGTGGCCTTCACACGACCTGGTCTGACCACACCAACTCCCACTGCACCACATTGCTGATCGCCACCTCCAATAACAACAGGGAGTCCCTTGGGGAGTCCGGTTGCCTTTGCTGCTGTGTGGGAGAGTTCAGCAATATTAGTACCCGATGGATATGTGGGTGGTAACTTTTCTTGAGGAATTTCTAGTTGGTCACACATTAGGCTAGACCATTCCCTTTTCTTTACATTGAAGAGCATGGTCCTAGATGCGTTACTATGGTCTGTAGCAAATTGCCCTGTTAAGTGATTCAGAATGAAATCATGGACGAGTAGGAATTTATGAGTTTTTTCAAAAATTCGGGGTTTTTCCTCTTTGAACCAGAGAATCTTTGGCGCAGAGAAGTATGGATCGATTATCAATCCTGTTTCTTCGTAAACCTTCTCCGCTCCTAGTCTATTTTGGATTGTAGAGCACTGACGGGTTGTTCTTCGATCCTGCCATACTAATGCGCTGTAAAGGGGATTGCCAGCTGAATCAACAGGAACGATGGTTTCTCGCTGGTTTGTGATACTCACGGCCACTAGATTGGCTATACGTTTCCCGATTTTTTTGAGGGTTGTCTGGCAGGTGTTACAGGTAGTCTGCCACCAAGCCTGGGCATCCTGCTCTACCCATGTTGGTTGAGGAAAAAAACTGGCATACTCTTGATGGGTCTGAGCAACAAGGTTACCCGTCTTTGTATCAAACACCGCCGTTCGCGTTCCACTGGTTCCCACATCAATTGCCATAACTAGCGGGGATTCACTCAATGGGTTCCACCTGGCTTAAACAAGCAGGAAGTTAGTTATAATGTGTACCGAAATCGCAGTACCCACAGGTTTATGGCTTCTCGTAGGGGGTACCTTCCATAAGAAGGAAGTCCAGAATGTCAACTCAAAGTATAGAACGAGCTGCCCAAATGATTCTTGATTCAACGTCAACAGTAGCTCTCACAGGGGCTGGCGTATCGACAAGGAGTGGCATCCCTGATTTTCGAAGCCCTAGTGGGCTCTGGACTAAAGTTGACCCCATCAAATTTGGCAGCATGAACGGCTTCCTTAGTGATCCGAAAGCATGGTGGGAAATGGCACTAGAATTAGCGCCAACAGTCTTGAATGCTAAACCAAATCCTGCTCATACTAAATTAGCTGAACTCGAGAAAATGAAAAAGCTGGAATTAGTTATCACGCAAAACGTTGATGGCTTACATCAACGCGCAGGCAGCTTGAATGTTATTGAAGTCCATGGCAGCCTTTCAAGTGGCACCTGTACGGTATGTCATATTAAAGTTGATCAGAAATATCTTGAAAAGGCTATTAAGAAACAGCAAATTCCTGTGATGTGCCCAGCTTGTGGTGGCCTTATTAAATTAGATACGATCTTTTTCGGTGAAGCTCTACCACAAAAGCAATTAGCTATTGCCATCGAATCAGCTAGGCGATGCCAATTAATGTTGGCAATTGGCTCTTCATTACTGGTCTACCCCATTGCTTCTCTTCCCACTATTGCCTGTCAAAGTGGCGCTAAGCTAATTATCATCAACGAAGAACCTACTCCTTTTGACCAGACCGCAGAACTTGTTTTCAATGCTGAGGCGGGAGACACGTTGACGGCCATTGTTGAAGCGCTTCGAAGGCTTTAATGAGTCTTTTATTGTCGCAGCCGATATTGGGGTGCATGGTTGACATAGTGTAACTCGCGAGGTACATCCTCACTACCTGGAATCACAGGAAGAAGGCTTAAGCTGGTTTGATGCCGCTTTTTCAAGGATTCTGGTAGCTCTCCTCCAAACGGATGTTGAAAGGGTAGTAGGAACCGGTAATCCTTTCCGAGGATACCTGAAATCCGGTTAAGCATTTGTTTGGATCGTCCTCCGTGCTTGTATTTGTAGTAAGCTAGATAGAGGAAGCCGCCAATCAGTTTGATGAATTGGCGATTGAGCCAGAAGTCTTTGATTTCGCCGAGCCAAATATCACGCCAATGGAGTAGGTTATGATCCCAGCATTCAATGAACATTTGCCATTGTAAATCAGTGAGGCGACGAAGGTTCAGTGTTTTCTCCTTCCGCAATGCGCAATCTTCTAACGAAACGAAAAAGAGGGGAACAAAAAAGGTCTTAAACTGGCGCATCCGGTGGATCAAATCTAAAGTGAGTAAAACATCCTCTTCTGTTTCCTTCGGTAATCCTGTGACTAGCGTACACAAGGGCACCCAGTTGGCATCATTGAGAATTCCATAAGCTTCACATACAATTTCGGGCCATTGACTGACATCATAAGGTAATGCTTTCCCGCGCATATGTTCTTGCATCAATCGTGGGCTTCCCGTTTCCACCCCTACTTCCACAGTTACCACAGGGTTCCCGTGGTAGGTATATCGGCATTTATCCCCGATGGTTTCGGTGATCTCGGAGACCATTTGGGGATCAAGGATTGCTGGGGCGAGCGAGGCATGTGCCGTTTGAACCACATCGACACCGGGTTCGTTCACAACTGCTTTATACACTCCGACAACGGCTTCACGGTTGGGAAGAAATCTTTCCTTTGACCCGTACAAAAAGACATCATCAGTATTCAACAGAATCATGTTTGCGCCACTTTTTAAATTCGCCCGAACTTCGTAGAGGATTTTTTTAATCGGGAAATTGCGACGGTATTTCATGGTTGGTGAGCAGAATTGGCACCCACGTCCACATCCACGAGAAATTTCTACTGCTCCATAAATGGCTCCGTTTCGAATGGCTGGTATGTCTTCATCCGCTGGGCGTTTAGCATGTACTAATGGAGGTAATTTTTCACCACGAACAGCCTTGTTGAAGATTTCAGGAGCCTCGAGTTCCGATTCACCCATGACAATACAATCGATTCCATATTCTTTACGCAGCCTTGGGTTCCTCAGCTGCCAGGAGCCTGCACCACCCAGAATGCGGGGGACGTGGTATTCTCTTAGTGCCGGGTGCTGTGATAATCGCCAAAACTCGACACCGGTAGCTGATACGTCTCCCAGACCCGTTAGCGATGTATAGGTCAAACTCACGTAGGCCATCCCAAGAGGATCCATACTCGAGATACCCACGACTTTCGTGTTTGGTCCCATGACACGTTTAAGGTATCTGGGATGAACGGTCATCACATCGTCTTCATCGAAGCCATTTTCTAAAAGTGCCGCCTCGATTTTACGAAGTCCATAAGGGGCAAAGGGTGCAGAATAATCCGCGTTTGGTTCATCGGGCTTATACATTCGCTTAAGTAGAATAGGTGGAAATAAACGACCTGGAAATCCACCTGCAAATGCCATGAATGGGTCGGCATCCCATCCTGCCATCTCAGCAACTGAGGCGGTCAAAACTACTTTCTTCCCACCGTTTCTTCCCATCATATCATCCATCCCATCGTGTCTACACTTGTAATTTCAGGCATTGGTCATAGATTGGTTTGTTTGCTCTCGGAGTCAGGCTTATTATTCTTTTCGCAACCCGCTGACCTCTTTTCACTCTCCTCTTATAAAATTGACACGGTCTTACATTGAAAGCTTCTACTGTGTAGCCGCTGTCATGGGCACATCCTTGACTCGAACGAAGGGGGTGAATGTCGGTGTATCCACTTCCCACCACTTGACCTGTTGAACCAGCTTGCCTAAAGCTTCAATGTTGGCATACATCCGAAGAAGGTTGTCTGCAATACGCAGCTTCTGAATTGGCTCACCAATTTCGCCCTTTTCAATGAGAAACATCCCATCCCGCGGAATTGTCGAGAACGTGCCCTCTAGCTGACTTGTATATCGTAAATACCAATTCGACGTCACATAGATGGCAGGTCTTCGAGGTTCGAGCAGCTCTTCAAATGATGCATCCCCTTCGGAAAACACAAGATTCGTAGAACTAGGAACAACGAATCTGGAACCCATACCAAATAGCACCAGTTGACAGTTCCCAGTACTCTTGGTTTTCTCCACACGGGCAGATGAAGCGTTATGAACAACTCCTTGCAGGGTTCCCTTCTCGAAGAGGGGTGATCTTTGAGTTGGGGTTCCTTCAAAATCAAAAGGCGCACTACCAAGGCCATTGGGAATGCGGCCATCATCCCATACATTCAATGAATCGGGTGCCAGCTTCTCGCCGACTTTCCCCTTCAATGGACTCATACCCAGCAACATCATCAATGGGTTTGCGGTTTCCGCCAGGCTACCTAGTATTGAAGCTGCAACAGTCGGATGCAATACTAGGTCATAAACTCCAGCTTTTCCTTGCTTTCCCCCAACAGCTAACTTGGCTATCTCACCCGATTCCTGGGCCGCCCGTGTTATATGCTTTTGAATATCAGCGAGGGTACGCCCAACGGCGACTCCTTGACCAGAACTTTCCGGCTCCACAAAGCTCCGAAGAGTTATTTGATACGCTGATTCAGGATAACTACCGCTAAAGCCCGCTGAAGTTTCAAGTAAATTCTGAGTTTCATCAAAGAAAAAGGATCCAGCCGTACGCTTAGCTCCTGCTCTTTGGGCCTCCTGTAATGCCGCCGTTACAACATCCGGCGCTTGCCCTGGGAAATCACGAATCCGCTTATCATATAACTGATCAACCTTAGTCGGCGGCTTAATCTCGTTTTGCAATCCCGAAAATAAGGGGGTCGGTTGTAGGCTCCGAACAAACTTCGTCAAATGCGCCAATTCAGTGTCCACACTTCTGATAGTTGGGTTGTGAATCTCGGTTGTCCCAATCCGTCCATTAATCGCCACAAAGACATCAAGAACTGTGTAATTCCACTGCTTGAAGATGTCAATCTCTGAATTGCTAATTCGAATCTGGTGCTCTAACACTTCACGTGCCCGCACAATCGCTTCCCCCTCAGCAGACGCGACCTTCAGTGCATGATCCACAATACCCTGCAGCTCCTCCTTACTTGTCATGTTGACACACCTCCCAATCGAATCCCCCGCAATCTCACCGCATCAGGACCCGCCGTCCACACCGGCACACCCTGCCCCGGATCTGACTTCCCACAAATCGCTGTCCAACCTTCAAATCCCTTCGAACACGCATCAACCGCCTTAAACAGCCCACGCGATGTAATCTCAAGAGCTGGCCTCCGGACAAAGCGATCCGTAAGCTCCCCATCCTTAATCAACCGCACATACGAACCCACATACTTAGACTGATACCGCCTATCATCGATGTTCCACTCTGAGAAGTTGTGCATGTAGATACCGTATTTGATGTCTTCAATCAGTTCTTCTTTCGTATAGTCCCCTGCTGCAATATAGGTGTTAGACATTCGGGGGATGGGTTCGCGGTCGTAGTTGGTAGCCCGTGATGAGCCGTTGGATTGAGTGCCGGCTCGACCGGCGGAGAGTCGGTCGTGGAGCATTTCATTTGCAATACCGGCTTTTATGAGGTATCGGGGACGGGCTTTGACCCCTTCTTCATCATAGAGGTAGAATCCAGCACTTTCAGAGATGGTGGGGTCGTCGATGATAGTCACAGCTGGAGATCCAAGCCGCGTTGTACCGACCTCGATGTCCATCCAGAATGATTCGCCTGCGTTCATGCCTTCTCGACCCTGAATTCTGTCGGCTTCGGAAGGGTGACCGCAGTTTTCATGAGCAATAATGCCTGCTACTTCCGGACCGATAATCATATCGATGGGCTGGTCAAAGGTGATATGTTCAGCTTTGTCAGCCACTTCCTTTACCTCCTTTGCTTCGGCAATAATTCGTTGGGCGAATTTTGAGGAGTCGATGAATTCCCATCCACCGGTCTCTCCGTGCATCACCAGGCGTTGTTCTGTTCCCTTCTCTCCTTGTGCAGTGAGTAATCCAAGGTATCGGGCGAGACTCAAATTGGATTCTACTTGGGTTCCTTCATTCGTTGCAATGTATTTTCGCTGGGTCTCCAATGCGGTTACAAGTACACGGTAGGGAAAGGCCTTGTCACCGAGTGTACTTGTGAGCTCTTTGTCCACTTCTAAGACTCGATTTAGTTTGTCCCTAGAGTGAATATCTACAAACGGAGTTTTAACAGGAACCTCCCATTTCGCCTGGACACTCGGTTCTTCAGAGAGCTGTAGAGCTGTTTTTCGCTTAGAAGCTCGGGCTAGTTGAATGGCTGCATCTACGGCACGTTCAATTCCCGATTTTTCTACTCTTGATGTGGCAACAAAGCCGATGCCACCATTGGTCAGTACACGGATACCGATTCCTGCAGTCTCTTTTGATCCTGCTGCAAGAATATCGCCGTTTCGTGTACTATATCCTTCCACCACGTTGTTCACGTAGCGGAGCTCGATGTATTTGGCTCCTTGAGTGGTGCCATAATCGACACCATGGTGCACTAAGTCATGAAACGTCATAGAATCAAAACGAACTGTATGTTTGACCCATAAAAGGGGTACTCATTCACTGGTTTCTCACAGGGAAGGCTGAGAATGTATTCTCAGGTTAGCTGTTACTGTTCCCAAAAATATTTACCTCGATTGTAGATGACAAAATCACCTGCAATGATCTTTCCGTCATCTTTCATGCTTTTGATGATGTCGACGTGAACGGCACTTTGGTTGGTTCCTTTACATTCAGGATATGCATTTCCTAATGCGCAATGAATCGTGTCACCGATTTTTTCATCAAAGAGCATGTTCAAGGTATATTTTTTGATTCCCCGGTTCGTTCCAATCGCCATTTCACCTAGATACCGGGAGCCGTCATCGGCGTTCAGTGCTGCTTCCAAGGCGTCTTGTCCTTTCTCTGCTGAGTGGTTGACAACTCTTCCCTTTTCGAATTCGAGATAGACTCCTTGAATTTCGGTGCCTGCATAGAGGAAGGGGATATCAAAGTAGATCTTTCCTTCGACGGTTTTTTCTTTGGGGCTTGTGAAGACTTCGCCACTGGGCATATTGTTTGTGCCTTCAGCAGACACCCACTTACGGTCCTTCGTTGAAGCTTTCAAGTCAGTGTCTTTTCCAATAAATCGAATTGTTGAGTGTTTTTGCAACTTGTCTCGCAGTTTTCGCATCAAAAGTGCTTCCTTTTCCCAGTCCAGCAACGTCGCTCCATATACAAAGTCCTGATACTCCGTCAAGCTCATTTTTGCCTCCTGAGCAAGTGCTTGATTCGGGTGAAGAGTCAAGCACCAACGCTTGTTGAGGACTTCTTCAGAGATAGGCTTAGTAGTTGTTTGCCGACGCATAAGCCGTTTCGGGTCCACTCCGGCCATTGCGCGAGTATTCGACGGCGAAGCCAATCGGATGAGCACATCTGAAGCCTTAATCGCTTCCATTTGGTGTTTGGGAAAAACATCTAACGCTTGATCTGTCGCTGCATCCATATAACCTCGATTAATGTCTGACGAATCCATTACCGTCAAAGTTGCCGCCCCTCGCTCGGCACATTTCTTGACAACTTCAACCGCTAGTTGGTGTGCGTCTAAAGCTGATATCATGTAAACCATATCACCTGCCTGCACATTCGTGGAATATTCAACCAAGATTCGAGCGTGTTCCTTGATTCGTTGATCAGCCATATTCAGACCAGCCTCGTTCATCGACTGCTACACAAGAAACAGAAGCGGTCATATAATCATTTGCGTTGTCTCCCAAAACCTCCTCACTAGGAAGTCGTATGTGCCTTCATGAACGACCACTTATGATGTGTTCTTAGATAATTCGATGTACAATTATCAATTCCATGAAGAAAAGCAGCTCTATGTGAGTTATTGGGTTTGTAATGACAAGCCACGAGATTTTCGATAGATAATATAAAGTAAGAAGCCTACTAGAAACCAGACAAATCCCGCCAAGCGTCCGAATTCCTTAAACAAAACAACAATCAACCACACAGCAGCACATGAAATAACGCCAATCGCTGCGGGTAGGGGTACTTCTATTTTTTTGCCACCACGCCACGGTATGGTGATTGTACCTGGGACTCGCCAGGGTCGATGTATATTAGGTTGAGTATTCCGGAGTTGAATTAATGCAAGATTCACCATAACGTAGCTTATCAGAGCACCAAAGGCATACAAGTCAACCAGTAAATTTAGATCACCAAGAAATGCAAATCCTACACCAATTGCAGAGAAAAGAACTATGCTGCGGTAAGGTGTACGGTATTTTGAATGCAATTTATTAAACCATTGAGGAATAAGCTTAGATCGGCTCATCTCATACGATACTCGACTTACACCCACAATTCCAGCATTAGCACTAACATAGCTAATTGTTACACCAATAATCGCAATGAAAGGGGCAAGAATAAATGCCCACGGTAAGTAGCTTGCAACAACTGCTAAGGGGTTAGCCGTTCCTTCCGCGATGAGTGGCCATGGTACAATCCCCAATGCAAGAAGTGACACGGTCACAGTGAAGAAAATTATACAAACGATAAGGGCAAGTGTTGATCGGGTAATTGTTTTTCCAGGATTTTTAGTCTCCTCGGCAGCTTCTGAAATAGATTCTAGTCCGATGAAACTAACCGTAGCAACACTGATAGAGTAAAGAAAACTGCCTACTGTGGGAGTCACACCCCACTGGATTTGCGATAATAGAAATGCCCAATTCCACACGGTGACAAATCCAATAACCAATAAGAGGCCGAGTCCTACAAGGCAGAGGGCTACAAACACGATATTTAGGTTTGCACTTTCTCGAATTCCTAGATAATTCAAGAAGATGAGAAAAACCATGAGAGTGGCTGCTATCATACCCATCACACTGATAGGAAAAGGTCCGATTAGGATGTGTGCGAATATAATTGTTGGAAAGAAGAATCCTAGATAGCCAATTGCGATTAAAGCAAATAGAGGAATGCAGATGGTATAATCCAGAAGTAATCCCCATCCTGCAATGAAGCCTGCGATGTCTCCAAATGCTTTTCGCGCATATACAGACCCTCCACCAGCAATAGGGTAAGTGGATGCAAGCTCAGTATAGCTGAGACCTGTACAGGCATATAGTATGGATGCAATGAGAAACGCAAGTGGAGCCGCACCCATAGCCCACACAACAACGACGCCGAGAGCTAGGAAAATATCTGCACCAATATCAGCAAATCCCATTCCAAAACTTCCCCAAAACCCAAGTGTTCTAACTAAACTCACTTGTTCTTTTTCTTCTTGGGGCTTTTGGGTTCTAGGAGTCATGTTTGCTCAGCTCGGATTTATTTTGCTTGATTAATTCGGTCCAAAAATCATGACAACCGCCGCATTAGACTCGGTGGCAATTTTACGCGATAGTCTACCCAAAAAACCACCAAATCTGTGTGGTTTCTGATGGATGCCTAAAATAATTAGATCAACTTGTTCTTCGGTTGCTATCTCAATGGCTGCATCACTAAGCTCTCTAGCTGCCACGTGTATAGGTTTAATTTTGATTCTAGTTCGATTGGAAAAGATATTCATATCCTTGATGAAGTGTTCACGTTCAATCTGGATTTCAGGGGCATCTGTTGCTGTTAGACTTGTTACTAAAGGTAAGAGGGTAATATTCAGTGCAATTAGTTCAGCTGTTTTGGCCGCAGAACTTTTCTTCAAAGCCACAGCTAATTGAAGAGCTGAAAAGTCTTGACGTTTACTTCGAATTGGAATTAGGATTTTTCGAAGCACTGGTTCTTGGTGTTTAGTGAAATCCTCTAACCACGATGCAATGACTAACAGTGGTACATTAGTTTTCCTTGCTACTCGGCGAGCTGTGGATCCGTATATGTATTTGTGATGAGACTTTTGTGCAGCTGTCATGATAATCAGATCGCTTTCTTGTTTATGACTTGATGTTAGAATAGCATCCGAAGCTCGAAAACGCGTTATTTCCTCAAAATCAAATGGAACCTGCAGGAGAACAGAAAGGGATTTTATGTGTCCTGATAAACGATTAAGCCAATATTCACTTATTTGACTAAAGCGTTCTTTACAATGTAAGACAGAAATTCTTGCCTTTGAAAATTCTGCCAAGTAGAATGCTAGATTAATCGCACTCACTTCTGCAGGAAATCCTTGAACCGGGACAAGAATACGTTTCATCCTTGGCTCTTTCCATTCTTCAGAGAACAAAAAGCTCATGAATAATCTGCTCCCAAATCTGTATCAAGAAAAAATTTGTACTACTCTTTTTTTTCAAAGACGGACTCGAAGCCTAGTATCCATATGGGCTATAAAGACTTTCAGTATTAACACAGAGATAGATGTTATGCGTTTTACAATCTGTTGGATCATCACTACATTGTGAGTTCAAAATAATTCATTCTTTATTCAAATCGGTTTCATGATATTCTCACAACCTGCGAATCATGCTCATTATATCCAAATTTCTCGCGTGTTTTGGATTCTTAATATGTGTTGGGGGAAGGAGAGGATGATGAAAAACGGTTTGGACTCTTTGAAATAACTAATGGAACTCAGATCTAAAGAAGTGAATGCTGCACTCAAAGAAAAAGAGAACCAGCCATAAGACTTTTGAAAAGAGAGAACCCAACCCTCAACCCGACTACTCGAAATAATGTTCCACTTTCATTAACAAAATTCAGAGTGATCTATTGTGACAGTGGCAATAATTGGAATTGGGTGCACATCATTTAATTCGGTAACGGCAGATGTTTCGTTTAAGGAGCAGATGTTTGAAGCAGCGGTCAAAGCCTACGCGGATGCAGGTGTCAACGCCCGCGAAGACATTGGCAGCTTCCTTGCTGCAGCTGAAGACTACTGGGAAGGGTATTCCATCTTTGATGAGTTTGTCCCCGACCAACTCGGTGCCGTGCTCCGATCCGTATGTACGATTGGAGGTGACGGTCTGCTTGCACTGGCCAACGGTGCCATGCAGATTGAAACCGGATTATTTGACGTGGTAGCAATCGAGGCGCATAGCAAGGCCTCGGATATGCTCACCTTTGATGGTATTTTGACTCATGCCTTAGACCCGGTCTATAATCGTGCATTCAACGTCCACCCCTACTTTATCGCGGGATTGGAAATGCAACGATACTTGCATGAGACCAAAACAACGCGGGAACAATGCGCTGCCGTCGTTGTGAAAAACAAACGCAACGCCATGGACAACCCCTTGGCCGCATATCCTGCAGATATGACAGTTGACGAAGTCATCAATTCCACGATGGTCTCCCATCCCCTGACCCAACGCGACATTAGCCCACTGGCCGATGGCATGATTGTCATGGTCCTCGCTTCCGAAAAGAAAGCCAAAGAACTCTCCGACCATCCTATCTGGATCAAGGGGCTGGGTTGGTGTTCTGATACACCTTGGCTCGAAGCACGAGATTGGGGAGCCGCGGGATATACCAACCTCGCACGGGATCGTGCATACAAACGCGCAGGCATCAAAAACCCCCGCAAAGAGTTCGACTTTGCTGAAGTTGATGACTATTTCTCGTACAAGGAACTTCAACATCTTGAAGCCCTTCAACTGTGCGAACCTGGCAAAGCCGGGAAACTCGCAGAAGCCGGCGAATTCAATCGCGATGGCGCATTCCCCGTCAACGTTTCAGGCGGACGACTCGGTGCAGGAAACCTCATCGAAGCCTCCGCATTACAGTCGGTCTTAGAGTGCGTCTATCAGTTGCGTGGACACGCTGGGAAGCGTCAAGTTAAGAACGCCAGAACCGCTCTTGCCCACAGCTGGCGTGGGGTCCCCACTGCAAGCGGTTGCGTCGCTGTATTAAGCAACGAAAACTAACCAAGGAGGAACACACAATGAACATTAAAAAACGCGTAGCTGTCATAGGTGCCGGAATCACACTCTATCGCCGACGCCTTAAAGAATCCGGGAAAGAACTCTCATTCTACGCCGCTAACATGGCCCTCGAATCCGCTGGCATGACACGCGACGACATCGACAGCGTCGTAATGGGAACGGCTCCCGATGCCTTCGATGGCATCCATCTCAAATCCGAAAACCTCCTCGATGGTGCAGGCGCAACCCAAAAACCCTATACTCACGTCTACGTCGGCGGTGGCACTGGTGTCTTCTCACCAATCGGTGGTTGGTGGCACATCGCATCCGGCATGCACGACACCTGCCTCGTTGTTTGCGAAGAAAAAATGAGCCCATGCTTCCCCCACCCACAAACCGCCTTCCGCACCATATGGGATCCAATCATCAGCCGCCCACTCAACCCCAACCTCGTCTGGATCTTCGCACTCGAAATGCACCGCTACATGAAAGTCCACGGTATTCCCAAAGAGCACATCGCCCAAGTGGCCGTTAAAAACAAAGGCAACGCCCTCGACCACCCCAGTGCACAACTTGCTGCCAAAATCACCGTTGATGATGTCCTCAACTCCGAGATCATGGTCTACCCAGTCAACCGCCTCGACATCAGCCCCCCCAGCGACGGCGCAGCAGCTCTCGTCCTCGCCTCCGAAGATGTCGCTCGCAAATACACTGATGCCCCAGTCTGGCTCGACGGCGTCGGCTGGTCCCTGGACAGCGCCTACTGGACCAACCGTGACCTCTACTTCCCTCAATATGTCGCCGAAGCCGCAAAAATGGCCTACAAAATGGCCAAAATTAACAATCCCCGCAAAGAAGTCAGCTTCGCGGAGCCATACGACCCGTTCACCTACAAGGAGCTGCATCATACGGAGGGTTTGTTGCTGGCTGATAAAGGTCAGGCTCCTAAATTGACGGTGGAAGGCGTCACGGCACGGGATGGTGATATGCCAATCTGTCCGTCGGGCGGATTGCTTGGTGTCGGGAATCCGATTGCCGCCGCTGGGATGATGAAGTGTTGTGAAGCCTTCTGGCAGCTTCGGAATGAAGCTGGGAAGCGACAGGTTCCCAAGGCAGAAATAGGTGTCTGCCAGGCTTGGGGTGATTTAATGCAGGTCGGAACGGTCTGTGTCTTCAAGAGGGATAGCTAGGGAGGGATGCCAATGAGCAAAGATATGAAAGAACTGCCAGGAACTCCGCTCTCAAGTAAGGAACTCAAATCGGATAAAGTAATTACCTTTAAATGGCGCCCGAACGCGAAGTATGCGTGGAGTGCTGGAATAGCCTACGGTCGTTTCCTTGAGGAGCTCAAAGAAGGTCGCATCATTGGTCGCCGCTGTAGCCGCTGTGAACGCATCATTGTACCTCCTCGGATGTTCTGCGAACATTGTTTTGTCGCGACGAATGAGTGGGTGTACTGTAAGGATACAGGCACCATCAACACGTTTTCTTTGTCATACCTGGATGCCGATGCGAACCGCATCAAGGAACCGATTCCGGTTGCAGTGATTGACATTGATGGCGCAAGCCCGGGAGTGGGGCTGCTCCATATTCTGGGAAATGTCGACCCGAAGAAGATTGATGTCGGGATGAAGGTGAAAGCAGTCTGGAAGCCTCCTGAAAAACGGGAAGGCGCTGTGACTGACATTCTCTACTGGGAACCCATGGAGGATTGAAAAAAATGTCGTTTGATAAAATTCGCGATCCACGTAAAATCCGCCACCAAATCGGAGACATGGAATGTGATTATATCTACACGGCCGGAGTGGCGGGCGAACGCTTCTACATCGCCTTACGAGATGAGGAAAAGTTGCTAGCAACCCACTGTGACAAGTGTAACATTACCTTCATGCCTCCACGCATGTACTGTGACAAATGTTTCGCAGAGCTCGCCAATTTTATGGAAGTGCCATCCATTGGGGTCATCGAATCATACACGATTACCTACTTTGACCGTGATGGGCAACCACTTCCAGACCCAGAAGTCTTGGCCTTTGTGAAAATCGACAAGACGAATGGTGGACTGATCCATCGGATTGGCGAAATCAAGCCTGAATCACTAAAAATCGGCACCAAGGTCACAGCCGTTTTTAGGGCGAAGAATGAACGGAAAGGTGCCTTAACCGATATCAAATACTTCAAACCTGCCTAGTGAGCAACCACTGCGGTTGCTCCGCCTCCTTTCTTTTTTATCAACTTAGTAAGAGTGCAGTAGACTTATCGTGCACAGCTGGGTTTCTGGTAGGTGAGCCGGTATCGGACTTGAAAGGTCACATCATCTTCGGCTTCGAAGTCAACGACAGCAAGGCTGATTGGTGAGCGGTCATCGAGCTCGAAAATGAGGTCTTCAAAGTAGTCCAGCATACCACAGGTTCGACAAAATGACCCGGTGAATCGGATGTAGATTTCGTTGTTGTCAAAGCCGATAAACTCGGCGAAAGCTTCAGGGCTGCGGAGTCGGTTGAAATTGGCAATGGCTCGTGTAATGGTATCTGGTGGTGCTGGCATAACTTATATTCCTCTGGATTTCTGGTTTTGAGGGCTTCGCTTTTACCAATATTAGCTTATTAGTTCATCGCTGTTCGGAATGAGGCTCATGGCTAGTCCTTTGGCCATTACTTCGATGAAGAGAGGGCGGGCTTCTGGGGGAAAGACTTCGAGTTCCTGAAGGAAGCGGTCTCGAATCGCCTCCATTATCGAAGCCTTGGTTGGTTCAGTGTGCCAGGCCTGCTCAACGGTTTCTTTCCACGAATCCAAAGTCGATAAAGCGCGATGAAAAATCACGGGAATATCCGATCCCGTGATGGCGCCGAAATGCGAGAATATCAGGACTGCAGGATCATATCCCTGCAATTTCTCGATGGATGCTTTGTAAGCATTAAACTTGAAGCTTGGAGGAAAGGAAGTCGGGGTCACGGTGTAATTCTTGGGGCCCAGCAAGCCCATTGCGTCCCCCGTATACAGGGTTCGAGAGCTGGTTTCGAAATAAGCAAGATGATCGGAGGTATGACCAGGCGTGCCGATGATTTCCACACTTAAGTTATCCCCGAGCTCGAATTGATCACCATCATCAACCTCCCACGTGGCAACGGAATCTGGTAGGGGGTGAATCGGTTGAGCGAATTTACCAAACAGTTCCTTGGCACCGCGGTTTAATCGACTCGGGTCGTGCAGAGTGGCAATGGCATACTTATGTCCCACAACTTTTGCTTCTGTTAGTGAATCTGCTAATGGTGTGGCACCACCACAATGATCACCGTGCCTGTGGGTCACACAGATGAAGCGAACAGTATCTAAGGGAATCAACCGTGACTGTAATGCCGTAAGGATTTGATCACCACACCGATGATGCCCAGTTTCAATAATTGCCGTCTCCTTCCCCCGGATGATGAGGCTGGTGGTTGTGTGGTGAAAATCCCAGCCCTGAACGTCAATCAACTCGATGTGATTGGTTATCGATTGAGGTCGCATAATGAATGGCATTCGAATCATTCACCTGTGAGGTGGTCAATTTACTTGAAGCTAGAAAAGGCTTTTTGCTTTTCGTCACCTTGAAAAAGATAATTCCTTTCCTCCTATTGATGAATCGAGGGTTATCTCCGTGGAAGCTTCACCCCAACGAATCACCCGGCACACCTATTGTATCGGTGGACCCAATATCACCGATCCTGAAGATGCCTTCATGTACCTTGTCGACTTGGGCGGGCCTCTCGTTTTGATTGATGCAGGTATCGGACGGAGCACAGACCGAATACTAGCCAATATCAAAACGCTGGGTTTGGATCCGAGCAAGATTGAGTTATTGGTATTGACGCACGAACATGCAGATCATGTTGGAGGTGCGGTGCCCCTTCAGGCGCGGTTGAAGTTCAAAATCGCTGCTCATGAGATGGCTGTTCGAGCCATTAGCCAGGGGGATCCCATTGCAACTGCTGCGAATTATTATCGTATGGAGGTTCCGCCAACTCCGATTGATGTGCCCCTCCGCAAGGATGCTGGTGACGTCCCAATTGGTAAGGGGGAACTTCGGTATCTCCATATTCCTGGTCATACGCCTGGAAGTATTGTGCTATATTTCAAAGATGGAGACCGCCGTGTGTTGTTTGGGCAAGATCTGCATGGTCCTTTCAACGTGGCGTGGGGGAGTGATGTTAATCAGTGGCGGACCTCCATGAAGTTGGTCCAAGCTTTGCAGGCGGATATCCTCTGTGAAGGGCACTTTGGAGTTTATCGTGGGAAATCCGCTGTCCGGCAATTCATTCATGGACTGCTCTCGCAGATCAGTTAACCTTCGGTTTTGGGAGTTTCTGTGGGTTCTTGCTGTTGGCGGCGACGCCAAAGGTAATCGATTTCCCACAGAACTACGCCCACGATGAGTAAGACTGCCCCTGCGATGGCGATGTACCAAGGTATTCTCCTATTTTTCCCTTTCAAGTATTGTTGCTGTACCTAGTCCAAGCCCGCAACAAAACGTCGCTAGTCCATACTGGCCATCAGTTTGCTCCATGACATTGAGCAGAGTAGTGATTACTCGGGCACCGGATGCTCCTAATGGATGGCCCAACGCAATCGATCCTCCATTGACGTTCAATCGCGGGTCCTTGAGGGGATCAAAGCCCAACATCTTGCCGGCGGCGATTACAACACTCGCAAATGCCTCATTGACCTCAATCGCATGAAGATCATCAATGGTGAGATTTGCCCGTTCTAAGGCAGGTGGTGTAGCGAAGATCGGTCCCTCCAAACAAATGACGGGCTCAGTGCCAACCACAGCCTGTGATTTCACTACTGCGCGAGCCTTTAGTCCGTGCTCATCTGCTTTTTCCCGTGACATGAGCATCACTGCTGCTGCCCCATCGTTTATCGGGCAGCTATTTCCAGCGGTAACTACGCCACCAAACAGCGGAGGAAGCGTTGCCAGTTTTTCCAACGAGGTGGTGGGACGCGGACTTTCATCCTTCTCGATGGTTACCCAGCTTCCATCTTCCTGCTTTGCAGGCGTTGGCACGACTTCGTTCTTGAATTTGCCAGTCTCCCAAGCAGCTACTGCTTTCTGATGGCTCCACAAGGCAAACTTGTCAAGGTCTTCGCGGGGTATCTTGTATTTTTCCGCCATTCGCTCAGCACTCATGGGCATTGGTATAAACTGGTATTTTTTGAGGAGTTCGGGATTGAAAGCTGCCCACCCTTCCCCAAAATCAGCACCGATAGGAAGCCAGGACATGTGCTCTACACCTGCTGCAATAACGATGTCCGCGTTGTATGTGGATATAGACTGGGCGGCGAAATTTACTGCTTGCTGGGACGAACCACAAGCTCGATTGATTGAGCAGCCAGGTACAGTATATGGAAAATCAGCACCTAGCAATGCTAATCGACCAATGTTTGCCCCTTGCCAGGCAGTTTGGGTATTACAACCCATCATCACATCGTCAACGTCTTTAGGTTCAACCCTCATTCGTTTCGTGATTTCACGAAGGACATGAGACGCCAATTCATCGGGTCGGGTATGTGCATATGCACGATCTTTCCGTCCAATGGGTGTTCGGATAGCATCAACAATTACAGTGTCACGGAGTTCTTTCATACAAGTCACCTTTACGGATTATTATTCGCCTTTGAATTCAGGTTTCCGTTTTTGCAAGAATGCGGTCATACCCTCAAAAATGTCTTTTGTTGTAAACGTTTTCGCAAATGCCTGCGCTTCATAGGCCAACCCGATTTCAAGTGGGACTTGTGTGCCATAGTTAAGACATTGCTTTACCAGTTTCATTGCAATTGGTGCTCGCTCTGCGAGTG
>JBHLMI010000001.1:29448-189368 GCA_048938295.1 Promethearchaeota archaeon
TTCAAGTGGGACTTGTGTGCCATAGTTAAGACATTGCTTTACCAGTTTCATTGCAATTGGTGCTCGCTCTGCGAGTGTTTGAGCAAAAGCTCTGACCTCCTTGTTGAATGAGTCATCTGCGTATACTCGGTCTACCAACCCGATTTCCAACGCTTCCTCAGCGCTGAATTGTTTTCCTAACAAGATAGCCTCACGGGCTTTTGCCAATCCGATGAGTCGCGGCATCCGTTGGGTTCCTCCCCATGCTGGAATTAACCCTAAATTTACTTCAGTAAATCCAATTTTCGCGCGCTGGGACGCCAAGCGAAAATCACACGCCAAAGCGATTTCACAGCCCCCGCCATATGCATACCCGTTGACTGCGGCTATGACTGGTTGGGGCAACCGATCAATCATCGCTAGCAACTCATGACCCTTGGAGGCAATATATTGGGCATAAAGGGGGGTTACCCCACTCATGAAAACTGACAGGTCGGCACCAGCGGAGAATGCTTTTTCTCCTGCGCCGGTTATTATCAGAACACGAATCTCCTTATCTAGCTCAACCTTTGCCAGCGTTTGCTGAAGCTGAAGGGTGAGTTCCTCATTGATGGTGTTCAGTTTTTCGGGACGATTCAAAATCAGCCAAGCGATCTTTTTTTCTGGTTCTTTTTTTAAAAGGACAGATTCCGTCATTAGTTCAACCTCAAAGTTAGAATGACCTTTAGGTGGAAGGATTAACACAATAAAGGTTGCTTGGAAACAAAAAGGCTTACGACTGTCAAAAGGAATCACTGCATCATCGATGCTGGAATGAGAGGAAATAGCAAATATTTATAATGGCACTTTTTGATGCCCAAAGTAATCAAACACTAAATTAGGTGTTAATTTAGCATGGCAAATAAAATAACTCAGACAACAGGGAGCAACCGGACAACCTACATTATTGTTGCTGTCGTTGCCATTGTCATCATCAGTGCCGGAATCATCGGTGGCTGGTTTTTCTGGCAAAATGCCATAAGATGGCAATACGAAAACCAACCGATAGAGTATCACTTCGATGAAGTGGCACCAACACCACCTGAGTTAATCACGTTGAATATTAATCTAGTAGCTGGTGTTGTGAATATTACCTTCGTTGATAATGCCACTTTGATTTACCGAATGGATGTGACGGCGAATCGGTTGACAGTTGATCAACACGGAGATCCCACGGTATCCTATGCATCGAACACGATTACCTTTAACTATGCAGCTGCTGCAGCTGATATCTTCCTTGGTAGTGGTGCTAATTATTCAATCAATACTGACACGAATGCGGGTAGCATTCGCGTGATTGCAGGTCAATTTGCGCATCTGGATGATGTCAGCCTTGAAGCCACGGCAGGTATTGTCCAGTTTGATCTTACCAGCACGGCAACGCTCAATGGAAACATCACAGTTACTCTTTCAGCAACTACAGGTCCGATTTATGTGAATGTGGCGCTTCCTTCAGGTGCAAGTGGCAGCTTTACAGGTGCTTCTAATATTGGACCAGTCAGTGTCACACCAAGTAGTCCATGGTCGGAAGTGAGTGCAACCGAGTATGAAACCTCCGACTTTGGGTCAACTGCAAATTCGATTGACATCATGGCTCATGCGGATATAGGTTCTGTAACGGCAACGCTATCGTAAAGCTAGCCTGTTCAAATGGAGGGCGTAAAGTCCTCCTCACTTTTTCTTGTTCTTTACTCCGCAAGTGTCAATCGATTCATGACCGATATCGCTGAAACTGAAAAAAACGGATTTGTTAGCATTTAAAGTCGATGCGCTTCAAAGAATAAACAGTTATAGTTTCTTATCGGATGTGAGAATTATGGACCGATTTTGGCACAAAAGCTGGCCAGAAGGTTTTTCTTTTGACATTGAAATACCTGACACAACCATCCATGAAACTCTGAGTGCAACTGCAAAGCAGTACCCAAACCACCCTGCTTATCATTTCCAAGGCAAGACTCTAACCTTTCAGGATGTTGATTTACTTTCCAACCAGCTAGCAAACGTGCTCATTGATTTAGGTGTGAAAAAAGGAGACCGTATAGCCTTCATGCTCCCAAACATTCCCCAAGCTCCACTGACCCTGTTTGGAATACTCAAGGCTGGCGCTATTGTTACTCCCATTAATCCGCTATTCAAGCAGCATGAACTAAAATACCAACTGAACTCAGCCGAGGTTACACACCTCATTGGCTTGGATCTCTTTCATGAGGTTATCGAGGCTGGGAAACAAGGCACATCTCTCCGGTCAGTAATCTATACGCGAACTGGGGAATACCTGAGTAAGACGAAAGCAATTCTAGCACGATTAGCTCGTAAAATTCCTCAGCCACGGTTACCAACAGGCAATGACATTCACCTCTTCCAAGATTTATTACAGGGGCACTCCACTAGGGCTCCATCGGTCGATGTCAGTGCAAATGACACCGCTGCTTTGTTATATACTGGGGGAACCACAGGGCCCCCAAAGGGCGCGATGCTTAGCCATCAAAACTTCATGTTCAATGCAAAAGTTGGTAGTCAATGGTTTACTGTGCGGGAAGGTGAAGAATGTTTCATCGGCGTATTACCTGCTTTTCATGCCTTTGGCTTTTCGTGCATCATCGTGCTCTCTGCGCTAATCGCCGCCTCCGTTGTGCTCATTCCTCGTCCAGATATCAAAGAGATTCTGAAAAGCATCCAACAGTACCAGGCATCGGTGTTAGTGGGTGTTCCCACTTTGTATGTATCGTTGCTAGCTAGTCCTCTATTACAGAAATACGATATCCGCAGTCTCGAAAACTGCTTCTCAGGTGCCGCCTCATTACCTGTCGAAGTGTTGGAGCAATTCCAAAACGAAACCGGTAGCTACATTGTCGAAGGTTATGGCATGACTGAAACTTCACCCATTCTCACTCTCATCCCTCAAGGGGTTCTGCGTCCTGGCGCAGTGGGAATACCCACCTTTAATACTGATATCAAAATCGTTGACCAAAGTGACGACACCAAAGAACTTCCAATTGGAGAATGGGGGGAGATACTTGCGAAGGGACCGCAAATCTTCCAGGGCTACTGGAACGCTCCAGAAGCTACGGCAGCAACGCTTCGAGGAGGCTGGCTCCATACCGGTGATGTAGGACGATTTGACGATGAAGGTTACCTGTACATAGGGGACCGAAAAAAGGACCTCATAAAACGTAGTGGTTACTCGGTATTTCCCGCTGAAGTTGAGGCCCTACTGTATCGGCACCCTGCCGTTGCTGAATGTGCTGTTATTGGCATACCTGAAAGACGTGTGGGAGAGGAAGTTAAGGCGTTTATCATTCTTAAACCTGAATACAAAGGATCAATCAGCGAAGATGAAATCCGAGACTGGGCTAAACAAGAAATGGCTGCTTACAAATACCCTCGCATCATCGAATTTCGAGAAGATTTACCTAAATCTGCAGTTGGAAAGATTCTTCGTCGAGAGCTCCGTGAAGCCTAACAGCCATTTATTCTAGATGTTACTAGTTGAATAGAATCGACTCCCCACAGGTCGCTGCTTGCGCATCAAAGCCAAAAAGCCTCTGGAGTGTCTGAGCGAGGTTTTCACAGGATGCGGGCTCTCCATGCACCGTGAAGATCTTAGGATTCCCTTGTGCCCCTTTGAGGTAGTTCAAAACTTCTTGGCGCCCAACATGGCAGGAGAAATCAAAAGATTTCACCTGGGCTTTCACCTTGAGAACTTTGGATTCAGCATCTTTGGTACGTAATGTTATGCTGCCTGTTTTGACCAATTCAGAACCAGGTGTCCCTGGAAGCTGTTTTCCAACAAGTAAAACACTGCTTTGAGACTTGCTGGCTATACCTTTCAAATATATCTGTGCGGTTCCACCCTTGAGCATTCCAGCGGGGGCGATGATAATTGCCGGTTCATCTAGCACTGCTTTTCGATCGGCTTGGTTACGGATAAAGGAAGCTCGTTGGGCGGCTTTGCTAGCCTTCATACCGCCTGTAAAGGACTTGGCGTGTTGTTGCATAATCCGTGTGACTTTTCGGGCCATTCCATCGATGAAGATAGGGTAGTCAAGCCCTCGATGCCGATGCTCGTCGAGGACTGTCAGAATTTCCTGAGCCCGTCCAACGGCAAAGGATGGCACTAATACCGTGCCTCCCGATTCTAACGTTGAGCGTGCAGTATCAGTAAACTCCTTCTCAACGTTACGACGTGGTGGGTGATCTTCTCGAGCATAAGTGCTCTCAATGATAATCGCATCGAGTTCGCCTAAATCCCGTAGATTTGGAGCTCCTTTGACTAGCCGGGTGTCGGTTGTGTTCAGGTCGCCTGTGTATAGGATTCGGGCGCCGCCATCGCCATTGGCTTCGGTTTCAACTAGGATGGTGGCACTGCCCGGAATATGTCCGGCATCGTGGAGTGTGACTTGGACTTTCGGGTGAATTTGAACTGGTTTACCATAGCCTAAAGTCCGTGTGTTTTGAAGAAGGGTTTGGATTTCTGGTCGTTCGAAGGCCAAGGAGTCTCCCCCGATTTGTAGCATATCCATGAGAAGTAGTCTTACTAGGTCTTTTGTTAATGCCGTTGAATACATAGACACATGGTTAGTTTGACTACCTGTAATTAGCGGCAGGCTCCCACTATGGTCTAAATGCGCATGTGTTAGGACGCTAGTGAGGTTACGTGTGGAGACCGGTAAGGGTACACGTTGGACCCCATTGAAGGCGGTGCCGTAATCCATAACAACACGGGCACCTGCTTGTTCTACAAGAACTGCCGATGCTCCGACTTGGCGGCATCCACCGAGGAAGGTTACTTTTGTCATGTTCTTTCATTCCCTCTAGTTGGGTAAGTGTGACAAGTAAACCCACAACACTGAATCGAGCTCCACTGATTCAGGTGAACTGGGCTAGCTAGGTGTTTCTTTCACGTTGCCTCATCTGAAGACATCAGTTCTCACTGAGTCTTCGTGCAGGTGAGTTACCGTCGTTCCGTCTCGAATCTAATCATGCAAATTAAATGATTGAGACACGACGTGGAACACGTATCTCTTGTCTGGGCTTGTCAGCTCAACACGGCTTTTTAAACCTTGCCATCCTCTAGGCTGGCCCTCGCGGAGTCGGTAGGAAACCAAACAGCTCTTTATATCGGCGTCGAAGCATTTCCAGAGTTTCAACGGGAACCGGAAGTGAGCCCAGATCTACTTTGTTCGAGGCTCTGCCATGGTAATCTGAACCACCTGTGAGAATCAGATTGTACTGTTTAGCTAGTTGCATGAGTTCTGCTCGATTTGGTTCAATATTTGAATACCATGTCTCAGATTTCCCTGCAACTTGCTCGTATGGGTAGTAGTATTCGATGCCTTGGAGGCGTAATTGCACTAAATCGGTGATTAACTCCTTTGGCCCCACGTCAATAGTAAGAGGATGGGCGACTACGGGAACTCCTTTGGCGTTGAGAATGATTTGGATGCCTTGACTGATTGTAGGTCGTGGGCGCTCCACATAGGCAGGGCGGCCATATCCCAAGTATTTGTCAAACGCTTCCTCGATGGAGATCACATGGTTGTGCCGGAGGAGGACCCGAGCAAGGTGAGGACGTCCAGAGGATTCACCCCTCGCCTCTCTTTCTACTTCCCGTTGATCAACCTCGATGCCTAACTTCCGGAGTTTAGCAATCATCTTGGGTAGGCGTTGTTCACGTCCAAGTTGCATCCATTCCAGCAAAGAAAGTAACTCTGAGTTTTGGGTGTCAAGGTAAAGACCGAGTAAATGAACGTGGTGAGTGTGCCAATTGCAGCTGATTTCTACTCCCGAAACGACTTCAATTCCCAGATTTATGCCTGCACGTAATCCTTCCTCGACGCCATGGATCGTGTCATGATCTGTAATTGCAACTCCCACTAATCCAAGAGCATGAGCTTTACTGACCACCTGTGTCGGCGACTCGGTTCCATCAGAAGCGGTTGTATGTGTGTGTAAATCAACGAAGCGTTTCACTGACGAGTTCCTCACAATCTACTAACACTCAATTGTCAGATGAGGTAAAAGTTTTCGGATGACTTCCAGGGATTTCAGGGCATCTTCACGGTTCAGTTCGAAGATTATTGGTCCATCAAATCCTCGGTCTTCAAGGGTGATGAGAAACTCGACTGTGGGTAAAGTGCCCTCGCCTAGCACTCGATGATCGTAATAGGGGAATCTTCTTCCTACCATTTTCCTTAGGTCTCCATCGTGTAGATGGATTTCTGATAACCGGCTATGGTATTGGTTGACGAAGTCGACGACATCAGTTGCTCCTGACTGTCCAGAGAGAACATGGCCAGTATCAAGGCAAATTGATGTATCCAATCTTTCAGCAATCATCCATGTAATTTCAAATGGGAACTCGATTGATTCTAAGGCAAACTTCCGTGACGGAATATTTGTTTGCTGAATGAGTTCGCGGATACTCTGTTCAGCCAAATTCCCTAATATCATCGATATAACCGGCTGGTCCTCTCCGCCGATTTCGAATTCCCCGAATTCGGCTCCAATCCACCCTGCGTTATGGACTACATATACTTCAGGTTCCAGTGGTTCAATTAGGCGAACTGCATCAATAAGACATGCAACTGATGCTTCACGAATAAAGGGGTTTGGACTGGAGGGTTCAATCGACCACAAGGGCAGATGAACCGTGTAAGTCAAATCTAATTTCTCTTTCAAAGTGTGTAACTTTGAAACCTGTTGTTCGGATAACGCTCCGGGAATCACATAACCGATATCGAGGGTGAGTTCCAAGAGAGAAAAGCCCTGCTCATGATTTATTCGGGCTATCTCAGCAAAGTCGAACCTGCTTAAATCGAAGAATCCATCCGAAGACAGCTGGCTCAACACCGTGGGCCAGTCCAAAGCTGTGATTCCAAATCGCATTGAAGTAAACCTCGCTGCTATAATGAATCCCCGTGTTCCTTCTATAAAGGTCGGGGTTATTCATCTCTCCTTTGGCAAACCAAACAGGTAAAAGGGACTTTGAACCGGTAAGACCATCATGAACCTTTCAGGAGACACCATCAGATGTCCAAAGTCGAATTGAAAAAAGAGAAGCAAATCGCACTAATCACTATCAATAATCCCCCTGCGAACGCCCTTGACCAAGAAATCTTCACAACCCTGAAAGAAATCCTCACCGAATTGGATCAAGACGATACGAAAGTCATCATCATCACGGGTGCTGGAGACAAATTCTTCATTGGCGGCGCAAACATCAAACAATTCAAGGATCTGGACGCGAAAGGTGCCGAAACAGTCTCTCGGATGGGTCAAGAGTTTACCCTCTTCTTAGAAAACCACAGCAAAGTCCTTATCATGGCAGTCAACGGGTTTTGCCTAGGTGGCGGAATGGAGCTCTCCCAAGCCTGTGATTTCGTAATTGCCTCAGAAACCGCGCGTTTCGGACAAACCGAAATCAAACTCGGCATCATTCCAGGATGGGGTGGAACTCAACGTCTTCAACATTGGATGGATCCCCAACGCGCCAGAGAACTCATTCTCACTGGCGATATCGTTCCTGCCGCTGAAATGGGAAACTTCGTCTACAAAGTTGTTCCACCCTCTCAGCTTATTCCGACCTCGATGCGCCTAGCAGAACGGATTGCCCAACGTGGTCTGATGGCAATCAAACTTGCAAAGAAAGCCATGAAACGCGCTTTGTATATGTCAATCGAAGAGGGGTTGAAACTCGAAGCCCGCTACTTCGGCGAGGCCTTTGAAACCGAAGATGCCAAAGAAGGAATCAAAGCCTTCTTCGAAAAACGTGACCCCAAAGTGGTGGATAAATAGGCTCTTCCATATGCAATTCACACTCAACTAGCCTTATTTGATACCTCGCAGATTCCACAGTATTCGAAAACTCCACCCATAGTAGACAAAAGCGTTAAAGCACATTTCACGGCTAGTTGATACCAACCTTCCACACAACTCCATAGAGGAGCGATTTGGGATGCGTAAAAGTAATCTAGCCCTCGGGCTCTTTCTCGTTTTCTTTCTAGTCCAGTTTATAGTTCCAACCTTTGCTCTACCTAAACAAACCACTTCACCGGAAAGTGGATTGTATACCCAATCCGCTCCTAGTATACAACCTGCTTCTCCGTCTGGCGATCTCATTATATTGCCAATAGAGGATAATTCACCACCAATACCCGATAATCCCTTTGGAACAGGACGGGAAACACTTGTAGAGTGGTGGAACACTTCATACGATTATCGACGGAAAATCACAATCGTCGAGCCTAATCTTGCTTCCCGAGCCATGGAACCTGTTCATGTCTACCTCACCTTTTCACCCAACACGGCTCGGGAAAACATCATCGCAGTCGCTTATTGGGATCTAACAACCTGGCATGAGGTTCCATCCCAAATCTGGAATGTCTCTAAAACGGGTAACTATTATGATTCTTGTACAGTTTGTTTCCTTGTCAATATCACTCAGAACCACCAAGAAGTATTCTACCTCTATTATGACGATGACCCAATCACACCCCCCTCCTATCCTGACCACATTGATGCCATCCCCACTGATGGTCCTGCAACAGATGATACCATCATGCCCTGGGTCTATTCTGATGTCACCTCAACGAATTACACTGGTGTTGACACAATCTTCATCCGATCATCAGCCAGCCAATACGAACACTCGGCAATTCTCCTTGTCGACACCCTCCGTGGGGGGTCTGATTGGGGTGGACCCTGCTGTGGCTTAATCACCGCTCGATATGGTGATGCTGACGCGTTTGATACATCTAACGGCACATCCGCTGATCAATACATGCTATTAGGTGAATTCGCCCTTGATCCATATTTGGTCAATCCAGGAATGGAATCAAATAACCGTGCCAACGTTGCCCCCGATAATCCAGCTGAAGCCTGGGTCGAAGGGGCGGGTGTATGGATCCTTGATGATGGACCACTCTTCACCCGAATCAAGATTGTCACCAGTGATGGAGGCTACGAAACCAGCTCTTCTATTTATCCCTCCGATCCATATCAAGACTCGTACTCGAGGAGCTGGGGAAGCCATGGATTCTTCAACTATACGATTACCTACACCTTCTATTGGCATGGGGACAATCTGTTTGTAAAAATACTTCTCGATATTGAAGCTAATCCCCAAGAATCAGGCCAGCAATGTGCCGTTAAAAACTATGGGGACTGGCCGCATATCATGACCTTCACCTGCGGGATCGGAACCCCTGGCACTATTGATGCCCTGCAAAACCGCAAATCATGGTATGGTTCCAAATACGGGCTTTACAATGAGACAGTAGATGGACGTCGCCGAGACTTTCCCGTTGAGCCCTGGATGACCTGGTATGATAATGCGAGCGGAACTGATCCCTCCGTTGGGCTCATAGCGAAAGTGAATCCTGTTGGTTGGGAAGTTCTCTCTCTTGCTGTCTCAGGGATGGGAGACAATACTATGTTGCAGCAGATTCTCCGTGAAGGGCATCAAGGGGACTTCTTCGTGATGCCAGATGGAGACCATTTCGTCTATGATTATACCTTGTATACCTCAGCCTTTGGCACCAACTTCACCGAAACTCGTTCTCTTTCAATGCAGGTCAATCAACCCATTTCGCTAGCACTCGGTGAAGAGGAGTTCTATGCACATAATGTGCTGACATGCACGACTAAGGATGTTGCTGGGACTAGTATCTCGAATGTGGCAATCTACGTTTATAATAGTACAAGTCACCTTGTTCGCTCTGGTATAACCGATGTTGCCACAATCGACTTTCTCAAATTACCCTCAGATACCTATACAGTAATTTCCAACTATTCTCTCCTATCAACGTATGGTGGAAGCATTACCTTTACCGTAAACACCACAGGTATACTCTTAGATCATACCATCCAACGTGGCTGGTCCCTTACCATTGAATGCCAGCTAAGTTATGTGACTTTAGAGGTTAGGGACTGGTTTGATGATAGTCTGCTCCCAACATATGCAGAAGTCTTCCTCGATAACGCCACATCAACGGATCCCGTTTTTGCATTGAACGCCACCCCTTCCGCTTCAACCTACCTTCCCCCCGATCAATATGATATCAATGTTCGCTACATCAATCAATTCCGAAATCATAACCAAACAGCCCCGATTATTGTGAGTAGTACTGAAGACACCTATGTAGCAATTGGGATAGTCGCCCAAGAACATCGAACAGAAATAGAGCTTAAGGCACCGACAACTGTCCCCTTCGTTGAAGTTCCTTATAATGTAAGCCGAACATTCATTGTCTTTTACAAGGATTCGGATTCAACACCAGCCGGCCAAGGAATCGATGTAAATGTGACTTCTATTCTTGGTAGTGCGACCTGGACATTATTTAATTCAACAGCAGATATGGTAGATTACGGTAAACTTATCTCTGTACCCAGTGAGGTTGGTAACTATTCGATGATCTTTGACGCATCGAAATATCTGGTCAACGAGACTTACCAGCTTCGCTTTTTCCTAGATGCCAATGCACCTGTTGATTACTGGCAAGCTTTTCTTTCTGTTAGTATTCTCATCCGTGGCCGAGAAGTGCAAATTATTCCTGAGTTTACCTCTCATAGCGTGTTCTGGAACGGCACTTTCACATTCGCGGTGTATCTTAACGATACAGCAGAAAACCAACCAATTCTTGGTGCAGCACCCCAATATTTTGGGATAGGCTTCTCTGGCACTTTACTTCCCAATGGGACGGACGGATGGTATTCAATAACTATCCAAGTCGAGAATCAATCCGTGGGCACCTATACCATCACTATACGCGCTCAAATCGCCGCCTATGAAGATGCAACATCCCAAATCCTGCTTCTGATCTCCCCTCAACCCACCGAAGCTAATCTTGTCGACGCATACACTCAAAGCATATGGGGCATGCGCCAAGCGCCCCTTGACGAGTTATGGGTGCCCATTAATGACCTGCTTGTTTTAACATTCAACTATACTGGGATGAATGGTCAACCGATTCATAATGCAACCGGGCAAATCAGCTACATTGTAGGCTACCAAAATATCGTATACATCGGCAATGGCCTCTATCAGGTCGTCATCAATTCAAGCACAGTGCCCATCGGTTCATACGCGGCCGCAGCGGGCTTTGGCGGACAAAACTTTGATGTAGCGATTCTGAGTTTCACAATCGAAGTTCGTAATATTCCCACTGCAGTCTATCTTCTTCATCCCATCCTCAATACAACATTCTATCAACTCAATATCGGTGATCTCTTTCGAGTCCGGATTAACTTCACTGACCTTGCCCACCAGATTCCAATTTCAGGGGCATCTGTTTACCTTCAAATCTCAGGCATTAACCCTCAGCCCATCCAAATGCTAGAAATCGAACCTGGCGTTTATGAGGCTGTAGGACTTTCCGTCTTCTTTGAGGGCGTTTGGGAACTCAATATCAATGCTATCATGGATGACCACGAAACAGGAGCCTACAACCTTCAATTAGTCGTACGAACCCCAGAATTTACTCGAAACGTCATTACCTACGGACTCATTGCCGCCATCATCGGCATCCTCCTCCTCGTCGCTTGGATGGCTTACACTCGAATCTTTGCGATTCCATGGCTGGTCCGCAAGATGCGGAAAATGTCCACTACCCTTGGCAAAGGAAAGACACCCAAACTGTCCGGTAGCGATCAACGCCGTATCGCCACGCGTCCCGATCAAATGACCAATATCATGGAAGATGTCTATGATAGCGCAAAAATCACCTTCGTCGCCACCGCCATCCCCATCGCCCTAGCTGTGGATGAACGCGAAGCCGAAGAGATCGATATCTGGCATGAACTCGACCAGCTCGAGGGTCTTGGTCGGGATCAGAAATTGGAGCTCTTCGAAGAAATGAAGCGCATCCCCGCCAAGGACCGCATCTGGTTCCTCGAAGACCTCAAACGCCAGATGGCTGATGGCACCCGCTTCCAACGCACGCCAAGAGCCCCTCCTGAAGGGCTCCTGGACACGACAGCAGAAGAGCAAATCATCCAAGCTCGACTCGATGCCATTCCTGCGCTCAGTGAAAGGGAGAAGAAAACTCTCTTCAAACAGATAAGCAGCCTTGCGCCTGAAGATCGCGAAGAGGTCTTCGAAACCCTAAAAGAGCAGTATAAGACGTCTGATGAGGACGAAGAATAGAGAATATCATTCTCGGATTAAGGGTTTACCTACTTTCAGCATGAAAGTGGATTTAGGATAATAAGTGCGAGATATAAGGTCGGCTTTTTTCAATTAGAAATTTCAGGAAATCTATTTAAATTCCTATCGTGTGTCTAGCTAAGTGGCTACAGCAGCCTAGCTGACATTGCGCGCCATCAAGTTAATGGAGAGTAATCTAATGAAAATCCGTCCAGTTGCCATTATGGCATTATGTCTCTTTCTTATTCCACTCCTTCTCCAACCTTTATCCACTCAAGGAATTGACCCCACCCTTGCCCCTAATGCAAGCAAATCATCATCTCCAATGCAACCGGATGGAGGACCACCTCCACCAAGTCCTGATTATTCAGGCATTGGAATGGCGCGGAATGTGGCTGAATATGCTAACCGAACGGATGCAGGGCAGAGTCTTCACCTCATCTATGACAGCTCAGCTAGCATCCGATACAACGACACAGCCCAAGCAGTTCTTCCTCCCGGATGGGAAGGTTACATGCTTGTCACCTATGTGTATGACGTAGCAGAGAATCGCTCTTGGGTACTCAATCCCTATTTTGATAATACAGCCCAATATTGGAACGGCATCACGTTTGACGGGGGATCTTGGGTTAACGTCATTAGCACAAGCTATGAAGCTAATGGCCATGGTACTGGCAATCCGGCTGTTCGATGCGATATCAATGGTTATGACAGGGGTAGCGGTTGGTACTCCTATGATCCTGTCGATTATGCCCGCTGGAATCAAACTATCGCTGTTCCTCCACGCGGACAAGTCCTCTCTGCCTCTATTCAATTTGATTACGCTGTTTGGACCGACTCTGGATGGGGGCTAGGACTACCTTTTCAAATTTATATTCGAATAGATGGCACCCAAGTCTATTCAATGGGCTTTGACAATGTCTTGGTTTCTGAACAGACCTGGACCAACACCGGGCAACAACCCTTCAACCCCAATGTCATTAATTTAGCAGATGGACTCAATGTGCAAGTGGGACTCCGCTATACCGGAGACAGCGGGACACGATTTAGCCCCGACCCCCGACCCCGAGCACGTTTTGATAATGTCTTCGTTTATATCAACGCTCTTGTGCTTCCCTCTGATATCAACCTCAAAGTAAACGGGCTCGATGTCATCGATGATACTTTCGGTTCAGGACAAGTAACCGAAGATCAACTGGCAAGCCCATGGACGACGTCTCCTGTGATAGCTGAAGTTAATTGGACTTCAACCCCATACCCACCCAATCCTGACATGGATATGGATATCACACTCACAGTTGACACAAACCTGTTCTCACAGAAATTTAGCACAACTCTCTACGCACAGGATCCCTTTACTTCTGGCACCCAGTTTATCGCTTCAAGTGGACAAAACACGGTCTGGAAGATGTATTATCAACTGGCCTTGCCCACCCTCTATTGGAATGATCACTTCAACCTCACAATCCCAGATGATTGGAATGTCACCTTCGTCTCTGAACCCCAGCTTCCTACAACAAATACTCTCCATCTCTGCTATGGTGGAGGCTTAGGAGACGGCTATATTAGCATCCCAACGACTGACATCACAAATAGCCCTGATGGGTACTGGTACATTAAAGCTGAATCCCATAACTACGTCGATTCAGCAGAGCTGCAAATTTATGATGGCGGCTGGACTCCCACCTCTGCGATACGGGCTGGCAACACAACCCGCGTACAGGCGAGAATTTTAGATGGTTCAAACAATCCACCATCAGGCGTTTCATCCACCCAAGCAAATGTCACCATCTTCGAACCAGGTGGAGGGATATATTATACCGAATTAGTGAATCCCACTGCTGCCGGATGGGTGTACACACAAAGCTTCTACAATGATGGCTGGAACACCACTGGAGGCACCTACGCCATCTTTGTAAATTGGGATAATTCCACAGAAGCTGGTGAAATCAATCTCCAATACACTGTTCGCCACGGAACTAGCCTTACTCCCCGTGAACCCATCATTGAAACCTTCTATGAAGACCAGCCCTTATTCCCCAAAGTCCGTTACTTAGATGTCGACAGCGATGATTGGTTAGAACCTGCAGCGGTCGTCGAAGGTAACTGGACAACCGGCACGATTAGCTTCCACTATGTATCAGGAACTGGTTACTGGGAAGCTGAGATTAACGCTCTTGAAGCCGGCGATGTGGGACAATTTTGGATTCGCGTGAATGCGAGTAAAAGCCATTATGATGACGCTTTCTGCTTCATCCTCATTGACGTTGTAGCTGAAACCATAGTTAATTCACCACAAGCCGCAGGCGTCTACGTTCCCTGGCGGGACAATGCAACTATCCAAATTGAATATCTCCGGAAAGCTGACAGTATGGGAGTAACCGGCTGTGTACCCTACCTGGAAGTCACTGCAAACTGGACCGCTGGATATTATACCATCACTGAGATTGGAAGTGGCTGGTATGAGATTGAGCTGAACAGTACTGGTCCAGGGTCCCTAGGCTCATTCGTACTCAATATCACCATATACAAAGAACGGTATCAATTTCAGCAATTCTACATTACTGTCACCGTTCGCGAAATCCTCACCGATCTGGACTTCACCAACCCGACTAATGTCTATTGGAGCCAAAACACCAGCATTCCCCTCTTCTACAATGACACTGATCACGGAGGCGTCGGCATTGCCGGGGCACTGGTGACCTGTGACTGGGGAGATGTCTATTATGTTACTGACATGTACGTTCTTACCCTTAGAACCGATAACATCGATATTGGACTTCATACGGTCACTATCACTGTAAGTAAAACGTTCTATAATACCCGCCAAATCATTGTCCAATTCTACGTTAACCCACTCCCTCTAGACCTGACTGTCACGGTGGCCGATCCCATTAATATTATCTATGGTGAAAACTTCTGGGTTGAAATCTATGTGGAAACCATCTTCGGTGACCCAGTCACAGATGCTAACGTCACCTTCTCCTGGATCGGAGGTGCTTTCAGCAATACCAGCGGACCTGGAGGCTATTATGGCACCTGGTTCTCCTCCTCTTCAGGCACGATTGGTGTTCACTATGTGACCGCCTTTGTCAACCGCACAAATTGTGCTCAAAGCTTTGCATCAGTAGTCGTCAATGTCAAGCAAATTCCCAGTTTCCTCGATACGGTACCACCGGGTCGCTATTCACTGAACTTTACCATTGGATCCGCCTTTAGCCTCCCAGTAAATTATAGTACCCTACTTGGAAGCCCAGTCCTCGGTGCGGTCGTCACCTACTCCGTTGGAACCCTAAATGGTATTTACTCCGAAATAGGTGGAGGAATCTATAATATCACCATTGACACCACCGGATTAATCGCTGGATCCTACACTATCTACGTCACGGCCTCCTCTCCCAACGTTAACTCTCAATCCCGAGCAATTAGCTTGGTCCTCACCCTACTCCCAGCTGCCCTCGAACCCGAAACTACCACCTATGTTGTCTATTGGGGATTGAACTTCACAGTTAATATTTTCCTCCGAAATCTGTTCAACGACACTCCAATCACAGGAGCTACTGTTGAATACTTCTGGGGCCCATACTCGGGAACCATGATCGCGAATGGGACACCCGGATGGTACACAATTACACTACCCAGCACAGCTTTTTCATCCGGTTCAGTCTACATCGCAACCTTTGCTGCAAACCCACCCAGTTTTGAATTCGTAGTCAATTCTGCCACCATCTACATCGAATCACGACCCACTCAACTAGATCTTGTTAACGCCTGGATGTACTTCCCCGAAACTGGTGCAATCACCTGGCTAAACATCTCTGAGCCCTGGACCGTCCCACGTAGTGATGTTCTGTACCTTTACTTCAACTACACCGATTATGCCAAGAACACGGTATTAAACGCAATTGGATCATATTCCTGGTTACTGGGAAGCGGAACCCTAACTTACGATGACGAAACTGGCTTTTACTATGCGGTAGTCAACATGACTCAGGTTTCACCCGCCAACTACTACCTGGATGTCACATTATCCCGGCAAAACTATCAAACCGCACAAATCCTACAACTCCCAGTCATCGTCACTTTGGTTCGAACAGAAATCCGAGGAATTCCACAAAACATCCAAGCTGTCACTGGCACGGCATACACATTTACCATAACCCTTTGGGATCTAGATCATAACACCTCCATTCCTGGTTCCACGGTTACAGTAACAATTCCTCTGGTTACAGATGAACATGGCTGGGTTCTCACAGATAACGGGGATGGAACCTATACCCTGCCCTCGGTCACCTTTCCTGGTGAACTCACATATCTCATGGAATTTCGAGCAGAAACCGGCTTGATCTATTCTATTGCGATACATCAGGTCAATGTCAATGTAGCCCTTCACCCCATCGTCCAAGCCAGCCTCCGATTGGGTCTAATCGCTGCCATAATTGGCATCATTATCCTCATCACCTGGCTTGCCTATACACGGGTGTTTGCCATTCCATGGCTAGTTCGCAAGATGCGGAAAATGTCCACCGACCTAGGCAAAGGTAAATCAACCCACCTGTCCAACCGTGACATCAACCGCATCGCCACCCGACCCGAATCCATGGAAACCATCTTCGAACCCGCCTACGGCGCTCTCGGCGTCCCGATAGCCGCCACTGTGTTACCTGCAGCCATCACCATCGAAGAACGGGAAGCCGAAGATGAAATCATTTGGCAGGAACTTGAAAAGCTCGAAGGCCTTGGCCACGACCAGAAACTCGAGCTCTTCGAAGAAATGAAACGTATCCCTGCCAAAGACCGGGTCTGGTTCCTCGAAGACCTCAAACAACAAATGGCTGACGGCACCCGCTTCGGACGACTCCCTGCTGAACCGACGCTCGTGCCCGAAGGTGTTGATCCTCGCGTCCACGCACGTCTCCTATCCCTCGAAGCCCTCGGACCCGCCGAGAAAGACGCTGTCGTCGAACAGCTTCGCGGCCTCTCCAAGGAAGAACAAGAAGAGGTCATCCGCGCCCTCGAAGAAACCGAACGTGGAAAAGAGTAAACCTCAGCTCTAGGGGACCTCTGGTCCCCCCTCGAACCTTTTTAGGCCCCCTAGAAACTGCGCTAAACTTTATAGAACAACACTAGTAGCATCCCATTCATCCATCTATTCAGCTCTTTTGTCTAGATGGCTCATTTACAAAAAACTCATAAAATCTAGTTGACAATATAATATGATTCAGTAGTAGTTCGGACGATTACAGCTGGGTCAAATTGCGGTGAGGTGCAGGTTGTGAAGCTAGGCAAACTCGAATTAGCAGTCGTCATATCGTTCTTTTTAGTTATGATACTCTCCTCTTCAGGGGTTAACCTCCCTCTTGTTGTGAGTGCAGCTCCAGATCCCTATCAGGGATCAGGTGGAGATATTGACATTTATGAGTTTGCTCGCAACGATAGCCTTACTTTCAAGAATGGTGTTAATGACACTGCGTTCAGCTACCTGGCTAGCCGGTATCCTTCAAACCCCTCCCCATATTTCGGGTACCGACTCCATAGCGAAGTAAGCAACCTATTCCAAATCGAAGATCCAGTTCCAAATGGTGAGTTTTCGCAAACGGAGCCAGGAACAGCCTGGGTTGAAACATTAAACACCCGTGGCCTCGTCGAAGCATGGGGTAATACGACCGGGGGCAACCCCGATGATTGTCTGGAAATTAATCTTGACTTTAAACATGATTTCGATGCTTCTGCAGAAGCCAATTACGATAATGTGTTTTCCTATACGTCCGATAAACAACCGTTTAACTCCACCCTCGAATTCGATATCAAATATTCCGGGGATATCACAAAGAAAACTGAGTTAGAAATCAAGGTTGCCCTCATTTATCATACATCAGAAATTGGGAGCTGGTCCGCAACCACAGACGCCTACCACCCCACAAGCTGGTCTCCTCAAAGCTTCAGTACCGCACCCGTGAATGGCACAGTAACACTGAGAATCTTCATCATCTACACTGGTGGAAAGAAGAACGACTTGGACGGAAACGTCTATTTCGATAACTTCCAGTATCGAATTTTGACGCAACGTAGCCCCACTGAAGTGTCCCTCACCCTAAATAACACCGCTTTTCTCGATACAGGCATTGCTCAAGGCCACGTTGACGTTTACGCCGATACTCCGAACAAGGAACAAGCTCTCATCGGTAACTGTTGGTCAACTACCCAACTCTTTCAATTCTATTCCTCACACGAGTTAGCCTTCGACTATTCATATTCGATGTATATCAAAACAGAAAACACCGATGCTGCTTCCACCACCTTCACTGCCCCCGTGGACACAGATCCCACATGGGAAATTACCTACACCACTCCCTCACCACTACCACCAACCGGCTATAGTGGATACACCTTTGGGCTATTTCTTCAAACGGGCTGGTTTCTCACCTCAGTTGAAAACGACACAGGAGACACAATCTCTGAGTATGAATTTAACATTACCAGCCGATTCATTTGGCTAGATGAGGGGATCGCTGGTCCAAACGAGGATTTCTCGATTTTTGCCTCAAGCACTAACTATGTACAGGCCATTTATCCTCAAATCAGCGCAACAGGAACTGGAGGCTGGACAAACCTCTCATCAGGTGAATACTACGTCAAAGGCGATTATCTGCGCATCATGGCCAAAATCCAAACCTTAGACCCAGTCACCAACATCGCCAATATCACTGTATTCTTCCCCAATGATACCAAGTGGCAGAGTGATGCCACCCCGGACTTCTTTCTCGCAAATGATACGATAGTTAGCGCGCCTTGGCTGGTTTCCTCGATTGATCCCATTGATGCTGGAAGCGAATGGCACGTTACTGTTTCCTATAACTCCCCAAATCAATGCGGAATGCGAGAACAAGCGATTTCCATCGTCATTGAAACCACCGCTACCAAAGTCACTCCACCTGATGGTACCCGCGTTATTTCTGGCGACACCGTGACAGTTGAAGTGTTCTGGGAAAATCTAGACACAAGTGCACCAATCACTGATGCAACGGCCCGTATCCGCTATCTAGACCGTAACATGCAAGTCCAAACCGTCGGCATGACCGCCGATGGCCTAGGAGGTTATTCTTTGATCTATTTTTCCACCAGTCTAATGCGACCCAGTACCACAGCCACATTCGGCGTTGAACTCTTCCGATATGGGTACGTTAACGCCAGCTACAGTGAGGGCACCCAAATAGACTTCACAATCAATCTTGTCAATAATATCAACTATGTGATGATCAAACCTACCCAACAAACCGGTCCAGATGAATTCACCGCAGAAACCTCCCGATCCCAGGGATATACTACCCTTGTCAAATTCTATGATCCCTTCCAATCCGCCTATGTGCTGAACGAGACGTCTCTATGGCCAAAGGTGCTGGTACAATTTGACTACTACGAAGATACGGGTTCAGGATTCGGCTCATCTCTGTATTCGGGCAGTTTCAGCGAAAATGCCACAACACGCACTTTCTACAAAGATGAAACCTTTGGCCCAACCGTTCAACGTGTGAAGTACGTAGTTACGATGCGAATTGAAGACGCCTCCTGGGAATTTGAACAACAAAATTTCACGATAATTATTAACGTCGTCTCGTGGGCGACAAATCTGGATGCAGTTCGGACAAGTATCGCCTATCCACCATCTGGTACAGGTGATGGCTGGACTGCGTATAATAACGTCACAGACACTTATGAAGTGCATTTGTATTGGGATGAGAGCTTCACCATCACCGTCTATTACGAGAACCTCAGCAGCATTCCTACTCCAGAAGGAATTGAATCGGCAACCGTCAGAATTCTAATCGACGAAACCCTGTATCCGCTAACGGAAATGGGTAACGGGAACTATTCGTATACCCTCAATACGAATTCCTATTCTGTTGGCATCTTGGATTTGTATGTGAATGCCACCTTTCTTGATCATGCATCACAGACGATTCGCATTCGCCTAATCATTAATGCACGTACCACTCAACTGGTGAGTGATTATCTTCCCACCACCAAGGATATTCCTTATGATAGCGATTTCTCGGTGCTATTCACATTCACTGATGAAGTCTCATCCTCAGTTCCAATCACAAACGCCGTGGTGTCAGTAACTGGATACGTTTCAGGTAAATATTCCATCACCAATCATGGTGATGGCACCTATACGATCACATTTGAGGGGGATATCACAGAAGGAGCCTATTACGTTACGATTTTGTTTGAACGGACCAATTATGCAAGCAAGTCCAAATACTATGAGATTACCGTACGTCCAATTCATACCGGCAGCTGGGCCTCGGCGGAAAATCCGTCCGTTCCATGGGGCACCACAGTTGTCATTACCCTGCAGTATAATGATACAGATAACGGGTCTCTGGGCATTCCTGGAGCAACAATCGCGTTCTCCTGGATGGATAACATTGAAGGCGTTGACTATTGGCTAACAGATAACAGCGATGGCACATATACGATTACCTTAGCCACATCCAAGGTGGCTTATGGAACTCAAGGCTATACTGTTTCGTTCACGCTATCGAAAACCCATTATGACTCTGACCAAATCGACGTATCATTTCAGGTGCGCGACATTCTCACCACACTGTTCATCGTCGACACGCTTGTCATGGGAACAACCACAACCTCTGTGCCTTGGGGTGAAACGCTTACCCTTATTCTGCATTTCAATGATACTGAAAATGGCCTACACATCCCAGCTGCGAGTATTTCCTGTAACTGGGATCCAGGCTATTGGGACGTCATTTACAATGGCACCGACCACGCATATTATCTGACAATCTATACTGATAACACCATTGAGGGTGGCCACGTAATCCAAATCTATGCATCAAAAATCCATTACGTCAATGGGTTTAATATCCAAAGCTTTGTCGTTCGAGAAATTCAAACCAGCCTTTCTGCTATCCCCTCCTACGTTGCTTCTTGGCCCTGGGGAGATAATCTTACGATCCAACTCACCTACCAAGATTTAGATCATGGCGGTACTTTCATTCCCTACGCTACTACCACAACTGATTGGAATGCTGGATTTTACACCTTCTATGATTATGGTAACGGAACCTACCTGTTGGTGCTGAATACTACCTGCCGAGTCATTGGTCAACATTCTATTCAAATCACACTCAGTGAATCACTTCTAAGCCCACATTATGCAGAAAGAACACTGACCCTTTTAGTAAAGCTTGATCCCATTCCGCTTATCGTTACAGTTCAAAGTCCACCCGGTGGTCAAAATATAACCAGCTATAACGATCTTCAAATCCTAACCGTAAATGTCACCGACCACCTCGGTCGGCCCATAAACGATGCCACCACCGTCTACGAATGGGCAGGCCGCAATAATGTAACCATGACGTTCCTTGGAAACGGAATATACACATTTTCCTTTTTGGCAAATGCAACGCCAGGAAGTTGGATTGTTACCATCATAGCATCGAATTTACCTAATTATCGCGATGGTTCATCCTCTATTGTTTTAACAATTAAAGCAACTGAGACGAAGCTTGTTGCCATCACCTTAACCCCTGTCAATGCGGTGGCCAATACGAGTTTCATTTTTACTGTGAATTTTACCACGCTCAATGGTCAACCCATTGAAGGTGCTGTTGTCACATTCTCGTTAGGTCCACACAATGGCTTCCTATTAGCTATTAGTCCAGGAATCTACGAGGCTACAATCCCCACAACCAACCTAGGCGCTGGCCAATACACGCTTTATGTCAGCGCAAGTAAAGCTACAATGGAAACCAAATGGAATGAATTCCCTGTCTTTCTTACCAAGATTCCTTGTAGCCTTGAACCCGAAGTATCTTTTCTGAACGTAGACTGGGGTCATAACTTCACAATCAATGTGTACTTCAATGACACCCACAATAACCTCCCTATTGATGCCGCAAATATCATCTACAACTGGGAAACTCTAAACGGCTCACTCGTCGCAAACGGAACTGCAGGTTGGTACACCATCACGCTCCCCAGCACTGTTTATCCTGCGGACTCCTTCTATTCGGTAACCTTCACTGTAGACCACGCAGGCTATCAGTACAGCCTTGCTGTTGTGACAGTAAACATTCGCCGGCAAAGCACTGACTTAGTGCTCACCCAAGCAGAAGCCCATTACCAAACCATCACTCGACAACTCAATACCACCCCCTGGGACATACCCTGGAGCGACACCTTAGTCTTATCCTTCAATTATACCGACGGAGATGGAATCAGTATAGCCAATGCCATCGGAGCCTATACCTGGGAATTAGGCTCAGGTACCCTCCAATTCATCGAAGGTCTCTATGTATGTCAAATCAATTTTACTGGGGTAAGTGGTATCTACGGGCTGCAAGTTATTATTAGCAAACAAAACTACGATAAAGGCATATCTGAAATTTACACATTAAATATAACCAGATCCCTGACTGAAATAGCCTTTATTGAAGGGCCTCCCCCCACAGTAACAGCCGGAACCCCTTTCCAAATCACAATCCGTGTTACCGATTACTATCATAATCGTTCTATCCCAGGTGCCAATGTTTCTGTTGAGATACTTGAATATGGTCAACATTTCACTATGTACGACAACCAAGATGGTACATACTCAATCATGTTAACCCTCCCTCAACCTAATGTCTATCATCTCATGTTTTATGTTGAAGTGGATGTTCGGTTCGAAACTGGACGGTTGGGTCCAATTCAGGTTGTGGCTCTTACTAGTCCAATCATACAGAATACCATCAACGGAGCTGCAATAATCGCTGTTATTGGAATTATTGTCATCGCTGTCTGGTTTGCGTACACGCGGGTTTTCTCGGTACCTTGGCTCGTTCGAAAGATGCGGAAAATGTCACAGGCAATTGGTAAAGGTCGAACTCCCAGTTTGTCCAAGGTTGATGTTGCGAAAATTACTAGTCGACCTGATCTATTACACGACATGACAACGCCTGCCTACCGAAGTATTGGTCTCGCAGCCAGCACAATCGTAATTCCTGTTGAAATCGATTGGGCTGAAAAAGAAGCCGAAGATGAGGCTATTTGGTCAGAACTGAAAAACCTGCCGTTCATCGAATATGCGCAGAAATTAGAGCTCTTTCAGCAAATGAAGCAGCTTCCCCCTGGTGAACGTGTATGGTTTATCGAAGATCTCCGGAAACAAATGACCGATGGAACCCGATTTGATCGGAAGTCAAAGGAGCCCGAAATTAGCGAAGATTTAGAAAAACTATTGCGGGCCCGGTTAGCCCTATTCCCTGCCCTAAGTGACCTTGAAAAAACCCGAATTGCGGCGCAGCTGCGAAAAATGCCCAAAGAGGACTGGGACGAAATCTTTGACACTCTCGCCATTTCTCAGGTCTCTAGGGAAGACCTTGAGCCAGAGATTCTCCGTCCTGATGAATTCCCGTCACTCACAGAGGAAGAACGTCGAAAGATACTGGAACAAATTGAGGGTTTGACTGACGAAGAACGCGAAAAAGTACTCAAAACCTTCCGTGAAAAACACGATAAACCCAAATCGAAAGGGAAGAAAGAGGAAACGAAGGATTAGTTCAACGGCGGAGAAAAGCCAAAGAAATAGCTCCTGGTATCGATGGTATCACGGATTCTCTTTCAACGAATGACCGGTAACACTATTAGGTGGCGCTTCCTGCGTATGTTGTCCGAGATAACATACTCTTTGGTGGCAAGCCATGACGAACCCTAATAACAGTACGTTGATGTTGAACCTCATTAAAGAGCGTCACGCAATCCGCGACTTTAAGACCAACCAACCGGTTAGTGATGACCTCCTTTACAAGATTATTGAAGCCGGTGGGTATGCTCCGAGTGCTGAAAATCAACAACCCTGGCGTGTAATCATTGTTCGAGACAGAGCCAAACAGCGTCGCATTGGTGAATTAGCGGTATTGCGGGCCATTGAACTCTTTGGTCGCATCACTCCGCGTCAAGAAATCGAGCGGCGTCTTGGGTACGTAGAAGCATTACCGAGTCGGGAGCGGACCATCGACTGGCTTATCACGGGTAGACGATTTGAATATATCAAAGGCGAGCCCGAAACTGATGGGACCCCGATTCTCCTCGTGTTAGTTGTCGAATCGACCCACGTGGGTAATTCACAGCCCACCCTTCGAGGAACAGGTGGGGTCTATGGGTGGAGCAGCTTGCGCCATTCCATCATTGCCGGGAGTATGTTCCTCCAAAACTGCTGGCTTGCCGCTACAGCCCTAGGTTTGGGGGCCTGTGTGTCGAGTGTACAATTGGATCACTACGATGATGTCCGTGAGATATCTGAGCTGCTTAACATTCCACAGCCCCATTGGACGCCCATCATGTGTCTTGCCATTGGCTATCCCAAATTTCCCCGAACTCGTGGGCCACCTCGCCAGGCGCCGGAAGAAATCACCTATGTCGACTCATGGGGACAGAACTGGCAACCCAAAAAGAAATCCAGCACATAACTGAGGGAACAAATCGATGGATCAGTTCAAAACATTACAGGAATTCATTATCGCGTGGATGGATGAACTCTGGTGGAGCATGCGCGACCGCGTCGGTGCGCTCTCCATGATAGATATTCTACAAAGCTCATGGAAAGCTGCGGGACAGAAAGTTGGGGCAATTGGAAAAACAGAGGGGCTCCCTATCCTCAACACCGTTGAAGAAGCCCATTCGATATTCGGACGAACCGTCAACGTGAATAATAATACAGTTCGTGTTACCACCTGTCCTATTTGGGATAGAATTCTGGCGGGCAAGCTGGAATATGGGCTCCGCTGTGAGGAATTCGTCTGTGCCCCTTATCTCTCTGGTATCAAAGATGCAATGAGTGCGAAAGAAGCCACTGTTGAAACCAATCTCCGCTTAGCTCATGTTGCTCGGGTCCGATTAGAATACAAGCTAAACAAACTGAAATCAGCAAGTGCTTCAGATCCACAGGTTAAAGCTCAGATAGCTGAACTCAAAATGCAGCTCGATCAATTGCCCACTGAACCGGCTTGTATTTTCCACGTGAAATAACAGAACTCCAAACCAGTCTATTTCGTTCCTTCAAGGATCGGTTTTGCCATCGCAAGTAACTCCTCTTCACTCAGATCTGCTTTCAAGGGGCTAAACTCTTTTTTACACTAATCACGCTCATCTGCCTCCAACTGTTAGCTACCTACTCAGCAGTTCATCCTCGTCCTTTATTTTTCTTGAAACGCGAGAAATCGAAGAAACTATGGCAACTCAAATTGCGAATGGTTATTAAGTGAAACTTGCCAAAGGCGACTCACTATCCTAATGCGTTTTCTCAAACTCGGTGTCACGGATGGCTTCGAAAAGCGCTAAACCACTAATCAGACCAATGCTCTCTCCCAAATCCATCGTACTCATTGGAGCTAGTGATAATCCACAATCTTTCGGATTCCAAGTCGCCCGATCCATCATCCACGATTTCGATGGACCGGTCCATTACGTTAACCCCACAGAGGCCCAGGTCTTAGGGTTCCCAACATTTGCAACTATTACCGAAGTTCCACCCGGCTCACACTTCTGGATTATTGCCACACCCACCCGCGATCTCACCGGCACCATCAAGCACATCGGCAAACGACAGCCTGTCGGAATCCTAATGCAATTTGAGCTGCCATCATCCCAATTTGACGAAGTTCGAAAAGCAATCTCTACGCTATCATGCCCTGTGATAGGACCCCGAAGTGCAGGCTTTTATCACTCATCACCGTACATCGACATGATTCCTCTCCCTGCAGAGGTACTCCCTAGACCCAAGAAGGGCGCCGCTGGCGTAATCACTGATAATCGAGACGTAGCCTACGGCCTTTTTGAACAGGTCACCAAATACCGATGTGGGGTTTCCTTTTTCATCGATCTCGGTGAAACCCTTGGAATTACAGAAGGCGACGTGCTTGCTTATCTGACCCAAGATGAAACAACCCGTGTCATCTTACTAGGTGTTGGACAAATCTCGAATCCAAAGAAATTTCAAACTGAAATCCGGAAGGCCCATCGATCCCATAAACCAGTCATTGTCTCACTTTTCCCCCAAGAAATCACTCAACAACTCGGACTACACCGCCGAGAAGGAAAATCGATCACTCCACTAACAACCGAATTCGCAGAACAACATAGCCTCATGGTCACTTCTTCATGGGGGCGAGCTGTGGATTTGGCCTTACTTTGCCAAACACAACCACTTCCACAAGGCCAGGGCGTCGTGGCCATCTCGAACTTCGGAGCTTACTGTGTCTACGCTGCTAGTGCTCTGCACGAATCAACCCTACACCTCGCCCAGCTTAAACCCCAAACTGTCGATGCGCTCAAAGAAAACCTCCCTCCCTATTGCAGAAATGACAATCCCATCGGCCTTTACACAAACGCAGATGAAGAACGACTTGACACAGCATTGCGAATTGTCCTCACAGACCCCAACGTTAACAGCATCATACTCAGTCTGCTCCCCGATTCACCTAATATCGATCCAGACTACCTCTACGTAATGCTCCGCCAACGACTCAAAAGCATTGAAACACCCAAAACCATTATCGCTGTCATTCCAGCGACCGAACGTGACAACCTCCTCATTCGAAGCCTCGAACAACTCAACATTCCAGTTTATTCAAATTCACACCGAGCGGTTAGCACATTAGAAAACGCATTTACACTAAACAACTTGTTAAATCCCAAAACCTAGGAGTGGATACTAATTTACAAAGCATATGTACTCATGAAAGTTGAACCCCAACAAGAAGACCGAATTCTCCGAGCAATTTCTCAGCTACCTTCAATTTCCGAGTCGCACAAACTTTTCGGAATGTATGATATCATCGTCGAAATTGAAAGGAAAGGAATGCGCGATATCATGGAAACGGTAGCAAAAATCCGAGCCATCAAAGGAGTCGTCGATACGATCACAAACCTTGTTGCTGACTACGAAATGGATATCTCCGGTGCACCGCTCTAATACGAACTGGTGTTTCTCTGAACGGAGTATCAATTGGGGGGTTATCATGGCATCGGACTTGGAGCCGTTTTTCAATCCGAAAACGGTCGCGGTCGTCGGAGCTTCGGCACGAAAGGCTAGTGTAGGTGGTGTAATTTTCCGAAACTTCTTGAAGCCAGCCTTCAAGGGTGCAGTATATCCCATTAACCCCCGGGCCACCGATGTACTCGATATTCCAAGCTATGAACGGGTTTCATCGGTTCCAGACCCTGTAGACCTCACCGTCATCGCCGTTCCCGCAGGAATTGTTCCCAACATCATGAAAGACTGCGAAGAAAAAGGCGTAAAGGCTGTAATAATTATCAGTGGCGGATTCCGAGAAATCGGTGCCGAAGGGGCGTACCTTGAAGAACAAGTCGTTGAAATCGCTAAACGCAGCGGAATCAGAGTTATTGGACCCAACTGCGTCGGCGTCTATGATACCAATACTGGTGTAGATACAACGTTTCTTCCCGCCTCACACATGGGTCGCCCTGGAAAAGGCTATATCAGCTTCATTAGTCAAAGCGGTGCCTTTGCAGCTGCAGTCCTTGATATGAATGCCCAATCTGGGCTGGGAGTCAGTCGAGTCGTCAGCTTTGGGAATAAAGCCGATGTCAACGAAATTGACCTCATCAACTATCTCGGAAACGATCCAGAAACACACGTGATTGTCGAGTATCTAGAAGGTCTAACTCCAAGCACAGGGAGCTCTTACCTTCAGACGGCAAAAACGGTCACTCAACAAAAGCCGATTATTGTTGTGAAATCTGGTCGGTCGCAGCGTGGTTCAACGGCTGCAGCAAGTCATACCGGTGCCTTGGCAGGAGATGCGCGACTCTATGATTTTGCCTTCCATCAAGCAGGAATTCTCCCTGCCCAGGATTTTGAAGATGGCTTTGAAATGGCAAAAAGCCTTGCCTCGCAACCACCTGCGAAGGGAAACCGGGTTCTCATTGTCACCGATGCTGGCGGCGCCGGAGTGATGACTGTTGATGCTTGCGAAGCACTCGGGTTAATCGTACCAGAACCTCCAGAAAAAGAAAAACAAATCCTCCGCGAAGCTTTCCCCAGCTATTGTAGTGTCCATAATCCCATCGACCTCACAGGTGACACGGATGCAGGACGCTATCAACTTGCGTTTGATACGCTACTCGGAACACCACATTATGATGCAGCGATCGCTATTGTGATGATGCAAGTCCCCTTGCTGAATCTTGACATCGTTGATCGTTTAGTGGCTGTGGTACGCAAGTACAAGAAGCCCCTGGTCGCACTAACCGCTGGTGGCCGACTCACGATGCAAGGCGCTCGAGGTCTCGAAGAAAGAGGAATACCTGCCCTTCCTACGCCTGCTCGTGCCGCAAAGGCTCTCTGGGCCCTGGTCGAGTACGGACAACACCTTAGGAAGTTTAAATAACAAAACTCACCGACTTGATCATTTTTTTGGTAAGGTTGGACGAGGGCACGTTTTATAATTGGGTGCGAATACCGTTGCTCCATTCAGCTTTCCTCGTATGAACGAGGTGTACTATTGTGCTCAATGTAAGCATTGTTGGCGCCGGACAAACCAAGTTCGGACGTCATGACGATTACACTTTACGGGAGCTTTTCGCCCTTGCCGCTCATGAAGCCATTGAGGATGCTGGGATTGCACCAAAAGACGTCGAAGCAGCCTTCATTGGCAACCTCTCAGCAGACCAATTCAACCGGCAAACCCACATAGCTCCCATGATGGTCGATGCTGCTGGGATGAAAGGCATCCCTGCCACGAAATGCGAAGCCGCCTGCGCCTCATCAGCCACGGCATTACGCGCTGCAATTCTTGCCGTCGAATCTGGGCAACACGAGGTGGTCATGGCGGCAGGTGTTGAAAAAATGACCGACCTCCCCACACCTGGGGTCATCGAGACACTAGCTATGGCAGCTGACCAGCCTTTCGAAGCCGAACCCGGTATCACCTTTCCAGGCATTTTCGCCCTCCTTGCCGTTGCCCATATGGCCAAGTACGGAACAACAAAAGAGCAGATGGCTGCGGTCGCCATTAAGAACCATGCCAACGCAATGCATAACCCATTAGCTCAATACCAAAAGGAAATCACTCTGGACCAAGTCCTATCGGCGCGCATGGTTGCTTGGCCCCTTGGACTCTTCGATTGCTCACCTATCACAGATGGTGCAGCCGCCATCATCATCACCCGAAATAAACTCGCGAAGAAATTCACCGATGCACCTGTAAAAATCAAGGCCTCAGCGCAAGCCAACGACAACATGGATATGAGCGACCGGACAGATCTTACTTCCTTATACTCCGCTAAAACAGCGGCTTATCATGCTTATAAGCAAGCAAAAATCGGTTCCCAAGACATCGACGTTGCCGAAGTCCATGACTGCTTTACCATCGCCGAAATCATCGCCACCGAAGACCTTGGCTTCTTCACACCAGGAATGGGAGGACAAGCTGTCGAAGAGGAATACACCACCATTGATGGAGAATTCGCTATCAACACTAGCGGCGGACTCAAAGCTAAAGGACACCCTGTAGGAGCAACAGGTGTAGCTCAAATTATCGAGCTCTACCACCAACTCCGAAACGAAGCCGGTAAACGCCAAGTCGACAAACCCAATTATGGTTTAGCTCATAATGTTGGAGGGTCAGGTGCAACGGCTGTTGTGCATATTTGTGAACGATGGTGATTATGATGAGTGAAGAAACAACGGTTAAGAAATACTTCGAGCTGATTAACGAACAGAAACTCTGTGCAGCCCATTGCGCGAGCTGTGACACTTTGCATCTTCCTCCTCGGCTCTTTTGTCCGAATTGTAATAGTAAAACAACGGATTGGACGCAACTGAGTGGTGAAGGAACCCTTCGTTCGTTTACGGTGATTCACATTGCTGGTACAAAGTATGCTAAGGATGTCCCGTATATTGTTGCCATCGTTGCGTTGAAGGAAGGGCCTTCGGTGTGTGCACGGTTGGTGGGTGTTGATCCTCTCAAACCCGAGGATATCCATGTCGGTGATCCTGTCATAGCTGATTTCGAAGAGATGCCGGGATCTACTTCAGAAGAGAAAGTAATGCGCCTGGTCTTTCGTCCTGCCTGAGATGCTTCTTTACGATTTGAGTATTTACTAGTTCTTAACCCCTAAATAGCGGAGCGTGGAAAGTGCGACGACTTTGGTCACTTTGACCAAATCGTCTATCGCGATATTTTCATCGGAGGTATGCGCAGAAGTCATGATCCCTGGGCCATACACCACTGTGGATTCAATTCCCGCACGACGGAGCAGTCGACCATCCGTGGCATAGGGAACAAGGAAGTACACTGAGGGACCAGTGATTTCGGTTGACGCGTTAAACACCGTTGTCACAAATGGGTTTTGTGTGTAATTGGGCACTGAATTTCCTTCAAAGGACTCGATGATTTTAATGTCGCAGTTGTCTCCAATGTCTTGTTGTTGTGCGTGTTTGTGTATGAAATCTACCATCTCTTGGGGCTTTTGACCGGGTAAAATTCGGAAATCTAGCTGCGCTTCACAACGGTCTGGAACTATGTTTGGAGCCACTCCACCAGTAATAGTTCCGATATTCATGGTCGTTGTAGTAAGTCCTTCGATTCCAGCTGCCAATGGATTAGGCTCATCTCCCTGAAAGATAAAGGATTCTAGCAGTTTTGGTTCTGTGTTCAAGCTAGCTGCGAACTGGGCAATAATCGCTTCACGGGTAACCGGAGGAGGTATCGTGGGCAGTTTTTCGGTTTGTAGCGATTTAAGCAGCTTCATCATCATAGTGATCGCATTCTTGCCTGCTGCTGGAATACTGCCATGAGCCTTCTCTCCTTTGGTGGTTATTTTCAGCCAAACTGGTCCTTTTTCTCCAATATTCACTGCATACCCAAGACGGCCAATACCTGAAGGTTCTGCGACGAGCGCTGCGTTGGCTTTAATTTTTTTCCAGGCTTTGTCAATGCACCACATTGTTCCTAATCGCCCTTGCCGTTCTTCATCCCCCACGGCATTAAGAATCAGAGTTCCCTTCAACGGCACCTCTAAATCATGAAGTGCACTCATCGCTATCGTTAGGCAGGCTACTCCGCCTTTCATATCCACGGCTCCCCGTCCATAAATGTGACCGTCACGGATTTCCGCTGCAAAGGGTTCCACTGTCCAATCTTCTCCCGGCGGAACGACATCGACATGACCATTGAACAGCATGCGCTTCCCCTTGTTCGCTTCCCAGGTGGCGATGAGATTATCGATGTTCCGGTGTGAAGAAATATATTCGGTAGCTATCCCACGCTTTTCCAGCGTTTTACCGACACAATGTGCCACTTCCGCCTCTCCACGCGTTTGCCGGTCCCAACTTGGAATCCGAATCATATCCTGACATAATCGAACCAGTTCATCTTGCAGCTCATCAATATAGTTGAGAATTTTTTGCTCCCAGTCTTCTGCTGTCATTGGAACACCCTACGAGCATAGTCTAGTTCCTAATGCAAAAACATTGAGGGTGTTCGAGGATAGAACCAAATATATTATACTAGGCAGACTCTCTATCTCTTAGCCGGAGATCTCATCTTTATGCCTCAGGAGATAAATGTCGAAGAGTGGCTTTGCAGCATCTCAGAGAAAGCCCAACTGGCTATGCTCTTAGACATTCTCACTCCCAAACCTGGTAATGTACACCGATACAAGGACCACCATGATACGAGACTCGTTCATTTTGCGGCTAGTATCGCACGGTTAGCCCACCCAATCTATCAGGCAGCACGTTGGGGCTATCAACGCAACCAATCGTTGCAAGGTCCCTCGAAATTGGGAGAATTAAACAAACTCGCGCTACAGGCCTCAATGAAACCCCATAGGAAAAATACACTCCTTGGGACCATCCTTCTCATTATCCCCCTTACTGTGGCTGCAGGTTATGAAATTCCACGTCCCAACTGGTCACCATCAACCATTCGCCAAAGCCTTTCGCAAATCCTTTATCAGTCCTCAATCGATGACGCCCTAGAACTCATTCGCACCCTCCAAATCGCTAATCCAGGAGGAGCAAAACCGAAGACGCCTCAATGGACTGAGGAATCCCAAGCCTTCGATTTCCAATCTCCACGAACAATCGAACTAATTCGTCGCGAGAAATACACCCTCATTGATTTACAGTCCCTGGCTGCACCCTTTGACGCTATAGCTGAAGAATACACCACAGATTTCGGTTATATCTTCGATCAATTATATCCAAGGTTCCTTGAGGCGTTAAACCAGCACTCCCGTGTCGAAGACGCAGTTCTCATTTCCTATCTTTGGGCACTGGGTCAACGTCCTGATACCTTCATCCAACGCAAGGCTGGACCCGACGCGGCCCAGCAAGTCACAAAAGAAGCGCATAAACTCCATAACCGAATCCTCCATTTACCAGAGGACCACTGGCAGAAAGAACTCAATGTCTTTGATGATTACCTACGATCCCAAGGCTCTCGACTTAACCCAGGTACGACGGCGGATCTCATCTCAGCAGCAGTTTTTCTTGCCCTTTTACTTGATAGACTCAAGCTAATTTTCTAGCCAACACATTAAGGACTGGACCACCAAAGAATGCGTGGTACGGTAAGTCAAGGCTCCCATTTGAAGGGGTGTTTTGCATATTCTTTATCAGAGAGGAGTTCATCGATGCTCGGGCGTCCTTCGATGGCACGGCGGAGGGCATGACGCATTGCCTTGTAGTTGTTAATGAGGATGCGTTTCCGATCCACTGCTGTTGGATGCACAAAGACGGTTGCGACAATCAGTAATTGGTCCACAGCGGATTTGGGGATGAGTCCTTCTTCAACCGAATCCATCACCGCTTTGGCACATCCGGTTTGAGCTGGACCACCGAATAAGCTAGCCTGGTGCATGCTCCGATTAGCTACTGTTGGTACAAGGAGGGTTTCAGGTTTGACCATAAGATTGGGTTCGAGAATAGCGAGAAGGGGTTCCATGCGTTCCTTCGGTGCCGCTTTTGCCTGGGCAAAGGCATATCCTACAGGGCCATCCTTGCGTCCAATCATTAGGTCGATATGGGCGACTTCAGCACCAGACCCAGCAAGTCCTTCTCCAACCTTAATGGAGAAGTCTTTGATGTACTCGGGTGTGAACCCGATGACGCCGAATCGCGCTTCTAGAGGCTCTTTGGGTTCTACTTCGATTTTCACCGGTTGGCGGTCGATTTTTCCAAGCTTCTCTAGTTCAATGCGGATTTCCTCACGGTTTTCGTAGGTGAGAACTCCGCCAAACGTTAAGGGGAGTCGAGGCTTACCCACCGAGACACCCATCATATTCAATCCCGCCTTTGTACCTGCAGCTCCGGATCCCACAATTAATCGTGTGAGTTTCTGGACCTTGAGCTGCAAAGCCACAGCTTCTGAATATTTTTTGGCTTGCACTTTCTGCAACATATCGAGCCAGATGTCCCCAATGAGTTGTGCGCTAGCCAGAATCGCTCCTGAACACCCTGAAGCGAGGGCTGGAAACACGACCTCGTCATGGCCGACTAGCACGTTAATCTTTGATCCGACTTTTTCCAAGACCGCAAGGATGAGTTTGAGTTGTCCACTGGAATCTTTGATGCCCACAATATTCTCCAGGTCGGCTAAGTCTTCAACGATTTGCCAGGGTATATCTAAACCCGTGCACTGGGGAATGTTGTAGAGGATAATTGGCAATCCCACCTCATTCACAAGACGATAATGTTCATACAATCCACGCAACGTGGGACGCATATAGTAGGGAGTAACTACAAGGCAAGCGTCAGCCCCCGCTTTCTTGGCATACTCAACAAGTGTGATCGTTGTTTTCGTGCTACTGGCACCAGCACCTGCAATGACGGGGACCTTTCCCGCTGCCTCCTCTATGGCAAGCTTGACCACGTGTTTATGTTCTTCAATAGTCAAGCTAGTGAACTCGCCGGTTGTTCCTGCTGGGACAAGGCCGGTGATTCCTAGCTTGTCAATGCAATGGCGAATCAGCCTGCGAAATGCAGTTTCATCAACCTTTGCACCATCCTTTGTGAATGGGGTAACGAGTGCGGGGTTTACCCCACCTGGTTTAAATCCCATCTGGCAACTCTCCTATTTACTCGCTTAAGGCTGAGGAATGGCTAAATCCTTCGCCCCAAGCTTTGACAATTTCGCTTCTGGGTAATTATCTTGGATGAGGTTCCGAACGATTTCAGCCCACTTGACCTTTTCACGGGCTAGAAAACTGAGTCCATCAATCGATGACCAAGGTGTGTATAACGCCATACTGGGTCCGGGTTCAAATTTATAATAAACCGGCTGAACGCATCGGGTGATTTCCGCAGCTTCATAGAATCGATTGAAGCCTCCAAAGCTGGGCATCAACATGATGTGGATGTCAATGGGTAGGTTAGTGGCTTGACGGATAGCGGCAAGTTGGGGAACTGTCATGTCAGCAACGGGGTTGAAGCTCCCTGCCCCTAGTTGTTCAAGCAGTTTGCCTCCTGCTGGGGAGGCGTGACCTGCGAAGATGCTGACTTTGAAGGTGATGTCCTTGGGGATTTCTCCAATCTCTTTGAGTTTGTTCAGCGCCCATAGGAGTCCTTCGTCAATCACTAAGAACCCGCGGAAACCTAAGTTAATTCCACGTTTGATATCGGATATCACTTCTACAAGTTTATCGGCACCTCGAAATCGCATACCTGAAATAACTCCGTCTGAGGTTACGAGTTGTCGACCAATATCCCAGCTTGTTCGGGGACCAGGGGTTAGGATGACTTCCATTTGTGCGTCATGCGCTAGTTGGGCAAATTTCTTGAGTTCCTTATCATCAAGCAGAGTGGCTCCCATCACCACACTGATAAGCCGGTGCACTGGCACATCTCGCTTATCAGATTCATCGATCAGTGCTTCTAAGACCTCTGGGCGTTCAACGCCAGAGATTTCAATACGATAGCCGGCTCCATCTGGAAACCGCTTTTCGCTTGTCGGCAGATCATATGCATCTTGTCCGGGTAGCCCAATTTTTTCAAGAGCTTTCCGGACTTTTTCATAAGATTTCAAACTCACCATGAGGAGTCCCTCGGATAGGTGGGTTTTGCTTGTTGCTGTTTAAAAAAGGTTGAGCTTGTTGCGTTACGGGAGCTTTTTTCAATCCATATGGGAAAGCATACACGGCTCTGTCTACATGGCTATCTTAAACCCGCCGAGACCTCCGAATTGGAGTTGCGAGGAAAGTGGGTTCAGTCAAGACGGAGCCACACCTCTTCCTTAATCCGCCGTATTCGAGTTGTATGTCATGGAGATTACAAATCTTATCACACCGGCACTGCTCATTGATAAAACCAAACTTCTGCGAAACATTCAGCTGATGGCTGAAAAAGCGCAACGAAATGGGGTTCAACTTCGACCACATATCAAAACCCACAAATGTATAGAACTCGCCAATCTCCAAACCGAATATGGTGCAGCCGGCCTCACTGTGTCCACATTAGGACAGGCTGCAGTCTTCATAGACAACGGGTTCTCAGACATCACCTTAGCTTATCCTATCATTCCAGACAAATTCCCGGCTCTGCTCGAATTAGCTCAAAGAGCTCGGATAAATGTGGTCACAGATCACCCGGTCATTGCAACTCAACTTGAAGCCCAGTGTATTGCCGCAGACATTAGGCTTAATGTGCTAATCAAAATCGACTGTGGGTACCATCGATGTGGAGTCGACCCCAAGGGTCCAATGGCACTCAAACTCACCAAGCAAATCGCTGATGCTTCCCATCTCAGCTTCGGAGGAATTCTAACTCATGCAGGCCATGCGTATCATGCCCGTTCGCAAGAGGAAATCAAAACCATAGCAGACATTGAACAAGAAGTGATGCTTCAATTTACGAAAACACTCCAAGCAAACGGACTAGCCCCTGAAACCGTATCAATCGGTTCTACTCCTACTGCGATGCAGGCCCCCAACTTCAAAACGGGAATAACTGAAATTCGCCCTGGAAACTATGTCTTCTTTGATAATACACAAGCCTTACTTGGCTCCTGTTCACTGGCAGATTGCGCACTCACAGTATTAACAAGTGTGGTAAGTGTCCAGGATTCACATATCGTCGTTGATGCAGGCGCTACTGCACTCTCAAAGGATGCAGGAGCCACGCAAATTCCTACACATCGAGGATACGGAATCGTTCTCAAGCTTGGAGATGAATTCAAACCAACTGCAGCTCAAATCACTCAGCTCTCCCAAGAACATGGCCAAATAAAGTTCCCCCATTCCCCCCATCCCTCCTACACGCCTGGGGATCAACTACGGATAATCCCAAACCATTCTTGTCTCACTACCAACCTTTTTGACCAATATTACATCATCGAAAACAATCGCGTCATCACTACGTGGCCTATACACCGCAACCGGCTCCACTCTCCGCTAGCCTAAATCAAATCCAAGGAAGCGTGACTAAAATAAAACAAACTGTGAACCCTCCCCCCTCGTTACAAGAACGCTTCCAAATACTACTTGGCGATGAATATCCACAATTCCTTGGTGCGATATCAAAACCACCTGCGCATTTCGTCCGAATCAATACTCTGAAAACAAATATCAAGGCAGGTCTTGAGAAACTAAAGCAACTCGACATCACCTACTCACCACTCCCTTGGTACCCAGCGGGATTTCGGATAACAGGAAACCATAAACCCATCCCATCCATCAAAGAATATTCTCTTGGATGGTACTACATCCAAGAAGGCGGAAGTATGCTCCCCCCCGTCGTTCTCAACCCACAATCCCATGATTCTGTCCTCGACATGTGTGCTGCTCCCGGTTCAAAAACAACACAAATGGCCCAAATGATGAACAATAAAGGCGCCATTATCGCCAATGACCGATCCTTCCGCCGCCTAACCAGTCTGGGACACAATATTCAAGTCTGTGGAGTTATCAACACCATCACACTATGTCAGGATGGACGTCATCTTTCAACCCGACTCCCGCTTCAGTTTGACCGAATCTTAGTTGATGTACCCTGTACTGCTTCAGGGCGTTTTCGGAGTAACCCGCCACAATTTGAAGTTCCAGACCTACGACGCATCCTTGGAATACAAAGCATACAAAAAGGTCTGCTAACCGCGGGATTTCGTCTCCTCAACCCGGGAGGCTCACTAGTCTATTCCACCTGTAGTATACACCCTGAAGAAAATGAAGCAGTGGTTGACCATCTGCTTAGCAGTTCATCTGACGCTGTCTTAGAACTCCCTCAACTTTCTAACTTGCACAGCCACCCCGGAATCACACAATGGACTGAGACCCATTTTTCAAAAAAGCTCACTACATGTTTACGCATCTACCCACACGATAATGACACTGACAGCTTTTTCATAGCCCTATTAAGGAAAGAAGCATGATGTCACAAACAAAATCATTAACCGTGGATCTTGAAAGAGAAATCCAAGTCTGGCAACTGCTTAAGAAACAATTTGGCATCCCAAAACTTACAGGATATCGATTCTTGAAATCTGGGCAAAAACGCATCCGTCTAATCAGCGAAGCTGCCTTCAACCTTCTTTCCAAGCTTCCCTACACCGGAACAACAGGACTCTATATCGGTGAGTATTCACCGAATGCCTTTCGACTCTCAATGGATGGTGCCCAGCTACTCGGACACCGTGCTACAAAACAGAAAGTGAAATTAACTGATGCCCAAGCTCAACAGTGGTTACAAGGGGAATCGATTAATTATGAAGACAAACAAAGAGGGTATGTAATCGTCGCTTACAACAACATAATCCTTGGATGCGGCAGTCTCTCTAAAGGTCTGCTTCGCAGCTTCGTTCCAAAAATCCGACGTCTCAAAACATCCGATTCGCTTCCTGGTGGAGTAAACACATGTCAGTTACCATAACCATTTACGGAGGCGCTGGAGAAATCGGCGCTAACAAAATCCTAATCCATGATAAAGGCTACGATACGAAGTTCTTCCTCGACTTCGGAAAATCCTTTGAAACCATGCGCGAGTTCTACGATTTCCCTGTCGCTCCACAATCTCTTGATGAGCTAATTCAAGTAGGTGGTACACCCGATATCCCAAACCTTTACCATCACCCCTCTAAGAATGACCTATCTGCTTCAGACATTGATGCCGTACTTCTCTCTCATGCGCACACAGATCATAGTGGCTATCTGCCATTACTCAATCGGAGCATTCCCATCCACATGGGGGAGTGCACTCGCACCATCTTTGAGGCTCGACTCCTGGGAACTCGAAAAACCTTTGACACAGACATTGAAGGACAAACCATCACAACCTTCCGCACAGGTGACCGAGTGAAAATCAATGGAGTCGAGATTCAACCAGTCCATGTGGATCATAGTATCCCCGCGGCCTATGGCTTCATCATCTACTGTTCAGAAATGACCGTTGTTTATACCGGCGATTTCCGTCGCCATGGCACGCTACCTCAGCTGACTGAAGATTTTGTTGAGACAATCCAAACGAGTGGACCACCCGATGTTATACTCTGCGAAGGCACGAACATCGTAAAAGCCGAACTAGCGACTGAGCAAGAAGTCCTCGAAAAAGTCACAACGATCGTTCAAGGCTGCAAGGGTCTCACGATAGCGGATTTCTCTGAACCGGACTTTGACCGGTTTCGCACCATGCTATCGGCTGGCACCAGTAACGACCGTAAACTGGTTCTTGAACCACGACGAATGTGGATACTGAACGCCATCAACCATTGCCGAGATCTACAGACCCCAAGCATCGCCAATGATACAGAAATTCTCTGGTTCGATGCCAAGAAAAAACGCATCTCGAAGTACGAAAAATTACTCCAAGATGCCGATCCACCGATCAAGAATCTTGATGAGCGTGCAATTACGGCAAAAGACCTTCATAAACAACCTAAGCGATACGTGTTCTGTAGTAGCTTTGGCAGTATCAGCACCATCCAAAAAATCAAACCACCTGAATCAGGTATCTATCTTCTGAGTGCATCTGAACCCTTCAATGAAGAGAGCGAACTCAGTTTCGATAAACTCCTAAATTGGCTCGCTCTTTCTGGACTAGCGATGTACAATGCCCATTGCTCCGGGCACATCCATCCTCTACAGCTTTGCCAGACGCTAGAGGAAATCCGACCTAAGACACTGGTTCCCATTCATACAGAAGCACCGGAGCTCTTCCAAAGGTTCATGAAAAGTACAGGAATTCCTGTACAAATCCCCCAAAAAGCCGTTCCTCTCAAATTCTAGCCCTGAAACCATTTTTCTCTTATACCCGAAAGGGATTTTAGCAGGTTCGCAGGAACCACGCCTCATTATGTCTTTTCTCAAGGGCATCCTCAGTGGAGATCCAGCGAAATCGGCTGCAAAACATGAAAAACGGGCAAGAACCCATCAGGCAGATGGAAACGAAGTCAAAGCCGCCGATGAATGGGCCGCCGCTGGACGCGCCTATACAAAAATCCCTGATTACCAAAAAGCCTATGACGCTTTTCTTCAAGCGGCTCAATTCTATCTGGCTCTCAAAGATGATAAACGCGAAACAGACATTCTTTTTGAAGCAGTTGATGTTGCCGTCACAAACCAAGATTTCAATTCCGCTTCATCTGCGCTAACCCAAGTTACACGCATATGTGCACGAAAGAAAAATGATGAGCTTCTCATCCGGACTTACGCACTACAAACGATCCTATTCTTAGCGGCAAATGATCTCGCCAGGGCGAAGCAAACCTATCGCGAAGCTGAGAAAGTTAAAAAACACTTTGGACGAAAAAAGGTTAAAACACCTGTTTATCCTCTCGCTTCCCTCCTTGTTACCCGTTTCATCGAAGGGGAAGCTGCTCCAGAGAATGTACAACTGCCTTCACGTTTTGATGAATCAGAAACAGTAACCCAACTGCTTACTACCCTTCTAGCACTTTATCAAAGCATCCAGTCTTCTCAACCCAAATTATCGCTAGAGAAGCAAGAAGTTAAAATCAAAGAACCAGTTTCTGGACAAGTGACGATCAGTTTTCCCGATGCTACCAAAATTCTTGATACCCAGATCTCACTCCCTTCAAATATTGCTCTTCTCGAACCTATATCTTCTCCCGAAGAACCCATGAAGCGGTTTAAAATACCCCTCTTAATGGAAGCGCGTTTACCAGGAACATTTGATGTCGGACCGCTAGTCTTCTTGTTCCAAAAAGATATGCAACAATTTCATCTGAAATCAAATTCTGTGCAATTAGAAATCATGGCAGCTAAACCCCGAATTGAACTTTCTGCTGAGCCTGTGGCCCCTCCCCATTCACAGGAGGAATTCGAATTAACTGTGCGGGTTGAAAACAGCAGTCACGGGGATGCCGCCGATGTGACGGTTACTGTAACGTTACCTCCCGAGCTTCTCTTAAAGACTGGAACCCTCGAAAAACGGATTATCACATTACTTGCTCAACAGCAGGTACAATTCCCACTTTTCCTGATTGGCACAAAAGCTGGACGCCATGATGGCGTAATCGTCTGTAAATATCAAGGACCAGGCGGGCATTTCCAGAGTATCGAGAGTAAATTCTCAGTGGAAATCTTACCCCGTGTTCGAAAGGAAAAAGATTAATGAATTGGCTTTGATGCAGTCAACTATGAATAGGGGTTGAAATCGATGCGTGCGCTCCTTTTAGCAGGTAGTGAAAGCAGACGCATGTGGCCACTTGTTGGAACTTTTCCTAAACCACTGCTCGATATTGGTGGTAAACCAATCATCCAGTGGATGATTGAAGATATGCGAGCTGCAGGTATCCGTGATATCGTGGTTTCAATCGGATATCAAGGAGATCAAATTCGTGATTTTCTTGGACGTGGCCACAGTCTAGATGTAAAAATTGATTATGTGGTCCAGAAAACACCCAAGAGCATCGCGGATTCCATTCTTGTCGCCCAAGAGGAGCTGCAAAGTGAAGATGCTTTCATCATCGCCAATGCTGACATCCTTGGAGAACCCATGATGTTTCGACGAGCACAGCGCCATTTCAAGGATCTCAACGCAGAAGCCGTCATCAGCCTCACCTTAACCAATACCCCTCAATTTTATGGCATCGCTGAAATTGATGAAAGAGCTCGAATCAAGCGGTTAGTGGAAAAACCCAAACCCACAGAAATCCAAAGCCGATATGCTGTTGCGGGTATCTATGTAGTCCAACCGACCATTTTCGACATCCTTGAGACGACCAAAGATCTACCTAATGCCTTTCAAAAACTCATTGATAACAAAAAAGATGTTTATGGATCCGTCTGGGAACGTGACTGGGTAGAAATCTCGTACCCCTGGGATTTGATTCGGGCAAACCGATTCATCCTCGACAAGGTGCTGACTGGGAAGGGGTCCTTTATAGCAAGATCCGCTGACATTCAACAACCCAGTCGAATCGAAGGCTCTGTGCATATCTCTGATGGTGTTGTTGTCCGGCCCCATACGACGATTCGAGGACCGACATATATTGGTCCAAACACCTACATTGGCAATAATGTCTTAGTTCGCGAATACACAGCTTTAGGTTCCAATGTTTTAGTCGGATTTGGTGTAGAAATCAAAGAAAGCCTCATTTATGATGAAGCAAAAATCGGTCGCTTATGTTTTGTAGGTGACAGCATCGTGGGTCGCAATGTGGACATCGGTGCAGGCGCTCAACTAGTGAACAGACCAGTTGCTGGAGAAACTATCACTTCTATCATCCAGGGAGAACGTGTTACTGTACCCCGCGTCAAGTACGGTGCGGTTATCGGCGATAACGTCGTCCTCAGTCCCAACGTGTCGGTGTACCCTGGAGTAAAGATTGGTACTAATTCCATCGTGCTTCCTGGCACTATCCTTTCCGAAGATGTACCTGCTGATACTGAAGCTAAAACCGCTCACCAAGTCGCATTCCGTCAACTCGGTCCCAGAAAAGAGAAAAAGACTTAAAGCCTCCTAAGTTGTCCGTGAGAATCGGTGACTTGGAGTGGCTGTCGTACTTGCCTACGTCCTTATCCTAGCTCAATCCGGGCGTGAATATGAGATTATCGAGAGTTTGAAAGAATTCAAGCAAGTCAAGGACGCCCGAACCACTCTTGGATCATGGGATATCATTGTCTCCGTTGAATCGGAATCAATTCCCGATCTTTATGTCCTTGTCGATCGCATCCGTGCTCTCCGACATGTTGAGCGCACCTCCACACTCATTACGAGATAATCATTTTTTCTTAACACTTACCGCCTTGTATTAAAGCTCCTTTCCTGAGAAGATTATTGTAGAAATGGTAATTGCATTAACAGTGATGGCAACAAAGCAAGTGACTGCCATAAACACATTACTAAATCCTAGCCCACCGTCTGTAAAGTCTTTTTAAACACCTTCTTACACGACCAGCGTTTTAGACTTTCAATGCAAGTTAGGGGCGTTTGATCTTGGAGATGAGGCCGGTGCGGATGATGACGATTATAATACATAGAATCACAAGTCCCAGAACCACGACAAATATGATTGTTGAAGCCATTGATGGTGGGATGATATCAACGCTATTACTGACCACAATATTGTCAATCGAGGAGTTCCCCTGAAAAGATACAAAGTTGAATTTCTCGGAAGAAGTGATTTCATTATCCGCGACTTGGAGAACTAGTTGCGAATCGAAATAAACGTGAAACTGTCCTGTCAAATCTCGTGAAATATCTATATGATGTAACCCGCTTGGCCTGGTAGTGAAATTGTATCTAGCTAGTTTTATACCCTCATTTCCGTTGAGCTTTTCTATGTACATTTCATTATTTTGGACTGTGTCTAATATTAGCGTATAACCAGTCATATGATATCCTGTAAATGGTCCAGTCAAATTGTAATCGCCTTCTAGGTCTGTAAACATTATCTCCACTGAATCATAGGTATCTTGACTCTTGCTTACGGTCCAGTCAAAGCTCCAAGTGCCATAAACCACGTTGCTATTATGGAGCGCTCGTCTTGGCTGGGACAAATATATGGCCCATGGAACATTTACATTTTCAGCAGTCAGTGCTCCATTCTCAATAGTGAACCCATGATCAATTTCGTAATAATGGTTGGCAATTAGTTCATAGCCTTGAAGAACCCAGTCATCTAGCTCCTCAATATTAGAAATTTCGAAATCTTCGTTCCAAACAAGTGCTGCTGAAATCGGCGTGGGACCAAGAAAAGATAAGATTAAGATTACTAATGAAAAGGCAACTATTAATCTAAACCAGCCGAATCTAGTAAACATAGGTTCACTCTCTTTTCATTTAAGTTGGACACTACGAATTCTTTCCTCTCCCTTTGACCTTTTCACCTTTAAAATTCTTTACAACTTTAGTATGACGGCAAGTTGTAATAGTGTTGAGGGTTTGTCTTTCTCATTACGAGATAATTGATACTCTTCAGTTCTTCTTCCCATAACCACCCATTTTTTATCCTCACAATCATCAGAAACTATAATTCCAACTGACACGAGCCACACTACCTTAATCCTTAAGCAAGGGTGAACTGAGTGCCAGATGCATCCCAAATCCCAAAAATCGACAACCTAGAAGAACGTGCGGGGGATGCGAAATTCTTCTTAACCTTGGGTAGTGGTTCATTCATTCTTTTGGGTATACTTCTTCTCCTCCCCTACTTTCTCAATTACTTCGGGTTACTGCTCTTTAATCAGAATATTACGCTTGCCTCGCTCATTGCTGGCCTGGGTTATTTACTCCCCGGAATTGTCCTCTTCATCTGGGGATTGGGTAAGGTCTTTCATGGTAAGGATTTGACTTTCAGTCAAGTCTGGAAAGCTCGCATCCAAATTGATGACGTGAAGCGAACCCTGCGCTTCCTCGTTTTCGTCACTTTCTTCGTCATCTTATTGGTTGTACCTGTACTCATCGGTTTATCAGTCCTCGATATCATGAACAGCATTATCAACTGGGCCCTAGCTATCTTTGGGCCACTTGGTCTGTATATCGGCGTATTCATTGTCAGCCTCTTTGGCAATTTCACTGTAATTTTTCCCATCCCCTATCTGTTCATAATCCTCCTCATTGCCCTTCAACCAGGGTTCACGCTTCTCGACGGATTACTCCTTGGCCTCGTCGCAGGAGCAGGTGCTGCCATTGGAGAAACCGTTGCCTGGCTGCTGGGACGCACTCAAAGCGAATCCCTGGAAGGTTCACCCACAGGGCAACAAATCCTCAAACTTCGCAGTCAAATCGGACGAGGCTATGGCGGGCTTCTAATTTTCTTCTACGCTGCAACACCTCTGCCTGATGACATTCTCCTCATTGCATTAGGAGCGACGAAATACCCGTTGTGGAAAGCCCTTCTTTTCTGCTTCTTTGGAAAAGTCGCATTAGCACTGATTATCACTTTGGGGGCACAACTCCCCTTTCTCCAACCCATTCTCATACAAATCTTCGGTGGAGGTTCAGATCCCATTATGGACACGTTCTACCTGATCATCGGTATCGCATTAATTGGGCTCTTTTTCATTCCCTGGGGAAAATTACTCGAGAAGTTACAACGAAATTCAAACAAGTTGGAATAAAAAAACTTGTTCTAGCAGTCCGAGGATGCGTCCTTTTCCAAGAATTCGAATTCTGTAACCAGTCTGTTTCATAATTGAGATAATATATAGAATAGAAGTGGCAGAGCTCAATAAAATCTGAATCTGACCATTATTTGCCAACATTTGTCGAGCGCCTTTTAGAAACCGACTAAGTAGTTCAAAATTGGAACCTGCACACCACGCCCTAGCGATCCAACTTGTTGCATCGACCCGTAAATAAGGGGGGTTAAACAAGATAATGTCGAAAGTTTCACCTTCCACGGGGGCAAACAAGTCACCCTGAAGAACGCGGACGTATTCTTCTACTCCATTTAACCGGAGTGTCGCTTTTGCACATTTAACTGCATACGGGCTGATATCAGTGGCAGTTACTGACGGAGAAATTTGAGCTGCTGCAGCTGCTATCGCACCTGATCCAGTTCCTAGCTCTAGAACCCGACTTCCCGACTTAATCTGCATATGCTGAATAAAGAAGTGGGTAGTACGTCCTGTGACTGGATTAAAAACCTGAGGGCATATCTGAATTTGTAAACCATCCATGGTGATGACGCGATTCAGTCGTATTCGTCGGTGTAGCAGCTCCAATACCCATCGGACGAAGCGTGGATATTGGGAACGAGCCAGCATAGATGCACCTTACTCCTTCCTTTGCGGTTGATTCATCTATTTGTTTAGTTTTCCCCTAAAACTACTAGGAACGGAACCGTTACCCCACAAGGTTTTAAACCAGTCACGTTAACGTGAACCTGATTCAGCATGGCACTCGGCGGATTCGATTTTTTAGCAGCGGAAAAAGATACTACAAAAAAAATCGAGGAACTCGCCAATGTCCTCGAAAGGGTGGCAACGATTTTTCTTAACGGCGTTGGCTCGCTCGAAAACCAGATGAACGAATTTCGTACCCGGCTAGCGAAACTCGAAACCCAAGTCGATACAGTTCTCCGCATGGGTGGACCAAAGGGCGCTCCAACTCCCTCATCAACCGCTGCCCCCCAAACGCCACCACTCACGGCATCATCTAGCCCTGGCATGCCCCCGTCTCCCACAACATCAGGAACTTCACCCGGGTTAGCTGCTCCAACACCCCCCACTCCAACATCACCCTTAGGTGCTGCTGCTTCAGGCGGTCTTGGCATCCGTGCTCAAATGCAAGGCGAATTACAATCTTTCTTAGACCGTCGCCGGGCAGCACTTGAAACAATGATGGAAAACGAAGAATAGTAGGATTCCCTACTCGTTAAAGTATCTGGTTAAATCCTGTTGGCTCTGTAAAGGTTTGTGTTCGACACCTTGTTCCAAAAGGCGTTTCAGAATCCGCATATCGGCTTCCATTTCAGAAACCAGATTTTGATTGTATAGACCCGCTGCAGGGTGAAACATCACGAAATATGTTCGTCCAAGCCGTTCGATGGTTTTTCCATGCATCGTCCCCATTCGGAGATTGGTCTCCAGGATTGTTTCTGCTGGTACTCGACCTACTAATGCGATGACTTTGGGTTGGATCAGCTCCAGCTGTCGCAGTAAATACGGGTAACATGCCTCTCGTTCATCAGTGAGGGGCTGTCGATTTTCTGGGGGACGACACTTCACGGTATTCGTTATGAAGACGGTTTCCCGTTTGATGCCAGCGCTTTCGAGCATCTTGGTAAGTAATTGGCCAGCGGCGCCAACAAATGGCTCGCCTTGCAAATCCTCCTGTCGACCAGGTGCTTCGCCGATTATTACTAATTTAGTATTTTGGGGTCCGACGCCGGGGACTGCTTGAGTTCGAGATTCAGCAAGCCTGCACTTCGTACACCCAAGGATTTCTTTTTGCAACTCATTCCATTGGGTTGATGACATGGCTGACCACTTGCCTGGTACTGACACCTATGAAGTGAGGATATTCCTCTTAATGTTATTCGCTCGTAATTGCTGCACGTACCCGTTGGCGTTTCCGTAGTGCATAGAAGAGCACTAGGACAAGAAAGATTACCACAGGTAGGACAACAGCTAGGAGTTTGTTAAAAAGTGCCATATCCACAGGAACAATAACAACTTCAGTGTCGATCATTTCGTCAAAATAAAACATCGAAACGTTTGCAGTGAACATGCCAAAGTCATAGATGTGGGAGACATTGGACATTAATGGAATGGCTACAGTATTTAATCCGGGGGCAAGGTCGACTTCTTCTGAAGCATTGATGAATTTTGGTCCAAAGACATCAAGTCTTACCGACCTAGTTCGATCGACGTGGTTTTCGATTGCAACTAGCAGCAGTCCGGCTTGATCTTGAGAAAAGACGTTTCCAGGCACAATGGAGTGGATACTTGCAACAGGAAGCACAGTGATTTGGTACTGAGCAAATAGGAACGAATACTCGCCAACATTAACCTCAAAGGTGACCGTGTGAGGTCCGAGGGTTGCCGTTTCGTTCACCGTGTAATCAACGATAACTGTCAATGTCTCTTCTGGACCAATGGTGAAGTTTACCAATTCACTAAGCGGGTCAACTAAACTCTGGCTTCGAATTTCGCCTGAAATATCCACAAACCGAGCAAACCCGTCGAATGAGATATTAAGTAGGTTATGGACGGTCGCATTCACTTGGCCTCTCTCCGCTTGATAAAGTTCAGTTGGTACGTTAACATCGCTGATTTGAATATTCGGTGTGGCTGCAGGAACGAAGCTTTGCAAACTCACAACTGAGGTCATGAACAATACGGCAATAAAGAGCGTACAAATGCGAAGTGACAGTTTCACTAGTTGGCCACCTTGCTGTTACTAGTCTTGGAGTGCAGAGCCAATGTCTAATGCAGCTTTTAAAGTCTTTCTGACTGGGAAGGAATGTGCAGCTCCAATTTTTCTCGCCGACATAACCTCTGCGGTTATTTCAGCTTCAGTAATTCGATGGATTTAAATAGGACAGTATTACTGCTATGTGAAACTATATATAGTGTAGCTATGTATTCGAGGCTAATCAAAATGACCGAAACGCCCATCGACAGGACTCAAAATAAAATTCGTGAATGGACCCGTGAGATTAACCGAGGCATTCTTGAGTTCTGGGTACTCAACCTACTACGGCAGGAAAGCCTTTATGGAGCACGCATTAGTGCTCTTATCGAAAATATGTCGGCAGGGCATATTCAAATGGAACCAGGCACAATCTATCCTCTCCTCAACCGTCTAGCAGAAAAAGGCTGGGTCGTAGGGGACATCAAAGTTCGCAGCGAAGGACGAGGACCCATGCGTCGATATTACAGGCTCACAAAGGATGGTGATCGCCTCCTCCAAGCGATGATTGATCATTACTTTGAAACCTATGAAGCGCTCTTCCAACTAATAGCCTCTGAGTTCCAATCGGTCCGTAAGCGCTTATCTGAATTAATGGAGGAAACAGAATAAATGTCAAACAAAATTCAACTGCGTGTAGTCTCCTTACCCAGTGATGAAGCAGGACGAGGAATTGTCCGCGTCGACCCAAGGATCATGGAACGCCTTGGCGTTACATCCGGAGATATCATCGAAATCACCGGCAAAAAGACCACCGGTGCCCGCGTCTGGCGAGGGCAATCCATCCACGCTGGTTCTGGTAAAATCTTCATGGACGGTCTTGTACGAAGTAATGCCGGTGCAGGAATCGGAGAATTCGTTGAAGTCCAACGTATTGATCCGCCCCCCGCGAAACGAGTGGAACTCGCACCTGCTCAACGCGGTGTTCGCATTGTCGCTGAAGGCGAAGCTGTAAAACCCAGTCTCAATCAGCGCCCCGTTGCGCCCGGTGATATTATTAGCACAGCTGGATCTGGCGCTTACCGCAGTGGTGATTTCTCAGTATTCGAAGCCATGATGCGAGGTGCAGGCACACCCTTTGCCCTTGGCGAAATCAAGTTCATTGTAACCAACACCACTCCCAAAGGCGTGGTCAAAATCACTGAGGACACAATCATTCAAATTCAACCAGAAGCCGTTGATGTAACCGTTAAGGCTCCCTTGGTTACTTACGAAGATATTGGTGGAATCGATGAAGCTATTGACCGAGTTCGGGAAATGATTGAACTCCCCCTCAAACATCCTGTCCTCTTTGATCGTCTCGGAATTGATCCACCAAAAGGTGTTCTCCTTTATGGTCCCCCAGGTACAGGTAAAACCCTGCTAGCCCGGGCTGTGGCTAACGAATCCGATGCCACATTCATTTCCATCAATGGCCCTGAAATCATGAGCAAGTTCTATGGCGAATCCGAAAAACGACTCCGAGAATTATTCGAAAAAGCCTCCGAACGCGCCCCAAGCATCATCTTCATTGACGAAATCGACAGCATTGCTCCCAAACGTGAAGAAGTCCAGGGTGAAGTCGAACGTCGCGTAGTCGCTCAACTACTCGCCCTCATGGACGGACTTCAAGCCCGTGGGCGAGTGATTGTCATCGCCGCAACAAACCGACAAGACGCCTTGGATCCAGCCCTGCGGCGTCCTGGGCGCTTTGATCGCGAGATAGAAATTCCTGTACCAACACGTAATGGACGAAAGGAAATTCTTCTCATTCACACCCGAGGTATGCCCTTAGCGGGTGATGTGGACTTGGATGCGCTTGCTGATTCGACTCACGGATTTGTGGGGGCAGATCTTTCCGCAGTTGCACGTGAAGCTGCCATGAACACGCTCCGAAGAATCCTCCCCCGGATCAATCTGGATGAAGACCAACCTCTTCCTGCAGATATCATTGAGAGCCTTGAAGTCACAGCAGATGACTTTAGAGAATCGCTTCGCCGGGCTGAACCCTCCGCATTGCGTGAAGTGTATCTAGAAATCCCCAAGGTATCCTGGGACGATGTTGGGGGATTAAAGGAAGTCGAAAATGAACTCCGTGAAGCCGTTGAGTGGCCTTTGAAGTTTCCTACAAAGTTTGAAAAAGTCGGTGTCCAACCACCTAAGGGCATCCTACTTGTGGGGCCACCAGGAGGAGGAAAGACACTACTAGCAAAGGCGGTTGCCACCGAAAGTGAAGCCAACTTCATCGCCATTCGTGGACCAGAAATCTTCAGCAAGTGGGTTGGCGAATCTGAGAAAGGCATTCGAAAGATTTTCCGGAAAGCCCGACAAGTTGCTCCCAGTATCATCTTCTTCGACGAACTCGACAGTCTTGCTCCTGCCCGTGGACAATGGCAGGGAAGTCATGTCTATGAATCCGTCCTCAACCAATTGCTGGCTGAAATGGATGGCATGGAGGAGCTCAAAGGCGTTGTCGTAATCGCAGCTACTAATCGCCCAGAAATCCTTGATCGCGCCCTCTTACGACCTGGACGATTCGACCGAATCATCTTGGTACCACCACCCGATCAGGAAGCCAGACTAGAGATTCTTAAGGTACATACCCGGAACATGCCTCGCGCCGATGATGTCGACCTCGAGAAAATCGCAAAGGCTACAGATGGCTATTCAGGTGCCGATCTTGCCAATCTCGTCCGTGAAGCAGGAATGTATGCGATCCGAAGTGAAGAACAACTAACCACCGTCAGCGCTAAGCACTTCGACGCTGCAAAGGCGAAAATCAAACCCAGCATTACTCCTGAAATGATGAAAGCATACAAAGAATACATAGATGCCATGTCCACTCAACGCGACGCCATCGACACAACACCCGGTCCATATACCTAGCACCTTCAATATCCGGCTCTGCGTGAGCCGGAAATCATCTCTTTTTCTCTCCTACGACAGTCTCTCAGTTGTATAAAAAGTTTATAAGGGCATCAACCTCTCTATAAAAGGTCTTTAAAAAGGTCAAAAGGCGCACACCACCAGCTGGGAGGTATCCGTTTTGGTGAAGAGACCCAAATACAAAATTGAAAATGTCGTTGCTAGCGTCGAAGTCGACGCAAAAATTGATCTCAATCTTCTTGCTCGAAAACAACGGGATGCAGAATACAATCCCGAACAATTCCCTGGGCTAATGCTTCGCGTCAAAAATCCCAAAGCCACAATCCTCGTCTTCAATAGTGGACGGATGGTCATCACCGGGTTACGACGAGAAAGTGAAGCAGAAAAAGCCGTTGAAAACGTGATTATTAAAATTCGAAAAGCTGGCATCACCGTATCGGGAACACCCAAAATCACGATTCAAAATATTGTCGCCTCAGGCGACTTACACAGTCGAGTTGATCTCGACATGGCCCAGATGGCGCTAGAACGCTGTCTATATGAACCTGAAGTCTTCCCTGGACTCATCTACCGCATGAAAACTCCCAAAGCCGTCTTCCTCATCTTCAGCAGTGGACGGATCGTCTGCGCAGGCACTAACAAAGAGACCATCACCCGCAAAGCCATCTATCTCCTCGCAGACCACATGCGCGACCTCGGCCTCATCGAATAAGCAGGCAAACAACCTCACGAGTTCTACAGCAGGTGCCTACTCCCTTAGCTGACCGAGGGACCTCACACATTCTACTAACAAGTGCACAGTCGTTTCTAAATCCGAATATTGAATCAATTCGTTCGTCGTATGGAAGTAGCGAGCTGGAATCAATAACGACGTTGCCTTACTTCCTGATTTCACCACTTCAACCGCTGCAGCATCAGTCCCAAAATGAATTGGAGCACGTAAAGCAACTTCTTGTAAAGGAAGACGATGTCGCTCTGCAACAGCACTAATCCAGCTGTTTAGTAACGATGAAGTTACATGAAACTGATCGGCTTTCAGTAACACCGGCCCCTCACCGAGTTTCACAGGAACTAGTCCTGCTTTGATGTTGGGATGATCACCGGTTGGCGACACATCCAGTGCTAGCGCAAAGTCAGGTTCCACTCCAAACGCAGCTGGCCCTGCTCCCCGGGTCCCTAACTCCTCTTGCACCGAAGCAACCCCAACCACCCTCATCGGTAGTTCCTCATTTTGGATTTTACGAAAGGTTTCAATCATCGCCACCAGACCTACTCGATCATCAAAGCAATTCCCCAATAGGCGACCATTAGAGAATTCAATAAGATGCTTCTCCGCTGTCACATACTGACCGATTTCGAAACCTAAGACCCGCGCCTCTTCGCCACTCTTGGCACCACAATCAATGAACATCTGGTCAAATTCCGGACGATACCCTTCCTGATACTCTTCCAATGGGATGATATGGGGGGCAGTCAATCCCACGACACCGGGCTTTTTCCCTTGGTTGCTGTGGATGGTAACCCGTTGCCCAAGAATGTTCCAGCGGTGACCCACCAGCCGATTGAAGCGTAAATATCCCTCATTGCTGACATGGGTTAACAACAGTACCCAATCCTCGTCTTGATGGGCAATCAGCGTGAAAGTCTTTTGTTTCTGCCCTTTTTGTGTGGCAATGATATTCCCTAAGGTGTCGATACGCAGGTCATCAACAAGTGGCTCTAATTCACGAATGACAATTTCACGAACTTCGTTTTCACATCCTGGTGGTGCATCAGCCAACACCAACTCTCGCAGTAAATCACGCAAATCTCATGCAACCCCACGGTTCAGTATCTTTAGCAGACGAGGAGGAAAATCCGTAATAATACCATCCACTCCCAAGTCAATGAATTGTTTCATCTCCTCTGACTCATTAATCACCCATGGATTAATCTTCAATCCCTCTTGATGGCTGGCTCGTACAAGGGACGAATCAACAAAGTGCAACTGCGGGTTAATTGAAGTACATCCAAGTTCTTTCGCCACTTCAATGGGCTTACGTAAATCATATTCATATAATAGGGCAGTCGCAATCTCGTTGTTGAGGCTGCGAAAATCTGTTAATACGGGTTGAATAAATGACGAAATCATCGTTCGATGAACTAAACCGTATTCTTCGAGCTGCTGCATTATTTGGGCTTCCAGACCCACGACTTTGACATCAAGATTGATATCTAGATCTTTATACGACCTTACCAGGTCCAAGAATTCAGCTAAAGAAGGAATTCGATCTTCAGTGCCACGCTTCATTGCTTTCAGTTCGCTCAATGAATACTCCGCCACTGTTCCAGGTTCACTGAAACGTCGTTCTAATGACAAATCATGAATGATAACTGCAATCCCATCACTCGAACTCCGAATATCACATTCAATGCAATCCACACCCCAGGAAATAGCCGTCTGAAAAGCTGTGAGTGTGTTTTCAAGTGGACCTTCTCCAGTCCCCCGGTGCGCAATCACTTTGACCATGCTATCAACCCAATCGAAGCCATCCATTACAGGTTAGGGATGTGTAAAAGATTAGAAGTTTTTAATGATTTGCCGATGCGTAACAGTGAACTATCCCTGCATTAGCTCAGGGATTTCCATCGAGTCCACTACCGGTAGAACGTGGGGTAGGGCTGTGTGTCGATGCAAGCCATTCCAAAACTGCTGTAATGGCTCCCCGTTCACAGGGGGTTGTTGCAATAGGAACCGCACCATGATATTGACCGCGGCATTCTGATCCCGGTCAAAGGAGGTTCCACAATTGCATTGAATAACTCGCTCAGATAATTTTCGGGCCCTCTTCTTGCCGCATAAACAGCATCGCATGGTGGTCTGAGCCTCATCAATTCTTATTACACGCTTACCTACTTTTTTGGCTTTGTAGGTTAAGAATTGGACAAAGCGCCCCAAGAAGCCGGTGTTCTGCAGCGAATGATTCAACGTGCGATTGGCGGCATCCTGTCGCTGACACCCCGATGCTCGCTTTTTCTTTGCCATGCGTTTCACCGCGAGCTCGCCAACGATGAGGGTTTTGGCTCGCGTATTGTTTACTACCACTTTAGAAATTTTATGTTGGAAGTCTCTTAATTGGTTGGTGAGCTTGTGTTGCATTTTCTGCCCCTTCTGCTGATAAAAGTACCATTTTTTACTGAATTTTTTGCAGTGATCACGTCGAGATTGCACCTGCCGAAGTTTGTCTTTCCAGTACAGGTCGGAGCGACGATTGCGAATTTGGAAAAACCGTCCTTGCTGGTTTACAGCAGTGACCAAGTTAATTACCCCTATGTCGATGGCTTGATATCGGCTATTGTCTACAAACGGCAGTACAGCCACATCGTAGGTAATGGCAACGAACCATCGTCTTTGTCGATCCTGAAACAGGTCCACTTGTTTGATTCGACCTTTCGCGGTCGGTAACCAGGGCAAGGTAAATTCTAGGTTAACTTCTGTGGGGTGGTGGTGGGAAAAACGAATCCGTTTGTTCTCGATATCCAAGGTGAAGCCGGATTGATTGTAGCACAGTGTGGTAAAGTAGTGTTTACCTTTGAAACGGGGTGGTCGGGCCCGAAAGTCGCCGCCGCGCCAGCGGGCAAAGAAGGACTTGTAATCTGCATCGAGTCGGCGAAGAGTCATTTGCAAGACCTTGGAGTAAACCCAGGTGTATGCGGGAAATTTAGCCTTAAGGGCTGGGAGGGCGTTTTGTTGTTGGGTGTACGTGATGTGGGTTCGCGCAGTGGTCGGCTTCGTCTGATTAATTGTCCACTGGTGGCGCCGTTCAGCTAAGGCGAAGTTGTAGAGATGCCGGCATTGTTCGGATAAGGCCCACAAGACTTGAACTTGTGTTGTCGTAGGAGCGATGCGGATTTTTTGCGTTAACAACATCGAGGTCATGCTAAAGTTAGAAAGGTCTTGGAAATTTTTCAAGCTGTGGGAGAGGTATGGATAACTGACTAATCGATTCCTCCTCGCTATGAAGAAAGTTGATTACCCGGTAAAATAATTAAAGGTGTTCTCCATGAAGCACCAACAGCTTCCGACTGGTTTCTGGTCGTGGTTACATCTATGTCTAAAGACACCTCAAAATCCTCAGGGAAAATCCCTAAAGACCTCATGGTTGGTGCCCAGACTAGCGCTGAACAAGAAATCGCTGAAAAGATGCGCCATGTCAAACACAAAATCGTCATCCTCTCCGGTAAAGGCGGCGTTGGCAAAACCACTGTGGCTGTCAACCTCGCCACCGCCCTAGCCTGGAAGGGTCACGTCGTCGGCATCCTCGATGCAGATATCCATGGACCCGACATCCCCAAGATGCTCGGATTAGAAGGCAGCCGCATGGTCGGCGGCGACAAGGGCTTAGAACCAGTCGTTGGCCCCCTCAACATCCTCTCCGTCTCCATGGAATTCCTCCTCCAATCCGCCGACACCCCAGTCATCTGGCGGGGTCCCCTGAAAATGCGTGTCATCAGCGAATTCCTCTCCAAGGTGAACTGGGGCAACCTTGACTACCTCATCATCGACCTACCCCCAGGCACTGGCGACGAATCCCTCAGTATCATGCAACTCCTCCCCGACCTTGATGGCGTCATCATCGTCACCACCCCCCAAGAAGTCGCCCTTCTCGACTCCCGCAAAGCCGCCACCATGGTTCGCCAAATGAATATCCCCATCCTCGGCCTCATTGAAAACATGTCTGGCTTCATTTGCCCCCACTGCGGTGAAGTCACCAACCTATTCGGCAAAGGTGGCGGCAAAAAAGCTGCTAAAGAACTCAATCTCTTTTTCCTTGGCGATCTCCCCTTTGACCCACGTGTTATGACATTATCTGATGAGGGTAAACCCTTCATCGTTACCGAAGCCAAATCCCCTGTCGCTCAAGCCTTCCAACACGTCGTCGACCGACTCTTGGAGCGATTAAAAGGACAACACTAGCCAAGGATCAAAAAGCCAGCTAAAATGCACCGACTATTCCTTTGGGTTCACCAATTGCCTTCTCTTGACAAATGCTATCACCGACTACTCATCTCCGACTGAAATTAATTCCATAAACTATATCTCTCCCCTTGGCGGGTAGTGGGTCATGAAACATGCAACGCGATACGGTCCGGTGATTAGGCGACTCCAACGGCGAATGATAAACTATGTGGAGAATGGACCCACCCCTGGAGCTACGATGTCTGTGGTTACTAGTGCTGGTCCCCTCTGGATGGAAGGCTTTGGATATCGGGATTTAGCAAAGTCTGGTCTAGTTGACACCCAGACCATCTTCCAGATAGGATCCACCACAAAGTTGTTCACTGGCCTCTCATTCATGCTTGCTGTTCAAGATGGTCTGGTTTCTCTGGATGATACGGTAGTTGCCTACTGGCCGGAATTTACAATTAACTCTAGACATGGCCCAAAGGAACATGAGAAGATCACTTTCAGGCATCTTCTATCACATCGGGCTGGTTTACCCAGAGAGCCCCGTATTGGCGGGAACTTCAATAATGAAACCCCCTACACTTTCGAGCAGGCGGTTGAATCAATCAAGGATTGCTGGATGATTGCCCCTGTCAATGATCGCTACTACTATTCAAACATTGGAATGGATATCGTAGCCTACTCGCTTCAATCTGCAACTGGCATGACGTACCCGAATTGGACAAAGAAGAAGCTAGGCGCTCCTCTTGGGATGACCACGCTACGATATGGAAGTGGCGAAGCACTCAAGGAAGACAACGTCGCCATAGGAACTGAAACTGGAAGATACGAGTGTGAATTTGGCGCGTCTGAAGATTATGGCTGCGGGGATGTCTGGATTGGCCAGGAAGATCTTGCGAAGGTCCTTGTCCTCGTCCTGAACGAGGGCAGGTACGATGGAAAGACAGTACTTAGAAAGGACCTATTTCAACAAATGATTCGCCCACATTTCGTCAAAGACAGAGGGTTTAATTATGGTCTGGGCGTTGACATCTACGGAGGGTTTAACCCAAGAATTTTCGGACATGGCGGTGGCTCCATTGGATACGCAAGTACCTTCTACTGGATTCCTGTCTATGACTTCGGAGTGAGTGTCCAGACCAATCGCGAAGACTACACTGGAGAAACCAAGAACCCACATACACTCGGAACGCAAGCACGAGAACAGCTCCTCAAGACACATGGTGTATTGCTTACTCGAAGACAACCCATCGAGTTCCTTGAAGAACAAGTCGAAGCACCACTTATCGAAGATAAGTCCAAACTTACCGGCTTCTATGCCGGGCTATGGAATAACACCGTACTAATCACGTACAAAGAAGGGAAGCTCTATTGGCATGATCAGTTCGAGCTCACACCAAAGGGTAATGGATTCAAGCTGCCATCTGGCAACAGTGTCCGATTCAACTTCAAATCAAAGAAATCCAAACAGCCGTATAGCGTAACTTACGTTGGCATCAGATACCCCATAGCTGAACTCAATATGTCACGAGTAACACCCGTTAAACCCACCCCTAATGCCCCACCACTCAACCCAGAACAAGCTGAGAAAATCACAGGGATTTACAAAGCCACCTACTATGGCATAGAGCCCACCTTCAACCTCGCTAAAGTCGACGAAGGACAACTCTACGTACAAACAATACTCGGTTTACGACCTGCCTACCCCCATTCTTCCATCAAAGGACTATGGTTCCTACCCAAGGGCGAGACCGTAACCTTCAACGGCAAAGACGAACTCTGGGTTGAAAACTGCCGCGGCGTCAAATGGAAAAACCCTATACAGGAACTCAAGGCACTAGCTAAAACTAATCCAAGACACCGACTACTACAAAAGTGGGTCCTTGACCAAATCGCTACTCATCTCAAGACACTTGGTCGAAAGAATGAGGCAAAAGACGTTCGAGCACTTAAAAAAGAACTCTACGGACAGAAGAAAAAGTAAGAATGCACCTTACTCCTTCTCAATGCCAATCAATCATAATCGTCCATCGGTCATATCCAGTATCAACTAGGTAAAAATCATTGAGCTAATCGAATGAAACACCTATTCTTCTGCTTGTGCGCCGGGCTCAGGATCCTCTGACACCACAAACAAATGATCGTCCTTCAATGTGAAAGCCGCCAATTCGAACTTTCCCGTCATCGTGATGGCTTTCTTAGGACATACAGCTTCACACGTCCCACACCATATGCAGCGGTCGAAGCGGAATTGGGGTTTCTGTTGGGTTTTGGTTTTGGTGGAGGCGACCATTTCGATGGCGGTGGCGGGGCATTCGCGGCTGCAGAGACCGCAGCCGGTGCATTTTTCGAGGTCGTATTCGATTTTGCCGCGAAGGCGTTCGGGACGGACGGCTTCTTGGAAGGGGTAGCGGATTGTGGCGGTTTTTCTTCGGACGACAGTGCCAAGGATTTCGCCTTCCATTGCTCCAGGTCGTGGCATGTTTCGTTTTCACACTCCTAAGGGATGATGGCGACCACCCAGTCCATGATGAAGGGCCAGGCTAACAGGATACCTACCATGAGGAGGCTTATAGGGATGACCCATTTCCAACTGCCCAGGGCGATTTGGTCGATACGCCAGCGGGACATGAGGGCTTTCATGTTGGACAGGATTAGGACGATGATGGTGGTTTTAACGATGAACCAGAAGGCGTAGTAAATGGCGGCTAGAGCAGGATTCAGTAGGAAGGGCATGTTGGCTGCAACCCAGGTCATGTATTGGCCCGAGTTGATGGTGATGCCGTGGACAAAGCCACCATTAGCTAAGAAGACCATGAAGATTTCAGGGCCTAAGGGGCCTCCGAGGAAGACAGCGGTGCCCAGTGCTGCTGCGAGGAGGACTTCAAAGTTATTGGAGAGGCGGAAGAAGGCTAGCTTCTTACCGGAGTATTCGGTTTCCCAACCACCGACGATTTCGGTTTCAGCGACGGGGGCGTCGAAGGGTATCCGTTCAGTTTCAGCTTGTACAGCGATAATGAAGACAATGAAGAGCCCGATGAAGGCGGGGTTGACGATAAGGGGTAAGCCGAGGTTGGCTTGATAAACGACAACACCTGTCAGACTCATGTTGCCTGCCACCATTCCTGCTGCAAAGAGGGCGAGGAGCAAGGGTATTTCATAGGCGAGCATCTGCACGATGCCTCGGATTGCTCCGGTGAATCCAAACCGGTTTGACGACGACCATCCGGCGATGAACAGCATTATGGTAAATATAGTACTGAAAAAGCCGATCATCAATAGATCTCCTTCAAAATACATAATCCCCGTCACAGTGAAGAACGGCGTTTGGGAAATAGCAATCGGCACCAGCATCAGCACCGAAATCGGAATCGCCAGGGCTAAAATCGGGGTCAACGTGAAGCCAATCTTATCCACTGCAGCAGGAGTAATATCCTCCTTGGCCATCAGCTTGACAAAGTCAGCTAAAGGCTGCAGGATGCCACGCCAGCCCGTGTGTAAGGGACCGATGCGGTGTTGTTGGTCAGCATAGAATTTACGGTCCACCCATTCCAGATAGAAGGCATAGCCCATCAGGAAGAGGAATCCAGGAAAGATCACAACCATCAATACGGTTACAATGGCACTCAATGGTGGGGGTAATAACACCTGCACATGGCGCACTCTCCAGTGAGTCTCCTTTATGATTCGCTTCTTCTAAAAAAGCCTTCTACTACCACAAAGTTTTCACTAAAAATCCAAAGGATGATGGATAACTAGTTAGTTTTTAGAACCAACTATCCTTTTGGATTGTATGCTGGTCAGCTCCTCGGTCCGATTCTTCGACATCCTTCCACCATTGTTTCTTTGTGCCCTTTTTTGCTCGTTTTTCCCAGACTTTCGTTTTTGGAGTGTCATCAATAGTTTTGAGTAATTCTTCGACACGCGCGATAACAAGATTGCATTCGGTTCGGTCAACTAGTCCTTCATCACAGTATTTGTTGACAAATTCGATGACTTTTCTCAAATTCCCCGTTGCATCATACCAAAATCCCCAATCGTTACAGAGTATTTCAGCAATGTAAACTCCATTGATGGTTTTTGGGTCTTTATCCGAGCTTCCTACCTCATGGCCTGCGAACAGTGTAATCAGATCTTTGATGTCTTTCTCATTGATGGCATGGATTTGAGTTTTTTCCAACACGAGGTCCGCTAGGGTAATTGTCGGTTTATCAATCAGTAGTCTATGAAAGTCTCCTTTTCGCGCAAATTCAATCGTATGGCTAAAATCTAAACAATCGAGAAAGACGTCAACATGATAGGGCTTATGTGGGTGATAGTAGATGTAGCGATCTTTTGCTGCAAGTAGTGCATAGCGATCAACTTCAAAGCCTAATACCTTTTCAAAGAATTTTTCGATCTCTCGGCGTTGACTTTTCGGGCCAATAAAATCGATGTCTGTGAAGCTCATCGCGCCCTCCCCAAGGCGATCAAGATTTTTATGCAGCTCTAGTCTGTGGGGAGTTTGCATTCTTATTGCCAATGCCCCTAGTATACGGAGTGTTAGACCGTTCTCCTCAGCTTGGTCCACGATACGAGTGCCTTCCTTTAAAAATTCTTTATCAGACATCGGGGCTTTCGGAGTTTCATTCATTGAAAACTAACATCCTACGATTGTGACGAATCAATATTCCTTCCTTTGATTTATATCCTAATGCTCATCCAACTCTGCGAGATTGTTAAAGATTGGTGAGAGCTGACGATATGCATTTTGAAAAATCGGAAACAACTTCGAATAGTGTTCATAGGCCTCTTGGTTACATTGAAGCTGTGTTTTGATGGGTATTACCTCTAATAATGAATCGAAACTCGGATAAATCCCCAAGGCAACTGCTGCAGTCAATGCTGCCCCAATCGAACCTGCATTTAGAGGTTCTTTCACCAAACGAATAGCTCGACCAGTTACATCCGAAATTATTTGCATCCAAAATTCGCTGATGGCGCCTCCCCCTACTCCGCAGATGTTGTCGATGACGAACGGAGCAGTTTCTTCCACCGAGTCAAGAATCCATCGAATGTTGAATGCCACCCCTTCAAGGATAGCTCGAATTAGATGGCCCAGAGTGTGACCTAATTTGAGGCCCAAATATGTTCCTCGTGCGTTATGGTCGTTAAGGGGAGAACGTTCCCCAGACAACCAAGGAGTGAAAAGCAGCTGGTCAGATCCTGGGGGAACACTGCTAGCCAGTTTATCCATTTTCACGTATGGAATACCTTCTGCATCAAGTGAATCTAGGTCGTTGCAAAGTGTATTACGTAACCACCGAAGGGCTGCACCTCCAGTTTCCATTTCGCCCATAAGGATGTTTTTATCGGGGTCTCCAGAACACATTGTTAAATAGCGTTTATGAGGGTCAATTATTACCTCTTTTGTAGTGACTCCAATCCATGTCGCAGTTCCTATACAGACGTGGCTGTCACCATGCTGTACACTTCCCGACCCTATAGCCGCTACCGCCACATCACCTCCCGTCGCTATGACGGGGATGCCAGCAGGAACTCCAATCTGACGGGCGGCATCTTGTGTAATCTCTCCGATGATATGTGTTGAGGGGTAGGGGGTTGGGAGTTTCTCGGGTGAAATATTGGTGATGTTACAAACACGTTCAGACCATCTATGCTCACGAATATCAAAGAGTCCATAAAGGGACGCGTTGCTCCAATCAGTGACAAAATTGCCGGTTAGTTTGAGTTCAAGAAAATCTTTGCAATCCAAGAACTTGTGTGTCTTGGCATAGATTTTTGGTTCTTTTTCTTTTATCCAGAGAATTCGGCTTACGATGTCTTTTGCGGAGGGTGCCATTCCAAGGATAGGATAAATCTCGTCAGTATACTGTTGAAGCCAATCACCCTGTTTTGTTGCACGTAAATCAAGCCAACTAATTGAATTTCGTAAGGGTGTTCCTTTTTTGTCAACCGGCATTATGGTGATCATCTGCGCCGATGGAGCAATTGCGAGTATGTCATCAGGTGATTTTGCTTTTTGGGCCACAGCTTTAGTTGTAGCACAAAATGCCTGCCACCAATCTTTAGGATCTTGTTCCACCCAATGTGATTTGGGGTAAAGAAGTGAGTATTCTCTAAACTCAGATGCAAGGACATTTCCTCTAATATCAGAGAGCACAGCTTTATCGCCGCTCGTGCCAAAGTCATGCGCAATAATGTACCCGTCTTTGCTAACCATTATTTCTCCATCCCTAATAGCTTAGGGTCTTATGGTTTGAGTATATGTTTCATCGCCTCAACAAATCTCCGATTATTTTCTGGTGAACTAACTGTAATTCGGAAATATGCTCCACCTAATCGATGGCTAGACATATCTCGAGCAAAGATTCCCATATCTAGTAATTTTTCAATTATCTCTGGTGTGTCATGACCAGTATCTCCAGCGTTGATTAAAACGAAATTTCCGCTGGAGGGGAAAGTCTGAACCCCTTGGATAGATTCTAGTTCATTTCGAATATAGTCAACACCGGCTCTATTTGCTTCAACCCTCTCGCGTAAATAGTTGGGGTCATCAAACGCTGCTTCTACTGCTCGCTGAATGGGCATAGCGATGTGAAATGGTTGTGCGACCCGACTGAAATACTCAATTACCTTTTCATCAGCAACAAGATATCCGATTCGTAATCCTGCGAGACCCCATGCTTTTGAAAGTGTTCGAATAAAAACGATATTCGGATAAGAGGAAATTAGGTCTGTCATATTCTGATCGATATACTCTGCGTAAGCTTCATCAACCGCAATAATGATGTTGTTTCTAGCAAGCCTCTGGATATCTGATTTGTCACAGAAATTACCTGTTGGATTGTTGGGGGTGCACACAAACATGATTTTTGTTGAATCGGTTATGCCTTTTTCCATCGCCTCAAAGGGGTACACAAAGTCTGGGGGAGACATCCTTATTGAGGTGAGTTTGGCTCCATGAAGATTGGCAAATTTCTCATAAGCAGAGAACGTCGGAGTATGAATTATCACTTCTTCGCCCGGTTCAACAAAGGTTCGAATTAAGACATCAATTACCTCCATAGAGCCAGCACAAACGGCGATGTTTTCAGGCCTCATTCTTACATGTTTAGCAAACCGCTCACATAGTCCAGATGGAGGAGCAGGATACAAGTTGGTTGCTTCAATTTCACTTATCATTGCTGCAATTACTGCCTTTGAAGGAGGAAGTGGGTTTTCATTCGACATCATCCGCAATAAGTCTCTATCTGACCATGCCCGAATGAAATGGCTGACATTGTAACCACTCGATTTCTTCACACTTTCGCGAACAAGGCTTTTCAAGTCAAACACAGTTTGCACCCGTAACTCCACTAATGTATAATCTCTTTTTGGAATTTGTGATTGGTCAATCTTCTGAAACTTGTTGACACCTTTTTGGCATTATAGCTGAATCTGTTGGAAATCAGTTATCCAGAAAAAAAGGGGGAGGGGATTCCATCTGGCTATTCAGGTGGAATCTCCGCTTGAGCCTTGCTTATTGAAATACCCTTGGACTTGTGATAGAAGTAACTGATGTAGTAGATGATGGGTGCGATAATGAACGTCACGACTACTGCGAGCATAAACGACCAATCAATCGTGCCAGCTACCGCAGGAGACACTGAGGCATATCCAATGAATATGGAGATTGGGATAGAGATCAATGAGAACAGAGAAATTAATGGAATACCTGCTATCTTTTTCTTCGCAAAGTCCGGTGCAAGTTCAAAGATGTCCTTTCTTCGCCATGGGAAGATAACGCCTGCGATGCCAACAATGACCATCGCAATCCACCACGCGAGTATACTGTAGGTAAAGTAATCGAGGGCAGTTGTGTAGATGTAAAGGATGTTCATTATCATAGAGATAATGAAAGTGACGATGATGGCAACCCAGGGAGCTCTAAAGCGGCTATCAACCTTTGAGAGGGAGCTAGGAAGTACGCGGTCAAATGACCATGCGAATATATTTCGGACACTGGAAATGAACAGACCAAGTGCAGCACCGAAACAACCAAAGGCGAAACAGATAGTTAGAAACGGTGGTATAAAGGCAATATCTGTGGCAAACATCGCTAGAATGTTGCCTAAGGGTTCAATTGGGAAATGACTCCACCAAAGTGGATCTCCTGCCACATCAAGATACGCTAAGCTATTCATAATCACTGGACCCATGGCGTAGTTATAGACAGCATAAAGACCGAAGGCAGTGAATCCGAAGATAAAGAGTGCGCCAATAATGGCGATGATATGTGACCGAGTTACTCCCTTAATCTCTCCTGCAATATATGCAGAGTTAGTATATCCAAGGAAGTTTAACGTTGTATACGTGGTCGCAAAGAATGTCACTCCAATACCAATCGGAAGCGCTGCCGCGACGACCCAGCCTCCTGCCACAGCCGCGGCTTCTATCGACGCAAACGAAAGTGCTCCTCCTGTAAGAAGCTGCATTCGTGCGTCAATAAGCGGAGCCCCAGCAATCATAATGCCGGCCCACACCATCAATCCAATGTAACCCAGAATAATGGATACCCATTCTGCTCGGAATTCCCATTTGGACCCGAGGAATGAAAGGAGTGCCATTAGTACGATTATCACTGTACCTATTGCTAGTTTTACCTCGTTGATGTTTAGCAAAGCAAAAATGGCCAATGCACCTGCGTCACCTGTCATGGTTCCCCAAGTAAGCCAAATTGGCGCTAAACCCCATTCGACAATCCATGATGCAAAAGGTCCTGCCCAGGAAAGGAGAATCAGGGTGATATACCAGTTAACTGCGAACCCGACGGCTGGATGAATGATTCGGCTAACCCAAACGTAATCGCCACCTGAACGGGGCATCGCTATGCTAAACATAACGTACATAATGGCGTTCGGAATCATGAAAGCGATTGCAATGAGTGCCGAAAGGGGCATCCACACGCCGGGACCGTGAAGACCTACTGCCCACATTTGATAGACCCAAGGCCAAAAGATCCCTGGAATCAGAATGCACATAACTAGAGCGTCCCAAGCACTGACGTTGCGAACAAGACCGGAAGCTTTTCGAACAAATATTTCTTCTCCCATTTTTCATTCAACTCGAGAATGACTTGTAATGGGTGTTTGGTTCATAGGTTACCAAACGTCCTCTCATCGTGTGTATATCGTATAAAACCGTTACTTATGAAAGGGCACAATTGAGAAATCTGCAATGTCGCTATTCTTTCAACGGTATACGAGATGAATGAGCAAGTCGTATACTAAAATTGGTCGATTTTTAAAACAAATAACCACCTTTATGTTAAATTATTTTTATAAAAATAATTTTAGTTTATTTTAACTAAATATTGCTGGCTCAATCTCAGCCTTATCGGAGCCACAAGTTGAAGGATTGACTTCGAGTTAAGTCCTCGTCGGTTTACATTTCCTCACTGTAGGAAATCATTTTTATGAATTTCTTCGTGTAATTCACCACCAGCAGTGCTTTGAAACCGCTTCTTGTGTGGACTCGATAGGAAAGTCAAATGAAATGGCATTTGAACAAAATCCAAGCACTTACTACGGCACACGAAGTTAATCCACAACAGTTCACGATTCTTGGAAAACGAGGACTAACGGAAGCCGCTGCAAAAAGAATTACTCAGAATACCAGCGTTATTTGATTAACTTGTTTGCGTTCATGAATGTTTATCGAATCGAAAGTCTTTAATTTCGAGACACCGTTTTCCGATGGGTTGTTGCCCCTAATCTCCTCCTTTCTGCGAACCACAAATAGGACTATAACAAACGGTAATGTGATAAAATATGAAAACACGCATTTTCTTCACGACAGATATTCATGGATCAGAACGTTGTTGGCGAAAATTCGTTAATGCAGGTCCTTTCTATGAAGCAAATGTTGTCATCATGGGAGGGGATATCACCGGCAAAGCTATCATTCCGATTAAACAAGACGGTGAGCACTATTCGACCACTTTTATGAATAAAACTCACGAGATCGATTCGCAAGAAGAACTCGATGCTATTCTTAAAACGATTCGAAACAGTGGCTATTATCCATATATTGCATCCACCGACGAGATTCACAAGATCAGTGAAAGCAAAGAAGCCATTGAGGAATTATTCAACAAGGTAATGCATGATGAACTTGTTCGGTGGATCAAGTTAGCAGAAGAAAGATTAGGTGACTCAGAAATCAAGATGTACGTTTGCCCAGGAAACGATGATCGATTCAATATAGATACTGCTCTGGATGCTTCGGATTATGTAATCAATCCTAATGGGAAAGTCGTAATGATTGACGATGATCATGAAATGATCTCCCTTGGATATGGCAATGTGACACCTTGGGAATGTCCACGAGATATCCCGGAGGAGCAATTAGAAGAACGAATCGAAGCAATGGCATCAAAACTACAGAATCCTTCGTCATCAATCTTCAACATGCACGTTCCGCCATATGATTCAACTCTTGACCTCTGTCCTGTCCTTGCTGAAGTGGAAGGCGGTGAGTTTCAAATCCAAACCAAGGGAGGACGAATTACAGACCAACCCGTAGGAAGCAAGGCTGTACGTGCTGCTATCGAAAAATATCAGCCCCTACTCGGTTTGCATGGTCATATTCATGAATCACGAGGGTTCCAAAAAATTGGAAAAACACTGGCGCTGAATCCCGGCAGTGAATATCTTGAAGGCGTGCTCCGCGGTGCCCTCATCGATATTGAAGGGCGCAAGGTTAAGCATTTCATGCTTACTCAAGGCTAAGACAGGTATTTCGTGTCCAATTCACGTGCCCTATCCTATGACTACTTTCCCCAATCATTACTAGCCTTAAACAGTGTCCACGGATGGGGAATTATATCTCGAGTATACGGAGCTTGCCAAGCATACTCAGGGTGGTCAGAGAAGAATTTCTTTGAATTAAACCGCAAATCGCATGCAGGTCCCCAATGCGCCCACCAGGATCCTGTTTCACTTAAAGAACTTGTTACAACCTTCGCATCTGTTGCCCCAAAGGCTTCAAACGGACCACATTTCCATTCTTTTAATCCTCGCTCATCATATTCCGTATGACCACATATTGTATTTGCTGAGGGTTGTTCCTTGTCCAATGAGACGTCGAAATGGTCGCTTATAATCCGTTGGGCAATCTCGACATCTATTTGGCCATTATATTGCTCCATCAGTTGAAGAAGCCGCTGGGTTCTTGATGCGCAAGAATGGGTTGCTTTCTGATTGAAGGAAATTCCTTTGCACTCCGCTCTTACCTTTTCATCTAATGCCCAATTCGAGCCAATAAAATACCCACTTTTCGTTCGGCGCGTGGCGTATTCATAAATCCCAAGTTCTAACCATCCAATTTCATTAGTCCTAGCATCTCCCACAAGATACGCATTGGCCCACCCGCCATTGTTCCCTTCGATCATAGTCTTCATCCAACTATCAATCGAATCAGCAAATTGAATTGCTAGTCTTCCCCGAACAAAATACGGAATTTCGTCTACTTTGAATTTACTAGCCCCTGTGATTGTTGTCTCAGCACACATAATTCCTGCATCATTCATATCCCAATCTATGGTTGATCCACCAATCGCCCCTGGCCAGGTATGAATGAACATCTTCTTCCCCTCAGAGGGGATTAAGCTCATCATGATATTATAGGTCGTTCCGATGATATAGGAAAACCACGTGTTGTGACAAAGGACAATCCGCTTGTCTTTTGTTGCCTCTCCCGTTGCAATGAAAGCACTGCAGTGTCCACTTTTTCTCCGGGCATCTTGGTTTTTTTCATGTTCTTTCGCATAATGACATGAAAGGGTATCACCATAGGCGTTGATTGCGAGTAAGTCCTTCCAGCTGACATCCTTTATTCCTCGGAGTCGCACCCCGGCCTCAACAGCCTGAATCTCCTCTTGAAGTTTTTCAGGAGTCATATGCCAGCAGATCTTTTCCGAATCTGCGCGGAACTTTTTCCAAGGATAATTTTCAGCTTTATCGAGGAACATTCCTGTTTGCTTCACGTTAGCCTGAATCTCGTGAGCAAGCCAATATCCATGTTGAAATCCCATCTTTTGATAATCGCCAGAAAGATGAAGGCGAATCCACCCGTTCACATCGGTTCGAAAGGAACCACTTAACAGATTTGGAACTTCCTCCTTGCTTGGAAGCCAAATTGAAGTCATGGGTCTACATATTCGCTACATGTCTAAAGCGTTTATGGATTGAATTGAGAGGAGAATCAGAATTACGTGGGATACTTATAGAAGTTACTTCCCAATGCTCGTAGCAAAAATCTCATCCCAGGTGAAAAACCGTGGAACCTAGCCAGATGAAAATTTTCGGATCAGCTAGTCGGTATGTACAAGGACGTGGAGCTCTAGACGAAGTTGGTGTCCACATTACTAAGATCGGCAAACAAGCACTCATTTTAGGGGGCAAAACGGCACTAGGCATAACAGAAAAACGGCTAAATAAAAGTCTAAATGAGTCTGATGTCAACATCGTAGCGATAGACAAAACGGTTCGAATGTCGACTTACCCAACAATTGAACGACTTACTGGTATTGGTAAAAAAGAGAAAGCTGACATCATTATTGGCGTGGGCGGGGGTGTGTCCGTTGATACTGCGAAGGCTGTTGCATATAAACTCCACGTACCAGTCGCGTGTGTGCCAACCCAATGCGCTACCAATGCAGATGCAAGTGCCCTTTCAGTCATCTATACCGATGAACATGAGTGGCTCGAATACCTCTTCTATCCAAAGAACCCAGATCTAGTCTTAGTAGATCCTGAAATTTTAGTAACTGCTCCTGCAAAATTCACAGTATGGGGAATGGGTGATGCATTGGGGGCTAATATTGAGGCAAAAGCATGCGTTGCCCAACCAAACGCTTCTAGCCTCCTATTTGGACGTCCAACCGCTGTATCACCTTGGATTGGAGAATTGTGCGAACATAACCTACTAACCTACGGATATCGAGCTGCAAAAGACCTTGAACAAAAACTCGTAACTCCTTTTGTTGAACGTATCTTTGAATCCATTAAACTTCTTAGTAGCTTATGCGCCGAAAGCACTGGTCTAGCCGCGGCCCATGCTATTCACAATGGTCTAACTTTCATCTCTGGAGTAAAAGCTAATCATGGCGAAATCGTTGCATTTTGCGTTCTAGTGCAAATGATGCTTGAAAACCGTGAACCCAAAGAAATAGAGAGGATAATGGCATGGGAGCACAAGGTCGGCCTTCCCATAACTCTCGCTCAACTTGGTGACATCAACCCCGAAGATCTTGGCACGGCTGCTGAAAAAGCCTGTAACCCTAAAGACACGATGGGAAACATGCCCATTGCAATTTCGCCTGGAATGGTCAGAGATGCTATAATCGCGGTGGATAAATGGGGTACAGATTTTACTGAAACCCACTAACCATTTCCAAAAAGACACTCAGGTTCTATAAAAACGAATAAACGAAGCTGGTCATAATGGGATTAGTTAAAAAAGGAATGAAAGTCGTCCAACGCGACAGAAACGCAATCGGACAAGCTCTTCGTCTGGCTTATTACCCGGTAGTTGCTGTTCAGGCTGAAGGCTCCAAGGTAAAGGACAAAGATGGAAACGAATACATCGACTTCCTAGGCGGAGCAGCGGCTCTGCCCATTGGTCACCGGCATCCTGCTGTAGTTAGAGCCATCCAAGAACAAGCAGACAAATTGATCCACCATCCACCACTTTACGGATACCATGAACTTGCTGTCGATTTGGCTGAGAAATTAAATCAGCTTCCACCTGGAGATTTTCCTAAGAAGACAATCTATCAACTCGCGGGGGCTGCAGCAATGGATCTCACTGTAAAACTTGTTAGGGTGGGAACAAGGCGAACAAAAATCATCACCTTCCTAAAGGGGTATTATGGAGCACTTTATGGAGCCTTATCCTTGAGTGCCTTTTCCACTGTTCAACGGCGGTATTTGGGACCTTTTATCCCAGAAATTTATCATGTGCCTTTCGCTGATTGTTACCGTTGTATCTTCAAACAGCAATACCCAGATTGTGGGCTCGCTTGTTTAGACTACTTGAAGACCGTACTTAGGCATCTCGTCCCTCCCGAAGAGGTTGCAGCAATCATATCAGAACCCGTCGGATCCGATGGAGGTTACATCTTTCCACCTGCTGAATGGCTGAAAGGCCTTCAAGAGATTTGCCAAAAAAACGATATGCTCTTTGCGCTTGATGAAATTCAAACCGGATGTGGACGATGTGGCTCCTGGTTTTTATCAGAGCAGTATCATCTGATCCCTGACCTCGTCGCCTTTGGGAAGGGATTCTCTGCAGGCGTACCGTTAAGTGGAGTAATTGGCCGCGCATCTGTGATGGATGAATTAAAACCCCCTTCTGCAATTGGCACAGGTATTGGAAATCCAATTGCTTGTGCAGTAGCTCTCGCTGTCATGGATGTCATCAAAAAAGAAAACCTCATCGTGCAATGTCAGAGAATGGGAGGCTACCTTAAGGAACGATTAGAAGAAATGAAAAAAGACCATCCGCTGATTGGTGATGTTCGAGGTAAAGGCATGTTAATAGGCGTAGATCTGGTGAAGGATCAGCAGACTCGCGAACCTGCCCGTCTCGAAGCCTCGAAGGTGTGTTGGCGTTCTGGCGAGTTAGGGCTAATACTAACCACTCTTGGTGAATCCGTACTTCGTATCTGTCCAGCTTATAATCTTTCTAAAGAGGAAGCTGATGGTGCGTTGGAGATCATCGATAAATCTCTAGGTGCTGTTGAAAAAGGGAAGATACCTGACACGGTAGTTGCTTCTCTTTCTCCTTGGTAACATGCTGGAAACTCTCAAGGGGGACGAAACATGATAACTGAAAGGAGAAGTGACGCGGCTGCTATTATTATAACAATGATAACAGGAATGGCATTCATTAGTCGTTCTCTTCGAGCCTTCTTCGCGAACAAGTTCTTGTGTTCTGCATTGCAATACTCCATGCCATAACGTACTGGAGCACCACAGAGTTCACAATGAGCATGTTTAGGAACTTGAAGGTGTGGTTCTTTTTCCTTGTGCTTTTTATGCGAGTTAGGCATCATAGATCATCATTTTTGGTAGGGTAGTATTCAAGGGTCTATTAATCTTTATACTCTGAAAATTACAGACAACTCAACTAGTTCAGATATGATTTCAAAACAACGTCTGTTTTCTTCTGTTTTTCCTCTATCATTGAGTCAGGGGATTGAGCGTCATCGGATAAAGACGATACCCTGCGTTTGAGAACACAAGGGTTTCATATTAAAATTTGAAAAAGCTTTATGAACTTTAAGCCATCCTTAGCCCTTCAGTGGGGGTTTTACCCAAAATGCCAAAATATGAACCCGAAGGATTAGCCATTCGAGAAAGTATTGATCCCGAAGACTATGTAATTGCTACATTCCATATCCGAACACAAGAACCGGATTTGCTTCACATTGTTGAAGGGCTGTCGATCGAGCAAACCACTGGTACCTGGATTCGGGTACCTCGTGAAACTGATGAAGTCCGCCGCCAGTTTCTAGGAAAAACTATGGGCTTTTACCGAACACCTGGACCAGATTATACTAATATCATCGCCCAGATTGGTTTTCCAATGGCTAATTTTCTGCCCTCTGTTGCACAACTTATGGCTGCTATTGCTGGAAATATTTTTTACGTGAAGAATACAGCCGTTCGCATTCTGGATGTGCAATTTCCCAAATCATTTGCCGCACCCTTTAAAGGTCCAAAATTTGGTGTCGAAGGTATACGTGAGCTTCTCAAAGCCAAAGAACGACCACTAACTCTTACAATGATTAAACCTTGTGTAGGACTCGAAAGCAAAGTTTTCGCCGAGCAATGTTATGAAAGTGCCGCGGGAGGAATTGATATCATCAAAGATGATGAACTCATGGAATCTCCCTGTAACTGTCTTCTCGAGGATCGTATCACTGCTGTTATGGAGGCAATCGATAAAGCTGAATCTGAAACAGGCGAAAAGACTCTTTACACAATCAACGTCTCAGATGATGGACACCGAACATTGGAAAATGCCGAAAAAATGGTTGAAATGGGTGCCAATGCACTGCATGTCAATTTTCTGGCAACAGGATTAACGATTCTTCGAGATGTGGCAGAAGATCCATCGGTCAAGGTTCCCGTTCTCGCTCACCCAGCTGGAGCTGGAATGTGGTATCGCGGATTCCATGGCTTCAATTATCCAACAATCGCCAAATTCGTCCGACTATGTGGCGGCGATATGTATATTCTTCCAACAAGCCATGGTAAGCTTTTCATGCCTTACTTCGATGAAATTACCTCTGCATTGAACTCCCGAGCTCCCTTCTATCATATAAAAGCTAATTGGCCAATCGTTGGTGGCGGGGTGTATCCTGGAATGATTCCAGTAAACCTGCATGAACTGGGGACAGACATTATCCTTGGCGCAGGCGGTGGTGTCCATGCCCATCCCAACGGCTCCACTGATGGGGCTAAAGCCATGCGACAAGCTGTTGACCTCTATATGCAAGGTGGTAATTTCGAAGAAATACCTAAGGACATGAAGGAACTGCAACTGGCTGTTGACAAATGGGGAACATACCTTAAACCTCGGGTTGAAGGGTTTTCCACAGAGATAGAACCTGAATTTGGATGGGACGGTTGATAGACAACTGAATTCCTCAATTCACATATTCAACTAGAGTTGATGTGCAGTCGACATATTTCGAACTGCCTCCTCCTCTAGTATTCTCTTCTTCCCTGAAGCTTCACTTTATTCGCCTTCATAACTAGGTGATATTTTATCTAACGCTTGACGAGCGTGATACTGACAGGTCATTAACTGATCTTCCATCATTTTAACAAGAGCAGGTGCTGCATCAATCGCCTCAGGACCGAATTTTGCGAGAAGGCGAGCAGCCATTACTCGGGTTACTGGGTCACGATTTGTAACTTGTTTGGCAAGCTGGGGAATGACTTCTGGAACATCTGTGATGATTTGATTTAATAGGTTGAAACTATCTCGACGAATAAATGGCTCTGCTTTGCGAAGGGGTAAATTACGCACTAATGCTTCTACAATTGGGCTAGGAGCTGATTGAAACCTATGCAACGTCTGCGATGCCACTAATCGTAACGCTGGGTGCCGGTGGGACAATAGTCGAAGCACATTCATCTCAGCGTCTTTTGCAGGTGTTCCTATGAATCCTAACGCTTGAATAGCAAAGATGCCATTCATGGGGTCTGGATCTCTAATACTTTTGGTAAAGAATTCAATACTGGCTTCATCATAAATAGCCAGACGTGCTAATCCGCTTTGACTAAACAGTCGGAGTTGTGAGTCTTCTGCGTCTTTGACTGCTCTTAAAGCTTTAATTACATCGCTTGATTTGACTCCGATCATTCCCAGAGCAATTGCAGCATCACGAGCAACGGTTAAATCTGAATCTTGAAGAAGAGAAATTAGTTTTGGAATAGCATCTTTGGCGGCTGGTCCGATTTTTGCTAAAAGAAGAGCTGAATGCCCTCTTATCTCTACGCTGTCGTTGTTTAGCAGTCCAATTACTGGTTCCACTGTCGATGCGGCGTCTATGTCAAAAAATCGTAGAGTGACAAGACTTGTTACCACAACCTCTGGATCCTTACTATGCAGGTTTGCACGAATGTAGGGAACACTTTGTGCACCTGCCATTAGAAGTCGCAATGTTGCGGTTCGCTGATCCTTCGCTCGATTACTATACAATACCTGAGCCGCTTCGCGGATTTGTTCATTATTCAGCTCAAGTCGACCAATATCCGCTTCTTCATAGTCAATCATTTCATCTAATGCATCATAAGGATTGATGTGTTCGGTTAGCAAATCTATTCTCAATCGTCCTGGCTTTGCCTGCCTCGATTGCCCAATAATGCCTTGAAGCCAGAGGAAAAAACCTAGACTTACGATTATCGCGCCAAAGAACAGAATAAGGACACTAGCGACGACACCTATGATCATCACGATAATACCTACAACAGCAAAAGTGACTATAAGCCACCTGCGCCAAGATCTAGATTGCTTCGATTTGGTTGACATCGTTGGTAACTCCAGTTTAGCTTCCAACAGGGCATTGTTCCCTTAAACTTGTTATGTTCTTTGGAATCATTATATCAAACATCTGTTGCTCCCATTCCAATAGAACTAAGGAAAAGAATGCATCGCGCTTCATATTTAGGATAGGGAGTGTAGGAATTGCTGCATTTTCCTGACTTCGTCAGTAATAATAGTCTCTATCCCCGCATCCATCATTCTCTGCAAATCCTCTATTTCATTTACAGCCCAAGGGTAAACAGCTAATCCCACCTTACGACTCTTTTTCACTAGTTCTTGAGAAATCAACTGAGATTGGGGTGCAATCATTGAACACCCCAAACTGCCTGCAAGCTGAACGGAATCCGCTAGAGGGCTTTTGAAGATTAACGCTGTTTGAGCCTTTGCATCCAGTTCTTGAATTTTGCGCAGTACAGAAGGCTGGTATGACGAAATTACGACCTGATTGTCGATATTAGCCTCCTGAATCAAGTTAATCACTGCTTCTTCGATATTCTCTGGCTTAATCTCAATCATTACGAGTACATCGGATTTACCTTTAACCAGTTCAATTAATTCTCGTAAAGTTGGAATCTGTAATCCGCCGCTAAGCTTAAGTTTCTGCAACTCTTCAAGTGCTAACTCTACGACTGCACCTGTTCCATTAGTCTTCGCATCAACCACAAAATCATGAAAAACAACAATCTCCCCGTCACTCGATCCTTGAACATCAATTTCAATCCCATTCACACCCAATCTTAAAGCCTCCCGCACGGCATACAACGTGTTTTCAATCGGACCTTTTCCAAATCCCCGATGGGCAATTATCTTGACCATACCAGACACCACGCCTCTTCATATCTTCCATCGCTTCCGAATAAAAAGGGATTCCCAAGCTATAGAATCTGGAAACCGCTTCCCATACTTTATAGACGCTACTACCATTCACAACAATGGACAAAAAGCGTCTAACTCTTATCCTTTTCAAATTTGAGTGCAATGGAATTGATACAGTAGCGGCATCCGGTCTTATCTTTAGGTCCATCATCAAAGACATGACCCAGGTGCCCACCGCAGTTCTTGCACACGACTTCAATTCGCCGCATCCCATGCGACAAATCCAACCTCTCCTCAATTTTGTCCTTATCCAGGGCCTCATAAAAACTCGGCCACCCACTCCCCGACTCAAATTTCGCTTCTGATGAAAAGAGTTCCACCCCACAACCTGCACATTTGTAAGTACCCTTTTCTTTTTGTTTCCAATATTTCCCCGTGAACGGCCGTTCGGTTCCCTTCTGTCGCAACACTTGATACTCTTCTTTTAACAGCTTCTTCTTCCATTCTTCATCAGTTACTTCTCTTGCCTTCTTCATCTCAACCAACACTCCTACATCTCTGAATTCCTAATTGCCTTAAGCAGACAATAATACCGACTAGTGAGTTAGAAAAGGGGGCTTTAACTCCAATGAACTTACCAGAGTTACCCACACCAAACGCGTTCTTACTCGTTTTCCTACTCAGCCTGTACGATTCCATTAGGTATATATTCGGCAATTACTCTCTTCTAGTTTGGAGGCGAAAGGTATCAAAAACCGCGTCCAAGACCATAATGGAAAATCTCATAACCGACACTGGGCGGCTTACATCGAAGCGATGCGTGGACCCCTAAGCAGCATACCGGCGGATGATCAAAAAATCGATGCCGAGATTGCCAGGGAACGTGCCGAAACCCGGTTCTTCCAGGCACGCAATCAATCCTCCATGAAACGATCAGCATTCCATCTGACCAAAATGCTCAAACGCCAAAGTGGGTAACCAACATAACACAAAACCAACCAAGTGAATGGGTTGCTGAACCGAAGGGTTAGTATCGCCATTTTAGTCGTGGTAGTTATTAGTGGCTGGCTAACCTTCCCTAACCGAGTTACCGGGGAAACGATTGAAAGTGTTATAATCTGTGTGTACTGCGAGGGAGATTGGTCTGGCAGCTACGGTGCTAGATCCGACATTCACCAAATTTCTGGCAACACTAGCACAACCTACCAATTCAATCGAACCAATCCAACTTATGGGTGGGCACCCACAGCCATCGTGTCAAAAACCAGTCCTGGAACTTACAACCTCACCCTAACCATCGAGACACCAACGAGAATCAAACTCGAACGAGCCACGACCACCGCCGAATATGGTCAAGTCACAGTAGCCTGGAGTGAAGAACCCATACCAATTCCCGGATTTCCGTGGCCTGCAATTCTCTTCGCACTAATCGGCACTTTTCCCCTTATCCTGAAACAAAAAAGAAACAACTCCTCTATAACAGGACCTAAAACGAATTACTGCTTGAATTGCAGGGCGCCTATAACCAATCCTTTTTCTGGATTCCTGTATCTTGACACATTGGAATCGTGTTTTTCCTTGCAAGACTAACATTATCTAAAATGGCTTTTAGCTGATTCCTAGCGGTGCAATTTGTCTCTTTTGCTAATGCGTGTTCAAGACCTTCAGAAACATCAGAATCAATAAACTCTTCATCAAAGGCCGAGAGCAGATATTGCAGAAAAAACTCGGCATTATGCGATTTAGCCCAGTTTTTGGCAGATTGCAGCCCGAGGATGATACCCGGAACTTTACTAATTACAGCATTAATAGCCCCAATTTGCTCAAATGTGAGGATAAACTGTATCTAGGGTAACTTACAAAAGGTTGGTTTGCACCTAATACGTTTCCAGCTTAAAAACCTGAAAAGTCTCAATCATCAAGTGAAAGCCTATATCATACAAGTGGACAAGTACCTTATTAGAATTCATTGGGGGAATGTGAACCCCAGATCAACTTCAACATGTAAAAGCCCGGAGGATTGAGGGATATCATGACATTGGACCAAGTTCGTACATCAATATTAAAACGGCAATATGACCAAGCCCTTCAACTAATCTCAAACCTTCCAGAAAACGAAAAGATCAAAGGGCAAACCTACAAAGGCATTATCCTCTCGAAACAAAACGACTTCACCTCTGCGCTAGCTACAATTGATGAAATCCTAACTCGTGAAGGTTTGTCTGCAGCACAAGAATTTGTAGCTAGAGTTGGTAAGATTCTGATACTTTTGCGGATGAAAAATTATCCTGCTGCCCATAGTGAAGTCGATCAAAGCGAAAAACTTCTGAGTCAGTTGACGAAGACTCAACGGACAGACGTAACGCGTTGGAAAGGCCATCTGTTTTCAGCAAAGGCGACCTTTGAAATTATTGAAGGGAATCAAGACAAAGCCATTGACTGCTATGTGCGAAGCGCCTCGCTATTCGAAGAAGTGGATGATAAATACGACCACCTTATGCAAGTGATAAACATTAGCTGGCTGTATCGTGCTCAGGGCCTGCTGGATAAGTCGCTTGAATATTCGAGCCAACAATTCGAAATAAGTAAGGAACTTGGTGAGAAACGGTATATAGGATGGTCGAACTTCAACATCGCCATGATCTATTTCTACAAAGGGATACTCGATCAGGCTGCTCATTACGCCGCAAAAGCTGAACAAATCTTCGAAGAGTTAGGCCACCAGGAAGGACTCTCGTTTAGCCACGCAACAATTGCCTCAGTATATCGAAGCAAAGGCGAGTTCGAAAAAGCCCTCTTCTATTATAATAGAGTCCTGTTAAGTTATGAAGAAATTGCGAAGACAACCCAGCCTCTCCCGCACTGCTATTGCCTATCTCTCCGAGATATTGGATCCATCTATTTGTACCAAGACAGGCTGGACGAGGCGATTAACATCCTTCAGAAGGCGTTGACCATCCATAAGAGCCGGTGCAAGATGCGGAACACGGTCATGGATTATGAAATCATGATCTCCAATTTGTACAGCATCTATGCACAAATTGAGAAAGGAGACACAGATCAGGTAGAAAGAAACCTTAGCGATATCAGACAAACGGCACAGCAGTATCCGTGGTTAGATGTTGCAGCCAAAGCAGCCGAGGCATTCATCTTGCAAAATCAACCTCGGGGAAAAGACAAAGCTAGAGCTCAAGCACTGTATGAAGAAATCCTTGATGCAAAATTTGATTATGAATTGGAATTGCTCATTCAGGTCAATCTCAGCGATTTACTCCTAGACGAATTACGAATGTATGGCGAACCTGCTGTGCTAGAAGAACTCCAGACGGTAATGCGACGCATTTCAGAGACCGCCAACAAGCAACGATCCATCACATCACTCATTTTCCTCTATCTCCTGCAGGCGAGACTAGCAGTCATCGATGGCGATGCCGACCGAGCAAAGGAGTTTCTTGCTCGCGCAGATATAATTGCCAAGGAAAAAGGATTAGTCCACTTCACTAAGAAGATCCAGAAAGCCAACCAACAGCTTAACGACCAGCTAAAAGAGTGGAAGACCCTCTTTGTCCAGAATTCATCAATTCAAGAGCAGATTGAACTTCTAAACCTAAAGGAGTTTATCACCGAAGCCGTGACCTCTGCGTTGGAAAAACGCTTCGAGACAGCCAAGAAGTTCCTCCTCGTCTACGAAGACTTTCTCAAACCAAAGAACAAGATACCAGTTGAAACTTGTCGCGTTGGTATCGCTCAAATCGGAATAAGTCAAAGTGGTAACCTATTGGAAGAAATCTACGAGCAAAAGGCTCCAGGAATTTTTGGGATCAAAAAGCAACGTGTCGAAACAGTGAAAAAATGCGTAATAAAGCTCGTTGAAGAGGCCGTGGCGAAGGGCGTCAATATCTTGCTCTTCCCTGAACTGAGTATTGATTTAAACTATCAAACACTTCAGCAAACACTGCAGGACCTAGTTTCGCAGCACAACATGTACATCATCCCGGGCTCTTACCACGACCCTAAATTGGCACGGAATGTCAGCCTTGTGTTGAGTCCACAAGGAATTCTATGGGAACAAGAGAAACACATACCTGCTACCATCCATTTTGAGGGAAACAAAATCGAAGAAGGAATCAACGTCGATACCCTGCCACACCAGATTACCATTGCCGATACCGAGTACGGTCGCATCGCTATTGTTATTTGCCGTGATTTCCTCGATCTGGATCTACGCGTAGAATTGAAGAACAGTGAACCACCCATTGACATCATCCTCAATCCTGCCTTCACTCCCGTTACCGCCGATTTCCAGGCGGCCCACTTCGATGCGCGACGTTCTATATACGCCTACTGTTTCTTTGCCAATATCGCTGAATTTGGCAACTCTTTCATTTACACGCCTGAACGGGAACGCACCGAGTATGAAATCCCAGCAAAACATGAAGGTCTCACCTACAAGGATATTGACCTATTCAAGCTAAGAGCTGAACGCCGTCGCTGGGAACAGAAACAAGCAAAGACACGACCATTCATTCAAAGTACGAGAAGCTAGTGTGTATCCGAATTTGCCATCTTCGCCCGTTCCCGCTCTTCCCAACTCCTCTCCTAGAACCACATCCATGATCTACTCCTCTTATCTAATCAGGTTTGAAAAGGATAATCTCAAACCGTAATCAAGAAAAGGCCAAATCTAGAATAGCAATTTCAAGGTGCATCAACTTTGACAAAGAAAAAAGGCTTCCTTCAACGCCGCTGGACTGACTTCCGCACAGGACACAGTACCTACCTCGTCTATTTCCTCGCCTTCATGAACTTCAGCATCCTCATGTACGAACTCGTCCTCGTCAACATCCCGGGAATGCAACTCCTCTTCCCCAACATCCTCTACTTCCTCCTCGTATTCCTCGCCATCTACATCCCCCTCGCCGCCATCATCGGCTGGCTCCACCGCCGCTACCAAATGCCTGTCGACATCGCCCTATCCATGAAACAAAACCCCTACTGGCGCGACATCACCAAATCCCTCGCTGAGTTCGAAAAAGGCATGCTCCTCATCGCCCAAGCCAAAAACAACGAAGCCATCACAATCCTCCAAAACGCCATCAAACGCCTCGAAATGGACTTCGCCTAACCACAAGATAAAGACTAATAGAAAACCGCCTCATCTACAACCAACGTGAACCAAGTTAAAGAAGACAAAACCAAACCAGACAATTAACAACGCCACGCCTTGACGCGTTCTCGTTCTTCTCTTGGAACCACGTCCACGGCTTCTCTTCTTTCGACCCATCAGGGGATGTGTGAATGATCCTGTCAGTGCAGGAGATGCAGGTAACTCGAACAAATTGCTCTCTGGTGCCTTGAGAAGTGTGACGATTAAGACTGGAAAAGTCCTGTGCTAATCGAAGGTTCTTTCACAAGTCATAAAAACTCAGAAAATAACCATAATCGATGGTGAACGAAATGGTAAAGGTTATTGTCGTTTATGATACAAAGTATGGCAACACAAAGCTTGTAGCCCAAAAAATCGTGGAGGGAATAAACGAAATCGAGGGAATAGAGACCACCATCAGTGATGTCAAAGACACCGATCCCAAAAAGGTAGCCAATTATGATGCAATATTGATCGGGTCACCAACACATTTTGGGGGACCCGCTAGGAGCATAAATACGCTTATTGATAAACTAGGCAAACTCGACTTGAGAACGAAATGGGCTGCTGTGTTCGACACCTATCTGGGCGAAGACTTCGAAAAATCCGTAAAGAAAATGGAGGGACGAATACGCGAAAAGGCTCCCAAATTGAAGCTCATAACATCAGGCCTGTCAATACGGGTTGATGGAATGAAGGGACCAGTCACAGATGGAGAGCTCCCCAAATGCAAAGATTTCGGAAAGCAAATCGCAACCCAACTAAAGACCTGACCAACTACCTTGGAAGAAATTGCTAGAACATAGTGCCTTATCTACTCTCTTACAAGCACTTTCTACCACATTCTGCCTTATCTAGCCTACATCAAATCACCTTGACAAAATCTACCACTAAACACCACTGTGTTTCCATGCGATCTCCAATGTGAGACGGGGCAAACTAACTACCATCGCCACGCCTTCGCCTGCTCACGTTCCTCATGACTCTTCGCTTGGAACCATGTCCACGGTTTCTCCTCTTTCGAACCATCAGGGTACGCAAGAATAATCCACTCCAACAATTCAGGTTTACATTCTTCGCTGCCGTAAAATCCACACTAAAGCGAATATGACTAATACCGCAACCACGGCGATCACAAACAATATGGCAGGAATTAGTTCTGGTGGGATACCCAGAAAGGGAAGGTTCGGATCAGGGGGTGGGATATCGGGAATCGAAAATAACCAAACACTGGAACAACATATCGTAACAATATCTGCACACACAACAAATACCCCAGGGCTTGACTCTATGATTCCAATGCCGAACGTCCCTTTAGGAAGATGATCAGGATACGTACAATTCCAGTCTTGGTTTCCAGTCGCATTTGTTCGAACCAACAAAATATCCCGGAAGTCTTCACCGATCCGCCAGGTACCACCAACCAGCATATATCCTCCATCTGAACACTGGACAGCATCAAATACGGTATCATGGAGTGGTCCTCCGAACGTTTGGTTCCAAAGCAATACGCCGTTTGTATCAGTTCGGAGAAGATAGATATCGAAGGCAGCAGAATTTGATCCTTGACCAAAAGTTTCCCCGTACAAGATGAATCCGTTATCGGTTGTTCGTTTCAGACCCGAAAAAGTAAGACCAAGTGGTGCTCCTGGAAAGGTGAAGTTTTGTTCCCAAAGAAATCCTCCGGTCGAGTTGGTACGCGTCAAAGCAATGTAATCTCCATTGTACGTCCCAGCCAGAGCAAAGCCTGCATCCTCGCATTGGACGAAATCCACAAAAGTACTCCCCGCTGAAGAATAGAACTGATGCCACAGATAATTCCCTTCCGCATCTATCCGATGAAGGAAATAATCCGCTACTCTCCAACCAGTCATAGCAAATCCCCCATCTCCACATTCCATGACCGAACAACCCCCCTGATTAATATTCCCCGATAGAAGGGGAAACATCTTCTTCCAACGAAGCATTCCATCAGGTTCCGTTCGAATAAGAAAATGTGTCATATCTCCATGAATATTCGGAGTAGTGCCAATAATTGCAAATCCCCCATCCGCGCACTGGCACACGTCCTTCGGTGCGCCGCCTCCAAATAAATAATCGATTTTGTAAACCTCTTCCCATAAAAGCATGCCCTGAGCATCAAAGCGACCCAGCCATATGGTCCCATCCGGATGACCCATAGTAAACGCCAGTACTGCATACCCGCCATCAGCGGTTTCAATTAACCGTTCAGGATACAACACAATACCCTGGTCATTATGCGCAATTATAGTAGACCAAACTGGCGGAGAGCCAGCCCGCGGAGCTGTTGATGCCTCTGCACTCGCAACGCTATTTCGAAGCTGGACACCCCCCAAGCCCGCAACCATCACCATGAGGGACACAACTACGACAATGCACGCTTCCCGACACCTCACTTGCGTACTCAATTCTCTCTGCCTCCCATCACACCCCTACTACTAATTTGGCGTTACAAAAATATTTGGAATGCGGTTCCTTAGGAAACCTCAACTTCACAATGACCTCGGCCACTGTAATGTTGTACCACAACATAAGACGAAGCAATGAAAGGATAATGAAATCTAGCCCCAAATACTGGCTCAACTGTCTAACGACGCCAAGCTTTCACGCGGTCCCGCTCTTCACGGCTCTTTTGTTGGAACCATGCCCACGGCTTCTCCTCTTTCGAACCATCAGTGTATGCGAGAATAATCCTATCAGTACATGAAAAGCAGGGATCAATTGAGGCGAGGGCGATGGGGACGTCGGCGATTTTGCCGCCTTTGAGGAGTTCGATGACGCTGGGGATGTTGCCGAGGGTGGGGGCGCGGGCTTTGTGGCGTTCGGGTTTGTCGGTGCCGTTGCTGACGACGAAGTGGACGACTTCGCCGCGTGGGGCTTCGAAGGTGCTGAGGGCTTTGCCGGGTGGGACGCGTTTGGGGGCGCGGACGCTGATGTCGCCGGAGGGGAGGTGGGTGAGCCATTCGATGCAGCTGTTGCAGGCGTCGACGGTTTCGAGCATGCGGACGACGACGCGGCCGGCGACATCGCACATATCGGAGGTGCGGATTTCCCAGTGTTTGCCTTCGCTTTCTTTGTAGGGGGTGCGTGGTTGGGTGTTACGGACGTCCCAGTGGATGTTGGAGGCACGGGCGGTAGGGCCGGTGGCGCAGAGGGCTTTCCCTGTCTCGGTTTCAAGGATACCGACGCCGAGAGCACGGTCTAGAATCGATTGTTCTTTGAGGATAAGCTTCAGGTAGTGGTTCACGCGGCCGCGGATCTTTTCTAGGCGCTCTACCATACCAGGGACTTGGCTCTTCTCAACATCGTGGCGGACACCGCCGATGATGTTATTGGCATAGTTGACGCGGTTCCCACAAATTTCTTCGATGATATCTAGGCTGTATTCGCGATCCCTCCACGAGTAGTGGAATAAGGTATCCCAGCCGATTTCGTGTCCCGCTACACCGAGCCAGAGGATGTGGCTGTGAATCCGGTTCAGCTCATTCATGATGCCCCGAATGTATAATCCCCGGCGGGGCACATCTAAGCCGAGTATTTCTTCAACAGCTTGAACGTAGCATGTGGTATGGGATTGGGAGCAGATACCGCAAATACGTTCCGCGAGGTAGACATTTTGGCTATACGTGCGGCTTTCAAATGCCTTTTCGATACCCCGGTGTACGTAACCAATACGGGCTGCGACGTCGACGACGATTTCTCCGTCGACGGTGAGGGTGAAGTTTTCGGGCTCTTTGAGCGCCGGGTGTTGGGGACCGATGGGAATAGTCATGGTGGTGGGTGTCTTAGACATAGTGAGTCAACTACCTGAAAGGATTCAGTGTAGTGTGTTCATGCCAGGTTCTTCCTTAAGAAATTAACCATCAAACTATGATACGGCAGGCTGTTTTTATAGTCTGGAGAAAAAAACGAACACAAGCGAACTGATTCAAAACGTAACAGCTTAGGTGCTTGGTTTTTTTGATAGACGTGTGTAGCCATAGATAATGACCAAAGTGATGGCATAGATAGAGTACAGTATGATGATAGCTAGAAAGTACCATTGTAACTGAATGAGACCTAAGATTTCAACGAATAGGGCGAGTGAGAAGTTAAAGGACGCGTGGAAAATTATGGCGCCCAAGACGCTTCCATTGGTGTTGTTCACAATCCATGTGATAATGATGGATATGAACACCGTTAACAAGATAAAACTTAGAAAATTAGGGATATCAAATTGCCCCTCCTCAAGTCCAATTAACAGATAAATGGGTAAATGCCAGAATCCCCAGAATACTCCAAGGATGAGGCTTGAACCTACTGCGCTAAACCGTGATTGCAGACGTGGTAATGCGAATCCCCGCCAGCCCAATTCTTCTCCAATGGCACCAATCACCACACTACCAATTAACCATAACAAACCAACACTCCAGTCAAAGGGTATATGCGGTCCAGGGAGTGGATTACCCAGACCAATGGATAGCCCTATTGCTAGTAGGGCAATCGCGAAGGGCGAAAGAGCTGCAAAGTACCAACCAATTCCAATTCTCCATATCCCTAATTTTCCTACAAGTTTCTTAATTCCGTTCCGTTCTTTCAAGACTAATAATATCACGATGAACGCGGCAATACTTGGTGCCCAAGGAGGAAAAAGTTGGAGCACAAAAAGTGGTATTGCGGCCGAAATACCGATTGCCACGATGAAAAGTACAAAGGCTAGAATAAAGAACCACAAGACAACAGATCCGCTCGAGGATATCTGTGTTTTAGAGTCGGTCGTTTCAAGTGTCATAATATTTCAAGACAAAACAATTGAAAGATATACAAATACCTTCATAAACCGGTTAGTTCAAATTTTTCTATAACAAATTCATTTTTTTTAGTTTCAAGATTGTAACCTGAGTGTTGATCTAAGAATTTACGAAACGATTTCTTGTTTGACCTTTTATGACCAAGGAAATTTGGGTTTGACCAATGATTTCCTTAAGAGATTTTGGTTTTATCAATGATTCACAGCGTTAACCTAGCGGATAACTGGGTGTGAAAGGTTAGCTTCTGCCTTAATGGCCATGGTAATGAGTGTTGTAGATCTTGGGAAGGGTTAAAGATGAAGATCGCCTAATCGCGAAGTCGGATGCTTCAAGGGTCTTAAATATGAGGTATACTCACCATTCTCTACTTATGGAGCGTTTGTCGTATGCCGAAAGTAGAAGTAGAACAACTTCGTGCACGATGTAAAAGTCGTGAATTTACCTGTAAAACTAGTGCTGAATTATCACTCCTAGAGGGCGTAGTGGGGCAGCCTCGGGCACTGAATGCACTGCAATTTGGTTTAGAAATTCCTGATAAAGGCTTTAACATCTATGTGGCGGGCAGCCCCGGCACCGGCCGTACCACTGCGGTGAGCCGCTACCTAAAAGAGCTTGCAGCCAAGATGCGTGAAGTTCCCTCCGATTGGTGTTATGTGACCAATTATAAGAATCAGTTCAAGCCCACAGCCTTGGAGTTCCCTGCGGGGATGGGCAAGGTATTTGCCACGAAAATCGATAAGTTCGTTGAAGCGGCACGTACCTCCATTCAACGCATGATGGAAAGTGAAGAATATGCTCAGCAACGAGAAGAATTGACTAAATCCTATGAAACCCAACGCGATGAGCTCACTGAAGAAATGCGGGCTAAAGCACAAGAAGCTGGATTCGTATTACAGGGTACTCAGACTGGGTTACTGATGGTGCCAGTTATCCAAGGAAAACCAGTCACACCCGATATGATTCCCAAACTGAAACCGGAAGTTCGAAAACAAATCGAAGAAAGCCGTACTGCTTTGGAATCCGAGTTACGTTCTGCCTTTCGAAAACTCCGGTCTCTTGAGCGGGATCTGCGTGAAGAGCTTAAGCAAATGGAAGAGAAAGGTGTCCGCTTTACCCTTGACCCCTTGATCAATGAAATTGAAGAAGAATTTAAGGGAAATGAGAAAGCAATCGTGTGGCTCAACCAACTCGCTGATGACATGATTGAGAATCTGAACGAGTTGATTGGGCGGGTCCCTCAAGGTCTTCCCCCTGAGCTCCTCCAGCGCTTGCCTTCACCTGAAGATTTTGCTAAACGCTATAAAGTCAATCTCATTGTGGACAATTCTGAAACCGAGGGCCCCCCTATTGTCGAAGTGACTAATGCTTCATATGATCGGCTTTTCGGTGTCATTGAAAAAGAACCTCGCTTTGGCGCCCTGGTAACCGACACAACAATGATTCGCGCTGGTTATATCCACCAAGCTAACGGTGGTTATATCGTTATTCCTGTCCGCGAACTACTTTTAGCACCTGCATCATATCAAGCCTTGAAACGTTCGCTTCAAAACGACGAGATTGTTATTGAGGAACCTGCCGCCGCCTTGGGCTTTCTTTCGGTTAAAACGTTGCACCCAGAACCAATTTCATTGAAAATCAAAGTCATCTTGATTGGTGAACCCCTATGGTATCAGCAGCTGTATCAGCTAGATCCTGATTTTCGTGAGCTCTTCAAGGTAAAGGCAGATTTTGATACATCAATGGATCGGAACAAAGAGGCTGTTAAAATCTACGGAGATTTTGTATGCACACTCACGGAAAAAGAAGGTCTTCTTCCCCTAAGTGTAGAAGCCATTGCAGAGGTTGTCGATTTCAGTTCAAGGCTAGCTGATGATCAAAGCAAATTATCGACTCGCTTTGATGTTGTCTCTGATATTATCCGTGAAGCGAATTTTTATGCGAAAAAAGATGGAAAGAAGACAATTGAATTATTTCAGATCAAAAAAGCGGTGGATGAACGCTTCTTTCGATCCAGTTTGTATGCCGAGAAGGTTCGCGAATACATCAAAAAAGGGGTCATTCTCATTGACACCAAAGGCGAAGCAATCGGGCAAATCAACGGCTTATCTGTTCTCTCATTAGGTGACTTTAGCTTTGGACAACCTTCACGTATCACTGCAACTGTAGCTCCTGGACCGGGACACGTGATTGACATTGAACGGGAAGCTCAACTCAGCGGCCCAATCCAAATCAAAGGTGTCCAAATCCTCACCGGATTCATCCATGAAGCATTTGGACAAGACAAACCGCTTAGCCTGTCAGCACGGATCACTTTCGAACAAAGCTATGGTGGCGTTGATGGTGACAGTGCAAGCAGCACCGAACTTTATGCTCTACTTTCGGTCCTATCGGGTGTTCCAATTCAGCAACGATTCGCCGTGACTGGCTCCGTCAACCAACATGGCCATGTGCAAGCCATCGGTGGAATTAACCAGAAAATCGAGGGCTACTTTGCCGTTTGCAAGGAAATTGGAATCACCGGTGACCAGGGGGTGCTGATGCCCGAATCTAACGTCCAAAACCTCATGCTCAAAGATGAGGTGATTGAAGCTGTGAAAGCTGGAAAATTCCATATCTATTCGATTCGAACCATCGAAGAAGGTATCGAACTACTCACAGGCATTCCAGCTGGTCAAAAACAGGCTGACGGAACATATCCGGCGAACTCCATTTTCGGGCGAGTCGATAAACGGCTCCAAGAAATGGCGAACATCATGCGAGAACATAACCGACCAACTGGATAAATTACGCTTCGCAATTCACTTTTAAGCATTTATCGCACAAGCCCATTTAGGACTGCCAGATGTCTTCTAGCGGAGAATCTCAATTAAAACAAGAGGGTATTCACGACCCACACAGCCAGACCCTAGAGAAACTAGCCCAACAACTACACGCTGATCTGGAAAATGGGCTCATGAGCGGAGAAGCCCAGAAGCGGTTGGACATTTTTGGGCCAAATCAACTCCCAAGGATTCGTGGCTCCTTCTGGCGAGTCTATCTGGCTCCCATTCTAAATGGGTTAATTCTCATTTATCTAGTCGCTATTTGCTTGATGGCCGCTCTCGTGCTAATTTTTAATACCCCTGGTGTAGAGCAGGCCCTTATCTGGGTTGTAGTCATTGTATTCAATGCCATCCTGGCCATCGTTCAACAGTATCGTGCACAAAAGAAACTGGAAGCTCTCCAATCTCTGACGGCAGATACAACGGTGGTCATCCGTGAAGGTCTGAAGAAGGAAATTAACACCAAGGACGTGGTTCCTGGTGACATTGTTGTTCTTGCTCAAGGAGACAAGATTCCGGCGGACGGACGGCTCCTTGAAGCCAACCATCTGTCGGTAGTCGAAGCCTCACTCACCGGTGAGAGTGCCCCAGTAGAAAAAGAAGCCAGTGCAAAGCCATTACTGAGAGATATCCCGCTACATGAACGGTCGAACATGGTTTATAGTGGAACCTATATCGCAACAGGATCAGGACGCTGTCTTGTGGCCAATATCGGTGAAAGCACTGAAATAGGTCAAATAAGTGAAGGGCTTGAAACCCTCAACACTGGTGAAATACCACTCCGACGCAAGGTCAATCGCTTGGCGGTTTATCTAGGTGTAGCTGCTCTCTTCTTAGGAATTTTAGGATTTGTCTCCTACATCGTTTTTCCCCGGCCCGTTGACGGGATTTTCCTAACGCTACCAGAGCTTGCGATGGAAGCCATCATCAACGCAATGACAGTAGCACCAATCAATATTCCACTTCTCACCACGATCATCCTTCTCACTGGTGTGCTGGGAATGGCTACCCTAGGTGTTATCGTCAGTGACCTAACTGCAGTCGAAACTATTGGTCGTGTCAGTATCATTTGCACTGACAAAACAGGAACTCTGACACGGAGCGAAATGATGGTAAGCCTAGTATGGGATGGCTCAGATCTTTTCCATGTAACTGGCGAAGGCTATAGTCCCAAAGGGGCAATTCAGTTGGTTGAGGAGAAAAAAGGCTTTGAAAAACCTATTGAGGTTGAAAATTACAATACCCTGTCATTACTCATACGCGTTGGTGCACTAAATAACGATGCACAAGTCGTCCCAAACGAAGAATCGGATTTTGAAAACCAGTGGAAGGTCATCGGAGATCCTACAGAAGCCGCACTCATTGTCCTCCTTCGAAAGAGCGGTATCCCTGAAAGTTCTCTCTACTCCGCCTATCAACTGGAACAAGATTATCCTTTCGACTCTCGGTTGAAACGCATGACCCGTGTCTTCCGAAATCCCGAAGGCGACTACATCGCCTTTGTAAAAGGTGCGACCGATGTCCTCCTCGAGCGATCAACTGCAATCGGTGATGATCGCACCAGTAAGCGACTAGCAAAGAAGCAAATCAAGGAAATCAGCGATTACGCAGACACCTATGCTAAAGGGGGATACCGTGTCCTCTCCCTTGGAATCCGGTATCTAGATGAATTGCCCTCAGGAAAAGGTATGACTCCCCGAGATCAGATAGAACAACAACTTACCTATCTGGGCTTTGTCTGTATTGTTGACCCACCACGCGAAGGAATTCGAGATGCTGTCGAAGAAGTCGCAAATGCAGGTATCCGCACCGTCATGATCACAGGTGATGCTGCGGGGACGGCTGAAACCATTGGCCGACAGCTTGCCATTGTCAACGAGATGGACCTCGTTGTTGAAGGAAAAGACGCTCCTGCCATCAGTGACGATGACTTCAAGAGAGTAAGTGTATTCGCTCGCGTCAATCCTGAAGATAAACAGGTAATCGTCGAACGGTACCAAAAGGCGAAACACGCAGTGGCGATGACGGGTGACGGGGTTAATGATGCGTTGGCACTAAGCATGAGCGATGTCGGTATTGCTATGGGGATTACGGGCACTGATGTGGCCAAAGAAGCATCGGACTTGATTATCGCTGATGATAGCTACAACTCAATCGTTGAAGGCGTTCGGCAAGGCCGTGGGCTTTTTAACAAAATCCGCACAATGATTCTGTTCTACATCGCCATCAATGTGGCAGAGTCCATCATCTTCTTCGCAACCTTCTACCTTGGGCTCCGCTTCTTGACCTCCTGGCAACATATCTTCCTGGCTATCTCCAGCCACACTTGGCCAGGACTTGCCCTCACCTTTGACCGCAATCCCAAATATGTCATGGATGAACCTCCCCGAGATACAGAAGGTGTCATAACTCGACCCTTAGGCACTTACCTTATTATCAATGCAATCCTCATATTCGTCGGGGCCGCAATCGCTTATTTTGGCACTCTCTATGCTTTTCTTCCTGGAACAATTCCAGGAGATCCTCTCAATATTATGAAAGCTCAGATCATGACTATATGCGTCCTAGTCATAACCGAATCTCTAATGATGATAAGTATTCGTCGCATCAATCGATCTGCCCTTCAGTCAATTCGAGACGAAAGTTACTGGTTCATCTATCTTATGCTTGCGTTCGTATTCCTCATGGTCTTGGTAGTCATGTACAGTCCCCTAATCAATGAAGTTCTTGCAGGAATTGGTATCAATTTCTACTTCGTTCCACTTACTACGCTGGATTGGCTCGTTGTTATCGCCCTTGCAGTACCCGCAGTTGTCGGAATGGAAGTGATAAAATGGGCGGCTAGACACCGTGAAATCCACTTCTAGCCTGTTTCCAGAATCTTTTGGCTTCTATGGAGATTATGTCGGATATCAATATATAGAGGAAATTAAAACATCCCCCAGAGAAGATAACCTTAGTCAATATTGAGTGGAATAAAGCATGCATGGTGTTGCAAACCTTGGGAAAAACGCGGTTCCTCCTTCAGTACCATGGGGTTTGGATATAGGGAGAACACTCCCTACTCGGTTTGTACTTAAGGAATGCAGTGTGGTGAGTCTTAATGAGACTTCTCTATGGGATTAACACTAACGGGCAGGGGCATATTAACCGTGCTCGTGATGTCATTCGGCAACTCCTGCTCGATGGACATCAAGTTGACTGCTTGTTTAGTGGTCCAACACCACCATTGTATGCGAAATCACTATCCCGTCGCTGGCGGCATATCCCTGGATATAAAATTAAATTTTCGGGTCATGGAATCAATGTCCCTGAAACACTGTTACAGAATCTGTTACATTTTCGTAACTTTCCCCGGATTTTTGAAAATGTTCGACGGCTCGTAAAGCTGGAAGATTATGATGCAGTCATTACTGATTTTGAAGGCTTTTCCTGTATGGCTGGACTGGCTACCCAAAAACCAGTCATTTCCGTTGATCATCAACATTCGTTGATTCATTTCAAACAGGTGCTGCCACCTGTTCAAGTCCACGATTTAATCGTAGGCATGGGCTTGGTTCTGTATTGCACACCACTCTGTCACCATTATTTTGCTATCGACTTCGTCCAAGAATTGCAACGCTCAGGAATTGGTACCCTCTTTCCACTATTTGAGAAATCTGAATTACTCGACTACACCCCAACTGTGGAAGACCATTATTGTGTGTATCTACCTTATCTTCGGGAACAGCATCTCCTTAAGGTCTTGAAGACGTTCCCCGAGGAGCAGTTCAGAGTCTACGGTTATAACCGAAAAGAAACACATTGTAATATCTCCTTTGAACCTACAGGTCGGCAATCCTTCCTTAAAGACATGGCTTCAAGCAAAGGAGTCCTCATGCATGCGGGCTTCTCATCTTCCTGGGAGGCTATTCTACTCAAGAAGCACATCTATCTCAATCCTCTCGATAATCACATTGAACAAGCCACCAACGCTCACCGACTTGCAAAGATTGATCGGGCCCATGTAGCACCAATTTTAACACATGAAAGTGTTGCCGCCTTTCTCTCCAAGGCTCAAGACCAAGACTACCAAGTTAATGCAAATTTAACAATCACCCACCCCTCTGTACTCACCAATGCCATCTATGATCGCATTGACGACTTTGAACCCTTCGTCAGCTGGGCGATTGTCCGCAAACAGCTTAATCGTATTGCTGGAGGCATCAGTAACGGAATGGGTGGAGTTCGAGCCCAGGCTAGCCAAGCTGTTAACCACATTGCCCAACGTGTCAACAGTCGGTTTCTCAATCGCATAAAATCACCCCCTGAACTCCTTTCCAAACTTACCTGAAACCAAACCTTTTTCTTCCAATCACCTATGAAGGCATTCCTTCACAGGTGAAAAATTATGGTTGATGAGCGAATATCACGACTTGCCCAACTAACCATCGAATATTCCCTGGGGGTCAAAAAAGGCGATCTCGTCGGCATCAGCGCCCCCGCCTTCAGCGAACCTCTCGTCCTTGAACTCACCCGAGAAATCATGAAAGCTGGCGGCCATCCATTTACTCGAATCTATCTCTCACGTGGCCAAGAACTCTTCTTCAAATACGCCCAAGACCACCAGTTGGATTATGTGAATCCCCTCATTCTTGACATGATTGACAAAATCGACAGCTACATTGTCATCCACTCATCGGATAACCGAAAAGCAATGGCAAACGTAGATCCAGCTAAACAAGCTCGTGCTGCCAAAGCCCAAACCGAGCTTCAACAACGCTTCATGGCCCGGCTTAAGCAAGGCTGGTATGCATTGGTCCCTTACCCAACTGCTAGTCTGGCACAAGAGGGTGTCATGGGCACCGAGGAATACGAAGACTTCGTATACAGTGCTTGCCTAGTCGACAAACCAAATCCGGTGAAATTGTGGCAAAAACTAAGCAAAACCCAAGCTAAAATCACCAAGTACCTCAACACGAAAAACCTCATCCGGTTCGAAAGCGCTGACGTTAATCTCACTGCAAAAGTAACCGGTCGAAACTGGGTCAACGCTGATGGCCATCTCAATATGCCTGATGGCGAGGTGTTTACTTCTCCAATTGAGGATAGTGTCGAAGGCACAATCCGTTTTTCGTATCCAGGGATTTTCATGGGTAAGGAAGTTCAAGACATTTCTCTCACCTTTGAGAAGGGGGTTGTGACCAAGGCTACTGCTGAAAAGGGTCAGGACCTCCTTGATCATATTCTTGGGATTGATGAGGGTGCGAAACGCTTAGGTGAAATTGCTATAGGTACCAATCCTGGGATTACGAAGTTTACGAAAAACATCTTGTTTGACGAGAAACTAACCGGGACCATTCACTGTGCACTTGGCAACGGTTTCGAAGAAAGCGGTGGGAAGAACGAATCCGCAATTCATTGGGATCTTCTTGCTGATATGACCAAGGATGGCAAGATCCACGCTGACGACGAGCTCTTCTACAAGAATGGCAAATTCATCATGAAAGTCATCGAACAGTAGACCTCAGCATATTCATCTCGATGGCACGGTTTCCATCTTGAAAATGACTTTGCATCCTTTGAGCGTAGCATGGACTTGGTTTGCGACCTCAATCATGTCCTGTACTGAACCATTCTCATCCCAGTCTATGACGAAATCATAGTTACCGGATACTGGTTGAAAGCCCATTCGCATTAATCGTTCAACCACTTCACTCGGGGCAGCGCCTTCACTACTCACGTAAATCTTCAGGTAGCTCTTCATGCTATCGAAGCCTCCAGGACTACCTGAAACCTGTTCAACAGCTTTTTATCCCTACTCAATGCGGCATCTTAAGAATAGGATTAAACTGAGTGTTTGAAGAAATCCAAAGGCTATATGAACTCAAAGAGTGCGAATCACCTATCAAGGTGATAATCATGTCATACAGGCCACGTCTCCCTCCCGGTCAACGTTGGATTACCGGTTTTCCTGTACGCACTGCTGAACGAATGCCTGAGCCCTTCGATCCCAAAACATGGACGCTCACTGTAGACGGAGAGGTGGAAAATCCTCACATCTTCTCTTATGAAGAATTTCGAGCATTACCAGTTATAACCCAGCTAAGCGATTTCCACTGTGTAGAAACCTGGTCAGTTCCTGATAACAAATGGGAAGGAGTCCAGTTCAAAGAAATCGCAAAAATCGTCAAGCCAAAACCCTCGGCTACATTCGTGCTGTTCCGCGCCGAACATGAATACACTTCAGGTATTGACTTAGACGTGGCTATTGAAGACGACGTTCTCCTCGCGTGGAACCGCAACGATGAACCCCTCCGCGTCGAAGATGGGTGGCCGGTCCGCCTGGTTGTTCCTCGTCTCTATGCCTGGAAAAGTGTAAAGTGGGTCCGCCACATCAGCTTCTTCAAAGAGGTCGTCCTCGGCTACTGGGAAAAACGCGGCTACCACCAAGGTGCCGATCCATGGCTCAGTCAACGCTTCTCGAACCAATAGTGTCACCAAAAAAAGAGATTAAGGCCCTTGCGGGCCTTAAGGACTGGGACGAAGAGATTTGTATCTCTTCTGATCCGTTGCGGATCTGGGAGAGCTCAACCTCCCTATGGTTAATTTGAGTATAAGGGTGGGTACTCCATTGGTATGTGCCCAGATATTATCCTGTTCTAGGTCTGGATATTATGAGAGCATATAAAGAAAAGGGCAAAAATCGTAACCGGTTAGTGGCAAAAGCTTTTGATGGAGGTCAGCGGACAGAGCGCTAGTTACTCCAGCCCAACTCTGAATATCTCCTCGTTATTATGGCGTTGGTGATTATGGCAGCAAAAATGGTTCATAAAGTGATAGATGATTTCTACTGGATCGTTGCACATGAAGGGCTGCTTCCTGATAGTAATATCTTCTTAGTCAAAGACGGGGACGAGTTTGTGCTCTTTGATGCAGGGATCCAACATTTCTTCAAAGACACCGTTGCAGCTATCGAAGGGCTCGGATTGAAACTCAAACAAATGGATCGGCTGATCCTTACCCACACCCATCTGGACCATTCCGGGTCAACCCCTGAGTTCAAGGGACGATTAAAAGACCTTGAAATCTGGGTGTCTGAAGAGGAAGGCGTTCTATTAGAGAAGGGTGACGATACAATCGTTTTAGGGAGCATGTTGGGCCAAACCTTACCCCCCATCCCAGTAGCAAAGAAACTCCACGATGGGGATGTCATCAAAGTGGGTGCTTATTCCTTTCAGGTGTTGCTGACACCAGGTCACAGTGCTGGAAGCCTGTGTTTCTTTGAGCCCCAACATAAGCTTCTGATTTCTGGCGATGTCGTGTTTCGTCATGGTTCCTTTGGGCGAGTGGACTTCCCCACTGGGAATGGGCTGCTTTTGAAACGATCTATCGAACGCCTAGCGGAACTGCCCGTTGATATACTGCTCCCTGGACATATGGGAATTGCCATGAAAGATGGACAGCGCGAAATCAGACTCTCATTACAATTCGCCAGACAAGTGCTTTGACAGCATCTGATTGAATACAGCAACAGCTTTAATTCCAAAAGCAAAGGTATGCGGACGTTATGGTACTAGCAATCGGAGAGAACCGCAGCCGCATAGTCGCCTATCTTGCACTCTTCATTGCATTAGTCACCGTCTTTGATATAATTCCCATGCCCCCCGTATTCTATGGTGGTATCTGGGACTCTTGGATTTTTCTCCTTGCTCCACTCATCGGTGTTTTACTTGGTCCACTCTTAGGTCTAACTGCTATTGGACTAGGCAGTTTGTTGGGTCATATTATCTATTTTCGTAACCCCTTTGAGCTTCTCTTCATGTTTGGTGCCGCAGTGGGAACTGCCTGCTCTGCTCTCATCTTTCAACGTCGATGGAAACCTGTACTCGTCATTTACACCGTATTACTCGCCACGTATTTTCTGTTCCCAGTGACATGGCTGTTACCACTGATCGGAATCTGGGATATTCTCCTAGCTTATGGGCTTCTCCTTCTCTTCTCACTGCTTATCAGTCGTGAGTGGTGGCCAAAAAATCGCCAACCCAGTGTGTGGCTTCTACTCCTATTTTCCTCCATTATCGGACTAGAGGCTGACATACTTTTCCGGGTCTTTCTTCTTGTTCCCGGACAGACCTATTGGCTCTTTTATGGATTAACCCCTGAGGCGCTCTATTGGCTGTGGCTTACCGCAGGGATTGTCACACCGACAAAGGTTGCAATCGGAGCCTTGTTTACTGTGACTGTGGGATTCAGTCTTCTTCACCTTCTTCCACGAACCGACATTCCGCTAATCGAAGAGTATGCACTATTCTACCCCTCCCATGCTTCTAGTGGAGAAGAACAAAAGAACAGAAGGTTTTTACCTACAAATTCCTAGCCTGAAGGCAATCTCAGATTCACCAGTATCGAGGTAGACGGAAATGGCAAAATTACCTAAACTAGATACTAAAATTAAGTCAGTTACAATTTATCGTAATGGTGCTAAAATCGAACGGACCGGATCAATAGAACTCAATCCTGGTACCCACAAACTCGAAATCGCCAACCTCACTCGATTTTTAGATAAGGAAAGTGTTCGAGTTTCAGGTCGTGGTTATGCCACTATCGTAAGCTTCGACGCAATTGACACCACCGTCGAAGTGAGTGGCTATTCAAAACTTGATGACCTCATCAAGAAACGTGAGGATTTACAAAAGCAATTAACCAAATATCAAAGCGAACTCGAACGTGTTAGCAAACGTATGAATTTCTATACGCAAGTGCTAGACAACTCTGCCGCTGAATTTTCCCGGTGGATTCCAGCTGGAGAAAGTGATGTAGACCGACTCAGCTCATTGGAAGCCCTAGTGACAACACAACTCGATAATTTACATACACTCCAAATTAAACTGCGCAACGACATCGAAAAGGTGCAAAAAGAGATTGCGATTCTCAACAGAGAAATCGACAAATTTCGCAGCGAAGTCAACCAATACGAAATCACCAATAGCGTCCTTGTTAACGTTGAAGCGCATAAACTTGGAAAATGTGAATTCACCCTCTCCTATTTCGTAAATAACGCCTACTGGAAACCAACATACGACTTCATCCTCTCTGAAGAAACAACTGATGTGACAATGTACACCGTGGTCCAGAATAACACTCAAGAGGATTGGGACAAGGTCAATCTTACAGTCTCCACAGCCTCTCAACGCACAGCAACTATCTCAGAACCCTCTCCATACTATATCTCGGTTTACGCTCCTCCACCTCCTCGTGCCCGAAGGACTATGGCTAAGGAGATGAAGATGGCAGCACCCACTGCTTCTGGGGCCGCAAGGGATGAAGCTGAACTTGAAGAGTTTGCAATAGCTGCAGAAGAACCCCTCCCAGACATGGTTCCACAACCTGTTACTGCAACAGCCATGGAAGTTGGTGGGGTTTATGTCTTCATGCTTCCTGACCCGGTCAAGGTCCCTGCTGATGGCGAACCCCATGCCTTCCCAACCAGTCGCATCCAACTGGAAGCTGACCGGAAATTTTTCTGGAATGCAGTAGATTTCGCCGAAGCGATTGAAGTAACCACTATAGAAAATGGGGACAGCGTCTTACTCCCCGGAAGAGCACGCATCTATTTCCAAGATGAGTATCTAGGCGAAACGCATCTAAACCTCATTGCACCTCATGAAAAAGTCGATGTAGGCATGCGGTTCTCATACGAACTCAAAGTAGAGAAAAAGCTGGTGTCCAAAAGCACTGAAAAGAAAGGTCTCCTCAAAGGGAATGTAGCCCGTGAATACGCTTATGAATTGACCATCAAGAACTTCCGAAAGAAAAAGAGCGAAGTCAAGATCATGGATCGGACTCCCCATAGTGACTCAGAAATTATCAAAGTCGAAGATCGGAAATTCTCCCCCGCGCCAGCGAAAGATGAGTTAGGCGTCCTCACTTGGGAGATTGAAATTCCCAAAGAAGACGAAGCAAAAATCACTTACTCATTCCTTGTCGAATATCCCCGTGGCCAAAGAATCCATCCACCCCTACCTTAACTGAACCTCTGTGGTTGCATAAATGGCACGCCCTCGTAAAACAGTGAAAACCACAAAATACTCCGAAGTTTCAGAACGAACACAACACTATATTCTGAAACCTTTTCTCCATCCAAATGGATGGAAACTGGAGGTTAGGGAGGGTAATGGACTTCTCCTTTTCACCGTTCTCAAACATCCAACGACACCACCTCAGTTCAAGCTTCTTCCTGCAAATAAGCAAAAGATCGGTTCACTGCGAATCAAGACTACAGTTGTAAGAGATGTACTCCGCTACACACTGCGTCAGGGCAAACAAGAGTTACTATCTATTCTACAAGCCCTGAATTCTCCGCTAGTTTCTGTGCGAAATCAACAACATGAGACGATTGCTCGATTTTCAACTCTAAGCCCAGAGATCGTTCTGCTTCGAGCTATACGCGGTTCAGTTGCCCATCTTCGGTTCAAGGAAAAACCTGAGCCGTTTGGATTCCAAATTGAATGCGATGCCCAACCTCTCAATCAATGGCTTTACGCGATTATTCTCTATGCGGTTGCTCGAATCGAATCATATGAACCGAATTCGCATCTTGAGGAAAAAACACAGCAAGATGAAGACGTAACTGCTGAGAATGTCAAACAGTAATTCCCTAATCTTTTAGAATAGGAACTACCCATTCTCTGCAGAGTCAGTCAACTCCCAATAGCCCGGAAGTGTCATCTCTTCATGCAAATCGAAGTATTAGGAAGCTCCTCATTTATTCCCACAATCAAAGGGAGTTGGTCAAGCTTCCTAATTAACCTCGGAAACGGGGACCGCATTCTCATCGATGCAGGAACCCGGCGTCTTCTTGGATTACGAAAAGACGTACTCGCAGTAAACCACATCTTCATCACCCACAGACACTCCGATCACATAATGTTCCTCGGGGCACTCTTACAACGGATGAAGCGCAACAACCGGAACAAACCCCTTACAATCTATTGTCCAGTCAACGCGTTTTACCACATTATAGGATTCATCCGATTCTATAATCCCAAAGGCATTCCCGAGTTTGTTAATTTCGAAACCTTCACACCGGATGAACCCGAGCATATAGTCACACTCCCCAAATCCAAAACTGAAATATGGGCGGCTGCCGCCTGTCACACCACCATGGCTGCAGGTTATAGTATCCTCCAAGGGGATACCAAAGTGGTCATTGTGCCGGATACGACCCCAAACTGTAAGACATTGTTGGCTCTAGCTAAGGGCGCTCGGGCTCTATTCCATGATAGCACGTTTCCCACAGCCGTGCACCACTTTGCAGTGGCAAAAGGGCATTCTAGTCCAGAAGGGGCAGGAATGGATGCCGCGAAGGCAGAGGTTCAAACCTTAGTGTTAATTCACACTAGTAGAGCACGCTACCGTGATGCTCAAAATCTGTTAATAGGCGCCGCAAAATACTTCGATGGCGAAATCCATGTGGGCGAGGATAAGTCGACATTCACCTTTTAAATCGTTGAAGGTTGAATTGACTACCTGATGACAAGTTCTAGCTCTTTCCCAATGGTTGCCTGCTTAGGTGAAGTCCTCATTGATTTCATCGCTGAGCAGGTTGGAACCTTAGACAAGGTTCATTCCTTTCGTCGAGCACCGGGTGGGGCCCCAGCGAACGTTGCAGTGGGAATAGCCCGATTAGGTGTACCCTGTGGCTTCATTGGCAAAGTGGGTGCGGACACCTTTGGAGCTTTTTTAATATCGACGCTGAAGGAAAACGGCGTCGATACTTCTGCACTCCTTCAGACGCCTGAAGCTCCCACAGCACTTGCGTTCGTAAGTCGCTCTGAATCAGGGGACTCCCATTTCCTCTTTTACCGAAACCCATGTGCAGATACGTTCCTCACTGAATCAGATCTTCCCCAGGACTGGTTCCGGTATCTGCAATTTCTCCACGTCGGTGGGGTCAGCTTGACCCGTGAACCCAGCCGCACAACCACTATCCAGGCCGCAAAACTTGCAAAAGACAACGGTGCAAGGGTAACCTTCGATCCTAATCTTCGTTTAGCCCTTTGGTCCAAAGATCTTTCGGCTTGTCGGGAACAAATGCATGCCTTACTCGCCTATACGGACATCTTTCTTCCCTCTCAGGAGGAACTCCTAACGATCATGGCGACAGAGGATATTGAAGACGCAATTGTAAAAACTCACAGATTGGGGCCATCAATCGTCTGCGTAAAACGAGGGGTTCATGGTAGCCTGATTTCTGAAGAGAAATCAGAGGGCGATTTAAGGCAGTTTTCTCAACCACCCCTTGATGTGGAGGTGGTAGATACGACTGGTGCAGGGGATGGATTCGATGCTGGTCTTATCGTAGGACTCGTTCGTGGGCTCTCCCTAGAGGCGGCTGTTAAACAGGGAACTGCAATTGCCTCTCTTGTAACCACCAAATTGGGGGCAATGACCGCCCTTCCCTCTGAACACGAGTTAGAAAGCTTTCTTGCAGAATGTGAAGGGAAATGACCTTAGGGAACACAGTAGCGATAAATGACGTGGCGACCCGCGGTTTCAGATTTTCGAACAATCTTAATGACATCTCCAGGTCGGGCGCCAATTGCCTTTGCTGCAGGATCACCGGCTTTGATTCGTGGTAATTGTTCACGGCTTATCCCATATTCTTTCTCGACTTCTTCAATTTCCTTATCAGTAATGATGTCATGTTCTGGTACTAATTCGTGCAAGAACAAGTCGATTGACAGGAACCGACGGTGCAGCAGTTCAACATCCATTTCCTTTGCTTCTCGACGAGCTGCGTAAGTATAGCGTTCTCCACCAATGATTATAGCATAAGAAAATTCGCCATTGTCCCGCTCCTTGATTGTGTTACGTAGGATTTCAACACCAACAGTCGGAGTATCAAGGATGACGCGAACTAAGAGTGTTTGTTTAGCTTTTTTGATAGATTTTGCATGTATATCGATTATTCCCTCTTTTTCACCTTCAATTCTTTTGGTGATTTCATATCCACGTCGTTCTATTAGTCGCTTTAAATAATTGAACTGGTTCTCTGTTAACACAACTCTCACCATGAAGTATGCAATGTTTCCCGCGGTCGATTCGCGACAGTGGAAAAACCACTTATAAACATTTGTGTCCTCTGCAATTCTTTCCTCCTACTGAGGAGGTTTGAGTAAGGATTTCCGGATTCCACCTGGGTCGATTTGAACTGATAGGGCGTGAATTTCCTTTTCGGAAGGAGGCGTGGTCTCCGGTATCTTATTGGGAACCTCAAAGGTAAATCCTGTCTGTTGCTTTACCTGCTTTAACATTATCCCTGGATGTAGGGATACTAAGCGAATTCGGTTATTCGCCCTGTTAAATCGGAATACGCACAAATCGGTCACGATGACATCAGGTCCTCCATTGCGCATCCCCTTTGCTGCTGGAATCCATCCTGGACTGGTTACAAAAGGAACCTTGTTCACTAAATTACGCGGGCTATGGTTTGGTCGCCATGATACGATACGTCGGAAGGTTCGAATCATCAATGGTCCTCCAGCTCCACCTGGCAAACGGACTCTTGGTTGGTTGTGGTCTTTCTCCACAATACTCATGTTCAAACTGCCAAATTGGTCGATCTGTACTCCACCGAGAAACGCCACATCCATTCGACCGTTATTAGCCAAGTCGAAAATCTCTGGAAATGTTATCGCATTTTCACAACAATCAAAGAGGTGGGGATTACCGGTCGAAAAGGGTCGTGGATTGGGATCCGGATTGATTGTCCCAAGGATAGTGAAATATAACAAATTCGGGGCATATGTTACTTTTGCAAGCAATGTTGCAAGCATTTGCACAGGACTTGCTACTCCTGTGAAGACTCGGTCCCCATCATGTAACTGACGAGCGAGCGTAGTGAGAATTAACTCATCAAATCCGTAATCGACGGATTTTCTGGTCACCTGTCTCCCTCCCTCAGAGCCCTTTCATTGTCGCGAAATTTCCACGGTGGGGGAAAGCCCGTCTTCTGAATAAAAGCAGCATGATCAGAACACGCAATAATATATTCGTCCCGATATTGGTCAAATCCTTCAACGGTTTTAGCTTTCTCCAAATATACCGAGATATGTGCTTTATCCACCTCATAACGATGGTTCAGAGCAGTTGGAGCCGCACCATACGGGACCTGCGAAATAGCATCAACAAGGAAATGGGGAATCGCAATTCGACTCGGATCCAAGGTGTCTGGTTCAAGGATGTCTTCAACCGTGACCACAACTTTCCTACATGCTTGGGCGGTCGTTAGAGTGAATGCGGTCCACGGTTCATCAAGAAATACGTTTCCCCTGCTATCTGCTGCATGTGCATGAAGTATGAGAACGTCAGGGCGTAAAGCTGGCACGGTAATGACTGTGTTATTCGGATCATAAGGTGACTGCATGATTTGATAATCGTTTCGAATCGAAAGCAAATCCGATCCCCGAAAATCTGGCAAAGGTATGAAGGGAATACCATAAGCTCCTGCCCGTAAAGCCATACAAATGGCATAGCCCATACTTTCTTTCACCTGAATGGAACCCTGTTCGGTTGCATCACGAAAGCGGTGCATCGTGGCAAAGCCATCTTGGGTCATGAATCCAAGGAAGTAGAATTCTAGTTCTGCAATACAGCCTGCCCCAATTAGCTGATCGATGGCTAGCCCATTAGGTGCACTAACGACGCGAAGATTACGGACTTTTGCCCGAATTAATTCATGGATAACCGCCATGGGTAATCGATTAATCAATAACCCTTCGAGGTAGACATGACTTCCATTAGGGATGAACTTACGTATTAACTGCTTAAATGGGATGAACTTGCTGGATTGTGGCAATGTTAATTCAACCTCTTTGTTTCCAATCGACGAGTTAGAGTGAAATGTAGGGTTTAGTTATTTGCTCTGCGGTTTGCGTGGACTGATGTGAATCCACCCTTTCCGAATTACCCAAATGAGGGGAATGAGAATCGCGGGAATCATAATCAGGAATTGGACTTGCCATGTGTAGATTGGAACACCATTTGGTAAATAAAACAGGGGGAAGGGCCAAAACACGTTATACATCCCTAAAAGATTGGCCACAAGGGATGGTATGGCTACAGTCACAGTAATTGCCGTTAAGATGACGATGATATGGTTAAGACGGTTGGCAAGAAGAATCGAGTGCAATGATACCAAATCGTTGAGGTTACGCCCATTGATTTCAAGCGCCTGTTGTTGACGTTCAATTTCAGAAATAGTTACATCCAGTAGAGCTCTCAACTCCTCAGAAAGTTGTAGGTATCGGGGCACATGTTGAAGCATCATATCGATGAAGTGTCGCTGTGTTGTCAGGTGCTGATAAAACTCATTTTGCAGGGAGCGAATACGTTGAATTTCTGTAAGTAAAACGTTGATATTGATATCAGCATATCGCGCTTCCAATTCCTTGGTGGCTTGTTCGATTTCGTCAATGATTGGGATATTGCGTTCAATGATTTCTTGGACAATTCGCACAGCCACTAGTGAGGGGTCAGCTTCCTGTTCACCTGCTACGAGGTTTCGAACCGTTTCCTCAACCTCAACGATAGCATCGGGGGGTATGCTCTTTCCAATAGTGGCCACCATTTTTTCTCCAAGGAGTACCAGAACAGGTATTGCATGCTGAACAGGTTTTGCCACCATTGTTGGTACATGAAACGCTGAATAAGCGTAGAATCTGTGGTATCGGCCTCTTGTAGACTGTTCCAAGACCCGGACCAGGCTCTTCGGATCAACTGATAAGAATAGACCAAGCTCTGTATATTCCTCTGTGGATGGATCCACGGCTGATATCCACATAAATTCAGTATCTCGCCAAACTTTTTTGAAATCTCCATCCTTCGCAAGTTTGCGAAACTCATTGTTCTTGGTGAAGTACACTGTTATCATCTGGTCTCTCACCTCCATGCATTTGACGGCGGAGCACTTCATCTATTAGAGGAGGGGGTATTAAAAGATTGAAAACTAGCTGAAACTTACTTTAGTTAACGCGAGACCGTGACAGCTTCACCCTTTAGTTCAAGAAGTCCTGCGCGGACGAGTTCCTGAACTCGACGACGCGCCTCGTATACCCCCACGCCTAAGATCTTACTAAGTTCTTCAAGTGTTCGTTGTCCAGTCTCACGAACTAACAAGTAAATCTTGTACTTAGGATCCTTTTCGAGGGCCTTTCGGAGCTTTTCATACTCTACTTCTAAATCCGTTACTCGACGTCGTAAAACAGTCGTGTCTTGAACAGCTTCGCGTTGAACGATACCCACCGTTCGCAGTTTAGACACTTCATCCTGGGCATCTTGTGCCATATCCTTCTTCACTAGGATATCCTTTTGCAGTGCAACCAATTCCTCATCGCGTTTCCTAATGACATCCTGTAACTTACCAATTCGTTTTGCCATTTCTTCGAGCTGAACTAAGAGGTGTTCTTCCCGCTCTTTTGCTGTTTCTTCTAAGGTCTTAAGCTTCTCTTGAAGCTCTCGGTTAACTTCGTTGAGTTGTGCTTCCGTTTCCTTGTGTTTCTCCACTTCAGCTTCCAGACCAGTAAGTTCCTCTTGATGTTGTGCAAGGTCCGTATTTGCCTGTTCGAGTTGCTCTGTGAGTGATTCAATCTGCTCATCGAGTGCTTTTTTTTCAGCATTGAATTCATCCGTTTGGCTGAGAAGATCAGAAACCTGATTACCACGCTCTTCTTTCTCAGTTTTTAACTGCTCAATGTCTCCTTTTTCAAAGACGCCTTCTTCTTCCACTTCAGGTGTTTCATTGAAAGTAGCAACAGGCTCTTCGACGGAAACCTCCACAGCCTCTTCTTCAATGGGTGCTGCAGGTTCTTCTTCAGGCTCAGACGTTGTGTCTATTTCAGGTTCGTCAATAGATAGTTTCGCAGTCTCTTTGTCGGGTTCATGTATGAGTTCTTCTATTCGGTCCTCTGGTTTTCGATATCTCCACTTCTTGGAAGGCTCATCGGATGAATCCTCAGGCAGCTCAGTTGGCATAACTAATTCCCCTATCGGTACTAGAGTATCAAAACGAATATGCATTAAACTTTGTGGCACTCTACTAAAAGAGCATAGAATATCGCGTAACACAAAATGACCGGTTACCCCTTTTTCCACGTCATTGCCTTCCGAAACAATACGCTGTTGATTGAAATTGTCTTGTTAGGGTGTGTACATCCCGTTTGATTTGTTCAACAGCACTTCCTCGAAGCCGATTAGCAATTAATAACGCAATTTGTTGCATTTGCTCAGTTTTCATGCCCCGGCGCGTAACCTCCTGGGAACCAAGTCGTACTCCAATATCGGCAATGATATCAGCTGCCTCTAATTGATTGCACATTTTCTCCCCCTGGCGTAGGTCTTCTATCTGAAGTAAGACCTGATGTGTTTTTGTATAACCCCAGCCGGTTCCAACGACAGACACTTCTTCCTTTACTAACGCTCTCGCGAGGGTTTCAGCATTGACAATTACTTGCTTTGCATAATCTTTGCCAAAAGCGAGCATTTCGGCGAGAGCAATTGCTAATGCGGCTACCCGATGATGATGATAATTATCAACTAGCACCGGATTTGGACGTAATGTCAAATTGATTTGTTCTGCGAGTTCTGAATCCTTTTTAACTAAAATGATTCCGCCTTGCGGACCAAAGAAGGTCTTGTGGGTGCTCCCCAACAGAATTTGTGCTCCCTCCTTGAACGGATTCTGAAATTGTCCCCCAGCAATCAAGCCCAGAACGTGTGACCCATCGTACACCAAGGTTGCACCTACATCTTTGCAAACCTTGGCAAGCTCCGCCACTGGATGGGGCTTCAAGAAGATGCTTGCACCTAAAATCACTATACGCGGACGGACGCGGTTAATCAACACTTGTGCACGAGGCACGTCTATTGAGTAGATATCATCTTGATAGGGGAGATAGTGGATATCGAGGGGAAATCGCGCTTGTAGATTCAACGGATATCCTCCGTTGTCAACATGAGAAATCATGATTGGATCATTCGGTTGGCACAAACCCATGATCACTGCCATTAATGAAAGGTGACCTGAAAGGGGACGGACGTTAGCATACTCAGCATGAAAGAGCTTCTTCGCCATCTCAACAGCTTTTTCCTCTACTTTTATGGTGAATTTCGTGCCGCCGTACCAAGTTTGATCCCACGCGTATCGATGACCAAAATCTGATGCTAGCATCATCCGAACTTGGGGACTAGTAAGGTTTTCTGAAGGGATGAGGTTCAGGCATCGTTGTCGCCATTGCTCGTGTGCCTGAGTCGTTGAAAGGATGGATTGCGCATGTTCTGCACACATGATGTATCTACTCCTATCAAAGTCCTGGGAAAATTTTCTAGCTACGCATTAGAATGTATGTGATTGAATAAGCTTTTTCAACAGTTATTCCTGATGACCTGTTCTAACCCGTTGCATAGGTGATTATTTTGACCGACGACCCAGCTCCGAGAAAGGAGCCCCTTAATCAGCAATCAATCCGTATCTCTGCTATGTGGTCGTCGTGGCAAATCGGTGCCAACCTTCTTTGGGCCTACACAGGTGTATTAGCTGTTGATTTAGGAGCATCAGGTGTCCAGCAAAGCACAGTTACTGGAGTCCAGACACTTGGGAACGCCTCAATGCAATGGGCTTGGGGAAGTCTCACTGATCGATTTGGCAGGCGTCCCTTTCTTTTCATCGGGTTACTCGCTATCGGAATGACGGCAGCTCTCATTCCCTTCGCTCAGAATGCATGGCAACTCATTTTACTCTTATTGGTGCCAACTATCATTGGGAGTGCTGCTATTCCTGCGTGGAATGGCTTGCTTGGAGATATTACAACCATGAAGGGTCGCGGGCGGTTCGTGGGAGTTGTCACTGCGGTAGGGACAATCGCTTCAGCAATAGCACTTATTGTCGTAGGCTTCTTCGCCGTATCCATTGGTTTGACAGGACTAGCGCAATATCAGGTTCCGATGTATCTTGGGTTTGTGGCTTTAATCATAGCAGTCTCCTGTATCCTTGTTCTAAAAGAAACTGTCCATGATTCAAAACATCGGGTCTTCCGTATTCGAGAGTCCGTCAGAGCAACACCTCGATTCGTTCGGTTCTTAATCATCAATATCGTTTTCTTCACTGCCATGGGTGCTGCATGGCCACTTTTTCCCATAGTTACTCGAGGGATTCTCAACGTGGATTTGTTTCTAATCGGCGTGTTAACTGCAATATTCAGCATTTCTTCTGGAATTGCCCAAATTGCTGGAGGTGTCCTCACTGACTATTTGGGGCGAAAACCCGTTATTATAATCGCTCGTGGTTTAATTTTCATTGTTCCCCTCTGTTCCGCTTTAGGCGCTATCACCGGAAATATCTGGTTCCTAGTTCCCCTCAATATTACTGGAGGGTTTCTAACCGGCCTATTCATTGTCAGTAGCACCGCATGGCTACTCGATTCCGCTCCACCGATTTACAGGGGAACAGTTGTCGCCCTTTTTAATTTCTTCACAGGGGTTGCTGCGTTTTGTGCTGCAATGGTTTCAGGCTTCGTACTCGATTATCTCACACTTCATATTCCCCATACAACCGTAGTGATACTAATGTTGCTAACCATCATGTTTCTAAGGATATTTGCGTCCATTGGGTATCTTGCAATCAATGAAACGCTAGTGAAAGTACCTGCCCCAACCATTCCACGTGTTCCTGGTCCAGATCGAGCCCCTTAAAATTTTGAGGAGCTATGCAGGGTTCGGATGAGATCGGTGTAGAACTTGGCGGTTTGAAGTATCGATTCCAGAAGGACATGCTCGTTAGATCCATGAATGCCATATCCAATGGGCCCAAAATCGATGGCTTGAATTTCTCGATCAGTGAAATGGCGTGTGTCACTGGCTCCTCCTAATTCAATGGGTTCGATTTTTTGGGAGTGTGTCTTGGCGACTTGCTGAGCTGTTGTAACCAAGTGTGATTTTGTGGGCGTGTTCATGTATGCTTTGCCTAACTTTACCGATCGTTGATATTCGATTCCCGCTAATTTCTCTATTAGCACAGTGTCCAATGCCTTTTGAACGGATTCCGCATCCATTGTCATTGCCCGACCGTCAAAATAGATGACCCATCGATTGTCGTGTTCGTACAACAGGTTGGGACAGAAGGTGATGCCATAATCACTAAGAAAGGTGGGAAACTGGATTCGGGATATCGGTAGCAGGACTTGGAGGAGCTGTGTAAGGTTATTATCACAGGTATGCAATTGCTTGTTCACCTTCACAGCTGGGTTAATGCTGGTAATCTCAAACCAATCCGGAACGACGTTGCTTTTGACATAACTACCAGCTGCTGATTTGACTTGAATCTCGGGATTATGGAGTAGAAAACTGGATGCAGCAAGTAGTGCATGCCGATCTACACCAGGCAGGAAATAAGCCGAGTGGCGTGATTGTCGCCCAAGATATTCTGTGGTGAAGCGATGGGTTGCGAGCCCTCCTTCATAAGGCGAGGGCGTTTGTGGAACGGAAACGGTTACTGAAACAGTATTTCTCCGACGAGTCACAATCTGCATACCCACGCCATCCGCTGTTACGAGATAGTCAGGAAACAGGTTGCGCTTTTCCAATATCGCTCGGACAACAGGTGCCCCATTCATTCCTCCTATTTCCTCATCACCGGTCATGGCAAAGGCGACAGTCCCATCGATTTCGTGTTGCATAATCTCCTCTGCTGAAAGTAACAAGGCAGTTGTGTTTCCCTTATCATCTGCTGTACCGCGACCATACCCCATCTCTCCCTTGATCATTAATTCAAATGGATCAGAATCCCATCCCTCACTTACGGGAACAACATCAAAATGAGCTAGTACTAAAGTCACCGGGCGACCGGTGCCATGAGTGGCAAGCACTGAAAAAAAGCCCATCTGCTCGACAATCTTGGTCTTATACCCCATTTGAGCAAGAATGGCTTCAAGGTATTCAGGGCATTCTCGAGTTGGACATATTTCTTTCGCGGGGTCGTTGACCGTAGGGAATTGTATAAGGTTCTTCAGTACAGTAAGATAATCCAAATATGTGTCCTCCATTCTATGTTCTTTTGGTGGTTACGGTGCACCCGTCTTTTTCAATAATGAGGGTGTGCTCGGCTTGGGCAATTGGGCTTTTATCCCGTAATCCCAGCACCGGATAGTTATGTATGCAACCTTCTCGTTTTAACTGGCGCAAGATAGAGGTTATCTGGTCTCTTTCGACTAGCTCAGCCATCCACCGGGAAGAGAAGGGTAATTGGGCAAATTCCACTTTCATCAAACTGAACAGTGACCGTAAGTCTGCACTCTTAGGGTTCCGTGCACGAGCAAAACCGAAGATGTGCCCGGGTTCCAAGTCATCCACCCTGGGATTGTTGCTATACGTAGCGAAGGGTTCGATAGCCACAACCATATGTTCGTTCAGACGGGGTGAGAGGATGCGTTCTTCTGGGTGCACAACTGAGGGCACCGAGACTCCAGCATGTAAATTGAATGGCTCGATGCTATGACCAGTAAGGTTTTCAATGGGTCGAGTTTTCATTTGACGCATAGCTGTTGAAATTGCCTTTGAGATATTCCAGACACGAATCCCTGCCCGGGCTGTCTGAATGGCTGCTTGTAATCCTGCCTCTGCAGCCTTAATGAGTCGTTGGAGGTTCTCATCCTCACCCACAAGGACAGTCTTTGCAGTGTCAGCGACGTAGCCATCAACATGTGCACCGAGGTCGATTTTGACCAGGGCTAACTCGGGAATCTGAGTTCTATCGTCTAGGCTGGGTGTATAGTGTGCAGCATGGTGGTTAACAGAGATGTTGATGGGAAAGGCTGGTTTTCCACCAAGAGACTGAATTTTATCTTCTCCTCTCCCAACAATATTAAGCAAGGATTCGCCAGCTTTAACTTGACTACAGGTAAAGGCAAGGGCTTCAGAGGCGATTTTACCTGCGCGAAGTAGTTTTTCACGGGCTTTTGCTACACTTTCATCATTAGCCATCGCTGTTCGTTCCATAAGAGCGAATTCATTAACATAGTGGTGAAATTAAAACAAAATGGGCCGTTGACTTTAATTTAGCTTCTGCTTATAGTTTCGCTTAGGCTCAAAAAGAGTTAAGAATAGACTTTCCAATGGATAAGAAAGGTGGATGTAAGCCACTTACCCTGGGGGCTCCAATCGTGACTACATTGGAAGAACTGCGCAAGTATTACTCTATGCTCAAAGATGTTAGTTCTAAGTGTCGGACAATATTAGGCGGTCTCCCCTCTGAAGTTGAAACTTCCCTGGAAGATGTTGGAAGGGAGCTTATAGCGCTTGAAGGGTTTGATCGGGATGCAAAAACAAGCTGGTCTCTTAGCCCCAAAAAGCGGCGTCTAGTCAAACAAATTGATAAAGAACTTCCCAAACTCGATAAAGGTCTTAATCGGTCATTAGACCTTCACATTGAATTACTTCGAAATTACATGGTGGAACTCGAGGAGTTAAAGGCAACCATCATGTCCTTTGACATAAAATTAGGGCGAGACCTCAACAATCTCTCGTTCCCCTCAACGAGAGGGAAATATGCTGTCGTGTTACCTGTTATCTCCCGGTTTGTGTCTAATTTGGAGGGGCTTTCAAAGCAGCTCCGTGAAGCGCTTCTTAAACAAACGAATGATATGCTTGAACAAAATCGGGCCCTTATCAAGACCTACGATCGTTTTGTAGGCATTGATACTAGTGATGTGTCAATTAGCGCGGAGCGAACTTCTGTTGATATTAATACAGTTCCAGAACTGTTTGAAATTCGCAAGACCTTGCGGCAAGAGCATGAATATCTAACTAGTCGACGCGGGGAAGTAGTCGATACCTTACGGGCGAAACTGCAAGCTAGCATCGAATCTTCGCTAGCCCTTTTGGAAACCGCCCGTAGTTTGAATTTGAATGTGCCTATGACCATTTCTACATCCCTTGAAGGGCTTATGAAGCAACTTGAAGGTGAAGCAAATCTGACGATGCTTCTCGGCTTGGTGCAACAATATGATGGACAGGTGATGAAAGCCTCCAGCGAGATTAGACGTCAACTACTCGAATTTGCTCATAACCTTAATCGGACACTGGCAAGTGCCAATATCTCCAATGAAGCCAGCTTCCTTCCACCAGCACCTCCTGAAGTCCCAAAGGAAGCCGATCTAGCGGCCCTCATTGCCAGCTATGAGCGGCTACAAGCCTACCAAACCAATGTTGAAACAGCCCTTCGTTCTGAAACTAGCCGAATTCTCGATGATTTAACACGTGCCATAAAGCGCAAGGTGCTGCCGAATACCGGTGAACTTGACGCGTTTGTGAAAAAGCAAACGAAAAGCCTCAATAAGGCAGACCTTAAGGATCTAGTCAAGATTTATTCAGAAACTTCCGGGCAAATAATTGAAGAGCATGGAAAATTACTGGCGGAAATACGAACCCAAGAAGCGTTGCTAACACGTATCTCTGAAACTGCCAGTACCATTCTTGATAAAACCACAATGGGAGCTGCTCCTGCTCCTGTCCGAACCACTGATATTTCGTTTCCTGAGCTAGTTGAGGCTTATGCACGGCTTCGCAAGCATGTGGAAAACCGTATTGATTTATTCCGCAAGGCTTGGGAACGAGAACTCAATGCTCTCTTAGCGGAAATCCAGGTTATCAAACCAACCTATCGAGAATCCTTCAAAACAATGGAAGAATTCCTAGAAACAGCAATTAAGCATATTCGTGCTAGCAAGAGCTTTGAGGAGATTGAAGAGGTTGCTCGTGAAGCCCAGGGTGATGCCCTCTATAAGGCACAAGACGCTATTGAAAACCTCAAATATCGCCTTGACTTGAAACTTCGCCTTGCGGTCTCAAAACTCATGGGAATGGGGCTGACTATCCCTTCCGAAGTCCAAGCTGCCATCCAAGAACTGACTACCGTGGTTCCTGCCAGCGAAACCTACGAAGAAGCCATTCGCAAAGCCCATCATATCGTAGAGGTATTTGAGAAACGCATTGTTGGGTACTTCAACCAGACCTTGAATGAGCAGATTAAAGCCTTTTCAGAACTCACTAGCGTCTCGGCCAGCTTAGGTATCAAAACTGATACCTTTGTAAAGCAATCTATGAAACTCCAAGATAAGTTGCCTGCCAACATCGAAGAACTCCCTGACCGCTTTGATGAACTCCGGGAACTACTCACTGATGCCAAGTTGCTCAAGGATATTCGATCCAAAGCCAATGAAGTGTGGCGAAATCTCAACTCTGTCACCGACCTCCTTGAGCGGCATGGGCAAGCAGAAGTCGTGGTTAAACTGAAGGACCTTCTCGCCCGTGTTCCTGATGCTTTAGCTGCAGATCAAGTGAATACGGTGCTTGAAATCTGTATGGCACTTATTGAGGCTCAGAATAGTGTTTTGGATATTCTTCGAAACATGGAACAAAAAACGGAAGCTGCTTTTGAAAAACTCCTTGAAAATACCACCGAATACTATTCGACGATAAGACGTGTTTATGATGCTCGCCCACAAGAATTTAGCAAACTGATCTTCCCACTTGATACCTTACAAAATCTCCGTGGAAAGTTAGAAACTGTTAATTCTCTTCCTGAATCCATTGATATATTCACCACTATTCGCAGTTTAGAACAACAGTGGTTGGAAAAAATCAAAGAACTCGACGAATGGCATAAAGCCCTCCGCGTATTCCTTGCTGACTTTAATCCAGCATCACCAAAAGCTGAACGCAATCGTCAACTCAACGAAATCGAGAAACGTATTCGTGACACCTATTCACGTGAGGACACCGCTAATTACCTCACGTGGGCTGCTCGAGAACTGGCAGCCGTTATGATCGATCAAAAGGAAAAAGCCAAGAAAAAGTAGGATTGAACTACCATGGAAGCCTCAGATGAAGGACCACGAGTCGCAGAAGTATTTGCCATCGGGATTGGCGAATGCGGAAGCAACCTCGTTGGTGCTTACCTAAAACAAGCCCGAGAGCGAATGCTACCACAGCGTATTCGCGGGTACTTGTGTATGAACACTGACCGTTCAGACATTCAGAAACTCCGACAAAAATATGACATTCCTAAAGAAAACACCCTACTCTACGGTGCCTCTGATATTGGGTGTGGAGGCAACTTCACTGACGGGTATAATTACGTGCATGACTTCAAAGACGTCATCATGGGCCAACTCACCCAATTAGGGTTTGAGGGGGTCTCTGGATTCATCATCTTTACCTCGTCAGGTGGAGGGACTGGTTGTGGTGGTGCTCCTGCACTCATTGAGATCCTCAAACAGCGATTCCAAGAAGAGGAGGGACGGCGCATCTTTGTCTACGTTTTCACGGTTCTTCCCTTCAAGGATCAAACTTCAGAAGCTCTCAACACAATGTGGTCACTCTCTAAACTCCTCCGTGGTCAGCTCGAAGAACGAGGTGCTGATCTCGTTTGCCTTCTTAGCAACCGTGCAATGCTTCGACGGATTCTAGCCTGGCGTGAAGGCGAAGTAGCAGACTTTCTTCAAAAACAGCTGCAAATCGATGTAGCAAAAGTAACCGATGTTGAAGGAATGGTGCCATCCACTGTTGATGGTGCAAATGCAGCGTCTAAGGCTCAAGAATCTGCTTTCGTGGAGCTAGTGAATCCCTTAGCCCTGCGCTTCGTCGAGCACATGCTTAGTCCTGGGGTTGTTGAACCCGGTAAGGAAGTATTTCCAACCACCGATATTGCCGACTATGCCCGGAAACTGGACCCAATCGTTGTGCCCTGTCTCTATACCGACGTCAGCTTGATCCCATCAGCAGGAAACATTCCCATGCAATTGAAGACTATGGTCAAATATGCCGTTGAACATTGCAGCTTCGCTGAAATCGGGTCTGAGCCATCTGCTTCTTCAACATACTATACCTTCTCTGGTTCTCGTGACTATGCCCGGGCTGAATACGATCCCCATATCAAACAGGCTCTCCGCCCCTACACGGCAAAAGGTGCTGCTGTTACTCCCTGTTTTGTATCCTATGATGATGACGAGCATCCATCCGACCTGCTCCTCCTGCTGGGACTCCCACAAATCCCTGAAATCGAGGACTTAGTAAACTCATCGACTGAACTGGTTGATCTCCATGCAGGACCTTCACCACTTCGACGTGGTTGGTTTAAGAAATCAAAAGGCGTCGGCGAAGAAGTTCTACGTGCTGCGATTCGAGACGTTGCCGAATTATTCAATCTCGAAATGAAGTAGGTGGGACCATAGCGGGGGAGAAGCCCTTTGATTACGGCTGAAGAATTGCTGGAACGAATCCTCATACTCACCACGGTCAACTCCACCTTGATTCATGCCCTCATCACCATCGAAGCTGAAGGCGATTTGGAGTCGAAACAAATCGACCAGCTTGCCAGCGGAGTTCGAGCGGTGCGAGAATCCGTGAAACGAACTCTAGGTAACTCGGAAAATAACTCAGTAACATCTGGTTCTTCATTTGTAGATGATACGATTAAGGTGATTCTCACCCACCTCAAGCGTATAGAAACGGCACTGGATTCGTATTCGAAATCTCGAGAACGGAGAGTCCTAAAAGAGGATTTGAAAGAACCCCTCTTAGCCACCCAGCAGCTGGTCACTGAAGCGAGTGCGGATCTCGCTGGTCTTACTGGAAAGCCTTTTCAGCGACGTCTCTCCATTTTCGACCCAGAAAAACGGCTTCCTCCCATTCAGCAGCTACTGGATAAATACTCGAGTCGAAGCCATCTTCTACTACCCAATTATTGGTTTGAATCCTGTCGAGAACTGTTCCGCTACAGTGAGCCCCGAGAAGTGATAATCGAAGTCACACATATTGCTGGACAAGCATTTTACAGCCTTATTCGACGATTTCTTGCAGAAGCCCCCTGTGCTGGTCTCCTTCAAGAATTATCGCGAAGAGGAACGCTTGGAAACGATTTGACCAGTCGGGAACAAAATCAAATTGTGGGGACAGCGAGCGAATTCTACGATCAGCTTGCAAATGCGTTGCAAAAGAATTCAGTCAAAGCGAGTGTCAGTGAGGCAAAACGGGGTCTCCGTGCATTTGATTGGGGACCTGCTGATGTCGAAAAACGCGTTGTAGGTGTAGTCCATCGTAGTGCCCGAGAACTCGTTGATCAGGCGGCTGATAGTAAAACTTTGTCTGATTCGGAACGCATCATCCACGCTGAACTCAGTCGCTACCTTTGCGCATTAACTACGAATCTCCATAGTTTACCGCGCTTCAATCAGTTGTTGACAGATATGAAGATCTAAGTCGGATAAAGGCGCTTCTTCAATTTTGCCTTACCGGTTTCTACATCATACTCGATTAAATCCGCACGAGAAAGGTCTCCCAGTGCTTTTCTAATTGCAGTCGCCTCATGCCCTGCGGTCTTAGTAATTTCTTCGCGGGTCATTTCCCTCTTCCGACCATGCAGTAGAAACAGAGTCTTCGCGTGTGGTTGGGCATAAAAAACATCCTCTAGCAATGCGATGTATAAGGCTAGCAATTCTTGAACAGGAATTGTGGCTTCTTGTTCTGTAACCAATTCCTTGTAGGTTCTTGACATTTTCTCTAATTGTGTCTTAATTGCGTTGAGCTCGGATTCTAGTGCTTTATTTTTCACCATCAAATCTGTTGTCTGATCCGCTGACTCTTTCAACTCGCCAATGGTTCTTTCTAATCGCTCATTGGTTGCAGTTTTGTTATCGAGCTCACGAGTTAATTCTGCAATACGCGATTCTGCTGTTGTATTGAATTCGCGCTGCTTTTCCAGCTCTTTAATAACATCTTTGAAAATTTTCTGAATGCTCTTAACTGCCTTTGATACTTCAGCTTCGTAATCTTTTCCAGGTGGTTTCTCGGTTGCCATTATACTCACCCTGCGTTGTCCGTTTACATTTGCATGGGCTTTCTTCTATTTATGGTTAGGGTCTCTTGTTACTTCGCCTTCTTTAACTTGCGAGTTATTATACGATCGAGTTGAGGTGGCGGTGGAGGGGCTACGATTGATTCTTGAGTAAAATCAAACACAGTAATCATGCCATCTCCTAGTTGAATCCTAAGTTTCTTTGTTGTATTCACAGTTCCAATCTTGTTGGCTGAAAGGCCATGACGTTCGAAGATGGATAATACTGATTCAGCGTTCTCTGGAATGGTAGCGACTATAAATCCCGTTGAAATGTACATCTTCAACCAACTAGCGAGGTCAAGCTCCTTTGGTGCAGGAAAAGCTGATAAATCGATGGTTGCTCCCCTTTGGGCATATTCTAACATCAACAGGGTTGTTCCGATTATGCCACCATTGCTTAAATCCTTTGATGCCGTGAGTAGCTGCTTCTGGGCAAGAACACGCATTGCTTCATAGCGTTTGAGAATTTCCTTCGATGTTTTTAGTGCCGTAGTATCCCACCCATACTCGTAATTAGGAGAGATACGCCCTTTCAGATCCACTGCGAGAATTAAGTCGTCGCCAGGCTGCGCTCCTCCGGCGCTGATATAGGAGTCTCGGGGAACAGTTCCACAAATTGATGCGCTGACGCTATTAATGGGAGCATCAGGTGTCGTGTGTCCACGTACAACTTCAACTCTAAATTTCTGTCCTGCCTCACAAATGCCCTCCATGATCTTCACTCCGGCATTCATCTCAGTGAAGGCAATGTTCACCATCGCTACGATTGGTCGTCCTCCCGCTGCATAGATGTCATTTACGTTTACAAGGATTGCAGCGTATCCAGCCACATAAGGTTTGGATTGTGCTAATTCGGGAATAACCGCATCTGTGGAAAGCAAAATGAGGTTATCTCCACCAAGGTCGATTGCCGCCGAGTCTTCTCCAATGGAAGAGAGCACATGTGGACATTTGAATCCCTCATTCCGCAGTATGGTTACCAATTGTCCAATGGGTTGCTTGCGGCGGAGACCCCAGTAGTCCTTGACCTCAGATACAATGGAAGACAACTTATCTGACATAGCTATGCAGGCTCCTCAAAAGGAACCGGTGGTGTGGGTTTCGATAAAACTATCGGTTCACAGAGGTTAGCAAAAAACAGCCTAAGTGTAAAAGGGCTATCTATCCCGTAACCGAAATCCCATCGATGAGTAAGCTAGGCGTTGTAACAAAGAGTGAAGTGATTTCCACGTTATTACCGACACCGAGAAGTTGTTCTAGCCCCTTGTAGAAGTTTCCTCCAATTGACACAGGTTCCAAAGGTCGTTTTTTCTCGCCATCCTCGATGAGAAATACTGAACTAGCGACAGCTGAAAATTCACCCGTTTCAACCGAGCTATGAAAGATCCCGATGGGGATGTCAGTAATCAATAATCCCAGACCATCAATGGATGCGATTAGCTCTTCTTCCGACTGCGTTCCTGCGTCCACTTCCAAGTTCTTACTAAAAATCGAAGGCGCATCTTCATATGGTAAACGTGAACCAAACGGTCCTCCAGAACGCGCACAATTACCAGTCGAAGCTTTACCCGCAATCCGTCCATAATATGAATCAAAAATGAAGCTTTTTAGCATTCCATTCTTAACAATCACAGTTCGACCTTGGGGGTGACCTTCAGCATCAATGGCTTCGGTTTCAATTCCTAATGGATTTTGACCATCATCAACTAGCGAAAAATCAGGATGCGCAATTTTTTCACCTTGTTTTTCCCGGAGAGGCGACAAGCCCTCCACAACAGTGGACCCTTTGGTAGCCTGCTGGAGACTCGAAAGGATATAACTCGCCGCAGCCCATGGCACCCATAATGTAGGAAGGGTTGTTGTTTTCCCCAATTTCTTGGCACCAAGTAGACTAAGAGCCTTTTCTGCTGCCTTATCGCCTATCCCAGTGACGTCTAAGGCTTTATCGCGGGTAACTAGTTCTTCTGAACCGGTCCTTCTTTCTTCACCATCAATAGCCATTGCATAGGCACTACAGGCATTATACGCTGATTTAGATGCCTGTTGAAGGCCTAGTGAATTCCCAATAGCGAAGCCACCCCATGTCTTCTCACATCCAACAGCTGCTAAAAGCCTTCCATTAGCCTTAGTCATATCACTTATCAATTGGAGTGAATATCCTACCAAGTCGTCAGTTGTAAGCTCTAAAATCTCATGGGCGAATTTGCCTTCTTTTCCAGGAGGTTTGGGTTCGCAAAATCCCTTGAACCGAATATCTTTTTCAGAGGTTGCTTTCAAGCTCGAAACAACATCATGCAAGGCCCTTTTGACGTGAGTAGATGAGATGCCACTCGAGGATGCAAAACTTAGTTTCTGATCTCGGGTGGCACGCACAGCGGTGCCTGCAACTATGCCGTCCGTTGCTTCTACAACGCCTTGCTTAATTTCGACATTCGATTTACTTCGATAGTACAGATAGATTTCATATTCAGCAGCATTGTCCAGGGATTTCGCAAATTTTAAGCCTGTATCAACTTCAGACAATAAGACATCCTTGATTTCATCGAATTCCATACGCTGGCATCTCCTCCTATGCTTTTCCTCCAAAAGTTACATTTTGAATGAGAAGTTTAGGTCCTCCTATTCCTGCGGGGAGTGGATATTGCCCGAATTTGCCACATCCGCCAAAGTACGAGCCCAATAAACTGATGTCACGTGTAGCACCTTCAATATGTTGTAGGAGCTCCAAGATGTTTCCAGATAGTGAGACTTCAAGGATTGGATGTTGGATTTCGCCATGTTCAACCCAATATCCTCTGTCAGCCTTAAACAGAAAACTCCCATCTCCTTCTACCTGTCCACCTGAGGTTTGAATTGCGTAAATACCCGTTCCCAATTGTTCAAGGGCTTCTTCTTCAGAAAGATCCCCTGGCTTGAAGTAGGTATTTGTCATCCGTGGAATGGGCATGAAACCGAAGTGTACTGCTCGGCAATTACCTGTTGGTTCCTGTTCTAATTGTTGTGCGGTGCCACGGTTATGGAGATAATGTTTGAGTATTCCCCTGTCAAGAATCGTTGTCATATTTGCTCGAATACCCTGATCATCGAAGGGTAACCACATACCTCCCTCCTTATGGACATCGGGGGTCCCTCCATCAACAATTGTAGCATATTTGGTTCCAAGTTTTTTCCCGATTTTCCCCGCTAAGGGGGAGGCTCCCATGGTGACGAAATCAGCTTCACTGAGGTGGCCAAAGCTCTCATGAGCTAGCACTCCTGCCAGTTCATTATCAATGAGGGTTGCAAACTTCCCTGCTGGGCAGGGTTTCGCTTGAATTTGTTCTGCTGCAAACATTGCGGCTTTTTTTCCGACTTCTTCTGGCGTGCTTCCTTTTCGATTATATGCTTCAAGCCCAAGGCTTCCTGCATTCCGTTCAGATCCAAAGACGAGGGCACCTGAGGTCGCTTTAGATGTTACACGGCACATCATATCAACCAGAAGAAATTCCCATTCGATTTCTGATGCTTCACTATTGGTGAAAAGCTTCTGACCGGTCAGTTCACCATAAGCGCCAGTAATGTTTTCGATTTCCTTCCCAATGTCAAAGGCTGTGTCTACCATGCGATTGACCAAATCCATCTTGTAATCTTGGCCTTTGGTATTAGGAAGTATTTTCACAGAAAGTGAATCACTAGGCCTGCTCTTGACTGGAGGTCTCGTATCAAAAGCGAGTTTGAGGGTGGCTGCCGTAGAAACAGCTTTGGCCATTCCATAAGCGCGAGTAACCGTTTCTTCAATATCCTTTTGATCCTCGCTAGTGGTAAAGGAATAACCAGGAGTGCCATCGAAGTAGCAAGTAATTCCCGTTCCTGTTCGTGCCTTTAACATGATATCTTTCCACGTATCATCTTTTTTCGTCTTAATTCGACGTAACGTGCGCAAGGTCAAATCATCAAAACGGGCCTCGACAAAATCTGCCCCCAATTTTTCACCCAACGCGACAGCAGCATGAAGCTTATCAAGCATGCAGCAAGCACCCCAAAGGAGATTATTTGGTCAGGGCTAGCAAATTTATAGTATTTAAGCCGAACTCACCAACCGTGTTTGAAATTTCTCATGAGAAAGCAGGCTGGTGACAAAGATTGAAATTTGGTGTGCAGATTGAACCTCAGTTTGGGTATACCTTCGATGATGTTTCTGCTATTACAGATGTTGCATTGAAGAATGGATTTTCCACTATTTGGTTTTCAGATCATTTCATGTTGGATAAGGATTCCACAGATCGAGTTCTCCTGGACCCATGGCTTCTGATGACTGCACTTACTCAACAGTACAAGAAAGTTCGTGTAGGCAGCATGGTCTTTTGTCAAAGTTATCGAAATCCTGCTTTAACCGCTAAAATGGCTGCTACCTTAGATGTCTTATCAGGTGGACGCTTAGAATTCGGTATCGGCGCTGGATGGAAAGAAATCGAATACAAGGCTTATGGGTATCCTTTTCCGTCAGCGAAAACTCGAATAGACCAGATGAATGAAGCGATTCAAATCATCCGTGGGATATGGAACTCTGAACGTTTCTCCTTTACCGGTAAACACTATCAAGTCGAAGATGTCATTGCCTTCCCTAAGCCCTTTCAGAAACCTATGCCAATTTGGGTAGGTGCTCAAAATGGCAAAGAATTCATGCTTCGTGCCACTGCAAAATATGGTGATGGGATTAATATTGCATGGATGAGCACTCCAGATGAACTTGCTACCCGCTATACTCGGCTTGCAGAGCTATGTAATAAATATGGACGAGAGACCTCGGATATTCAGAAATCACTAGGTTTGTGGACACGAATCTTTAGCACTGAAGAAGAAAAAGACGCAGCAGTCACTGAGAATGCTAAATCACGAAATATCTCCATCGAGGACTTTCGAGAACGAATTGACAAATCATTGTGGGGCACCGCAAATCAAATTCTTACTCGGTTACGTGAATTCGAAGCGATTGGTGTAGAGCACCTTGTCTTCATGTTTCCTCATAAGCAGGAAATCAATCAGATCAAAAACCTTGGAAAATCAGTATTATCAACGTTTTGACTAAAAATACACTGGATCTCATTTAACGGATTCTGCAGCAACCGGAAGCTTCTAATTATGAACGTTGTACAAGCCAGCAACTTAAAGCGTGGACTGGGATTGCTGAACCCATTTCAAAAAATACTCCTCTGCTGCTTGACAACGGTGTCGAAATTGGTCAGAAAACCAATCATAGTTCAATGTGATAAGGTCTTCAAGACATATGAGGATGGAGATCTCAAAGTTGAGGTACTCAAGGGTCTTGACTTCTCTATTACAGCGGGGGAATTTGTCGCCATTGTAGGCGCTTCTGGGAGCGGAAAAACAACTCTCATAAACCTCATGGCATTATTGGACTCGCCAACAACGGGTGATATAAGCATTGATGGACTGCCAATTAACGGTTTGGAGGACAGAGCCCTCTCTAAACTCCGTCGGGACAAGATTGGTATTGTCTTTCAAGGCTTCTATCTTCTTGATATTATGAATGCCCGTGAAAATGTTGAGGTACCAATGATATTTGCTGATGTCTCGAAAGATGAACGAATATCACGGGCTTTGGATTTACTCGACCTAGTGGGGATGCGCGAGTTCGCTGAACAATATCCGACACAAATGTCAGGTGGACAGATGCAACGCATCGCATTCGCGCGAGCCATAGCGAACAATCCCGTCCTCCTTCTTGCTGACGAACCGACTGGAAACCTAGATACGGCCACAGGGATTGAGATTATTAAGCTATTTCAAAAATTAGCTCATGAACAGCAAAAAGCCGTCCTAGTCGCAACCCACGACCCTGACGTTGCAGGCTCAGCCGACCGAATTCTTGTCCTCCGTCATGGAAGACTCCACACAGATACATCAATGTACGGACGTGAGAGTGATTTCCAGGAGGAGCAACTGTGACCTCTGAATCTAATCATCCTGTGATTTCCCCAAACTCATCTGGAAGCCGCTTGTATGTCGCAGGCTATGTGGGGCACAGTATTCGCAAGAACAAATCGCGGTTCTTCAGCTTACTCATCGGTATCATGATCGGGGTTGCATTAGTTTCCTCTGTTTTTGTATGGACTGATACCGATTCACATGTAGCAACACTCGATTACTTTAACTCAAATACCTATCAATACGGAATTCACCAAATTTACCACTTCCCTGTTGATACCCAGCTAATCTATGAGGTTGAGAATTGGTGTAGAGAACAAACAGCCTATCAGGACTCGGACATCTTCTATCAGTCTATAGGTTTTCTAAATGGAACTGACTGGAACTCATCAACTACGTACCTCCCCTACCCTTACACCCGCGAAATTAAGGACTTCCAGGCCTTTTTTGCTGAAAACGCCTTTCTTACCCGTGTAGTTTCCCAATTTACTTACGACGGCGTCTTCCAATTAGCCCCCGGTGAATGTTTAGTAAGTACACGAGTCATTGAGGACGCAAGTGAATTTCTTAATCAAATCATAACAGTTGGATCTTACATCAATGTTACAATTGCCTCAATCTACCAAGAGCCACTAACTTTTGGTGATATACAACCTTTCAACACGACCAATCTCCATGTCGTGGGTATTTACAATATTACAAGAAGCAACTCTCTGCTCTTCTCATCGGCTCTTGGGACCTATCGGGTAAATCATCCCGGATCTGCTCATGAAAGTGTCTTTGGTTGGAATGACGGCATTATCATGCATTATAGCCAACTGAATTCAGCTGAGAGGGATATCTTGACGGCTAATTCTCTTTTTCCAATACTCCTTGTCCAGCTTAATCCTCAGGAAATCGCAGTGGCTGGATTAGAGAACGTACCGACTACGATCCGGGAATTACAAGCTCAAATGGAACTACAGTTCACAGGAAGCGTCACAGTCTCGGGAGAAGATCAAGTTGTACTTCTGGAGCAGTATATTGCAGCGAGCCAATCCCGAAGAATCATGGCTGTATTAACCTTACCGACCATCTTGCTCTCTATCCTTTTGACAATATTTGCCACCAATATCTTTCTGAGTGGTCGTCGATCAGAGGTGGCGATACTACGTGCTCGAGGAGCCAGTTTCCGTCAACTCTATGCTGCTTTCATACTAGAATTCATTATTATCGGAACAATGGCCCTTGGTTTAGGAGTGGCTCTCAGCATTCTCGTTGGATCGTTGATCCCAGCTTCAATAGGGTTCTTGCAATTCAATCCCGCAATCTTTTACATCTACCTTGCAAATGTTAGACTTCAACCCCTTACTTGGCTAGTCGCTTTTCTCACATGCATTATTCCCCCTTTGGGTTTTACATTAATCTCTGTTCGAAGCTTTCTCAAAGCTGAAATATATGAAGCGATGGTAAGTTCAACCCCTCATGGCGAGGCTGATTTTGGCATCACAATAATTTATACCATCGCTGTGTTCGCTCTGTTAGGTTTTCTTATCGTTGCTTTACTCTTGCTTCCCGTAACCCCATCAATTGCAACCATTCTTTTTATTTACGCAGTCGTGGTGTGGGCACTTTTTAGCGATATTGGATCGCGTATCGTTCGACAAATCATTGCTGGAGTAACCCGTGGATTCCGACCTTTGTTTGGGGAGAAGTCCTTCATCTTCGAGAAAAGTATGCGAACCCGTCGGCAACGCATCGTCCCCCTTCTCCTAATCTTGACCCTTACTTTCTCAATTTCAATATTCGCTGTGGTCGAAGCTCAAACAGTTCAAGATAACGTCTTCACACAGGTTAGCTATTTCATGGGGAGTGATTTGCGGGTTGAAAGTGGTTCGATCCATCATAATTGTACAAGTGAAATCCTATCAATTCCTGGCATCATTTCAGCTTCTGCGTTTATCGCAACCTATGGGCTCCTTGGATCAACTTCGTTGATGCTTTACGGGGTTGATGTTGATTATTATTCTAGAACCGGAAACTGGGATCTCTCCAGTATGGTTGGTGAAGATCCGTTTGCAGCACTTCAACGTTTGCAGAACAACACGGACGGAATTATTATTCCCCACACTCTGGCAGAACTTCTCGGAAGAAGCGTTGGAAACAGGATAGTCATTTCAGTTCATCAGCAAGGAGGTGGAGTCTTAGGCGACACTTCATTTCTTATTACTGGAATAGGTCGCAGTGCACCGGGATTGGGCTATTTCGATCCCAATGATCCTTCACGACCTCCAGATCCTACCGATGGATTTCACTTCCAATCACCGCAACTTTTTGCAATAATCAACAGCGATTTCCTACTTAATCGAAATATGACTAATACACGGTTAATCTTAGCCAACGTTGCTGAAAACGTGGATATCGTGCAAGTCCAGCAACAGGTAAGTGGTCTTAGTTTTCCAACGGCAGTATACTCCCCAATGACCTACTCGCTACAAGATGATTATCCAGAAGGGCATCTATTCAACCGGGGGGTAATAAGCCTCTTGTCAATTGGATTCCTGGCGTGTGTCGTCATCAGCATCATTGCTCTCATTCTCTTTGTTGGAATCATTGTACGCGAACGGCAGACAGAGTATGCTATTATGCGTGCTGTAGGAAGTACCCAGCGACAAATCAGTGCGATAATTGTAGGCGAATTTGCAGGGCTCATCATCACCTCCTTCTTAGTCGCATTGCTTCTTGGGTTCTTCTTCTCTTGGCTTTCTATGTTCATCTTACTAGACCTCTTTCCCTTTCCTTATGTGATCCCCTTTCAACTGGGTGTTCCTTGGGTACTATTGTTTGGAGTGCTTGGGGTTGTGCTCATCGGAATTAGTATTGGAACATACATCCCCGCCCATCGTGCGGGGCAAACCAATGTCGGAAAAGTCCTACGGAACCTGTAAATTAGAAGGTGAAAAAATGATGGCAAGAAATAATCTCATCAGCGGCCTTATCAAAGAAGAAGAGTTTGCTGATATCCCGGAAGATTTAGTTTTAATGGCTCATGATGTCTACAAGATCTATCAATCGGGTGAAATCGAAACCGTTGCTTTGCGTGGTTTATCCTTCCAAATATTTCAAGGTGAAATAGTCGCTGTTGTTGGACCTTCAGGAAGTGGAAAGACTACCTTAGTAAATTTACTTGGAGGAACCCTCCGTCCAAGTGCAGGTCAAGTCTATTGGTCAAATATCAAACAAGACATCGCCAAGTTAGATGAACGTACAATCACAAATGCTCGTCGAGGGTTCATAGGATTCGTTTTCCAAGTGGGTAATTTGCTTCATCATATGACTGCAAAACAAAATGTGGAACTCAGCGCCCGTATTGCAGGCTTTTCGAAAACCTGGCGTGAACAACGGTCAGAAGAGCTGTTAGAATCTGTGGGGTTGAGACATCGAATGAATCACGTTCCAGCAAAGCTCTCCGGTGGCGAACGCCAACGAGTTGCTATCGCTTCCGCACTAATGAACAATCCTGCATTAGTATTAGCAGATGAACCGACCGGTGATCTTGATCTTATTAATGCTGAAGAAATTCTTGACCTTTTCAAAAAACTCAACGAAGAATACGGAACTGCTTTCCTTATTGTAACCCACAGCCAATTAATCGCCTCTAAGGCTAGACGAACACTTGAATTGCGTGATGGAATTATCAGTGGAACACATGATGCTGGTGTTCATCTTAAACAGCTGGAAAGGACTCGAGTATTAGAAGTTGATAACCAAGATCGCCTCCCCCTACCTGAAAATATCTTACGTGAAATCGGACACCCCCGCCGATTCCAGGTTGAAGTCGATGATGGACGTATTATTCTCACCCCATCAACGATTGAGAATGCTGTAGCAGTCGAAGTGAAATTGGTCACCTGTCGGATTTGTGGTAAACTTGTTACCTCAAATCGAGTGACCTGCCCTGCGTGTGGAACAGCGTTATGAATATATGACGAAAAAAGGAGTCTTGATGTCTTTGGCTCGCACTCAAAAAACAGATGCTGAATCCCCGAACACGGATGAGCCAAATGCAGTGAGCTTCCGAAGAGGGCCTAAGGATAGCGGAGTAAGTCGAAATTTCTATATCTCCAGATATGTCACCCATGGAATTCGCCGACACAAACGTCGTTCACTCAGTTTACTTATAGGAATTATGATCGGAGTAGCATTAGTTAGTTCTGTGTTTGTGTGGACTGAAACTGGAGCACGAGTTGCCATTGACGACTATTTTGCCCAAATAGCATTTCATTATTACTGCGTCCAAGGCCCATCTAACAACGACCCCCATGCCATTTTTCCGGTAAAAGAATTCGTTGATGCGCAGGTTACAACACAAACCTCACATCTTGTTTACAGTTCAATCGCGTTGATTGATACAACCGATCTTGATCCAACTGACCAATATCTCCCCTACCCTTACCAACGGGGAATCAAAGACTGTCAAGTCTTTTTCACGGATAATACCTTTCTGGAACGTGCTTCACGGTCATTCCGAATAATCGATGGTGACTTTAAACTGGATCCCGGTGAAGTACTTGTTAGCCAAAATGTTGTTGAGGATTTAAACCAGGTCATGGGTCGTCATGTTTCAGTGGGGAGTGTAATTGATTTGTCTGTGGCTCGAGACTACCGAATAACAAGCACTTTTGGGGCAATTGATCCGACGAACATCAACGGATTACGAATAGCCGGTATCTACGAAGTGATATCACGTTTTGAACCGCTTCAAGAGGCTTTTCCCTCTCAAAGTCGGCTCAATTGGGGCCCTATCTATGCTTCTGAAATTGTATTTGGTTGGTTTGACGGCGTGATTGTCTCAAGTGATATATTCAGCAATGAAACCCTGGATCAGATTGCTGAGCAAGTAATGGTTCCCCGATTGCTTGTCGAAATCACACCTGCTCCTCTCTATTCTGTTGGATTAGAAGCGATAATCGGGGTTTTAGATCGCCTATTTACAGATATCCAATTAGAATACAGCGTCTCGATTGGTGGCCGTGACCAACTGCAATTCCTGCAAGCTTACATTACAGTTTATTATGAACGACAGACGATGGTTTTCCTGATATTACCAATTGTTATATTATCTGTCTTGTTAACAACTTTTACTGCTTCACTGTTTCTGTCAAATCGTCGATCCGAACTAGCACTCCTAAGAGCCCGTGGGGCAAGTTATCAACAGCTCTATTCAATTCTCATGGTTGAATTTTTCATCCTAGCTCTTCTTGGAACGATAGCTGGTGGGTTTCTTGGGATTTTTCTAGGATGCTTGATACCTTCTGCCACGTCATTTCTGATTTTTAATCTTGGCAGTCTTCTCCATCATCTCAGCCTGACGACCATCAATTTGGTATTTTGGGGTCTGGCTGGGTTTGTGTGCATATTACCTGCCGCAGCCTACGTCTTCCTCAACACACGGTCGTTTTTAAAATCCGAGGTATATGCTGAGCTTCGCGAGAATAATTCATCATGGAAGTATAATCCACGAATCCAATTTGCGTATGCTATTGGTGTTATTCTCCTTACTATTCCTTTAGTCTATTTCGTGTTGTTCATTCCTCTCTCTTTAGAGATAGCACTGATTGTATTCATTCTGATTGTTAGTTTTTGGATACTTCTTTCTGATGCCGTTGCCCGCATTATTCGACCAGGAATCGCGACGTTTTCGAAGATATTTACACCCGCCATTGGCCAGAAGAGCCAACTATTTAGCAAGACTCTGACGGTGAAACGGACCAGAGTTGTTCCGCTACTAATGATTTTGTTACTCACGTTCTCGATAACTATATTCTCTGCCGTGGAGGCACAAACTTACCATAATCATATCGATCAACAGGTCCAATACTATGTTGGTGGCGACATCCGTATTTACACCCAGCTGGTCGTTGCCGATCGCGTGAATGATATCACCTCTTTATCGGCAATCCATACTGCAACCGCTTTCATTGAAGTACAAGCAGAAATCGCGCTTTCGAACTTCAAACTCATTGCAGTAAACCCCACAGCTTATGCAGAAGTAGGAAACTGGGACGAAACGAGTATGATGGGAGAAGATTATCAGACAGTGTTAAACCGGTTAGCAGCAAATTATAATGGCATCATTCTTCCCGCCCATCTTGCCTCCTTGTATGATAAGAGGGTTGGTGATACAATTCCGGTTACCGTTCGCGATCAGCGCACTTTTATTGTTGAAGTCAAAGAATTTGATATTGTTGGAATTATGAACAAGGCTCCAGGTCTTGGTTATTCGAATCCTTCAGACCCTCAAGCCTCAATCACGTCTAATCCAGGATTTGGATTTCAAAAGAACGAACCATTCGCTCTTTGTAACCAACATTATTTCCTTGTAGAAATTCCATCATTCGATCCTTACTCCATAATGGATACTACTAATTCATTCATCGCAGGAATAGACTCTGCGAGTGATATTCAAACCGCCCAACACGCAGTGGAATCTCTTGGGTTTGTTTATCGCACTTGGTCACCATTCACCTTTGATTTAGAAGAAGCATACCCCGATGGTTACCTGTTTGCTCAGGGAATTATCGGCTTACTCTCAGTGGGCTTTCTTGCTTCACTTGCCATTAGCATCGTTGCTTTAACAGTCTTTGTGAGCACCATTGTTGCTGAACGCAAAACTGAATATGCCATCATGCGAGCACTTGGTGGTTCTCGTCATGATGTTACATCAATGGTGCTAGTGGAATTTGTGAGCATCATCCTGTTAGCTTTCTTCTTCAGCATCATAATTGGAATTAACTTCTCATGGCTTTTGATGTTCGTTATAATCAAATTATTCCCCCAACCATTCATTGTGCCTTTCACCATTATCTACCCAATGAGCTTATTAGTAGCAATATTGGGCCTAGTGATTTTAGGTTTAGTGACAGGAGCCTATTTCCCCGCCCGGCGTGCAGGTCAGGTCCAGGTTAGTAACCTTCTCCGCAACCTTTAGTTCCAAATTACATCTCTCGTATAATCTGTTCAACTTAAGGTGACGCATAGGATTTTATTCCTGTTATATGAGGATGAAGCCATGAAAGAGAAAATCAGTGCTTGGCTAGCGCTCTCCCGTCTTCCCTTCCATCTGGTGGGCATGCTCCCTTTTCTCTTAGGTACCATTTTAGCCTGGCGATACCTTGGGGTTTTTCGCTGGGATATCCTCCTGTGGGGAATCGCCGGTGTCGTCCTTATCATGCTGGCAACTTATTATGCAGGGGAATATTGGGATTATGAAGGCGATATTCTTGCAGCCCAAAAAGGTCCTAGCCGTTTTGCAGGAGGCTCGCAAGTTCTTCAACGAGGCCTCATTAAAAGGCGAACCGCATTATACGCTTCTTTGGTATGCATCCTTCTTGCTGCCCTCGTTGGTATCATCCTCCAATTCCTTTACTTGACAGGCCCCTTGACCATTTTTCTTGGAGTCATTGGGATCATCGGTGGGTTCTTTTACTCTGCAAACCCCATCCGATGGGTGAGTCGCGGTCTTGGCGAAATCTGGATTGCCTTCAACTATGGTTGGTTAACAATCGCTGCCAGCTTCTATTTACAAGTCGGCTACTTCATTTCTTTAATTCATTTTATGGCTCTTCCTGTTGCTTTCACCATCTTCAACGTCATTCTTCTCAATGAATTTCTCGACTTTGAAGCAGACCGAGATACGGGGAAAAAGAACTTGGTGGTCCGCTTGGGGTTGAATCAGGCGGTGATCCTGTATTCCTTGGCTGCTGTTGCAAGTTGGCTCACCATGGCTACTACCCTAGCATTAGGCTTTCTCTGGCCCTGGGATCTTCTTGCCTATCTTCCTGTACTAGCCGTCTCCATGGGCTTAGTGATTTTGATTCTTCGAAGAGCATGGGAAAATCGAAGTACATTAGAGAAGTTGTGCGGCCTGAACATACTTGTGAATCTGGGAACCACCTTAGTATTTATCATAACTGTCCTTGTGTTGTGAAGCCATGACCAAATGGTTGCGTGAATGGGGAACACCACCCAAACGAAAAGTCCGACCCTATTGGCAGTTCCCCCATCTTATTTTACGGCAGGCTCTGAGCGCATTTTATGTGGGTGCTCTATCACGGTGGACACGACTCCCCCGCTGGTTCCTGAAATATGGTTTGAAATGTCTTCCGGGGGCAGCAGGATCGCGTGGCATGGGGTGCATTGGTTTTCCTGCCCATCCAGTTTGGGAGATAACTACAGCCTGTAACCTGCATTGTATCCATTGTCACACCTCAGGTGGAAAACCTGCCAAAGATGAACTCACTACAACTGAGGGTAAACAATTGCTCAATCAGCTCGCTAATGTAAAGGAGTTCCATATGATGGCCTTCACCGGAGGTGAACCCCTCCTTCGCTCTGACCTCTATGAATTACTCGCTTATTCCCAGGCCCTCGGATTCACTAATACGATTGCTACCAACGCTACCCTCGTTGACACGGACGTAGCGAAACGTCTTCGAAGTCTGGGTATTGTTATTGCCGCGGTTAGTCTTGATGGGTTTGACGCAAAAACGCATGATATGGTCCGTGGGCAGCCAGGATGCTTTGAGGATACATTACGAGGTATTCGAGCACTTCATCAAGCTGGCATACTCCTCCACATCAACATCACTGCCATGAACTATAATATGGATCAAATGAAGCCCCTCATGAATCTCATAGAACAAGTCGGAACCGGGATACTTCTCATGTACCAACTCGTCCCCCTTGGTCGGGGGCGGGCAATCCAAAATGCTGCACTTGATTTAGGGGCAAATGAGCGGCTGATCCGATTTATGGCTAAAGCTCAAGCTCGTACGAATGCTATCATGGAACCAGTCGCTGGGCCACAATACTGGCCTTTCCTCTTACAACAAAATGGCATCCACAGTGGACCTCTTCTACGGCTGGCAGAAACAGTCTTCCATGGCTGCTCAGCTGGACGCGGATTTGTTTACATTAAACCCAATGGAGAAGTGTGGCCGTGCCCATTCATCGAAATCTCCTGCGGAAATATTCGCTCCTTATCCTTCTCGAAGATTTGGCAAAAGGCTCCAATATTTCTCGAGTTACGTGATCGCGAGAATCGATTAAAGGGTCAATGTGGTAAATGTGAATACCGAAGGCTCTGCGGTGGATGCCGTGGACGGTCTTGGGCCGTGACTGGTGATCACCTTGCAGAAGATCCTTCCTGCTTTATTCATCCGCCCAAAGAGGTGAAGGGCTCAGCCATATCGCGATGAGCCTGATTAAGGGGTTTCGCGCTTTTCAAGAACGCCTGCACGTCGCAGCTCAAATACCACGATGTTGTGGGGATCAGGACAGGCTACATACCCCCGATTAGAATCAGGTTCCCAAGGGATTGTTCCATCGAATTCAAGAATCGTAATGAAGGGGAACATAGCATTATACGCCCAGCGACAAATTTTCTCCTTTTCTTCAGGTTTTGAGAGATCGAACTCATCTCCAACCTTATACAGACGGCAAGGGCTTTTTCCTTCCTCTGCCCGTGTCTCATGAACCCGTGCGACAATTCGGTATACCTTTGACATGAAAATCACGCTCGTAATGAGTTCATAAGCTTGTTACCATTTTTAACCTTAGGTCACATTCAAAAGTTTCCTAACCAGTCCGTGTAATGAGGGCGTCGCGGTTGAACAATCGGACAGCGACACGGAACAGAATGAAGTCAACAATCAGAATGATGGCAGACCCAATACCGAAGATGAACCAGCCTAGCCCTAAAAGGAACCCAGAATAGGCAAACAACATGGCAGGAAGAATCAGAACGCCACCCGTCTGATAGGCTTCATACACAGTGTTTGCTCTACCAGAGATAATGACCATAAGCCCAACAGCAAGAATCGCAAATAGGATTGGGAGAATAATTGCTTGAACAAGTGAGAGCAAATCAGGCCAGACCCAGAGAAGCGGCGGAGCCATGAAGAAGACAACTCCATTCACAACCACGACTGCAAGTACAAGGTTTCCATAAGCAACAAGTAGCCCCGGAATCAAAGCAGTTAAGAATTTTCCAAGGAGTAACTCGCCATCAGTAAGCGGTGTAGCTAACAATGGAACCAATGTATGTCGCTCCTTCTCTCCCACAATTGAATCTGCGGCGATTAGAATCGGCAACATCAGGGGGAGCATTATCACTACTACGCCCATAATCGAACCTAATGTCATAGAAAAGAGAGCTGCATCGAATACTCCGAAGGACAACATCAGCCAGGTCATAATCCCTCCAAAAGCTACACACATAATAACGACCATAATCGGGATCATACGAACTTGTCGGCTCTTGAAGACCATTCGCATCTCGGTTCGCGCCATAAACCATGCTTTCTGCCACATCTTAGTCCCCTCCAATCACCTTTTGATATATAGCATCAAGGTCTGGTACATGTTCTCGCAGTTCAATTATATTCATTCCAGACTCTACGAGGGCTCGGACAATCTGGGGGTTCTTAGTCTCTGCATCTTCAAGTTCGAAAACAATGCGGTTCCCTTCAATCTTCACTGATTTGACCAGATCTGTGGAAGTAATAATTTCAACAGGTTTTTGCAAATTAGAATCAGTAAGCTGCATTTCGTAGGTGCGTACAGTCCAGAATTTGCGGCGCAACTCCTTTGGACGCCCGACTTCCACCAATTTTCCTTTTGAAATGAATCCAACACGGTCACAAAGGGCTTCAACTTCAGAAAGTAAATGGGTACAAAGAAAGAATGTTTGTTTTCCTCCTCCAGCCTGAGTATCGATAAACTCACGCACTCTCTTGGACATGATTGGATCCAGACTGGATGTTGGCTCATCAAGAAATACCACTTGGGGATTATGGATCATTGACCGGGCAATAGATAGTTTCTGCTTAAGCCCTGTTGAGTAGGTTGCCGGAGAATCATCTTTGCGATCAGTAAGTTCTAGGAACTCTAACAGTTCCTCAATTCGGTTCTCAAGAGTCTCTTTTGGTACATCATAGAGTTGACCAAAGTATTCCAAGTTCTTGTAGGCTGATAATCGGTCATAATGGGTTGTTGCTCCATCTTCAGGGAGAAGCCCAGTAACTGACCGTACCTCAACCGGTTGTTCTAGGACATCGTATCCTTCAATCACAATCGAACCTTTGCTGGGTACTAACAAAGTCGCAGCGATTTTCACTGTCGTTGATTTACCGGCAGCGTTTGGTCCAAGAAATCCGAACACTTCACCGCGTCGAACATCCAAAGAGACATTGTTAACTGCCGTGATCTTCGCAAACTGTTTGGTCAGGTTTACCATTTCAATCGAAGTAGTCAAGGAAATAACCTCGTAGTGGGACAGAATGTCTTAATTCATTAAAAGAGATTTTGGTAGTTACTGAAATTAGGACTTAGCCTTCATTGGTAATCCTTGGTTGGGTGCGAAAGCTTAAGGCAAAAGTCGATAGATAACCATCAAATTTGGTGGCTTCAAATGAGTACGCCTTTAACTTATGACGCTCTCATTGCTGTTCGACAAGAAATAGTTCAAGAACTCATTGCAACTAAACATGGACTTATTGGCTACATTTACCCACACGCACCGCTTGAACTCTTCTTAGCACATGAGTTCACACCCACACTGCTATGGGCTGAACCGAAGATGCCCAGTGCCTACGAGGTGAGTCTGCAAACATTCTGTTGTGCTTACTCACGAAATCTCTTCAGTCAACGATCCAAAGAACATCTACCGCCCCTAAAAGCCATCTTATTCCCAGGCGGTACATGTGACTCGCTTCAAAATCTGGGTGATGTCTGGCGCGCCCGTTTTCCAGGCGACACGGTCCTACGATTAACCTATCCTGTGGCAAACGATGATATGGCAGTTACCTATCTCGCAGAGGAGCTCCAAGACTTGAGTAACCACCTAGAAGTTAGCTTGGGCAAGCGGTTTGTTATGGAAAGCTATCAAAAAGCCGTTGCACTCATCGCTGAATTCAAGGCAGCCGCCCAATTCATTGCTGTAGCACGCATCATTCAGCCCTCTATCTACCCATACCTTGAATACGCTAGACTCATTCGGAAATTTCTTACGGCACCTACCCTAAATACGCTTACAGAAATCGAAAGTGTTGCCACCCAACTGCAAAACGAGCTTCGCAAAGAGCAACGTCTCCCAACAATTGAAGCTCTTCGCCATGGTCTGTTAGCGGGTCATATTCCTGACCAAATAGACATCCAATCAACAGATGAGCCTCGTATTATGATAATAGGAGGAATGGTCGATCCTGAAGGTATTGCATTCCACTTCAACAATGCCAAAGCCAACGCCGATCTCGAAGACCTTGAGATTGCCTTTGATCTGTTATCCTTTACTTATCGGACCACTTTCACCAAGGCGCCTAACCTTCAAGGTGATCCTTTTACGGAAATGGCTCAAAGTATCCTTAGTGCGCCTGCAGAACCCACGCAAGAGGGCTTACCCTCTCGATTGGCTTTTCTTCGAAGGGTATTCGAAAAACTGAAGATTGACGGATTAATTATCTGTGAGCAATCTTTCTGTGATCCAGATCAATTCGAAGTTCCTGATACTCTAAAAATTGCAGAACAAAATAAAGTACTCTCTGTCCGAGTCCCTCTAGATCCAGAATTTTCTGACCGTGTGCGATTAGAAGGACGCATACAAAGCTTTCTTGAAACCCTCACGGCAAGATGACACTGAAAGGTGAAAGATAATGGCTCAAAACGCAACCACCGCTCACAAAGAAAAGGCTTACAGGAAACTGAACAGCAGCAAGCTCCTACGCGACACCATGACACTGCATATTTTGAGTACTAAACAGGCGTCACAGCAGGGACGGTTGGCTTGGCTGACATCAGGTTTCCCCGTTGAGATTCCCGTGGCATTCGATGTAACAGCCGCATATCCCGAGCAGTATGGAGCTATTGTTGGGTCAGAAAAATGTGGCCCACTACTCTGTGGCTTTGCTGAAGAACTGGGGTTCTCTCAGGAGCTGTGTTCCTATGCTCGGAGTAGTATTGGTTCTGTTAAGAATCCTCAGCAAAGCCCCCTTACTGGCCTTCCCACGCCCCAAGCACTCTTGGCTTGCAATAACATCTGTGGCACCGTTCTTCCCTGGTATGAAGCCATCTCAGAAATGACAGGAGCACCAGTCTATCTCGTCGATATACCACCCTTGGAAGGAGAGCAACCATCACACCACCTTGCTTATGTGAAATCCAACCTCGAGGGCCTTATAGCATTCCTGAGTCAAACATTCAACCAAGAATACGATGAAAAGAAACTCATTCAAGTTGCCGAACTGTCCAACGAAGCAGTGTCTCTCTGGACTCGTGCGCTAAAGGCTTGTCGCCACAAACCCACCCCCCTCAACTGCGCAGACCGGTTCATATCCATGGCTCCTATTGTTGCTCTGCGTGGAACACAACCGGCGATTAGTTTCTATCAGGCTTTTCTGGCAGAGGTTCAAGATCGGGTGAAAAATAATGTAGGCGCTATCGTCGATGAGAAAGTCCGACTACTATGGGATAATATTCCCCCATGGTTCACCATCTACAACTTCTTCAATACCTTAGCTAAGAAAGGTGTGTCCTTCCCAGCGGATTCGTACACTCATGCTTGGTCTGCGAACATCCCACGAGGAGAACTTCTGGAAAGCATTGCGAAGGTCTATTCAAACGTCTACCTCAACAAGGGACTCCCAGCCAAAATCAACAAAATGTGTTCACTCATCAAAGATTATGACCTAGAAGGATTTGTATTGTTCTCTGTCCGCTCCTGTAAGCGGTATTCCCTAGGACAAATGATAACCAAAGAAGAAATCACCCGTCGAACCGGGGTTCCTGGTGTCATCATCGAAGGCGATATGGTCGACAGCCAACAATACAGTGAAGCACAAGTAGAGACTCGTATCGAAGCCCTTCTCGAAATGATTGTATGAGAGCCGATAACCGTGGCTAACAAATCAACTTTGGGCATAGGTATAGATGTAGGTTCCACTACCACGAAAGCTGTGTTACTCGACACCAAGCGTAACGTTGTTGCCCAATATCTGCTCGCCACAGGGGCCTCAGCCCAGAAATCTGTACAAAAATGCCTAGATGAACTGAGAAAAAGCTCTCAGCAAGACCTCATGGACGTTCCTGCCATTAGTACAGGATATGGTCGCCGTCAAGCTCTCAATGCCATAAAATCTGTCACCGAAATCACCTGTCACAGCGTTGGGGTTCACAACCTCAATCCCGAAATCCGTACCCTCATCGATATCGGTGGACAAGATTCCAAAGTAATACGTATCGGCACCGATGGACGGCCCCTTGATTTCGAACTTAACGACAAATGTAGTGCAGGGACTGGACGATTCTTAGAAGTAATGGCACGGGTCCTTGAGGTTTCAATCAACGAATTAGGATCTCTTTCTTTGAAAGCCAAGCGCCCTTCGGCAATCAGCAGCACATGCACTGTCTTTGCTGAAAGCGAAGTAATTGGGCGTATCGGAACTGGAGAAAGTCCTTCAGATATTGCTGCGGGTGTTCATAAAGCAATGGCGTCAAAAATCGCCACTCTCTCTCAACGAGTCGGAGTCAAATCACCAGTCTCTGTGACTGGCGGAGTTGCGCTAAATCCTGGTTTTCTATATTATCTGGCCCAGGCAATCCAAACAGAACTCTGGGTACCAAAGGAACCCCAATACACCGGTGCCTTGGGTGCAGCAATTCTAGCTTTGGAAGGCGGTGAATGAGTAACAGTTATGGCATAAAGATGCCCACCAAAGAAAGACTGGAGATGAGAATGTATGCCAATCATCCCCTACCAAGGTAAGAAACCGACAATTGCAGCAGATGTATACATTTCCCCACGTGCAACAGTCATTGGGGCGGCTACCATTGGGGCTCGAAGTAACGTGTGGGAGCACGCAGTAATTCGTGCCGATTATAACACCATTGCAATAGGAACTGATTCTAGTATCCAAGACAACAGCACCGTTCACGCTGATGTTCGATTCCCCACCAAAATTGGGAACTGCGTAATCCTTGGGCACAACGCAGTTGCCCATGGATGTACCATTGATGATAACGTCCTAGTCGGGATAAGTGCTGTGATTCTAAATGGTGCACATGTCGGACATCACACAATCATTGGGGCGGGAAGCGTGATCACACCTGGGAAGCAGATTCCGCCCGAAAGTGTGGTATTTGGCATTCCAGGAAAAGTTGTCCGGTCTCTAACTCCTAACGATCGTACAGAACTTGCAACGAATTGGCAAATCTATGTCGAGCTTGGCCGCCGATACCTCAAAGAGGTAAACAAACTCTAACGCCTAAATCAGGTTCTCCAAACAGAGGGATGAAAATAAGAAATGTGTGCAAAAGAACAAAATTATTTAATAATGGTAAGATAATCTGCCTTCAACGTGTTGCACTCCAACACGTGAATAAAGGAGTATAACACAGGTGGTACCTGTGAAAATCACTATCACCGTAATTAAAGCCGATATTGGTAGTATTGGTGGTCACATCAGAACCTGTGATGTGACAACTGATGTCATCTGTCAAAGTATCGACGAAGCCCATCAATCCGGGCTCATCATTGACTACAAAATCTGGAATGCAGGTGATGATAGCGAGATCCTGATGACCCACACCCGTGGAGTTGACGACGAAGAAATCCACAAAACCGCATTCGATGCCCTCATGAAAGGAGCACAAGATGCGAAGGAACGTGGACTTTACGGAGCCGGACAGGACATCCTGAAGGAAGCCTTCAGTGGCAATGTCCGCGGAATGGGCCCCGGCGTCGCAGAAATGGAATTTGAAGAACGCCCCGCTGAACCTTTTGTAGTTTTTACAGCGGATAAAACCGCCCCAGGTGCCTTCAACTATCCAATCTACCGTGTCTTCGGGGATCCTTTCAACACAGCCGGACTCATTATCGACCCAAAGATGCATGATGGATTCATCTTTGAAGTCTTCGACATCAAAAACAACAAAATGGTAAAACTCGAAACCCCAGCTGAAACCTACGATCTCCTAGCCCTAATTGGGTCAACAGAAGACTATGTTATCAAACGCGTCTATTCAAAGGACGAAAAACGGGGTATTGGGGCAGTCATATCCACTGAGAAACTATACGCAATTGCAGGAAAATACATTGGAAAAGATGATCCTGCTGCCATTGTGCGAGCTCAAAGTGGATTTCCTGCAACGGGCGAAGTTCTCGAAGGCTTCGCACTTGGCCATCTCGTAACCGGATGGATGCGCGGAAGCCACAACGGACCACTAATGCCTGTTCCTCTCTATCACTCACAATGCACACGGTTTGACGGCCCTCCACGCATCACCGGATTAGCCTTTAGCATGAAAGAAGGGAAGCTGACTGAACCTATAGATGTCTTCGATGACCCTGCCTGGGATTTGACACGAGACCAGTGCATGTATGTTGCAGATTATCTACGACGTCACGGACCCTTCGAACCTCATCGTCTGCCTCCAACATCCATGGAATACACCACGCTTCCTGATGTCTTAAACAAACTCAAAGGTCGATTCAAGTCTGTCAAATAAGCACACATGTTCTTATTTGATCTACAACTGACGAAACTACCTATACGGGTAGAAAATCGTCACAAATACACTCCTCCCTATACTTAGGAATGAGTAAACTAAGACTTGAAGGCTATCCGGCAATAATAAGTCGCCACATTCGATACTCATCACGGTATAAGATAAAAGGGACTGGCGGGCCCGCAGGGATTTGAACCCCGGATCTACAGGTCCGAAGCCTGTCGCCGTATCCACTTGGCCACGGGCCCCCAATAGATTTAGGCGAGTTACGGCGCGACCTATTTTAATCATTTCGTTCTTTTTTTTGGAAGGTTGCTTTTCCCAGGATACGACGAAAGAGAAAAAAGGCTGGCTCCGCGTACTCTCAGTAGGATTCGGATAATGGTGAAAGTTGAAAATCCTTGGGCAGAATTCAAGAAACAGGTCATTAAAGTGTTACACCTAGCCAGTGGACAAGATCTCAGTAGGTTCCTCGAAATACCCGGAGACCCACAACACGGAGATTTAGCCTGTACCGCGGCTTTCCACTTGGCTCAGCAGCTTAAAAAGAGCCCAGCAGAAATCGCCAAGGAACTAGCGTTCTTCGATCCTATCCAATTTCCACTCATTGAGCAAGTCGTTGCTCAGGGACCATATGTGAACTTTTACATCAATGTCATTCCTTATCGCCGAATGGTCGTCGAAGCGATCCAGGCTGACGGGCCCTCGTATGGCAAAACAAAGCAGTTCGCAGGAAAGCATGTCGTTGTGGAATATCCGGCGGTGAATCCAAACAACCCCTTACATATCGGACATGCCCGAAACGCCGTCCTTGGTGACACAGTTGCCCGACTTATGCAAACCGTCGGTTATGATGTCACTCGAATGGATTACATTAATGATCTCGGACTCCAAATCGCTGTTGCCTTTTGGGCGCGAAAACATCTAGCCTCGTCAGAGTATAAAGGGAAATATGACCAGGTGATTGGTCGCCTTTATGTGGATGCCCAAGACCAATACGACGAGGCACAGGTTCGCCAATACTTGAAGCTCATGGAAGAAGGGTACAATGAAGTGGCTTCAGAAGCCCGGAAAATGTCGGAACGGGTGCTACGCGCGCATCATAAAACTCATGATCGGCTTAATGTCTACCATGATCTATTAGTATGGGAAAGTGATATTGCGCATTCTGGTTTATTTGCCAAGGGGCTGGAGAAAATCATGGAAGCGCCTACGGCATCCCGCCCCACGGAGGGGGAAAAAGCGGGGTGTGTAATTGTGGACCTTAGCACTTATGATGAGTTCAAGGAATTGAAGGATACCGAAAAGGTCTTGGTCCGTTCTGATGGAGTCGCCACCTATACAGGAAAGGACATAGTATTTCATTTTTGGAAATTTGGCATTATCCCAGATCCCTTCAATTACCAATCATTCAAAAGTCCGAAAGCCCGTGAAAATAAGATTTGGACCACTAATCAACAAGGCGAGGGGGGTCACTATCGCCCTGCCGATGTGATCTACAATGTAATTGGCATGCCTCAAAGCCAAGAGCAACGTACTGTCTACCTCACCCTGGATACTCTCGGTTATAAGAAGGAGTCCGCTAACTACTACCATCTAGCCTATGAGCTCGTAACGCTTCCAGATGCCCGAATCTCCGGAAGGAAGGGGACCTGGATAGGTCAAAGCACCGACGACATCCTTCGGGAAGCCACACGCCGAGCCCGAAAAGAAGTTAAGAAACGCAACCCCGAAGCGGATACCCGCTTCCTCCGCCAAGTAGCCGAAGCTGTTGGATCCGCCGCCATTCGATATGCGCTGCTCAAAGTTGCGGTTGAAAAGCAAATCGTGTTCATATGGGAAGATATGCTCAACTTCGATGGCAACGCGGCTCCCTACCTGATGTACACCCACGCCCGTGCTAGCTCCATCCTCAATAAGGAAGCTGCCCCGAAAACAGCGCGGCTCAGCAGTTTAACCGACCCCTTTGAAACTGAACTCATTAAGCTTCTCGGTCGATTCCCGGCCCTCATCCTTGAAATCGTAGAGGGAATCCGCCGCGAAGTTTGGGGAACCCGTATCGAACTCTTCCATCTTGCTGAGTACACCTATGCCCTCTCCGTCGCCTTTAACGCCTTCTACAATCACTGCCCAGTCCTCAAAGCCAAAACTTCCGGGCTCAAGAATGCTCGACTCCTTCTCGTTGACCTCTGCCGTCAAGTCCTTTCTAACGCTCTCGAGCTGCTGGGAATTACACCACTGGAACGTATATAGATGTTCATCATGGTTAACTAGTCTTATATCACAAGAGATTTATATTACTATATGACTTAACTTTCTCAATAAACGAGAATACTTGACTCGGTATTTACAGGAGTGATTCATTTTGGAAGTTGTATATCGTCTTTGGGCACCCAACCAAGGGCTCGAAGAAATCCAAGCCCAAATCTATACTGAGGCATCTGGGCTTCCCGCACGGGCTGAAGAAATTCGAATTCGTAATATGGCTCGGGATCCTAAAATGACCAGGTATGCGTTGACTGAAGCTGGTGAACCCTTAGCCTATATCACCTCACGGGCTTCTAGTTCAGAAAGGGGAAGGATGTATATTGGCTACCCGTGGGCCATGCCGGGGACCCCGACTGAAGTCCAAGAGAAGCTCTTTGATGAGGTGTTTACATACCTGAAGAAGCAACAAAGGACAGAGGAAATCGCCACAACCGTTGTTTACACCGCCAAAATAGCTGCTAAGCAGTTAGCTTTTTGGGAGGAGAAAGGATTCGTTGAGGATGAAAGGATCTATCGGTATGTTCTTGATTTTAATTTCAAGGAAATCAGTAAATGGAAGTTACCTGACAAACTCATGAGCTTTACCAGTCGTGTTGCAACCAAGAAGGATTTGAAATACCTGTATGAGGTTTCACAGGCTGATCCTGGGCTTGCCGAAGAGTTTGCCAACGAAGAAGCCCGGGAGAACTACTTCAAAGGGCGAGTAATGAAAGATGGCCACGCCGTCCTCCTCTTCGATGAAGACAAAGTTATTGCTGCCAGCGCACCACTCAAAATAGAACCGGATCAGCGGTTCCTCTTTGGAGATGAACCACGGGTGTTGATGCGGTTCACAGCAATCCGAGCCGGATACCAACATGTATGGAAACGATTGGTCTATGAGCTCGCGAAACAAGTCGAAGTAGCTGGTTGGAGCGATACACCATTACGAACGAACTTCTATTTCAGAACTGATTCACCCCTCGCAATGAACTTCGCAAAAATGCAACCTGAACTGGAGATGTTCGAAGTAATACTCAAAAAGTCATTAACCACTTGAACGAAACGAGCTGCTTACAGTGAAACCAACTGTAGCCATTGTAAACACTGACTCTCTCCCCCAAGCCATCGAAACCATAGGAGGGTTGAATGGGCTTAATACTCCTGATCGGAAGGTCGTTGTCAAAGTAGGTATCTATAACCCAAAGACAGGGATTTGTTCTACGATAAAAACGGTGAATGCTATCATCACCACATTTGACCAAGCTTCAGAGATTCTAATCGTAGAATCCGATACCGGAGCTGGTCCAGGACTGAAACGCTTAGAGGTCTGGAAAGACTGTTACAACGATAGAGCTACTCCCTTCAATCTCTCAACAGACGAACACACTCAATTGGTCGAAGTAGCAGGCGAACAGATACCCTTCGCTCAGACACTCTTAGATCCTAAGACGTTTATCAGTACACATGTGCCGCGTCGGTATGAAGAAGCCGGACTTGAGGATCTAATGAATCAGGGGTTTGTGATCAAGAACCTATTAGGGCTAGTTTTGGATACGAACAAGCACCGCTTCCATGATCAATTGGCTACTGCCCTCATCGATATGTATGAAGCTGCTGGCGGCATTGATCTAGCGGTATTAGATGCCACACACGTTTTTCTTGGTTGGAAGAAAAAACGCTTCACCGTATCACCCGAACTGCTAATCGTTGGAAAAGATGCCTTTGCAGTGGAAGCCATCGGCATGCACCTTTTAGGATTTGATCCAGCAAAAATGCCAGTCTTACAAGAAGCTCAAGCCCGAGGACTCGGTGAAATCAATGTTGACCAAATTAACATCGTCGGAGACATTGAAGGTCCCAAACAGCTGATCAGTCATGCCTTTAGTAAGCTAGTGCCCAGGTCTGTCTAAAATACAAGACGTAGCGTACTAGCTCCTACTATTGCTCTTTACTCAGATCCTTCAGCTTCTCGGCGAACCCTTTTTCTAGTTTTGATAACTTGGGCGGAATCACTACACGAGCATACGCTTGGTTGGGGTTCCGGGTAAAGAAATTCTGATGATACTCTTCAGCTTTATAAAAGGCTATAAATGGCTCCACTGTCGTGACAATAGGCTTGGAATATTTGTCCGACTTATTCAATTCTTTAATCAGGTCTTGCGCGACCTTCTTCTGCTGCTCATCATGATAAAACACCACAGAGCGATACTGGGTACCGACATCATTGCCCTGTCGATTCAATGTCGTGGGATCATGAGTGGCAAAGAAGATTTCGAGCAATTCTCGAAATCTTATCATGGTCGGATTGTAAGTAATTTGGATTACCTCAACGTGTCCCGTTCGGCCTGTACTCACCTGGTTATATGTGGCGGTTTCTGCACTGCCTCCCGAATATCCGGACTCGACCTTCTTAACACCTTTCAAGCGAAGGAATACGGCTTCGGTGCACCAGAAGCAGCCGCCACCCAAAGTGGCAAACGCTAATTCTTCACTCATTTTCATCTCACCTTTATCGGCTCATTTGCCTGCATTCCTCAAAAATCCAATGAATTAACGAGAGCAGATTCAGCACATGACAGGTGGTCTAAAGATATTAAACAAAAATCCCATTCTCTGGTTTTGCGTGATTTTTCTATGTCCCCTTCTATTCCCAATTTCAATCCTCCCCAACGTGAGGCACAAGTGGGAAGTCCGTGGCTTACACTCCGGGGTCTCCGCATTATACGAGGCTAATGTTTTTTGGGAAAATCTTTGAAGACATCCTCCAGAGTGGGTTTGCCAATTTCCTGGAGTTCATACTTCACACGTACTGACGGCTTCTTGATTTTAACCACCCGGCCCAAATCAATAGGAGTGCCTACCACAACCACTTCTGCATCAACCGCATTGATGGTTTCTTCAAGTTCTTTGATCTGCTCATCTCCATAACCCATGGCCGGAAGAATATCACTCAAATGGCTGTATTTCTCAAAGGTGTCCTTTATCGACCCAACCGCATAGGGTCGTGGATCAATGATTTCCGCCGCACCATACTTTTCAGCCGCAACCCAACCGGCACCGATATCCATTTCACCATGAGTCAGTGTCGGACCATCCTCAATAACCAAGACGCGTTTTCCGCGAATCGCATCAGGATTATCAACAAAAAGAGGTGAGGCAGCATCGATGATAATGGCACGAGGATTCACAACCCTGATGGTTCGTCGGACCTGGTCAATGCACTCCGGTTCTGCCGAGTCAATCTTGTTGATAATAACCACATCTGCCATTCGCAGGTTAGTCTCGCCAGGGTGATACGTAACCTCATGGCCGGCTCGGAGGGGATCAGCAATCACAATATGGATATCAGGCTGATAGAAGGGAAAGTCATTGTTTCCGCCATCGAAGACAATGACATCGGCTTCTTTTTCGGCTTCTTCGAGGATTTTACTATAATCAACGCCAGCATACACGATGGCGCCCCGGTCAATATGCGGCTCATATTCTTCCATTTCTTCAATAGTGGTCTTATACTTCTTGAGATCTGCAATAGTCTCAAACCGCTGGCACACCTGTTCCGTTAAATCACCATAAGGCATTGGATGCCGAATCACAACCACTTTCAAACCCTTGTTTCGGAGAATTTCTACAACACGGCGACTTGTTTGGCTCTTCCCAGAACCAGTACGGACGGCGCAGATCGCCACTACTGGCTTTTTACTTTTCAGCATCGTTGTAGCTGGTCCCATCAACCGAAAGTCGGCACCCATCGAATGCACCCAAGACGCTAAGTGCATCACGTCCAGGTGTGCAATATCACTGTAGGCGAAAATGACTTGTTCAACGTTATGCTCTTTGACAAGGGCAGGGAGTATCTCTTCTGCATGAATCGGAATGCCCTTCGGATAAAGCTTACCCGCAAGTACCGATGGATAGATGCGTTTTTCAATACCAGGGATTTGCGTAGCAGTAAAGGCAACGACCTCATATTTCTCGTTATCTCGGAAATAGACGTTGAAATTATGGAAATCGCGTCCTGCTGCACCCATAATGATTACGCGCGTACGAGCCATACTCAATCACATCCACTTATCCGCACGAAAGCAATTGGTGAGTAAAAGCCTTGTGTTTCGTCAGAAAACATTAAATTCGTGGAATGACTCCCCGTTGCGAGCTCCCCAAGGTCTGTAGAACCTCAAAAGCCAACCGCAAAGGATTAAAAGGCACCGTTTATCTGCTACATCATACAGGAGGTATTTCCATGCGGGGAAAAACTGGAAAAGGTATCCTCCTTTTGGGGCTACGGTTATTTAAAATCCTCTTAACGCCCTTCCTTCGAAGGTAGCGGCGGGGATGCTTCTTACACGTGGGGGTGAAGTTATTTTTTCCTCTAGGGACTTCACTCCTGTGGATTTTCTTCTGAAACGTTTATCATCTTGAAAGCTATGGATCTGGAGCTTCTATATTGATGACAAAGACAAACTTTTATAACTCCAAGCTGTGAACGTGCTTCTACCAGAGGTAGAACTGCAATGATGGAAAGAAGTCTAGCCTATGACCGTGCGATTACAATTTTCAGTCCCGAAGGCCGCCTATATCAGGTTGAATATGCGTTAGAAGCGGTCCGTCGAGGCAAAACCGCGATTGGCGTTAAAGCAGCAAACGGTGCCGTAATCGGCGTCCACAAAGAAGCCACTTCTCCCCTAATGGATTTGGAACAAATCCAAAAAATCTACGTGGTAGACAAACACATTGGCTGCGCAATCGCTGGACTCCACGCTGATGCTCGTGTCCTCGTTGACTATGCCCGTGTCCAAAGCCAGATCAACCAAATCACCTATGGAGAACCCATCGATGTTGAGGTGCTAACCAAGAAGGTCTGCGACCTGAAACAAAATTACACGCAAGTTGGTGGAATTCGTCCCTTTGGTGTCTCTCTCTTGATTGCTGGAGTAGATTCACAGGGTCCACAAATTTTCACCACCGACCCCTCTGGTTCCTACTGGAGTTGGCGAGCCACAGCGATCGGATACAACTCAGAAGCAGCGCGAGAATATTTAGCAAAGCATTATAAACCCGCAATTAAGCTGATGCCTGCAGCGGTGAAACTATGCATTGATACCCTTCGACAGGTTGTTGAAGAGAAACTCGACGAGGAAGCTATGGAAATCTCCATCGTCGATACTGAGAAACGCGTCTTCACCCAACTTAGCAATGAGGAAATTCGCAATCTTCTGGGATAGCTTGTGAAATCCCTGCAAATTCTTTCTAAAAAGGTCTCAAGAGTAGATTAGAGGGGATCACTCCTCAAATTGCCAATCCTCCTCTTCGTCATCTTTCTTGTCTTTCTTCTCTTTGCCTTTCACACGTTGGATCTGGCTACGTAATGGGAGGTCAACCCGGAGAACATGGTCTGCAGCGTTTTGCACCGCTACGCTAAAGCCCGGTTCAAACCCAATCGCTATCGTTTCCAGACCATGTTCACGTGCGCGTCGGAGGATTGGGGCAGTCCTTGCGTGACGGCTAAAGATCACGAGTAACTTAGTAGCATCACCTAAGACGAGATCCATTGATTCAATTGCCATGTGGAGATGCACATCAATGGTAGTGACCACGGGTGTGAATCCACTATTCGATATAGCCTCTAACAGCTTAGTGCTGGCGCGATTGTTCAAGTAGACCTTTGCGACACCAATTTTTCCAAAATCCTCTATCTGGTTCTTCAAATCATCTAATCGCACATCAAATTCGCGACGAAGAACATTGGGACCATCGATAAGTAATGCAACTCTTCCCGAACGACGAAGTCTTGTTACTAAGCGGATAAGACTTCGAATTCGTCCAGTTCGAGAAGACATAGATGATCCAACTCGTTTGAGCTGATAATAGATTCAAATGCCGAATAGTTGTTCTTTTCTCAATCCCTCTTGCTCTCCCTTATTTCTTTTGTTTTAGATACGGAAAGTTTAACTGCATGTCTTTGGCTGTAGCCAGAAGGGGGCTAACCGTCTTGAAACAAGTCATCGATCAAGAAAAAGCATGGGACATGATTCGTGGAGTAAAAAGTGCTGGTGGACAAATCGCATCAGCTACCATCCATGTTAGGGTCACAGAAAGTGCAAATGAAGCGGATTTCAGGAACACTGTGAATGCCATCTTAGATGAAGGGCTAGCCCAACCTAGGGGTCGCGCTGTAATTGTCTGGGGTGAAAAAGCTACAGAAATTAATGACATTGCTAATCTCTGGATGCACTATGGAGTTGTTGAATCCACGGAGATCCTTTCCACCTGTCGAAATTTGGCTGGTAAAGCCGGTTTTGGGGAGACTGGACGGATTCGATTAACCTGTGCTTTAGAATTTTCCGAGCGGAATCGAGTTGTAACCCTCCATGATTTAGCTTATCCCGCCCGTGGTGGTGAAGCGGTAGCAGACACGGTTGCCCTTCGTCCCTACAAAGCGGTTAGCGAAAAAGGCGAATACACTTTCAAAACACTTACCGAACTGAAGGAGTTCCTCGAAAAGGTCAAGAATGCTGAAACTCACAAGTTTGATGATAAAACCGGAAAATGGATTCGGTGGGTTGAAGTTGAGCAAACCGAGGATACACTCTTTGTCAGCATTCCTAGCCAAAAGGGGTCACGTCGCCTTCAAATTGATCTTAAAACCGGGAAAGTCGAGGAAAAGAAATAATTCCTACTTTCTCTCTTTTTTAAGGAGCAGGCTTATTAGCCTTTAAGAACAATTGTCTACTCCGTAGAGGAACGTCATCAACAAAGCGAGGTAACCGTTCATGTCTGAAGAAGAAAGACAAGAAAAAGAAGAAGAAAGCGAAAAAGCTGAAAAACGAAGAGTAGCCAAACAACTAGCTACCTCTTTTCCAAAATTCCTAATCAACGGATTGATTGTGATCGCAGTCGGACTATTCTACATCTTTGCTGTCCCCTTATTTGCCTTCTTAGACCTTTACCCCATTCTTGTGCTCCCCACAATTTGGTCATCAATCGGCACGGTTATCTTGACCGGCTATTCACTAATCCGGATAGGTGTCCTGCTCGTTATTTTGCTATTTGGAATTGAAGCCCTCATGCAATTTGCCCGCTCCGCTGACGCTTTTTCCGATTATATCATTAGTCGTCTACCAGGTATGCGCTCCACCGACCGATACCACCCCCGACGCATCCCACTCGACATCATCTACATTTTCATGATTTTAGCTGTCTATGTAATCGTTTCACCCATCTTTGTCCCGGGGATGTTTCCCATCGATGTCCTCCAGCCCTACTTCCAAATCCTTGCCGTTTCCATTGTCTTGTTCTTTGTCCTAATGTTCATCTACGATTTAGCCAAATCCATTCAGAAATCCGCTAAACGGGGTATCGATCGATTTGGGGTACGACTAGCCCAACGTTACGAAGTTGTCGATGAAGAAGAGCCAGAAAAACCAGACTCAGACTTTCGCTATTAGCCTGTGGACTGAGCTGGTGCTTCAACTGGTGTAGCTGAACGCTTCCGACTTGCTTTCTTCGGTGCAGCCTCAGCAATCTCAGCCAGTATAATTGCCGTTTTCCGGAGCCCATCCAACCGCATTGCTCTCTCGGGTGGTGGGTCAAGCCCAATGAGAAACTGAGTATTCGAATTGAAGTTATTAACACGAACAAATGACCAATACTCTCTCAGGGCGTTGAGTTGTGGTTCAACCTGTTCTGAATACGCTTCTTCTGAGAATTCAGGGAAATCAATCCGAAGATACCAAGTATCTTGCATATCTTTGAGAATATCTGCAGATAGGTCATATAATTTCATGAGAAATGTGAGGAGCGGTTCAAGTGCTTCACGTCGAACAATATCTCCATCCGGATCTAAACTGACCATGCTTCGCTTCAAATCCACGCTAAAGATACCTTTCCCCACACCAAAGTACCACCGGTTTTCAATGGCATACCCAAACACAGTCTGTTTGGTTGTGGTTTCCAACCATTTTTTGAACACCTCAAAATTGGCTTCATCGTCGTCTTTTTTGAATTGCACATAGCGTCGAAAGTAGGAGAGTGGATATCTGGGTTCATGGGGGTGATCGCGTTTTGCCCCAGACTTCAAATAGGCTTCCAGTGCTCGAATACTCACCTGGTAACAAAAGGAAGGCAACTCACTCGTTTTTGCTCCTAGTGCAATGAGCATATTAAGGAAGACACGATCGGGACAAAGTGGTTTGATAGTGCAGCGCATCCGGTCACGCTGACATTCTTTACAGGTACTTGCCATCCGGGTAAGGACCTGAGTAAGCATAAAGCGTCCCATGGTTGGGTTGCTAAGTTCTTCTAATTTATCAAAACGGTCTTGGTATTTCATGTACATGGTCTGTCACCCAACGCTACCCAGTAAAACGCGGCCTCCACTCGTCTTTCGAAGAAAACTCCGAGTAAACAGTCTTCACAAACGCTTAGAAGCTTCTAAACCTTTCGGTACTTAAACCCACGATTTTTTGATTTTCGAATACCACTTTAGTTTCCCTTGCATTCATCATTATTACATTTTCTTCGAGATGAGCAAAGCATAAAAGACTTGAGACTCTCCATCGAAGCGAATTTCGCTCAATTATTTAGTCTGGGTGTCTATTTTCATGACCGAACAAATCATAGACCTTCGGTTTCATGGGCGTGGTGGTCAAGGCGCATGGACTGCCTCAATCCTTCTAGCCCGTGCAGCGATTGCAGAAGGTAAACATGCACAGTCATTCCCCTTTTTCGGACCGGAACGGAGCGGAGCACCTGTCGAAGCCTTTGCCCGGATAAGCAATGAAGAAATCGAACTACATAGCAAAGTGTATGAACCCAGCTATGTTGTAGTTATTGACCCTACTCTTCTTGCGCAAGTGCCAGATACCATTGTCGCTGGGACCAATGCACAAACAAAACTTATTGTGAATACTCGAGAAGATGCGAAAACAATAGCTAAGAAACTTGAATTCAAAGGCGAAGTCTGGACACTCGCGGCTACTGATTTAGCGCGTGAACTGATTGGGCGACCTATCGCGAACACTGCCATGTTAGGCGCTTTGGTTCGGGCTACTAGTATTGTGAAACTTGAAAGCTTATTTGTAGAAGTCAATGAGCAGTTCGGTGAACGCATTGGTGAACGAAACATTGCTGTGATTAAACGCGCCTATGACGAGGTGGAGAAACATGCCTGAAAAACAGCCTGGTTCTAAAGATATACCTGCTGCAGGAGTCTGCTGGAAGTCTGCAACAGAATACAAGACTGGCGATTGGCGTAGCAAACGCCCCGTCCGTGACAAGGAAAAATGTACTCGCTGTCTCACTTGTTGGGTTTTCTGCCCGGATGCTGCAATCAGCTGGGATGGAAATGACATTCACTTTGATATGAACTATTGCAAAGGCTGTGGCATCTGCGCTGAAGAGTGCCCAGTCAAATGCATCGAAATGGAGGATGAATAAAACCGATGCCTGTAAAACAGATCCTCATGGGAATAAATGGCGATGAGGCCGTTGCCTACGCCGCAAAACACGCTCTCGTCGACGTGTGCGCCGCCTATCCGATTACCCCCCAAACCATCATCGTTGAGAAATTCGCTGAGTTTGTGGCCAACGGTGAAGTCGAAACTGAATTCGTTCGTGTTGAATCCGAACACAGTGCTCTCAGCGCCTGTCTCGGTGCCTCCGCTGCTGGCGCCCGCACCTTCACCGCAAGTGCAGCCAATGGCATTGAACTCATGCACGAAGTTATCTTCCTCACTTCATCCATCCGTCAACCTGTCGTCATGGCTGTCGCCGATCGCTCACCGAGTGGCCCTATCAATATTCACGGGGACCAAACTGTCTCCCTCGCCCAACGGGACACCGGCTGGATCATGATGTACTGCGAAAACTCCCAGGAAGCCTACGACTCCACTTTACAAGCCTTCCGCATCGGCGAACACCCAGACGTCCAACTCCCCGTCATGACCATGCTCGATGGCTTCGTCCTCACCCACACATTAGAAAACGTCTATCTCCTGGACGAAGCAGCTGCTCACAAATTCGTTGGACGTCGCCAACCCATGATGATCACCATCAATGGAAAACAAGTCCCCCTCAAACTCGATCCCAAAACGCCAATCACCATCGGGCCCCTCCAACTCTTCGACTACTACATGGAATCTAAGCTGCAACACAGCGAAGCCATGGAAAAAGCCCGTCCTGTCATCACCCAAATCAACAACGAATGGGCCCAACTCACTGGACGTAAATACGGCGACGGTTACCTCCAACCCTTCAAAGTCAACGATGCAGATGCCGTCATCCTCACCACTGGAAGCTCTGCTGGAACCGCGCGCTTCGTCGCCCGCCAACTCCGTGCTCAAGGCAAGAAGGTGGGGCTCCTGAAACTGCGAACCTTCCGCCCCTTTCCCGACAAAAAAATCGCTCAAATCCTTGCCGACGTCCCTGTGGTAGGTATCTTTGAACGCACCCACACCACCGGTAGCTTTGGCGGTCCAGTCTTCAACGAGGTGCGCAGCGCCCTCTACAATCACGAAACCCGCCCCACTATCCTTGGATATTATGGCGGACTCGGCGGGCGCGACGTCACCCCCGACCATTTCAACGCTATCTACAAAGAATTGCTCAAAATCAAGGACACGGGTAAAGTCCCCAGCCGTCCGATAAAATACATAACGGTCAGAAAATAACCAGGAGGAAAATCAAGATGACCCAAGAAACCCCCCAATGGCAACCCAAACTCAAAGCCATCGCTGAGCAACAAGAGCTCTTCACCAGTGGCCAACGCCTCTGCGCCGGCTGCCCCGCCGGCTCCATGGCCCGCATGGCCATGCATGCCCTCCCACGCCCCAACAACACAATCGTCAGCCAAGCCACCGGCTGCCTCGAAGTCGCCTCCACCATCTACCCCTACACCGCATGGCGCGTCCCCTGGATGCACTCCCTCTTCGAAAACGCCCCCGCAAACGCCAGCGGCGTCGAAGCTGCCTATAAAGCCCGCAAACGCCAAAACCTCGAAGATGACATCCCTGATTTGCTCGTGTTTAGCGGAGATGGCAGTGGATTCGACATTGGCGTCCAAGCTGCCAGTGGCGCTATCGAACGCCGACACAACTTCCTCTACATTATCTACGACAACGAGGCATACCAGAACACCGGCATCCAGCGCTCTGGTGCGACTCCTAAGTATGCTTGGACGACTACCAGCCAAGTGGGAAAGGTGGTGCCTGGAAAGCCGATTTGGAAGAAACCCATTGCATTAGTGTATGCTGCTCATAATCCTGAATACTGTGCAACCGCATCAGTCTATCATTGGCGTGATTTTATGATGAAAGTGCGGAAGGGTATGGAGAAGCTGGGCCCTGCAATCATTCATGTACTAGCTCCATGTCATCGGAACTGGCGATATCCTGAAGAGCTCGGGATGAAGATGGCCAAGCTTGCAGTGGAGACGTGTTTCCATCCGTTGTGGGAGTATGATGGGACTACTCGTTCATATACTATGTCTTCGCCAAGTTTGCGGTATGTGAAGGATCCGTCGAAGAAGAAGCCGGTTGAGGAGTGGTTGGAGCCGCAGGGTCGGTTCCGTCATCTGTTTCGTCCGACGCGACGTGATGATTTGATTCAGGATTTCCAGAATCTCGTGGATGAGGACTGGGACTATATCCAGAGACTCACGAAGATGTAATCTGTTCAGTTGATTCATCTTTGTTCACAAATAGGATGCTTGGTTATTCAATCAGTTAGCTATGAATCGGCTATGAGTGGATTTATCTTTAAGCTCGAGAAGACCCCGACCTTCAGGGCGGAGATGAATCGAGACCTTCAAATAGTCTACTGGGAAAGAGAGATACATGCGGCGAACCGCATCGGTGACAGTTCATGGCTTCTCTTTGGATGGGACACTGAATCAGACATGGAATTTTGTGAACTCGCAATATCCTGGCTTCCAGAACTTCGGATTTGATACTCCCGGCGATACGGTAGTTGAGGTCATTCGTGAAATAGAGGATACTACCTTTCGGTGTTGGATAATCACGAGTCATCGACCGGTGGAAGTCGTTCTGAATCCGGCTGGAGCCTATGCTCCGTTCGCCACCCTGTTTCTGGTATCCGGGGTCGTAATCTTTTCCTTTGGGCTATTTTTCCTGACGAAAGGATTCAGAGTTGTTCCCAAAGATTACTAGCCACTTCTTTTTTCAATCTTAGTAAGTGCTGGTATTGCCACTCTCGTTCTGTAGCAACAGCTGCGTGTGCATTAGTTACGTTTGTGGCTCTATGAATCGCTTGTAAGGCATATATTGCCGAACCGATAGAATGGGTTGAGACATGTGCGGTTGCCACAGCTTGACCGGCAGCACGGGCTGCAGAGCGGGCTGCACTATCTTTTCCCACTTCACGGGCAGCGGCATGGGCGTCAAGCGACGCTTTGCGTATAACAGCGATCTTAATCCCGCTGGTCTTTATCCACGTTTTGAGTGTTTCAATCGCTTTTCGTGGGCGCTGGTCTTCTGGGTATTCTTTTTCAAAATACGGTAAAACACGCTCAGCGCAAGCAATTGCCCAGATTGCCAATGTTTTGTGGTCAGTGTTTTTCACAAGCTCTACAATTCGCTCATCTTTTCTATAGTGTGCAAGTGAGAATTTTGCCTTCTTTTTTTGTGGTTTCGCATTCACACTAATTCCTCAACTTATAATCATAAATAGGTAGTTTTGCTGCTTTTTGTTTATCCTTGTTCTGATAGATTGAGCAAGATCAGGTGTTCTAGTTCACAATAGTTCATATTATAATCGTGTGTGCTGTTGTATGCTTAGATGGTTCGCCGTGAGTATTATGGATGCACGGATCCAGTTTCTTCGGGCTGTGGTTATTACCTCTTTTGGGTGTCTATTGATTGGGTTTGGCTCGGTGTTTCCCATTTACCATGTTTCGACTGGGTTTCCACAATCTGATTGGGGTGGGTATAGATACGCTTCAATTCGACCAATTAGGGGTGTGGTCTCCTACATAAGTCCAGAATTCCGTGTTACTTTTGAGGAATGGGCTATGTATGATGTGTGGGTGAGTGTCGGGGGATTTTACACCAATGGTACGCCAGTTATACTTCGGTTCTCATCCAGCGGGTCTCAAACGACGATTGGGTCTTTCTATAATGTTAGTTCTGAACCGGTTGAATACACGTTCTGGGTTGACGATCCTCCACCATATGTTCTCACTATTCTGTATCTGGAGAACATTACCAGCTTTTCAGGATGGATTCTCGTTCAAGGCATCCAGATTCCGCCTCCTATGCCTCCATCGATATATCCTTGGGTGGGCACATTTATTCCTGCCACGATTGGTTTGGTTCTGCTCGTTATAGGGTTGGATGGTTTTTGGATTCAGAAGCGGGAGTCCCCGTCCCGATATTGGAATCAAGTGTTAGTGTTTTGCACGCTAGGCTTGCTGCTACTTAGTTTGAGTTTTCCTTCGGTGGTTCGCCCCCACTATTTTTTGTTTTATAAAGCGCCGGACTACAACAACTTTGGAGAATTCGCTGGGACAGTTACTCTGGCTGAACCCGTTGTGGCGTTTCCGTTCCATGGGCTTCAACCTTATGAAGTAGGGCTATATGGATTTCATGTAACGTTTTCATCGGTGACTATCCGTGCCTATACACCAGATGGATTGGTGAATTATACATGGAATAATGTGGACTCCCAATACCCGAATTACCAGGACTTTGTATTAGACGCTTCTGGGGACACAGTTATTGAGGTGGTTCGTGAAACTGCAGACACGTCGTTTCGGTGTTGGTTGCAGACAAGTTATCGCCCAGTGGAAGTTCGGGAGACGCATGCTGGCGCTTATGCTCCATTTGCAACGTTGTTTCTCGTGACAGGTGTTATTCTCCTTTCTTTTGGCTTGGTTTTCATGATAAAGGGATTCAAGGATTTTCCTGAAAACTAGCTGATGTGAAGAAAATACTGCAATTGATATCGAAGATAATGACTTAAATCGATGTATCTAGTGACCGTCAGGTGTGGGATTTCAAGTTGAAAACGCTGATTGTGTATGGCACTCGATATGGCGCAACGGCGGGTACGTCTGAAGAAATCGGTAAAGTCCTTCGTGAAGAAGGCTTTGCTGTCACTGTCATCGATGCAAAGAAAGAGAAGATCCAAGATATCAAAGAATACGAATTGATTATCATAGGCAATGGTATGAAGTTCACGGGCTGGACGTCAGAAGCCAAAGGCTTTCTCCGCAAATTCGCCAGTGAACTAGCAAATAAGAAGCTAGCTGTCTTTGTTTCCTCGGCTGCTCAACTGCTCCATGAGCACAAAGGCGAACACGAGAAAATGGAGGAGGCGTGGACTAAGTATCTCGTCGAAGAAATCGCGAAGTATGAACTGAACCCGATTGCGATGGCGATTTTCGGAGGCTGGGTGAACCCGGAGAATATGGGGTGGCTGGATAAGAAAATGGCTAAATTCTTCATTGAGGAACTTGAAGCCGCGGGGATCAAAGGGGAAAACGGCATCTATGATACTCGCGATTGGGATTCCATACGCAAGTGGTCCAAAGAACTTGCCCAAAAAGCTCGAGCATAATGCTTAGTTTGATGAAATATCATCAAGGTCGACCAGAATGACAATGCACATCCGTGTGTACCAACCATCAGATAAAGCAGCCATCCTAGAAATTTCTAGGCATACGTGGGGAGGCTATGATCAACTCCCCTACGAACTAGGCGAACTTCTAACAAATCCGAATTCCTACCTTTATGTCATCGAATACAAGGATCGTATTATCGCCTTTGCAAACCTCAATATCATCGATGGGGGAAAGACTGGCTGGCTAGAGCATATGCGTGTTCATTTCCGGTACCGCAAGCGGGGCTTCGCTTGGGCCATGACGCAGCACTTGTTGGCTCAAGCTGAGGCACTGAATCTTGATCGAGTACGATTGATCACTGGCATTGAAAACGCGGCTACCCGGAAAATCGCAACCCGGATTGGAATGCACCAAGTTCTACAAGTGAAGCTCTTCACGAAGGAGAACTATCGTGGAATACGATGGAAAGACAACTCTGTTCCCGTTACTGCATGCAGTCCAGCTGAAGCCTACGACTTCCTTAACGCTAATCCAGCACTTGTTACCAACGGAATTGTTTTCTACTATTGGCATGCGTTCGATTTAACCAAAGAACTCTTCCCATCATTGAGTAACCAGTTTCGATTCTGGAAAACCGAAACCACGGACCAAGGAGGGGCTTTGGCCTTCGGCTATTGTCAGATTTTCCGCGATGCGCCCATGTGGGTGTCGATAATCTATGCATCGGATATGCCTTCTTTCTATTCAGCGCTCTCACATCAGCTTCAGGTAGCAAAGGAGGAACAGGCTGAGAGTGTGCTCTGTTTTCATTCTCCACAATTTCAAGCGGGCGGGGCAATTCCCGGCCTGAAACGCAACACGTTTACTTTGGCGCTAGTGTTGTTTGAGAAGCTTCGCCCCTTCTTGAGCCCACAAAAGTGAGTGTCCCTTCCCAATAACTAAAAAGGGCGTATTTAGTAGAACCCCATAGTTCCTCTTCATTGGAGATGTTATATGAATGGCTGATGCACAAACTGCTTCAACATTGACTCTTGTTGCCGGAATCCTTCAAATCGTATTCAGCATGATCTTCATCGTCCTTGGCGTTATGGTATTCGGCTTCATGCTTTGGCCGTTTATGTACGACCCCTTCGTCATGATGTATACTCCCATGTGGGTAATGTTAATCCCGCTTCTCCTCTTCGGGGTCTTTGGAGTAATCGGGCTGATTTTTGGGGTGCTCTGGCTCAATTGGCGACACTTCGCAGTTCAGCATAAAACAGGGTTAATTGTTTCCGGAATTCTTGCCATGGTGTTCTCGATAGGCTTTATCCCTGGACTTCTCGCACTACTCGCTGGAGCACTTGCTCCAACAACCTCAGAGTATACGGGTTATATACCCGTGCAAAGGCAACCTGTGAGCCGTTCGACCGTGCGCGTGGTGACCCGGTGTCCCAGCTGTAATGCTGAAATCGTTGGCGATGATCGTTTTTGCTGGCGCTGCGGAACCAAATTATAGAGTACTTCTCTCAAAATTTGGCTACTCTAGTTCCTATTGAGGAATCTGAGCTAGACGTAATTCGACATAATAGTGGCTCAGGAATCCAGGGAAAATGGTTGGGGATAGATCAGGTGTAGCACTGATGTAATGGTTATGATATCTGTTCCATATCGTGTCATTTTCGACAAATTCTAAGACGACCGATTGCCCATCGATTGCCATGGCAATATTCTGCTCCGACATTTGGAATCCAACGATGCCATAACTCCATTTTTGCAATACATCATTACACATGTAACCCGGTTCTGGTGTAACAATGAGTTGTCCCAAATCCGCTTTGAGGAATAACGTGACATTCCATTGCATAGCCATTTCAAAACCCCCATGGTGCTCCCCTGAATCATTAAAGTAGAGGGTGCCAGTTAGAATGAGGTTGGGCTGGTTCACATAAGATATCAAACCGATGGTGATAAGGCTCGTGGTAACAACTGCAACCAACACGATTGTGACAATGAATTTACTTTTCCTTTGCATAGTTAACCACTTCGGTTGCAAAATCTGTATACTCCATATTAGCCAAGTATAACATAATATCCTAAGGGTTTGAACATCCAACCGTTCACTGTTCAAAAAACAGAACACCTGTTTTTAGGTTGACTGGTTTTCTGGGTAATAGCTAGCCTGTTCATGGTCTTTCCACTGATGTTATTCCTCTCTAGTTCTATGGAACCAAAGGGAATGATCTAGAAACCATCGACTAAGAGAAATAACTGGAAACGAGTGAAGTCATACCGGTTGGACGGCCTGTTCGCCGGCCCTTCTTTTCTTCCAGACTATCCTTTTGGTTAGGTTCGCTTATGTCGAAAGAATCCAGAGCAAGCATAAGGTTTGACGCCTTTCTTCTCCAACTCGTCAAGAATCAGATTCATGCCAATCGAGTCAGAGCTGTCATGTCCAGCGATGACAACGTAGATCCCTTCCTTTTCGGTTTCTTTCTTCAGTTCATCCGTCCAATGCATCGTGATGATGGTGCTAACACCAGCCCTGGCTAGTTTGGGAATAGATTCGGGTCCTGGGCTTGTTCCGCCAGTGAAGAAGACGAACTTTTCACCGACACTCCCTTCAGGATTGCCCACAAAAATTTCAGGACCAGCTCCTACCTTTTCTGCTTCTTGGTATTCAGGAATTCCGAGTAGTGCGTCAACAAGATCTCCAAGTGTTAGGGGATCCTTGTCCATGAGATATTTAGCCAAGTATTGGTATCCAAGTGAATCGGCTGGGGTGTGTGAACACATAAAAGGCATGTCTAACAACCGGGCTGCATCAATGGTTTGTGTGTGGTTCCGGGCTTTAGTCGCCCAATGAACATCTTTGAGGCGCTTTGCCATAGCCGACTCTGCCTGAGCGATTGGAACACCAACTTTTGCCCAATGTTCAGGTTGCAATCGCATAACGAAATCGAGATGTGATGTACCAATGCCATGGGGGTGATGCGCAAGAACCATGTCAATTGGGCTTCCTTTCTCACCTAATCGGTCCGCGAGAACAATTTCACCAGGGGTAATGTCAATACCCGCGAGGAGGCTTTTGATTTCTCGGTCTGGCTCACCATAAAGTAACCGGCAATCCGTGTAAGGGTTCCAGGTGACATCCTTATCAGCAAGCTCTTTCTTTTTCCCTTCGAGTTTTTCGAGTTTCTTTTTCGAATCCTCAAGAACTTTTTTGATTTTCTTTTCGCCACGGGGATCAGCCTTAATCCCCATTTCGACTATCAGATGGTAGATATCTCCGAGCTTCATGGATAGGGCGTGGATGTTGGCTTGTTTGAATGTTTCGGATGCCAAAAAAAGTTGAATCTCAGAATACCTCAGTCGGATTACTCTTTGAGTATACCTTTCTTCACAGCATCATCCAGGAGGTCTTGGGTATATTCCCAAAGAGAGGTGGATCCGTTGCCCATATGCTTCTTTTTGGCAATAACCTGGGATTTGATGAGACTGTGTATCCGCCAAGAGCATCCCCCGTTGAGGTAGGCGAGTAACAGCGGTTGCATGGAGTCGATGGCTCGTGCATAATTGGCTTCCAGCGTTTTCAGGGCCTCATATTCTTCCCACAACGCCATGAATTCAGAACCCTGATCTGGAGGAAGCAACCCAAAAATCCGGCGGGCTGCTTTGCTCTCACGCTCTTTTTGGTCTTTGACACGCTCTTTGTCATAGATGAAAGTGTCACCAGCATCGATTTCCACGATATCATGGATGAGCAACATCTTCATGACCTTGAACACATCAATGTGAGTCTGGTTTGCATATTCACTGAGTAAGAGTGCCATCACCATAATGTGCCAGGAATGCTCAGCATCGGTTTCTTTACGGCTGGCATCAACCAGCCATGATTCGCGGACCACTTGTTTCAGTTTATCAATTTCAGCGATGAACTTCATCTGTTGGGAAAGGCGAACGGAATCCATATGTGATAGTGACGGTAAGGATGCATATTGCTCTACCGGACACTGACGAATATTTACTTAAATTCGTCTTCTTCTTCGGGCTCTTTCGAAGTGGCTCTTCCTAACTCCTCTTTCGCTTCCCCAACTCCAAGGAATTCGGTAATATCAACATCTACCACACACATTGTTGAAAGTTGTTGTGTTCCTCTTGAATCCATGTAGGTCTTGAGACGTTTCATTAGGCTGGGAAGATAACGGTCATATGCCAAGAGCATAAGCAGTGGCATGTAGATGAAGATAAAGGGGTTCAGTAAGGTAATTAACACCACAAACCATGGTGGTACCCAAGGCCATGGAGGAGTGACGATAGTGGTAGCATAGATTATTCCAATATCGATGATAATGTATCCATAGAAGATGAGGACCGAAATTCCTGCATAGCCTGCTAGTAGATAGGTTAGAACACGTCCTGCGCTGAAGAGTTCTTGGGAGCCACTAGGTGGTTGACTATGGAAGAGTATGTTGGTATCATCAATCAACCATGAAGAGGGTAAAATGACTCCAAGGGCGATAAAAGCAATTGGGAAAATTACTGCGGCTGTGTTCCAAGTATTGACAGCTAAAGGAAGGCTGGGATTCCATATTATGAATAAGGGTCCGATATAGGTTGCTACGGTGAGAGATAAACCAAAAGTTAGTAGGAGTGCGAATATCGCTCTTCGAAATACATTATAGAGAGGTTTTGGCTTGGTAGTCGGTACCCCATAATAATACGTCTCACTTCCAGGATTAAGAATCCGGTTTAGGGGTAATACAAGCCATCGAGGGGTAACGACGGCCATTAACAAGTAGAAAGGAATTGCTAGTACTGGAAGTAAATAAAAAAGAATTAACCAGTCAGTCACAGCACCCCCCGGAATGATAGGACTGATTTCAATCCATCCAAAAAATATCACTGGTAGAACATAGTTTAGAATCGCCCAGATTACATCGAGAGAAACTACTAAGATCATTACAAGGATGACTATGTAGTAGGTCTTTCGGTTCATTCTAAAGCGCCTCACATTTCCCGTTATCTAGCAAAGTGCCGGAGGCTACTAAAAGGTTCTTGAAGCCATCAGGATGGCATTAGGTTTTTGTGGATTCTTCCTTGAAGCGAATGCCACGAGTTTCCAATTCTCTGAGAATCGGTTCATAAAGTTCAGGAAGAATAGGGATGTGGACGCCTTTCAGTTTCACCTCACCAGTAAGAATCAGATGTGAGGCAATGGCGGCAGGTAACGCAACGGTGCGGCTCATGGATGAATCTCCATTTGGAATGCCATAATCGATCAGCGTAGATCGAATGTGTTCATGTGAATGATCTGTATGCTCAATAGTGAACTGGTGTTGCATTACAATCATATCCCGTTCTCCGGGAGCATACTGTAATTTCTCTTTAAAAAGTGAGACAAGGACATCGATGGGCGCGCCTTGATCTAGTGGAATATCTTGGTTGCTAAACAATCCCAACCATTCACAACGTTCAATCACCGCATCATCTTCTGATAGGCCTAGCCGTTCAGCGACTTTGGCTTTGAGATCTGAACCTGCAGGGAGTCCTAGATACTTGCGTAAGAAGCGTCCGTAGGTCATGTCGTAGAGGGTTTCTTCTTCGAGTTCAAAGAGACCCAGTTGCCCGATGTTGTACATGGTTTTACACCATCCGGGATACCGGAGAGTTCCACGGAGCATGGTCTGGA
>JBHLMI010000013.1:0-59803 GCA_048938295.1 Promethearchaeota archaeon
CACTAGAAGAGCTTGTAACAATACGCCATGAGGGATTCTATCAGGAGCCAAACTGGATAAAGAAAATCCCAGCTCAAGAGCCATTGAAGAGATGGCTAGCCGATCGTATATCCAAGTACTTATTCGTGTAGCCAGCTTATTTTGATGAGTCTAATTGTGCTAGGATGAGATTGACATCATCAACGAGTTCAGGTGGTTCACTAATTACTTGAAACGCTGCAATCACAGAATAAAGAGCCTTCATTTGGGGCCGAATGAGACCTTGTCCTTGGAGGGTTTGTGCCTGCTGAATGAGCGAGTGAATCGCAGGATAAACTTGAGTTGTCAGGTAATCAGGAAAGACTTCACGTTTGTTGATATCCACATAATGAAGTTCAACTCCATACTTGTAACAGGCACCTAAAATTCGTTCACGAATTTCCTCTGTTGCAACCCCAATAGGAATCACAACAACTGGTGTTCCTTCCGGCATAGCAACTTTATTTTGAACCGCCCGACCCACTGCTTGATAGACATCACCAGGGCTTCGAATCCATTTGGCTTCAGCAAGAAGAAGTCGGTGATCAGACTTCGCTAAAAGATCCACAACCCCACCAGGGATGGTAGCTTTCTGTTCGACATCGAACCCATTGGATTCTAAATACCGGCGATAAACAGCTAATAACAGATATTCAGACATGAAACTCAGCTCTTATCTCAGATATTCCCACGGATGATCTTTTCGTACTTTCAGCATATACACTGGTTCTCTTAAATGAACAACTTTCCATAACAAACAATGCAAAGAGAAAGGAAAGACGAAAAGTCTTCATCTCTCCTCCCCCGCCAACCAATCAGATTGTGTCTTATCGCAATCAACATTATAAGGCATTTTTCCAGGGGTGACGGAAGTGTGTAACCACCGTCGATAGGAGAACAGCCCGACTAGCACAAAACACAGAATTATCGATATCAAACCGACTAGCCTAATATCGATACATAGTCATTTTTGCGCGTTCTTGGGCCTTTCGTCGTTCTCTTTCAAGTTTTCGTTGCAACTCGAGCTTCTTTAATTCCTGTCTAGATTTCTCATCTTCCTTAGCATCGGCTTCGTTCTTTTTACTCATTTTTTCACCTTCGTAGAATGTCAGTTCAAAGGTTCAAACGATAACAAACAAGTTGAACAGATCTTGAAGAGTCCTAATTTGATTTATTAAGCAGAGTTTCAATCATGGAGTGGTTGTAACGTCCAATGATCATTCGAAATTGAGGCGGAAGGCAGGCGATACACCTTCGTTCTTCATTCAATGGAAAACCACACTGACATCGATGTTCTGTCATAGTTTCACCTCTGATGGAATGAATAAAGGGAATTTGCGAGTGCATTTCTTCTTTGATCGAATCAGTTTCATAATTTCAGGAATGCATACCTGTAGTCGGGTTTCTTCTGTTAACGGGTTAGCCTGTGCGTCTATTGCGTAGTATGCACCATTAATCACCCGTGTTTTGAGCCTTCCTTGAGCATGTGGGTTACCAAGTAAATCTGGTGCATCTAGCACACCAAATTCGAGACCAAGGAAATATGTTTCAGGATTCAATAACGGGTGGATAGCAGAATCTTCAGGTAATTCCATAAGAACGTCAAGAAGCAGTATAGCTTCACGCACTAATTGATCCCGACGCTTCATAATCAATGGATCCAGCAAAGGATTTGGTAGGCCGAGTAGGCACTCTTTGACTACTTGCCGAACAATGTGGCAACTCTCGGTCACATCCTGAGCAGTTGCAGAGTGGTCGGCCTCGCAGAATCCAACGACATGCACAATCTCAGGTTTGAGCATCATTGCCGTATACATTGATGATGCCAGCTGCCCTTTGGCGGCATCCAAGTCTACTGGCAAACTGAGTAGCCCTGTCCGGACTTGCCGATGTGTCTTGAATGTATCATTCTCTAACGATTCAACGAGTGCTAACGTTGCCCACATTTTAGCTAAGTCCATTGAAGGAGCCGTTCCGAGGGGGGTATTCATCATCATCTGAATGATATAATCCCGGACACCCATTGATTTAGCAATGAAGGCAGACCAATAGGCAGATGCCACAGCAATTGTATCGTGGGCTTGACGTAGACTCCAATGGTGGGGCTCATTAACCTCGACGGGAATCCCATTAGCACCATGCCAGGCGATGTTCTCCATATTTTCTTGGATGGCCTGTTTCAGGGGTCGAGTGCTACGCCCATCAAGAACACTGTACCAATGGATTGGGGTCGCACACCAAGCATTCTTAATTGTTTCTTGGAGGAGTTTAGCCCATTTGAGTAAATCTTGGGTACCACTGTAGCAGCGCATAAGCGGATAATTCCCACACCGTGAAGCATCATACAGATTCTGGAGATCCTCTTTAGTTCGAAGGGGAACTCCACCCGCACCTTCCAAGGTAGATTTCATCTCGTCTGGTCGGAAAAAGAATTGTTGGGCGTTTTGATCAGGACCGATAGAAATAATATCAAGGCATTTGGCTTCGGCAATATCTCTTACACCGTCGATGGTCTCTTCCAAATCGGGTAGACCAAAGTGATGACGAATCAATGGCCATGGTCTACGCTGTGCTAATCGATCAATTAGATTTGAAGCATAGAGTTGGGCAGATTTCTGTTTTTGTTGATTTAAGTATGTGATTGGATCACAATTTGTTGCGAGGAATGTTAGTATATCTTCATCAGTACTTGTGCTGTCAAAATAGATATCAAAGAACCCACTTTTTCGAACTTCATTGACGACTGGTGTCGTTCCACCAAAAAGCCATGTCTTCTTTTCAAAGCCTCGCTCTTTGACCTTTTGACTTAATTCAGTAACTAATTGAGCTCCCACTTTGGGAGTAAGGCGATAACTGAGCCCGATTATATTAGCTTGTGTTTCTTCGACCCGATTAAGAATTGTATCGATAGGTGTTGCAGGTCCAAGAAACTCAGTATGATAACCACGTGTTTCAGCCAGTGAGAGGAAGTTGAGTACACCAGCGACATGAACACAGTTACCAAGTGACGCACCAAGGATTAATCTAGGTTCAGAATTTGCTTTCCGCTTCATTCAGACTCCACCCCATCCCAATCGTTAAGATAGCCTTCAAGTAAGACTTGGCTATAAAGAACATCTAGAGAACCTTCCTGTACGTAGAAGAGTAGTTCCATGTTGGAAAGTCCGCTGATCCCAAGCGCGTCAGTATTTCGGCCGTTTCGCCAATAATCTACTCCGGTCAGATGTGAAGCCAAATCAACAGTTGTGTTAATTATTGGTGTTGGAATACCTAGTTGTTGGCCAATAGCAGAGATTGGAACCAACCCAGTGGGAACATCTTCAAACACATAACGATGATCAAGTGAGGAAGGTGCGCCTAAATCTTGATAACAATAAGTGGTTTGTAGACGTTCGAAGAGGTTGTTACCTCTTGATTCGTAGACGCATCGAAGCCATTCAAAGGCAGAGAGGAGCTCTTTTCCAAGGGCACGAGCAACTGCAAGTCGTTCTGCATCGATTCGTTCAATATATCGTGCGATAGTGGGTGTTATACCTTCAAGATAATGATTATAGCAACCCTTTATGGACTCTGTACGCCCAAGATTCAACAGAAGAGGAGCAGGATGAAAAACACATCCGATGTTCGCTAAGCCAGTCTCGAAGATATCCTCAGCAGGAGCAACCGAAGGAAGTAGAGTACCTAGAAGGGAAGCATGCTCTGCCGTATATTTGGCGGGAAAAGTTGCAATCGGTAACTCGTTCTTTATCGCTGTGACTTGAGCATGCCCAGAAGACCCGACCCGGCTAACTAGCGGAAAAGTCTGGGCTTCGGTGATCGGTGGATGCCAACCAAGGATGCTCTCAATGGTGTTCGCGACTTCAAGGCTTCCTCCAGTTCGTCCAGGAATAAGAACTAGAATATGGTTGGGCTTAAGGTATTTGGCACAGTGTTGTGCGAGATCCCGATGGGCGGAGGCAGGAACAACGAAAAAGACATATTCAGCTAGCAGCATAGTACGCCGTAGATTTGAAGAGCAGGATGCTAACGGTGCAAAACCTGTAATTTCACCATCAACTGCGATTCCACCCTGGCGAATGATAGGTTTTAGGCGAGATCTGGACCGATTATAGAGGTGGATATCATGACCTTTTAGTGAAAGATAGGCTGCTAGTCCTTGGCCCCCATGTCCAGCGCCTAAGATTGCTATATGCGCTCCCATAATTTGACCCCCAAAGGATTTCGTAAGAAATTTGACGAAAGTTCTTCCACTTGAAAGAAGCTTTCAGAGCTTCGGGGTAAATTATTTATACGGTAAATTTTTTTACCGGTAAAGTGTTAGAACTAGTATAAGCTATAAATCTTATGGGTTGCTTTTTATAGCTTAAAAAAGCCCATCTGAGGAAGCGAGTTTTTGTCAAAAAATAGCGAAAAACAAGCCCGATCAGTGAAAAGCCAAAAATCAGCTGCCATGCTAGTCAATCCCATCAACGCGAGTATTCTTCATCGTCTTTCGGTAAAGGAACACTCCCTGACAGAACTTTCCAAGATTTTAGGCCTAAGTAAACCACGCATCAGCTACCACCTGAAAGCACTTGAACGAGAGCACCTCATCGTACGGACAAGAGAAGAATACCACCGAGGAGGAGTCCGACGATACTACAAGGCAACTATCCCTCTTCAATGGCCAAAACTCACATCACTCAATCGGGTGGAACGTGAAGCCCAACTTCTACCAATAAAGACCTTCCTATGGGGATACCTTTTAGGAAAAATTGGAAGCAATAAACTCGACTTTCACCACCTCATTAGTAATGATATCAATGAAGCAGCTGAGGAAATTGCCGAGACATTTGAACAAAGAATCGATAAGGGAGACGACTTTGATGAGCGAGATGCAGACTTACTCTATCTTAAACTACTGCATCGGCTGACGAAACTGCATTTAGAACAAAAGAAGATAAAGGTAACACTGTTGGAGCAATCCATGGATTAGCTTCGTATTCTTTCTTGGTTCTCTATCTGTGATTAGTTAAGCGCTTATTTTGTACGAGCACCCAATTCCTTTGCATTTTTTAAAGGGAAGCTATGACTCTTCAGCTGGTTCTTTGAAAGACAAAGATGCTTGAATAACAAGCGTACGATTCTGTTTTAAGAAATTGATAATCTGATCAACCCTTGAGGGCGCAGACTTCTCAAGTTTTTCTGCCTCTTCGGTGTGTAATCCAAAATCATCGCGTCGAGTTTCAGCGCCGACCTTCTCCTTCGCTATGGGACCAGCTACATCTAAATCTTGCGGAGAGATGTTCTTCGATTCCAGTTTATTGACAAGCGCATTGTATTCCTTGTTAATCCGTTGAATACATGAAAGTTTAATATTCAGATCAGTGACTAGATTATAGGCACTCAAGCATACCGCACAGTGGACTAAGTTATCGACTACATGGTCTTTTGCTTCTTCAGGCATATCATCACAATTATAGTTAGTAGAGGGTGATTCATAAAAATTTGCTACCATCTTCATATTTCGTGTAATCAGTCCTCGAAGAATGCGATCAGGTGTTCATTACGTGAATAGCCATTCATTATAAAATGAGTCATCTTTATACAGCTAAGTGTACAATACGTTACATCCTTAGAAGGGAGGTTCACCAAATGGCAAAGATAGGAGAACTCATCCAAGAAGCTGATTGGAAGAAAGAGAAACACGTTCCAGTTATCGAGTGTCCCGACACAGTAGACGCTGATAAGATGTTTGAAATCAACGTTAGTTTGGGCAAAGAAATCGCCCATCCAAATACTACCGAGCACCACATTCGTTGGATATCACTCTATTTCCATCCTGAAAAAGAGAAATTTCCATACCATATTGGGCACTATGAGTTCAATGCCCATGGCGCTTCAGCTGAAGGGCCAAACACCAGTTCAATCTACACGCACCACGCCGTAACGACATGGTTCAAGACCAGTAAACCTGGCACTATTCTTGCACTAGCTTTATGCAACATCCATGGATTATGGCAAGCGTCAAGGCAAATTAAGCTTCGTTAGATATCCTATAATTATATCTCAACACACAAGAGGGAAACCTGAGATCAAGTTGGCTACATCAACTTGACACGATCTCAGAAAGACGACCAAATTGGAGTAGTTCTAGAAACCAGAGGAGTTCAATATTAGGTACAGAGATTCGTAGATGAATTCAAGTGTTACAAGTAATCTCAAAATTCAAGCGAGGGTTCTATCCCATATTTCATTGCCCAAGGGAAAACCTAATCGACTCGCGGGCTAACTTATCGACCATTTCATTGTGAATAAGCCCTTGATGACCCTGTACATGAATGAAGCTTAGTTCCTCATTAGGATCTAATTGCCAAATCTTCTGCAATAAAGCATATTGCTCGGATGTTTTGTCTTTCGTACAATCGTATTCTCTGAGAATACATTTGATCGCCCATTCACTATCACTATAAACGGTGATATCTTTGGGAGTTGCACCCTTTTGTCTAGCCTTTTTGAGGGCATTTAATATCGCTCGTAATTCCATGCGATTATTTGTCGTCAGAGGATAAGGACGCGTGCTCTGTACATCAATTATTTCTTGACTTACACCACGTTTGAGAATAAGGCGGAAAGCCCACCCACCAGGACCTGGATTACCTAAACAAGCCCCATCAGTCCAAATTTCAACTTGCATCTTTCTACCACTCTTATTAAGTAGTAATGGCGCAAAAAACTTCCTTACAATTAAATTCTTTCTGAACCCGTTTTCTGAGGAAATTCATATTACTTTTACAGAAACGCAATAACTGGTCTTGGTCTAACGACCCGAATTATAACACATACTTTGAAATCGCTAGTGGATATGTTTTAACAAGCGTCGAAAATCGCTGAACTTCCTAGTATTTATTATATCATCAGCTTGTAACCAAGCACGTCGAGCAATAGCAACCCCATATCTCATGAAGTCTAATTGGATCGATCGATGCGCATCAGTGTTAATCACCATTTTCAGTCCATGTTCTTTGACCCGGCGAGCTGCAACCGCCGTTAAATCATGTCGATCAGAACCATTAATTTCAAGATACACATGATATTTCTTCGATGCCTCAATAAGTCGATCTAGATCAACATTGTATCCCAGCCGTTGATTGACTATTCGACCAGTTGGATGGACGAGGATATCCACATATTTATTTTTCATAGCTGAGATGAGACGATCTGTGATCTCTTCGCTTGGTTTCTTGGTTCCATAATGCAATCCGATTGAAACAACATCAAGTTGTGATAATATGTTATCGGAAAAATCTAGTGAGCCGTCTGCAAGAATTTCGACCTCAGCACTGGCAAGGATGTGGATATCTTTGATTTTATCATCCAGTTTTCGGATTTCGGCGATTTGTTTCGACAGTTCTTTTTCTTTTAAGCCTCCGGCGATAGTCACAGCTTGCGAATGATCACTGATAGCTATATATTCATAATTTCGGTGTTGGGCGGCTTTTACCATGACCTCGATGCTTGCTGCACCATCACTCCATGTGGTGTGAATCTGTAAATCACCCCGGATATCTTCCAGTGTTATTAATTGTGGAATTTTACCCTTTTGAGCAGCTTCAATTTCCCCAGAGTCTTCCCGTAACTCAGGAGGAATCCATTCCATTCCTAGAGCCTTGTAAATTTCTTCCTCAGTTTTACGAGCGATTACCTCACCTGTTCTATTATCGAACAGACCATATTCGTTGAGTTTCCAGCCACGTTTTTGTGCAACCCGTCTCAAGGTAATATTATGACCCTTCGATCCTGTAAAATACAGAAATGCTGCTCCAAAGGCCGCAGGTGGAACTACGCGTATGTCAACTTGGATACCTTCCTTTAGAATAATACTAGATTTGGTATCTCCCTTTGCTAAAACGCGTTCAACCCCGGATAAGTTCACAAAGCGATTCATTACAGGTAGCGGGTTACTTGAAGCCACAAGGATATCGATATCTCCAACAGTCTCGCGCCAGCGACGAAAGCTGCCCGCCACTTCAACTCGTTTGACTTCCGATATTCCCTTTAAGTGATGAAGTAGGTTTTGTACGAGCGGATAAGCCTTACCAATAAAGGTTCGCTTTGTGTGTTCTTCAAAGAAGGAAATGGCCTCCCGCAAGTTTTCTTCGGATTTTTCACCAAATCCTTCTAATTCCCGAATCTTATGGTCCTCAATGGCTTTCTGAAGATCCACAATGGAATTAATATCTAATTCCTTGGAAAGCCGTTGTACTGTTTTAGGTCCGATTTCTGGAACCTGCAGGAGTTCCACCCAACCTTGAGGGATTTCTTTTCTTAATTTATGTAGATACGTGAGGTCCCCAGTTTCGAGTAGTTCTCGGATTTTCTCTGCGATGCGTGTACCTACCCCTGGAAGCGCTTCTAGTTCCTCGTGCGTCGCAAGCTCAGTTAGTTCATCGGTGAGATTTTCAATTGTACGTGCGGCCTTACGGTAAGCACGTGGCTTGAATTGAACTCCTTGTAGTTCCAAAATATCGGCAATTTCGTTTAGAATCTGTGCGATTTCGCTATTTCGCATTAGGTCTCGTTCCATTGTTCGGTGAGTGGAGGAATCTACTTAGTTCTTGCTAGCACTATAATGTTTTTACAATTCTGATTCACCGTTAGCAAGCAGAATCATGTGAACTATGAAGCAAAATAGAAAGGGAATATATACTTCACTTGCAAGGGAACGTAATGAATGAAGGCGGAGATAAAGTAGAATGCAATTTTCGCACCTTGTTCAGTTCTTCGAGCGCCTAGAAAATACGGCTTCAGGAAATGAAATGATTGAAACTATTTCAGAGCTTTTTCAAGAAGCTGCAAAGGAAGAGATTGATACAATTTCGTATTTTATTTTAGGGCAAATCACTGCTGACTACCAATCTATCCAGATGGGCTTAGGTATTGAATTAGTAAAAAGTGCCATTCACAAGGGAACAAAAGTTCCTCTAGACACGATTGAAAAAATGATGAAAGAACATGGCGATTTAGGAACTGTACTACAAGAAATAATAGGAGATCAAAAGAAGGATAACGCTGAGAGGAGAAAACCCCTTGAAGTTGTCGAAGTACATAAGACACTATTACAAATCGCTAAAACAAGTGGTTCTGGTTCTGTACAAATAAAAATTGATTTACTCAGTGATTTAATAGAAAGGGCGCATTCCAAGGAGGGAAAATACCTAATCCGGTTAGTGACAGGCACCATGCGCCTTGGGGCAGGAACCATGACAGTTCTTGATGGCTTAGCAAAGGCCTTCTTAGGCTCCAAGAGCAAACGACCAGAGTTGGAACATGCATATAATCTATGCTCCGATATCGGATATGTAGCGAAAACTGTTGCCAAGAATGGCATAAAGGGCATTCACCGTATCGAGATTGCCATCAATCGACCTATTCGTCCGATGTTGGCCCAGCGTGTGGATAAAATGTCAGAAATCAAAGAAAAGATGCCCTCAGAAATTATTGCAGCAGAGGAAAAGTATGATGGAGAGCGGATTCAAGCCCACATTGATGGAGATCAAGTCAGATTATTTTCGAGACGTTTATCTGATGTTACTGATCAATTTCCTGATGTCGTTGAACATGTTCTTGAGGCTTTTAAAGGCGAATCAGCTGTTCTCGACGGTGAAGTTGTTGCATATGATTATAAAAAAAATGTATATCGTCCATTTCAGCAATTAATGAAGCGTCGACGGAAATATCAGATTTCAGAATTTATAGAGAAAATACCAGTGAAATACCAGATTTTTGACCTTCTCTATATGAATGGGCATTCTTTCCTAGGAAAAAACTATCCTGAACGTCGAAGCAAATTAGAGAAGACCGTTAATGAAACAAAATTCATCGGGTTAGCAGTTCGGATAACCAGCACAGACTTGGATGAAATTGATGAATTCTTTCAAGACTGTGTTGATCGCGGATTGGAAGGTATCATCTGTAAATCCTGTACTTCAGACTCTTATTATCGGGCAGGTGCGCGAGCGTGGAGTTGGATTAAATGGAAGCCAGAATACGGCTCAGACCTTTCGGATACTATTGATTTGGTTGTGGTAGGTGCGTATTCAGGAAGAGGTAAACGAGGCGGTACCTATGGAGCTATTTTGTGTGCTGCTTATAATCATGAGGAAGATATTTTCCAAACATTATGCAAGTTAGGAAGCGGTTTTACCGATAAAGAGCTTGCAGATCTTCCGAAGAAATTAGTAGACGCTCGGAGCAAGAACAAACCAACCAGAGTTCAGGTTTCGGATCAGATAAAACCCGATTATTGGTTTATTCCAAAATATGTATTAGAGGTTAAGGGTTCGGAAATTTCTGAAAGTCCAATTCATACCGCGAACTGGAATGCTGAGAAAAAACGTGGACTTTCTCTCCGGTTTCCTCGGTTCCAACGATGGCGACCTGAAAAGAGTCAGGATCAGGTTACTACAGTAGAAGAAATTATTCAAATGTCAAAGTGACAATCCTTAGTAAATTGGGAGTATAGAAAAACGAAAACGCAGACTTGGTTCCTGGAGCTGAGATATTGACCAAGAAAACCCAGGAGTATACTAACCAGCTCATTCATGAAAAGAGCCCATATCTTTTACAACATGCTTACAACCCAGTGGAATGGTATCCTTGGGGTGACAAGGCTTTTGATAAGGCGAAGAAAGAGGATAAGCCTATTTTCCTTTCCATAGGGTATAGCACATGCCATTGGTGTCATGTAATGAAGCGGGAATCCTTTGAGAATCCAAGGATTGCTAAATTGATGAACGCAACGTTTGTCAACATCAAGGTAGATCGGGAAGAGCGCCCAGATATCGATTCCCTCTACATGTCCGTAGCACAGATGATGACTGGTAGTGGTGGATGGCCACTAACCATAATTATGCGCCCAGATAAGATTCCGTTTTTTGCCGCAACCTATATTCCACCAGAGTCTCGATTCGGAAGAATTGGTATGGATGAACTCATACCAGAAATTCAACGACTCTGGACCCACGATCGTAAACGCCTTGACACCATCTCAAAGAACATCCAAGAAAGCCTAGAAACCTCCAATTTAGGTTCCGTGGGTGCAGAACTGGGTGAAGGCGTCTTGGAAATGGCGTATGATAGATTACAAGAACGCTTCGATGAGGAGCACGGTGGCTTTGGGTTTCGCCCAAAATTCCCATCACCCCATAATTTACTCTTCCTACTCCGATATTGGAAACGTACGCAGAATGGAGATGCCCTGCGGATGGTCGAAACGACCTTACAAGCCATGCGGCGTGGTGGCATCTTTGATCACGTGGGACTGGGATTTCATCGTTATTCGACGGACCCTAAGTGGCTGCTTCCCCACTTTGAGAAGATGCTCTATGATCAAGCGATGTTGACCATGGCATATGCGGAGACCTACCAGGTCACCCGCAAGGACGAGTATTCTCAAACGGTTCGAGAGATTCTCACCTATGTCCTCGGGGATATGACCAGTCCTCAGGGCGGATTCTATTCGGCTGAAGATGCGGACAGTGAAGGAGAAGAAGGAAAATTTTACGTCTGGTCAGAACAAGAAGTCCGCGACATCTTAACGAAGAAAGAGGCCGACGTATTCCTTAAAGTGTATAACTTTGAATCGCAAGGGAACTTTGTAGAAGAAGCAACTGGAAATCGAATGGGTACCAACATCCCCCATTTACAGGAGCCTTTATCCGAGGTGGCAAAATCGCAGATGTTGACCGAAGCAGTGTTAACAAAGCTGTTGGAGGGTGTCCGACGGAAACTGTTCGCGGTTCGTGAAGAACGGATTCATCCACATAAGGATGACAAAATACTCACCGACTGGAATGGTCTGATGATTGCGGCGCTGGCGAAGGCTGGACGCATTCTTAATGAGCCACGGTTTATCGATGCTGCTACTCAAGCCGCTCAGTTCATTTTCACAGAGATGTACAAAGATGGCCGTCTTTTGCATCGTTACCGTGATGGGGAAGCAGCGATTCCCGGTTTCCTTGACGATTATGCCTTCATGATTTGGGGACTGCTCGAGCTTTATGAAACGACCCTTATCCTTGAATATCTCGAAAAAGCCCGTGCGTTGAATGAGGTATTACTCTCACACTTTTGGGATGAAAAAGGCGGGGCATTTTTCTTCATGGCCGATGATGCCGAAGATCTCCTTATTCGGAAGAAGGATGCATATGATGGAGCCATCCCATCAGGGAATTCAGTGGCAATGTTGAATTTGCTTCGATTGGCTCGGATTTCCGGAGAAACCGAGTTAGAATCCAAAGCCGCAAGAACGGGACACGCTTTTTCTGGGGATGTCCTTGGAGCTCCTGCTGGCTTCACGTTTATGATTAGTGGCGTTGATTTCGCTGTGGGGCCCAGTTACGAAATTGTCGTTGTGGGTATTCCAGCAGCACCTGATACTCAACTAATGGTGCGGACAATTCATGATCAGTTTCTTCCCAACAAGGTTCTCCTTCTCATTCCCCCTGACAAGAATGCGGAGCGAATCACTGAGATAGCACTCTTTGCAAAGAATTACAAAATGATCGATGATAAAGCCACTGCATATATCTGCGCCAATTACAGGTGCCAAAAGCCCACTACTGATGTCAAAACCGTGGTCAATTTATTGGGTTCATAAGTGTTTTCGGGCACGGATACAGAGAAAGGTGGGATTTCGACAGACCTTGTCCCAATCCTCAAGATTTACTCGTTTGAAGTCTTCTGTTGGTTGAGTTTCTATGAGTTTGTCAATGTAAAACTCCGCACTACGTAGACTCTCAAAAAGTGTACCAAGAGGACGACGATAGGATTGGACTGGGACTGGTTTACCGAATCCAGTCCATACGAATTCGACAAGTTCAAGGTTAAAGTAGTTTTTGGGTTTGATGGTACGTCTTGGGTGTTCTGGATTCGACCATTTGGCAACGGGATGTTCGATCGAGAAGATGAGGTATCCCTCATCCCTGAGGACACGGGCAAATTCGAGAAACAGCGGATCCCAATTTCTAATATAATCTAAAACAAGTGATGAGAGTATAACATCCACAGACATGTCGGATAAGAAATCTAAAGGTTCCTCGAGATTTGCGAGCCGAATTGAAGCCCGTTTCCCTAATCGTTGTTTCGCAAAGCCTAACATTTTGGGACTTATGTCAATAGCTGTCACGGTCGCCCCTTTTTCGAGAAGAATCTCTGCGTAAAGTCCAGGACCACATCCTGCATCAAGGACATGCTTGCCTTTCACTTCTGGAAGGAGGGATAAGGTGGCTGGTCGTTCAATGTAGGCGTTATAAGATTTGTTTTCAATTCGGGCATTGAATTCTTCAGCCATGGTTTCGTAGGCATCTAACGCGATTGGTCGTTCTTTCTCTCGCTTACTCATTGTAGATTCCCGGGGTTTAGGGACACTGGTGAATTCAAGAATATTCCGGTATTAAACCAGAGAGAAAGGCGTTGTTGTAGGTAAATCCGATTCCTGGAGGCAAGAAAAGTTGTAGCTATAGTCGGTGCGAGACATGTCCTGATGGCCACACATTAAGCTCTTAAAGCACATGAGGATTTTACTAAGGAAAAGGTTGTTAGAAATGGTTGCAGCGCTGAAGAAAAAGATGGAAATGAGCTTTGATGACGCAGTTAAACACGTTGAGACAATCATCCAAGAGGAAGGATTCTCTGTTCTGATGACAACACCAATTCATGCAATCTTCAAGGAAAAACTCGGGCTAGAAGGCTATCCACGGTACACAATGATTTGTGCCTGCCGAGCCAAACTCGCAAAAGCCGCCCTAGATGTATCAAAGAATGTCGGACTCTTGTTTCCGTGTAGTTTCGTCGTGTATGAAGATGCGGGTGAAATCTACGTTGCACATGTTTCCATTATGAAGATCGCCCCCGAAGTAGGACTCGCATCAGCTAGTGAGATGCAATCGGTCATTGAGATGGCCAGCGAAATGGTGCAACGAGCCTGGTCCAGATTCTGAAAAAAACACCTGTGGAAGCATCCTTGTAAGATTAGTGGGAATGCTAGTGAATAGGTACTTGCGTTTCCATTAAGCTTGTGACTTTTAACTGGTGAATGCCCCGTAAGCCCTGTAATTTGGATGCCAGCTGCTTAATTTTCACGGCCTGCCCCTTCACTACGATAACAAGAAGACAGTGATGGCTATCCAAGTGAATATGCGTTGTTGAAGTAATCAGGTCGGTATGCTGATGCTGAACCGCAGTGAGTTCGCTCTCTAGCCCAGACACGGCATGATCATAGATTATCGTTACCGTGCCCACAGCTAAGGCGCTGGGATCTGCATCCCACTGATATTCGGAAATGAAATCGCGCATGGCCTGTTGAATGGCCTTGGATCGATCATAACCGATATCTATGATCACTGCATCAAAATCCTCAAGGAGCGTGGGAGGCAACGAGATGCTGATTCGGGAAACGCCTGGTTTTGGCATGGTGTATCACTTCACTCGGGGCTGTATGCTAGAATGGCATCATATTTATATCATAGCTGGATTGGCAGAAAATTAAGCAGCTGTGAAAAGCTATCTTGGATCGCAGAATCATCATGAGGAAGACCCAAAAGGCCTGTTAATGCATTATAGCGTGCCAATGGATTGGTGTCATCCAAGAGCCATTCCGTGACCTTGTCGAAAGCACTCATAGTCGACTGTTCCGCGTCACCTTTGATTTCTAGTTTTCGAAACTAAAAATAGGTCCCTAGGATCGCCACAGCTAGCCTAGGCGAGTCACCAATTTCGAATACTTTGTCAGGTCTAACAGTCGCTAGGTATGTCTACCTGGTTGACGACGAGATAGTGAAATCCGTGTTCTTCAGGTTCTTTGATGAGTTTGGTGACTGGAGCGCCACATTCCGGGCAGCATTCAACATGCTCAGGCAATTTCTTGTTGCACATGGGGCAGTGGATCATGTCAGTCACCCTACGAAAGCCGGTAGGTTCATCCCTAAAAACTTCGGTAAACCTCCCAGTACTGTTAAAGTCGTTTAGATGGGTATATCCACGAGAAATTAGAGGACCAAGGTGCAGATTGACACCAGTTTATAATCCGAGGTAGTCGCCTTGGATGAATTGGTTGTAAAACCAGGTTACAATGGCGTTCATGGTTTGCTCATATGCTGCGGGATTTGTGAGATTATGATCTGCTCCGGGCACAACAACCATTTCTTTGGGTTCGGTGGCCGCATCAAAAAGGCGAGTAACTCCAGCAAGGTCGACTCCCTGATCAGCGTTGCCAGTGATGATGAATAAAGGGCACTCAAGTTTGTGAATTTCTTTCATTGCATTAAACCGTATGCCATCTCGAATCATATTCCTAAGAACTTCTTGACGTACTTGGGGGTCAGTCAGACCATGGACTTCCTGTGGGCTAGTCTGCCGAAGTTGTTCAATAGCTGTGGAAACAAGTGGGGATTTGGCAAAGGCCAGGGGATCATAGACGGGAGCGCGAAGCGCCACAGCGGTTATGAGAGGATTGATACTTGCTTCCATAATCGCGACGGTGGCACCATAACTCGCTGCATAAATGCCAATCCATTCGGGAGAGATGTGTCCCGAGGCCATAAGATGTTTTACTGCGGCTTGGGCATCTTTGATTTCACCAGCAAGGCTGAAAATGCCTTCACTGGATCGAAACCCTCGAAAGTCAAAGGTTAGGACCGCAAAACCTGCCTCTGCTAATCGGGTTGCGATGCCGTTAACCTGGTCTGTAGAACCGGGTAATCCATGAAACTTGCAAATGCCTGCAAAGGGTCCTGGTCCTTCAGGGAGAACGAAGTTTCCTCGTAATCGCTCCCCTTCAGAGGTGAACTCAGTAGGCTCAACATGAACTGTCATGAGATAGCCTCGCGATTATTGTGTAGCTCATATTAGATAATCCTTTACTGGTTCGAAAAAAGGGGAGGAGTTTTTTCTGAATGACACGTCATCATCTTACTTACGTAATCTATAGAAGATGATTATAGATAGGATTGCGGCAGGTTCAATACAAACTAGTTGGAACACAGCATTGAAAGACGATAGGAAAATGGAAAATAGGTAGTAAGTGGAACTAACGGAGAGGAAGAGAGGAATCTGGTATAAGATGATTACATGTGCGGCGAGGATAAAAGCAATTCCAGCTAATAGGCTTAGAGTTGAAGTGGGTACGTACTTTCTGGTTCGAATGAAGAGTATGCCCCAGTTGATGAACGTCACTGCTAATAGCAAATATCCAATTATTGTTGATATAAAGTATAAGGGGAATAATGGACCAGGGTTATAGGTTAAGCTAAGCACTTCGGGGTGGTAGAGTGCGAGGTCTGCTAGCACAAGCAACCATCCTGAAAGGAGGGATAGGAGGGAGACACTAAGAGCGTAAATGGAGCGAAAATACTGGAAATATCCGAAGAAGGCAATGCCTGTAATTGTAATACTGAGGGCAATAACTACCAGAGCCATGGTTCGTGGCTCATTCACTGGAAAAGCAGGGAAGAAACCGGCTCCCATTGGGAAGAGGTAGAGTAGGTAAAAGCCAGCTATCAGTAAGGACATTGCCAGGATGCCAAGCGTGAAGAAGTTGCGTGTCAGGGGTGAAAGATGGCCGGGAGGCATTTGGGCAGCTTCAGTGCCAGGTGTTCGAGCGGTCTGGGGTGGACGATAACGTCCCGCATCAAGACAGGACAAGCAGTAAAATACCCCACCGATGCGCTGTTGGCATTGAGGACATACGCCACCACCACAGGAATGGCACACTCCAATGGCATCCTGTTCAAGATGGGTCGCACATTTCATAGCACTCCACTCCAACCCATATTTGATTGGCTCCGATTTATATGCCTGATGGTACCGACAGGAACCACGAAGCATCCAGGCGGGTTAGGAAACCTGTGAGCTTGTAAGAATTTACAAAGAGTTTTGAGCAGAGCCCACACCTTATCGACAGGAGTGAGACAAATGGCGCACTCAAACGAAGTCTCCGTATTAATTGGCGGCGAAGCTGGTGCAGGCATCTCAGCTGCTGGAGTTTCTCTTGGCAAAGTGTTCATGCGTGGTGGACTCCACGTGTTTGGCACAATTGATTACCCCTCGTTGATTCGTGGCGGTCATAACTTTTACATGGTTCGGGCAAGTCAGCACCCAGTGTTTAGCCAATGGGATAGGCACGATCTAATCATCGCATTGGACGCCAACTCAATTCACCGGCATTGGGAGACTCTCAAACCTGGTGGAGGGATCATCTACGACGCTGATGAAATTCCCTCGGATAGTCCCGATCTTCCCAAAGAAGTGGAACACCTATTTCCGGTGCCCCTTGAGACTATTGCGAAAGACGTAGAGGGTCGTACCGTTGTCCGTAACACAGTGGCTCTGGGGGCAACCCTTGGTTTATTGGGCTACAATATTGAAATCCTTGAAGAAATCTTGAAGGAATTCTTCGCGGATAAAGGCGACAAGGTTGTTGCCATGAACGTGAATGCTGCTCGTGCAGGATATGATTATGTTCGAGAGCAGTATCCCAAGAAGCAGATCAAGCACTTCGAACCAGAAAAAGGGGTGCAAAAAGATCATATTTTGATAACAGGTAATGAGGCTGTGGCGATGGGGGCCATCGCAGCGGGATGCAAATTTTATGCAGCCTATCCAATGACACCGGCATCTCCTGTGCTCCACTTTCTCATTGCCAATGCAGAACGGTTCGGGATGGTGGTTATTCAACCTGAGAGCGAAATAGCCGCCATCAACATGGCCATCGGCGCATCTTATGCGGGCGCCCGTGCCATGACCGGCACATCAGGCGGTGGATTTTGCCTAATGAACGAAGCGTTAAGCATGGCTGCGATGACAGAAACACCACTCGTGATAATGCTAGCCCAACGAACAGGACCAAGTACCGGTTTACCAACCTATACTGGTCAAAGCGATCTGCGATTTGCGATTCACGCAGCTCATGGTGAATTTCCACGAGTGGTCATCGCTCCTGGAGATGTGACTGAATGCTTTGAATTCACCATTGATGCGTTCAACCTTGCTGATGAATTCCAAATACCTGTCATTCTCCTAACCGACAAGCACCTCATTGAAAGCCATGCATCCACTCCTCCATTCGCTATTGCTGATGTGGAGATTAATCGAGGAAAGCTCCTTCCCATGTCACCTTATCCAGACAAGGAGCCATACCTTCGCCATAAGTATACACCAGATGGTATCTCCCCACGCCTTATTCCAGGAACGCCCGGGGCTCTAACGCATAGCGATTCCGCTGTCCACAAGGAAATCGGGTTTCAAGGCGACGACTGCGCCATTGCAACGAGAATGGCAGATAAACGCTTTCTGAAAGTACCCAAGCTACTCAAGCGAATCGAAGAAAAACACCCCGTTAGGATTCATGGACCAAAGAAAGCAGATGTCACTCTTATTGGATGGGGATCTACTAAGGGAGTTGCACTAGAAGTCCTAGGCCTCCTTGAACAGGATAACATCAGAGCTAATTTCGTACAAGTCGTCTATCTGACACCATTCCCCGTTGAACAGATCCGATCAGCGGTTACTGGGCAGAACCCAATTCTCATCGAAGAGAACCAAACTGCCCAACTCGGAACACTCATCAAAGAACACACTGGCTTCGAAATCACCAAGAAAATTCTTCGATATGATGGCCGGGCATTCAATCCTCTTCAACTCACCCGGCGAATCAAGGAGCTCATCTAATGCATTGGAGTAAATGAAAGGAGAGAAGAATGATGGAAAAACCAACCCGTGAATCAATCAAAACCCAAGAACCCAACACCTGGTGCCCTGGATGTGGCAATTTCGCTGTTCTCCGCGCCTTACAAAGTGCCCTCATCGATTTAGAGATACCCCGCGAACAGGTCATGCTCGTCACAGGGATTGGCTGCCATGGGAAAATTTACAATTACGTTAACGTTAACGGCTTTCATGGTATCCATGGCCGTGTTCTCCCGTTCATGACGGGGATAAAGTTGGCAAACCATGATCTCACCGTTATTGGTCATGCAGGTGATGGAGACCAATTCGATGAAGGTCTTGGACATTTCCCGCACGCTGCACGTCGCAACATCGATGTCAAATTATTCACACATGATAACAAGGTTTATGGTCTTACAACCGGACAAACATCACCGACTAGTACCCAAGGGTATGTTAGCAAAACCACACCTAAAGGCGCATTTCCGCCACGCATAGAACCCCTCAAAATCGCCTTAGCTAGTAACGCTAGCTTCGTGGCTCGAGGTTCAGTGACGGACCTTGACCACCTCAAGGAGCTCATGAAAGCCGCCATCCAGCACATGGGATTCGCACTCGTTGATATACTCCAAGTCTGCTACACTTTCAACAAGGTTCAAACCTTCAAGTATTACCGTGAGCGAGTGTACAAACTGAGTGATGCAGGACATGACACCACCGATTGGTACGCTGCGATGCATCGCGCAGAAGAATGGGGTGACAAGATACCCATAGGCATCTTTTACCAAGAAGACCGGCCAGTGTATCGAAGCTCCATGCCACAACTCGAGAAGACACCACTTATCAAACAGCCCTTTAAAACCAAAGACTTCACTGAATTGTTCAAAGAACTAGCTTAGTGGTGTAAAATTCAAGAATCTCTGCGATTAAGTAGATTACACTTAGTTTTGTGAAGCTTTGGGTGTTAATGAGAATAAATGCCTATAGGAAATAAACACGCCAAGGAATATTGTACCAACGATGCTCAACACTAACCCAGTGCAGCAACCTCCAAATTAATAGCTGCACTCGGTAGCTTTTTTACAGCAAAAAGTTGTCTTGTAGAATCAGTAGTCTACGTAACAAAAACCTTAATCCTTTATAATGCGGAAAAGTTGAGGAATTCTGATGGATTTGCAGCTCTGTCACCGTCTTATCAGAACCTGCTGTCCCCAACTGAAAATTAACCACATTCAAGCGAATGATGAGGGATGGGTGTATTTCGTGGCAGAGATCAACGGCGAATACATATTCCGGTTCCCCCGTCACCCTGATGCACAAAAATGGCTTGAAATTGAAATAGAGATTTTACCCATGCTAAGAGGCAATGTTTCATTAGCTGTTCCCCAATTCGACTATATTTGTAGAAACAATCCAGATTTTCCTTGGACATTCGTCGGATATCCGAAGATAGCGGGAGTACCCATGACCAAATCTCTCCTAACCCCCTCAACTTGGGAATCATCAGCCAAGCAACTTGGTGAATTTCTATCACAACTGCATAACTATCCCCTAAAATCGGTTAAACAGGTACAGGTTCCCTATTTCACCGCCTTACAATGGAGAAATCTCTACAAAACCTTCTACCAAGAAATCAAAGCAGAAGCGTTTTCTGTGCTAGATTTGGAACTTCAAACACAACTTACGACAAGGTTCGAAACCTTCCTCCAAGATGAGAGAAATTTCCACTTCAAGTCAACCCTGATTCACCGAGACTTATGCGAAGACCACATCCTTTGGGATCAGCAAAGCGAGCGTATCACTGGAATCATTGACTGGAATGATGTGAGCGTTGGAGACCCAGCCTACGATTTCAGTGGACTTCTTACGCATTATGGCGAAGCCTTCATCCAACATATAATGGACCATTATCAAGGCCCCACAGATAATTCCACAATAAATCGAATCCGCTTCTATTCACAAACTAGCTGGTGCTATTGTATTCTCCACGCACTCAGAGTCAAAGACCATCAACTGCTGCAAGAATCAGTGCAAAGCTTAGAGAAGATGCTATTGCATATGCAGAAATAAAAAAGGAAGAAGCCCACCTGACACAGTTAGGCAGGCTTGATGAAGTAGGCCAAATTCCCATTATCTAGTTCCTGGGGAACCACTTTGACTTTCATACCTACCTTGGGCTTACTCGTCAACCCCTTCAAATGCGCCGCAAGTTTTAATCCATCTTCAAACTCGATGACGCCGAGAGGATACGGGACATTCACCTGTTTCGCGATACCATCTGGGGCAAAGTGTACAATCGACCAAGTATACAATGTACCTTCAGGTTTCTCCTCAAACCACTCCAAGTCCTCTCCACCACAGGGGCAGGTAAACCGGGGTGGCATGAACTTCTTCCCACATGATTTACACTTGGTCGACAAGAGCTTACCTTCTTCAAGGCCAGCAATGAATTTCCTAAATTCTGCTGTCATACGCTGTTTATTCTTTACATCTGAGGACAGCTCGACGACAAAACCCATTTCATGTTCACTCATCGTATGTCACCTTACTTCTCCAAAACGAACACATTCACGAACTGACCATGTTGACCCACATTATGGGTCAAGGCGATTTCGGCATCAGGAACTTGTCGGGGTTTCTCAACCATGTCGAAGACTTGCTTGTAGGCGTCGACGACTTGGCCAATGCCAGTGGCTCCGAGTGGATGGCCCTTGGATTTGAGGCCGCCGTCCACGTTGGTGGGGATGCCGGGCCCATCGATGTAAGCGCCGCGTTCTTCAGACCATTCGCCGCCTTTTCCGCGTTCGCAGAAACCTAGGTCTTCGTAGGCCATGATTTCGGCGATGCTAAAGCAGTCATGGACATAGGCGACATCGATGTCCTTGGCGGTTCGGCCACTTTGTTTGTAGGCCATGTCGCCAGCTCGCTTGCTGCCTTCGAGATTAAGCAGGTTGGGTCGGTCAGTGACACGGAAGGTATCGGAAGAGGTACCAACGCCGGTGATCCAGAGAGGTTCGCTAGACATCTCCTTCGCTTTTTCTTCGTTAGCCAAGATGACGGTTGCGGAGCCATCGCTGATGAGACAGCAGTCATACAACCGTAGAGGCAGAGCGATGGGAAGGGACTCACTCGCGTCTTCGATCGTAATTTGTCGACGCAGTTGAGCGTTCTTGTTATAGTATCCATAATAATGGCTTTTCACGGAGACCGATGACAGCTGCTCACGAGAGAGACCATCCACAGCCATCTTCCGGGCTGCATACAATGAGTAAAACGTCGGAAAGCTGATTCCGTAGATGTACTCCCAGCGATGATCACCTGCTACTGACATGAGTTCAGTAGCATATGCACTGGATAGCCAAGTCATCGTTTCCACGCCGATGGCTGCCATGACATCGAATTGCCCAGAGGCGATTTGTGCCCAGGCCGTTCGGATGGCGGTGGAGCCGGTGGCGCAGGCGGTTTCTACGCGCATGGTGGGTTTGCCGATGATGCCGACTTCGTCGGCGACGAGGGCGGCTGCGGCGCCTTGGCCAGCAAAGGCTTCGGCGGCGATACCGACGACACTGGCCTCAATATCTTTGTTGGTGATGCCAGCGTGCTTGAGGGCGGGGAAATAAGATTCGTGGGCGAGTTCCCGGAGGGTGACTGCGGGGTAGGTTGCTTTCTCGCCTTCAATGTCTTCTTCGATAACTTTGCCGCGTTTGCCGTATTTGCTGTGGCCGATGCCCACAATGGCGACTTTTGGTATTGTCACTTATATTCCACCTATTTTGGGGCTAGACTTATTCTGTCTATAGCAAGTTAACGCTAATAGAATCTTTTGCATTATTGAAGATTACTGGTGTTCGAAGACTGCCTTAGGTAGGCAATTTACCTAATTTATGCTCTTAATACTACGATTCTATCGCGAGAACCGCAAATAGAATCTCTTTGTCCGAGTAGTTGGACGCAATGAAGAGGGATCAGGGCTATTTCCCTTTGAATTTAGGTTTGCTTTTCTGGAAGATAGCAGTTACGCCAATTCCAAAGTCTTCGCTTGCTGTGGTTTCGAGAAGAGCTTCTAATTCTTCCTTATTGCCCTCCTCGAGGGTCACATCGTAGGACATGTTGATAGTTTTCTTTGCGAGACGGACGGCGATAGGGGCTGCATCTGCGGTTTGTTGAGCCATGAATAATGCTTCTGAGTGGAGTTCATCGGAGGGGGCGATTTTGTTGACGAGACCGATTTCTAAGGCTTCATCAGCGGGGATTTGGCGACCGGTGAGGATGATTTCCTTTGCGCGACCTATGCCCACAAGTCGGGGTAATCGTTGTGTTCCACCCCATCCGGGAATTAGGCCAACGTTGACTACTTCGGTAACCCATAATTTTGCATCTTTGGCGGCCACGCGAAGATCGCAGGCCATAGCCATTTCGAGGCCACCACCGATGACGAGGGCGTTGAGTTCAGCGATGACGGGTTTGGGAAAGTTTTCGATGCGACGATAGAGGGCTTGACCGTCTTCTAAGAATTTTCGTCCGGCTTTAGGATCAGAAGCCAAGGATGCTGCGGCTTTCAGGTCAGCTCCTGAGGAGAAGACTTTTTCAGAAGCGGATCGGATGATAACGGCTCGGACTTTATCGTCTTTTTCGATTTTATCGAGGAGCTCTGTAAATTCTTCGACCATTTTGGGGTTGATGCCGTTGAGGGCATCGGGTCGGTTGAGGGTGATGACACCAATGTTTTCTTCATCAGCGAGGAAATGCCCTTCAATTTCGTACTTGAGAGTTTCCATGTCGTTTTCCTCCATGTTCAAGGATTTCTATTCGGTGTATTCGAAGAAACCTTTACCGGTTTTCATTCCGAGTTCGCCTTTTTCCACCTTTTCCAACAACAACTTTGGAGTTTGATAGCAATCACCGAGTCCTTGGTGCAAGGTTTTGGCAGTGGCGGCAGCAATGTCTAATCCAACAAAGTCAGCTAAGGTCAGTGGTCCCACGGGATGATTTGCGCCTAAAGTCATGGCGGTATCAATGTCACGTCCTGTGGCTAATCCTTCTTGAAGGATTTTAATCGCTTCACCCATTAGGGCGCCTAGAATCCGGTTGACAATGAAGCCTGGTGAATCTTTCACTTTCACCGGGGTTTTATCAAGTCGCTTAGCAAATTCGATTGCAGTTTCGATCGTGTCATCAGATGATTTTTCACCCAATACAATCTCGACTAGCTTCATAGTGTAGACGGGATTGAAAAAGTGGGTGCCAATGACCTTCTCTGGTCGTTTGGTGGCTGTTGCGATTTCGGTGACGCTGAGGGAGGAGGTGTTGGTGGCGAGAATGGCGTCAGGTCTTGTGTATTCGTCGAGTTTTGCGAAGAGTTCTTTTTTAACCTCCATGTTTTCGAAAATGGCTTCTACGACCATGTCAACGCCTTGGACGGTTTCCTTGAGGTCGAGGTGGGGTTTAATGCCTTCGATAATGGCTTTAGCTTCTTTGAGATCCAGTTTTTTACGTTCAACGCCGGTTTTGACCATCTCTTTGATTTTGCTAATGCCTTTGTCAATGAATTCCTGTTTGATGTCATTTAGAGTGACTTCTAAGCCGAATCGAGCAGCTTGATAGGCAATCCCTGTGCCCATCGCGCCGGCACCGATGACGGCGATGCGGTTGATTTCCAATTCTTTTCACCTTAACAGAATTTGAATTAACGAATGTATAGTAAAGTAGATATGCGGAACTTGAAGGTCCTATTAAAATTCAACTATGAGTCAAAAATAGTGAAGATTAGAGAGTTGCTTCAGCACGGACTTGGCGGAGTTGCAGTCTGAGTCGAACGAATTTCCGGTCATATTCAGCTTCGCTTATGCTACCGGCGCTGAGTGCTGAGTCAAGTTTCCTAAGTTCTTCGATGAGGTGGGCTTCATCGCTGCTGACAATCCGTTCAAATGATTCGGTTGGTGCGGGTGGTTGCTGGGAGGCTCCGATGAACTTCAGTGTTGGTGATGTGAGGAGAGGGCGTTCTACTGGTTCTTCCTGGGGGAAGGTGATTGCGGGTTCAGGCGCAGGTGGTACTTTTCTAACATCATTTTCTCGTTTGGGTTTGAAGGGTTTACTCGTTTTTGCTGAAGGTCTAGCGAGGAGGAACTCCAATTCGGGGATAAGCGCAGGATTAAGAACATATTTCTTAAGAATTAGTATACCAGCGTCTTCGGGTTCAGTGATTGTATGACAGGAATGGCATACGAAGATCATTTGGGGATTCTTGAATGATGAGTTGCATTGAGGGCATTGATAGCCTCGGAAAAACCGAAACTCATGTTCGTCCGCACCGCGTATTCCACACCGATTACAATAGGTCTCCTGATCTTCGCTAAGCTTAACACTGATAGCTCCACAACTTAGATGCTCAAAGAGTTCGACGGGTTGGGCGGGTGTTTGACAACTGGGACACAAAATGTGGGGATGAAGATGAAGGGAGTTGCATTTAGGACAGGCAAGGGAACTGTCGGTGGGTTCGGTGAGGAGGATTCCATAATCGGAGAGGCGATTTAATAATTGCATGGCCTCTTCATCGCCGAGTCCAGTAATAGATGAAGCGAGAGGATAGGAATAGCCAATTTTGGTCGTAGCTAACTCGGGGATTAGCTCTGCTTCATGCCGCGAAAGTAAAGCTTGAATAAGCGTTTGGGCAGCGGACTCACGTAAAATCGCCAGTTCGGATAAGTCTGATGGGGCCTTGCGAGTAGCAAATTTGTCCAGTTCTGAAGTGATAACGCCTAAGAGCCTTCGCTTGAATTCGATGGTTACAGCTTTGAAACCGTTGGGTTCCCGATGGTGTTGAGCTAAAATGGGATCAACCTTGTTTTCGATGTTGTCTAATAATTGATCATAACGGGCTTCGGGGTCTCGAGCTCCGATGGCGATGACTTTGAGGAGGACGCGAGCTCGCCGAATGAGGAGTTTGAAGTTGCCCATGGCAATGGTGTTCAATTTGCCTCCTGAGGTTTCGGCGGCGAAGTCGTGACTTGCAGCTATGAATCCTGAAAAGAGGTCGGGATTGAAGGAAAATCCCGGAACAGTGATGTGAGAAAGAAGCAGTCCACTATTTGCATCGATGAGCCAGATGCCGTAGAGTACCATTTGGACTCACACCTCGTATGTGAAAGGCACCCTGTTCTTCAGAGCATCTTTCAATTCCCGCAGATATCCAAAGCCTACATGAAGCCGCATTCAGGACAGGCTTTAGCAAACCAGCCTGTGCCAACTTAGGCATTTAATACTGTTCCCCTGGAAGATTTCAAGGCAAAAAAATCGAGTTTCACGTAATCTGCTAGATTTGACAATGACGACAAAAATTCGCTACACGCACGCCTGATTTCACGGAGGAGATGGTTGTCCCGCAAATTGGACAGGATTCGCCTCCCTTACCGTGAATTTGTAAGAAGTCCCGGACCTCAAATTGAAGTGTATCTCCTACACGAGCAGAGATGGTGTTGATTGCATGGCGCAGTACAGATTGTGTGGCAGAATAGAGCGTCTCGATTTCAGCGTCTGCTAAGCTTGACCGTTTTCGAAAGGGGAGTACCTTAGCTGTGAAAAGTATTTCGTCAGCGTAAGCGTTGCCAAGTCCAGCGATGAACCGCTGATTCATGAGTACGTGCTTCACTGCGCCATTGAAGGTCTTCAATCGTTGACTAAACACTTCCTTCGTTAGGGCAGGATCAATTGCATCGGGCCCTTGCGTGTCGTAGTTGGGAATCAAAGACGTGGGTTCATTTTTTAGAAGGAGATAGAGTTTCCCCATATTCTTTACATCTAAATAGCGTAAATCCCAACCGGAGTCAAGCCGGAATAGAAATCCCATCTTCTTTTGCTTCAATGTTGTCGGTGGTTGTAGTTTGAGGCGTCCAGCGAGCATGAAGTCAATGTAGAGCTGGGCTGATGGTTCGAAGTGGAAGATGAGGAATTTACCATACCGGGTGAAGGTTTTGATGGAGCGACCTTGTAGCGCTTGAGTGAATTGTTCAGCGGTTGGACGACGTAGGAGTATAGGGCTCCCGACTTCTACTTGCTTAATGGTGTGTCCTGTTAGAGTTCGGTTGAGGACAGCCTCTGCTACTTCAAGGTCGGGCAGCTCTGGCACTGTATTCCGCTCGCAGGTTTTCCTTAAGTATCAAGCCTTACTTGAGTTTTGTCTTCTGATGGAGGTTCTAACTCGATTTCAGGAGGACCTCCTTCTCGCTTCAAGAGCCAATAAGCCAGTATTAAGAAGATTATGGCAAAGACAGCGATGAGAACTTCAGCTAGAATTCCTGCAAGAATTGGATCCAGGAAAGGGTAGAGAACAAACTGTAGAATCATTATGGGAATGAAGTCGAATAGAAAGTGACTAAGAATCGCACCGAATGCAAAGAGGAATCGCTTATGCCACACGGCTAAAGCTACAAGAATCGTCGCAGAAACATGTAAGACAATGGCGGTGTTCCGTTCAAATGCCCCAAGGATGAAACTGAAAATCATCTGGGATTCTGATGGCAACGTGACTATTGTGGCAAGCCACTCGTAGAGAAACCCGTAAGTAAGCACTGTTACAACATATAGTAAGATAGCTTCAGATAATCCCCACCCTAAGCCAAAACACAATGCATGTTTTACTGTTTTAACAAAAGCGGGATATTTCCTCAGGAACCCGTATTTGATCCCTTCTTCAAACAACCCGGCCATTAAGGCACCTAAGAAGAATAGGATGACAATTAGTACCACATAGAATGATGAAAGCAAGGGAAGCAGTCCGAGTTGTAATATGATGAGAATCGGTTCCCGTGCAAGCAGAGCTAAGAACCAAAAGACTCCGCCCAGAAGCGCTGAAATCCACATACTTCCTTTGAATCGAGCAACATACAGGAAAATGAGAAACGCAGGCAGGATGGCGATTAGGCTACAAACAATTGCTACAAGGATGAAAAGCAAGCTCATTTCAACACCCAACTCATCAACTGCATTGTCCTTTGCTAAAAATCTGTAGGATGTAAAGGGAATCACACTTTTACTACTTTAAAGAGTGGTGAAATCCACGACATCCTCCCTTTCAAAACGAAAAGATTTCGGACTTTTCCTTTCCGTTACGCTCGTCGCCGAGGCGCGTTTTGACCGAAACTTAACCAGGTTCCGACGCTTCTCCGCCCCGCACCTGCCCCTTGTTCAGGGGAATTTCTTGATACGCTGGAAGGGGGCTTCATGTACGTGGATGTAGCCCTGCCGCATAATGACTGGTACGATACAATCCCAGTCGGGCATAACTATGTATTCGATATCAAATGCATTAAACACCACAAGTAATTCTCAGCAAGAATGAGAGACTTCGTAAGAATTCCTCTTCGAATGATGTTCATTCTTCCCACAATTGAAAAGCCAATCACTTCTTTTCGGAAAACCCTTAAAGCAAAGATATAGCCCAAAACTGCCATAGGTGTATACTATGGTAGACCACAAAGTGCGCGATCTCAGCCTAGCCGACCAAGGCCGAAAGAAAATCGATTGGGCCGAATCGCAAATGCCCGTGTTGATGGGCATCCGAAAACAATTCGCTAAAACCAAGCCTCTCGAAGGTTTTCGGATTTCTGGCTGTTTACACGTGACCAAAGAAACTGCGGTGCTAGTTGAAACCTTTGTAGCAGCAGGGGCTGAAGTTGCTTGGTGTGGCTGTAATCCACTCTCGACACAGGACGATGTGGCTGCAGCACTTGTTGCGAATGATGTGTCGGTGTTTGCCTGGCACAACCTGAATACGGAAGAATACTACTGGTGTATCGACCAAGCCCTCAAGATTAATCCTCAACTAACCCTCGACGATGGAGCAGATCTCATTTTTACGGTGCACACAAAACAACCAAATCTTGCCAAGAAAATCCTTGGCGCTTCAGAAGAAACCACCACCGGCGTCCACCGTCTGCGAGCAATGGCTGCTGATGGAAAACTCCAATACCCCGTTATTGCGGCGAACGATTCGGTGACGAAACATGATATGGATAATGTCTTCGGCACAGGACAGTCGGCACTTGATGGGGTCCTTCGGGCAACCAACATCTTGTTTGCTGGAAGCACCGTTGTGATCGGCGGATACGGTCACTGCGGGCGTGGACTTGCTTTGCGTGCACGCGGGATGGGTGCTGATGTCATCGTCACTGAAGTTGACTACCTTCAAGCTTTGAAAGCGCGGATGGAAGGTTATCGGGTCATGCCCATGATTGAAGCCGCTCCACTGGGAGACGTCTTTATTACCTCAACGGGAATGCGCGATGTCATTAGAAAGGAGCATTTCGCGGTCATGAAGGACCGAGCTATCCTAGCTAATGCGGGTCATTTCAACGTCGAAGTGAATGCTGAAGAATTGACCAAGATGGCGAAAAAAGAACGGGTGATTCGCGAAAATAACCGTGAATATACATTGAAAGATGGGCGTCGGATCTACCTTCTCGCTGAAGGACGCCTAGTGAATCTGGCTGCGGCTGAAGGCCATCCTTCGTCGGTAATGGATTTGTCCTTCTCCAACCAGGTTTATGCCATGATTTACCTAAAGGACCATCACAAAGAACTCTCCAATGAAGTCTACGTGCTCCCACGAGAAATCGATGAAACCATTGCTCGATTAAAACTGGAATCCATGGGCATCAGCATCGACCAGCTGACTCCCGAACAACAACGGTATCATCAGGATTATGCCGAAGGCACTTAACCAACGGATATCTGCTCAACACGAGGACTTTTCAACCAGTGCCAGGGTTAATAGCAGCTAATCCTTTTTAGCCAGTTCGGACCACTGAAGGTCAAGAACTTTTACTTCGGAGGCTAGTCAAACCGGGTTCACTTCACAGGTAGGGTGGGACACCTATAAAAGCCGCAAACGCGCTAGGTGTGGCTGGTCGCCGCGAGTTGCGTGGAGACCCTAAACGCCTGGTCCGCGAGGCGGGAGGTGACAGCCCCTTTGGGGCAGTGCCCGTCGATGACGCAGGAACCGAACACCACCTTTGGCGTGTCCGAGGTGGGTAAGTTTCGGACAACGGTACTGTAATCCTTCACAACTAGTTGCTGGTGGATTCGGATTGGCAGATGTTAAACCGTTCATGCTCGGGAAGCTGACCTGGGAGGAAGCTAAAGCGCTCTTCGAAGAAACGGAGATTGCTATCATACCTGTTGGCTCCCAAGAACAACATGGCCCAGCTCTCCCTCTCGATAATGATGCATTTCAAGCCCAGGAATTTGCCATTCGTGTCGCGGAGGCGCTGTGGCCAAAAATCAAAACCGCTGTTACTCCCCTGATTTCTTATGGGGTGTCTCCGCATCACATGCCCTTCGCAGGAACTATTACGTTGAGTGGCGACACTTTCATTAATCTCATCGTGGATGTGGGAAAAAGCCTAGCTAAACATGGTGTGAAAAAAATCATTGTCATGAACAGCCATGGAGGAAATACTGCTGCCCTTTCCCTCGCTTTACGGAGACTACACGATGAAGAGGGCTTATGGTGCGTAGGACTCGAGTGGTGGAAAATCACTGGCGATTTGGTTCAAGAAATCTTTGAACCACCGCATTTCCATGCTGATGAAATGGAAACATCAGCAGCTTGGGCATTGGGGCAACGCGTATTAGAAGACAAGCGGGTCGACGAGCCGGGACGTGAACCTGTTCCAGGATTTTCGAAAGCAACCATGTTTCCTCCACAACCGCATATCATGCCTGTCTGGGATACCACAGATCTCACTGATTCAGGAACCATCGGATATGCGACTCGAGCTAGCCCGGAGAAGGGACAAAAAGTCGTGGATGAAGCAGTGAAACGGATGGTCGCCTTTATAGAGAAAGCAGTGACCTACGTGAAGTAATTGGGTTTTAGATGATTTCTTGTGCTGTGGCGGGAGCACCAAGGTCTTTGCTTCGAATTCCCCAAATACCGGCGATAAGTCCAAAAATGGGAGCCAGAAATCCTAGGAATAGTGTAGCAAAATTTCGTGTAAACACGAAGGCAATAGTAACGCCCACAAAGCTTGTAAGGAGACCGATGATGGAGATAACTAAAATTATAGCGCTACCGATCCGTCGATTAAGGAAGTACACGATACTGGCCCCGATTAGCAGGATAACCGAAAACACAATGTACCATCCGACTAACCCCGATACCATCTGCAGCATGTAAATGTTCATGAAAGAGAAAGGATTGTAAGGGTCATAAGGGACCGAGACCTGTGGCAGTACGGTAAGCAGTTGATAGACTTGGAAGACATTGAACAGGCACGCCAGCAAAACCATTGCCGGTTCACGAAGCGGGCGATCTGGATTACCCTTTACTAGTTCGCTAATCGGGGTCGTTTTTTCTGAAAACAGACTTTCCACCTCCATTAGAGCTAAAAAGCTCTACGAGGTTTCTGGGCGTACCAGACCTTAAAGCTTTTATGTGTTTACTTAGAAGAATGCATTGAGTAGGGACTTGGTGTGTATCGGTACGCAATACGTCGAACAACCCGGAATAAAAAGCTGTTTCTGGCAATATTAATCGGGGTCACAATAGCCACATCCCTTTTTGCAGCTGCCAACATCGGCGCTAACTCTTTAGTAGGCGCGATGCTTGACGAAATTTTGGGTAGCGTAACCGTGGATATGCATTGGCGGACTTGGAGTTGGGGAACAATTCCGTCAGCCTCCTCTTTCGCCAATATTCGGCAGCAAGTTGAAAGCATCGAAAATGTGCAATTTACAGAAACCATGATACGGAACACGAATGCCACGTATGTTGCCCCCGATATGGAATTTATTATGACATGTGGAGTACAAGGTAACTCCAGTATTTATGATGGTGTTACTCTGATTTCTGGAACTTTAGCCCTTGGTGCCAATGAAACCCTCATCACCACAAGTTCATCACGCATAAGCGAGTATCCAATCGGAAGCAACTATTCGACGAGTATCCATGTCTGGACTGACTCTCCAGAAGATATTACAGTCAACCTTACTCTCAAGGTTGTAGGCCATGTTGAACTCAGCACATCCGCCCGAGACACCCTTATGGTTGATCCACCTTTCTACTATTGGGGGTATGAATACGAAAGCTGGCTAGAACAGCATGCTACCTTCTTTATAACCGACGTTGAAGCAACTTTCTTACCACTCTATGACTGGGCTTCAGTCCAACCGGACGCCCAAGAACTTGAGCTTGATCCATTCACGCTAATCTTTGTCAACCGGGCAGCCCTCATCAATCCCTATAACGTCCAAGTCTCCATGCAAAATCTACAACAAATGAGCTTTGAAATTCAAAACCGTCTATATCTAACACATGATGGGTATCTTATTAATAATCTCTATAATGCCCTGCAATACTTTTCAAGCATTTCAGAGGCATTTCGGGCGACCTTCCTGCAGGTATCGATTCCCGTGTTCTTCATCGCTTTGTACATGGGCGTTACATTGAATGATGTATCCTATTCTATCCGTCGCCGCGAAGCAGGTCTGTTACTCACAAAGGGTGTGACAAGAAGCACTATAACCAGTTTATTCGTATGGGAGGCAATTATCACTGGAATCATTGCTAGCATCTTCGGTATCCTCATTGCTATTGGGATCATTCCCTTTTTCATCCCGGCAATCACATGGACAACTATCTTCATTACAGGAATCGGCGTCGATACAATCTTCCTGACGTTCCTTATTGGGGTTCTAATTGCTGTATTTGCCTCCTATCTCCCTGCCAGAAAGGCAGCAAAAATACCGACAACTGAAGCGATCCGAGAGTACACTCTGACTGGAGAGCCCACGGGATATCCCCGAATGCTTGCTTGGACTGCCTTAATTTTGGGGAGCTACAAACTCATTATCTGGCTCTTGGGAATCAATGTCGCTGAACTCGCTATTAACTTGATTTTTACCAATCCAATTCTCGGTTCAATAGCGATGTATTGGGTCGTCTTTGATACCGTTATCGCCTTCTGGGCACCCCTACTCTTTCTCTGGGGATTTGTCACCATTATCGTCAAGGGATGGAAAGGTTTCTACCATTATTCGGAGCGCTTCATCGGAAAAATCATGGGCGAGTTAGGAGGATTAGCGTCACATAACATCTCTCGGCGCCCTGGACGAACGGTGGCGATTATCTTCATCACCGCGTTAATAGTCGGTTATTCCGTGCAGACAATCGGCATCCTTGGCAGTAGCCAAGATCTTGCTATCAGAAATGCCTACACATCTGTGGGTGCGGATATCAAAGTCCTCGTGAGTTATCCCGAAAACGTCACCGATTTACTACCTACTATTCGCAATATCGATGGCGTTCGAGCAGCAGCAGGCCAGTACACCTTCACGATGTCCACCGTTGCATCTGACGGATTGGTCGTAAGAGCGATTAATGTCAGTGAGTGGTTAGGAGTCGCTTACCTCGAACCCGAATGGATATTGGGCGTTCCCTATCCAATAGCATTTGACGCCATTTCAGGGAATAATGAAACAATTATCCTTGAGAAACTAGCCGCTATCAATGTACAGGCAGCTCTAGGTGATGCCATATCCGTTCAATTCCCTGCATCAAGTGTATACCATCCACTAACTATCGTTGGATTCATGGGCCCAGAACCTGAATTTGTTCAACTTGGCTATTCCCCAACAGGAGGTTATTGGATGGCAGAACCATCTTGGTCCTACGTTTCCATCGAGTTGATGGAGAGTTATTCTGCCGAGATATCCCCCACAGGATATGTATTAGTGTCCTTGGATTCGTCTGCTTATAATGCAGAAGTAATCCAAGCCTTAGAAGCATTAGATAATGTCCTTCAGGTCGATTCAGCGATTTCTCTTATAGAAAATTACAATGCTGATGTCCTTCGAAACGCAACAACCAATATGATGCAATTGGGAGTCGCGTTCGCTATCATCCTTGCATCTGTAGGCACATTGGTTATCATTTATTTGACGCTTCGAGAGCGCCGGACGACCACAGCTCTGATGAGTGCACGGGGATTAACCTATACCCAAACGGTCACCATGCTTTCCGCTGAAATCCTAACGATCATGATATTTGCCATCCTCTTGGGATTATCCGTAGGACTCATCATCTATTACGGGCTGATCAGCGGTGGAGTGGCAACATTAGTTCCACCTCTCGTCCAAGCCCGATTTTTACCACCTGAGTTTAATGTCATGTTTGCAGCTTACATAGGAGCCATCGCGGGACTCCTTGTATTGAACACTTTAGTTCCCATTTTAATTGAAGCACGTACCGCACGGTACGATCTCTCCGTGTTGAGGTGAAAAGAGAATGTCCTATATTTCAGTCAAAGATTTGGTTCGGGTCTACCGCATGGGGGCAGTCGAGGTTCGTGCCCTTCGAGGATTGTCCATGGAAGTTCGGGAAGGAGAACTCATTTCAGTTATGGGGCCTTCCGGTTCGGGAAAAACCACCTTACTTAATATCATTGGGGGACTTGACCGAGCCACGGCAGGAGAAGCCAAGGTAGGTGATGTAGATGTCACATTCTTGGACCGTAGACAACTCGTCATGTACCGGCGACGCGTAGTTGGGCACATCTTCCAGACACTGAACCTTGTTCCAACACTCACTGCGGCAGAAAATGTCGCATTACCCATGATTGTCAATCAACTCCCACGAAGCGAACGCCGAAACCGAGTAGACGAACTACTCTCTATTGTTCAACTCTCAGATCGGGCGAAGCACAAACCCGATGAAATGAGTGGAGGCGAACAACAACGAGTTGCTATTGCTGCAGCGCTGGCTAATGATCCTCCCATTGTCTTGGCTGATGAGCCCACCGGTGAGTTAGATTCTGAAACCTCCCAGATCATTGTTGACTTTTTGGTGCAAATCAATGAGAAGTATAAGAAGACCATTATCCTCGTGACCCACAACCCGCTAGTTGCAGCTTCCACGGAACGTATTCTCCGAATCGATGATGGCGTAATTAAAGCCGCTTATACCCCTGCAGAACTTGAAGCTGGTGCTGAAGGCCGTACAGTGAGCTATGTTGACCAGATGCGGCAACGAATCAAGAAACTGCAAGCAGAACTTAGTGACTTAGACAAGAAGTTCAAAGCTGGCGATGTAACCGGTGATGAATACGTCGAAGAACGGTTACGCCTTAAAGCCGCGATTCGAGGCCTTGAAGACGAAGTCCACCGTCACGGCGGGTGAGCAATTAATTATCCGGATCACGGTGGAAACGGAAGTATTAATTGCCCTTTTCTCTTCTTGTTGCATAATGAGTTCAGCTAGCTTGAATAGGAGTCGATAGAACCGTGCCCTTCCGAGATTACATTGCAGCCCCGCATAAACTTGCATACATCGAGGGGCGGGAACGTCGTGAAATTCCCTGTATCTTCTGTGCGATAATCGAAGGTAACCCCAAGGTGAAAACCAAAATCGTTTACCGTGATGATCAGTTCTTGGTCCTTCTCAACATGTTCCCTTTTAATCCAGGTCATGTGATGGTTGTTCCCATTCGCCATGTGGTGAAGCTTTCGGAGCTAACCCAGGAGGAGACAAACGCCTTCTTCTGGATGGGCGCTAAAACAGTAAAACTCGTCCAAAAGGCTTTCAACCCAACGGGTGTGAACATGGGACTGAATCTTGGTTCAGCTGCAGGAGCCAGTATTTCGCATCTCCATTTGCATATCGTGCCCCGTTACCCCCGAGAACTAGGCTTCATGGAAACTACCGCGGATACACGGACTTTGGTCATGAATGCAGAAACTACCTATCAACGGCTAGCTCCCCATTTGGATATTCTCACATCAGAGTGAAAAGAATGAAGAAAGGAAAAGAATCCAGCCACAAGGGTATGGTGCAGGTCTATACTGGTTCCGGAAAGGGAAAAACCACAGCGGCATTGGGGCTAGGCTTACGTGCGGCAGGCCATGGCTTTGAAGTATACATGATTCAATTCATGAAAGGAAAGATTAACTATGGAGAATTGAACGCCGTTAAATATATTCCCAACTTCACGATTCGGCAGTTTGGTCGTCCAGATTTTGTAGATAAATCGAAACCAGACGCCGAAGATGTCAAGTTGGCAAAAGCAGCGCTTGCTCATGCCCGTGAGATAATCGAAAGAGGAACCATTGACTTTCTGATTCTTGATGAAGTGAATGTGGCAATGGATTTCGGATTGGTTACCGAACAGGAAGTCATTGCGTTGATTGAATCCCGTCCTGCTCATATGGAACTAGTTCTGACGGGTCGGTATGCTCCCGCTTCGATTATTGAACTCGCAGATCTTGTCAGTGAGGTGAGGGAAGTTAAGCATCCCTATCAGAAGGGAGTCGCGGCGCGTAAAGGTGTGGAGATGTAGCTGGCTCAGAGGTGATATGAAGTGCCTAAAAAGAAGCGGGTAAAGAACGCCTATGATGACTGGGAGGTGAATGTTCTCAAACCCTATCTAAAAACAGCTCCAGAACGGACTGACCAGTTAATGACCACCTCCAGTAAACCCGTGAAACGGCTTTATTCACCAGCAGACCTCCCTGAATTTGATTATCAGCAGGACCTAGGATTTCCTGGGGAACCACCCTATACTCGTGGCGTCTACCCCACGATGTACCGGGGACGCCTATGGACCATGCGCATGTACTCAGGATTCGGTAATGCTGAACAGACCAACGAACGCTACCAATACCTCCTCAAACAAGGACAAACCGGACTCAGTGTAGCGTTTGATTTACCAACTCAGATCGGTTATGACTCAGACCATCCCATGGCTGCAGGTGAGGTGGGTAAATGTGGAGTCTCCATCCCATCTGTTGAAGACATGGGCATTCTATTTCAGGATATTCCCCTCGACAGGGTCAGCACCAGCATGACCATCAATGCCCCTGCAGCAGTCTTACTAGCGATGTATATTGTAATCGCCAAACGACAGGGTGTTGATCCCAAAGTTTTGCGAGGTACAATTCAAAACGATATTCTCAAAGAATACGTTGCCCGTGGAACTTACATTTACCCACCCGAACCTTCCATGCGATTAATCACCGATACCTTCGCTTATTGTCGTAAAGAGCTGCCCTCGTGGAATACTATCAGTATTAGCGGCTACCATATCCGCGAAGCGGGCAGTACCGCCACCCAAGAAGTAGCGTTCACATTCGCCAATGGCATAGCTTACGTGCAAGCGGCCATTGAGGCGGGGCTGCAGATCGATGAGTTTGCCCCACGGCTCTCCTTCTTCTTTGGTGCCCATAATGATTTGTTCGAAGAAATTGCGAAATTTCGAGCTGCCCGTCGATTGTGGTATAAGATTATGCGAGAGCGATTTTACGCAGAGGATCCGCGTTCATGGCTTTTGCGTTTTCATACACAGACTGCTGGCTGTAGTCTTACTGCTCAACAACCCGAAAATAACATTGTTCGAGTCACAATGCAGGCGCTAGCTGCCGTATTGGGAGGAACCCAATCCCTTCACACCAACTCCATGGATGAAGCCCTTGCCCTCCCCACTGAAAAAGCCGCGACTATCGCACTCCGCACTCAACAAATCCTTGCCCATGAAACCGGTGCTGCTAACACTATTGATCCGTTTGCTGGATCCTATTTCTTAGAGAGCCTCACCAATGAAATTGAAGAGGGAGTTGAGGAATACCTTCAAAAAATCGATAAAATGGGTGGCGTCCTACGAGCCATCGAATCAGGTTATATTCAACGTGAAATTCATGACAGTGCCTATCGTTATCAACGCGAAATCGAGACTGGTGAAAGGGTAGTAGTTGGTGTAAATCAATTCGAAATTCCTGAAGAGGAACGCACTATTGATTACCTAAGAGTTGACCCAGCTGTCGAAGAACTGCAAGCCAAGAAACTGGCAGCCCTAAGACAATCCCGTGATGCTAAAACTGTAGAATCAGCGCTAAACAATCTCCAAGTAGCTGCAGAGGACATGGACAATCTCTTCACCCCCATCCTTCTAGCAGTTGAAGCCCATGCAACCTTGGGCGAGATATGCGATAATCTACGCTTAGTCTTTGGTGAATACAAAGCACCGCAAATCTTCTAGCGTTCTATCAGAGAACGGTCCAGGGATGGTACTGTTAGAAAGACTATGGGGAGGAGTGCCAGTGCAATCAGGGCGCCTATGAAATAGACTCCAGGAAGTGCCAAGACACCAAGTACAACTGCCATAATAAGAGGGCCTAATGTTTGCCCAAGTCGAAGAACAAGTCCGTTTAGTGACATGACCGCTGCACGGTTCTCCATTGGGGCTAGATTCACAAGGAGGTTTTGGGTCGTGGGTGTAGCCAAGCCCATGCCAACACCAAATAGTCCAATTGGAATGAGAATTATCAGTAGATGGGGTGCGAAGGGAATAAGGAACAGACCCAAGGTCTGAAAGGGAAACGCTGCCATTAGCAAGCCCTTCATGGAGTACCTTCGAATCAGAACTCCAACTAAGAAGGCTGTAAAAGCTGAAGTAACAGATATGAACGACACAACAAGCCCAGCAATGAATGAGTCGACAGAAAACATAGTAATTAGGAGAAAGGGTAAGTAGGTGATAATAGCTCCATAAAGCATGATGAAAATTGCTGTACTTACAATCAACAAACCAGCGATCTGTCGATCTTGGAGGATATGCCAGATTTGCCCGAAATATTCACGTCGGTTTAGGAGTTGTTTAGATTTAGGCACATTAAGCCAGATGAGTACTGCCAAACCAATAGGGAGAGCTAGAAGCGGGAGATAGAAAGGGAAATACCAGGCGAAAAGCGCCAAGAACCCACCGACTGTGGGATAAATGGCTGTGGCAATGCTTTGGACGCTTACATTGTACCCCATCACTTGTGTGCGTTGCCGGTGGTGATACAAATCACCAATGATTGTGATATTGAGTGAACCAAGAGCGGCTGCACCAGCTCCTTGAAAGACCCGAAGAATCAGCAGCATGAAAAAGGGCGAGGTCCCCAAAAGAAGCCCTAAGGGTTCAGAAAACGCACAGCCAAATCCAGCGACCCCGAACAATAACAGAGAGGGAACCAATACTTGTTTACGACCATACCGATCTGCAGCTACCCCCAAAAAGGGAGTAAGGATGACTCCCGGAAGTGTGAATACGATGACAAGAAGGCTGATCATGCTGGGCGGAACACTGAGAGCAATACTCATCGAAGGAAATGCCGGAGTTATACTTGCAACACCCATGACTGCAATGAGGGTTGTGCCAAAAATGGCTAAAAGATTAGCATTTAATGGAGGCCTTTCACCCCCATTTTCCTGCTCACGTACCCCAGCGGGTTGCATAATGCGCCTCAACACCTGACCTTCAATAAAAACGTTTGTAGAATACTAGTTCAGTGGAACAGAAGTCTTTTCAAGGTGCTACAGCTCAAAGAAGATGGAGATGAGTGTTTTTTGCGCATTGCTCACATCGGAATTGCAGTTAGAGATGCTGATATGGCTTTGAAATTATATCGAGAGGTTCTAGGATTGAAGCCTTCGTGTATCGAGACTGTCGAAAGCCAGAAGGTCAAAACAATTCACATTCCAGTTGGCGATTCCAGTATTGAGTTATTAGAATCGACGAGTCCTGATGGTGTCGTGGCACAGTTCATCGAAAAGCGCGGAGAAGGCATCCACCATATCGCTATTGAAGTGGATGACATCGAGGCCACACTAGCTAATATGAAAGCTCAGGGAATTCAGTTAATCGATGAAACACCCCGCATGGGTGCAGGAAATATGCGTATCGCTTTCATTCATCCACGAAGCACCAACGGTGTGCTGCTAGAATTGTGCCAACCGACCAAATAGCTTGCTGTGAATTGTATGGCTAAACCCCCTATCCCCCTTGAACCCCGAAACGACCCTTTCCAACACGCGCTGAGCAACACTTCAAAACTGGTATTTAGGCGATTACTCCATTTTTCATCGCTTCCCTCAACCAACGCATACCTGAAACCGCTAGCTAAGGTAGGTGAACTCGAAGGATTAATTGTGCTAGCGGATGAACAATCAGAAGGGATTGGACGGTTAGATCATACGTGGTATTCACCACCTGGTGGATTGTATTTTTCCCTACTCGTTCGACCAATGAGCATTAGAGCTGATGAAACCCCGTTGATTACGTTGACAGTGGGTATAGCGGTCGCTAAGGTTCTTCAGACTGCATTAGGGCTAGAAGCCGTGTTGAAATGGCCAAATGATGTATTGTTAACTAATCAGAAGGTGGCAGGGATTCTCGTCGAGTCAGCCTTTATTGGCAACGATATCGAATACGCTGTGATTGGTATCGGAATCAATGCCAATTCCACAATTGGAGATTTCCCGGATTTGCTCCAATCTAAGGTTACAACCCTTCAGGAGCAGCTTAATCGCGCTGTGAATTTGCCCAGACTATTCGGGTATTTAGTAGGTCAACTGGAATTTTGGTATGTCAAGCTGCGAGATAAAGGTTTCAAAGCTATCAAACCACATTATCAACGCCTCTGTAGAACCCTTGGGAAGACTGTGACTATTGATGTGGGGGACAGGCAAGTCACTGGAAAGACAGAGAAAATAGATTCGGATGGAAGCCTCATCCTTCAGACGGCACAAGGACGCATGAGTATTCGGAGTGGGAACGTGGTTTCCTCAATCTCTGAAGCCACTAGTGAAGAACCTTAACAAGCCTTTTAGGCGTAGACTTCTCAAACCCAATTAGTGAACAATGATGTCATACTATGGTTTCCAGCCAGTTTTACCAGTAATGGCCGCACAATTCGAATTTGTCGATATGCTGTTAAACCTCATTTTTGGTGCCTTTGGATTGATTTTTATCCTGTTCATTGCGATTTTTGTGGGTATCTTCATTTTTGCGTTCTACATGATCTGCAAAAGTATGCGTGCTGCAACCAAAGAGATGGACATACCCGAAACCGTTCACCTTAGTAGTCAACAGAAACAGGACCGCCAACTCATCCGAGAAAGTCTACCAGCCGAATGCCCCCGATGTGATGCACCCCTCAAATACAATGAGGTTCAATGGACCGGTCCACGACAAGCCGAATGTCCTTACTGCGGCGAGGTCGTTGAACTAGAAGAGACAATTGTTGACAGCGATTAAAAAAAGAAGTTTTGGTGACAAGCTTTAGAGCTAGTCACCTAAAATGTTTTTATTCAGATTGAGATGTAGATTTAACTCGTCTTCCAGAGCATGTGAATATTGCAATATTCACGTGCCACGTCAGGCTTGCCTTTCATCGGGAAATCAGCTTCTGGTTTCATGCCAGGTTCCAAGAATTGGCGCATAATCGTGCCATCCTTGACCACCTGGATCCATTCAATCCAGTGGGCATCGACCATTGGGTGGGGGGTGGAACCAACAACGACATGAAGGCCGTCTTTGGTTTCTTCCACAACTGGGACATGTTTCTCGGTCTTGAAGTCGGCTGTTCGTTCCTCCATAAGTGTCATGGGTGCACCACAGCAGACTAGCGTTCCAGTACCAGTGTGCAGTACTTCGACGATGTTTCCACACGTTTCACATTTATAGATTTGGAGTAGTTCAGTCATTTTACAGTTTCACCATTCGATTACATTGATTATAGTAAGTTGATGCCTACCCCGCTTTTCTGATAGCCTCTTGTTCTTTCTTCTTTTTGATCATTTCCTGTACGTCGTTGTAAATCTCTTCGCCTACGCATTCTTTGGCGTATTCACAATACTCCACGCAGGACATCGTATCGTTGTAAATGATAAATCCGCAACTCTCGCAGACCATCTTCACATCACTTGTAAAGAGTTCTACTTCTTCGCCACAACGTGGGCAGGTTTTGAAGATGATGGTGGGTCGTTTGAGGGGAGCAGCGCCAGGGCAGTCATCGATGATCTTCATGGTTACCAGTTAGAGGTTAATATTGTTGAACTTAAAACCGGTTTGGATTTTCTACTCGTCGGCTTCCTCGTCCTCATCTACTTCTTCGGACTTCGTAAGAGGCTTCGGCCTACCCTTAGATTCACCCATTGCATCACCAGCATACCCCGCCACCTTCTCGATAGCCGCAATCAGCTGATCCTTCAACTCCAAGGAAATGCGGACGCCTTTCTTCGTTGGACGCCAACTCGCTTCCCCAGCCTGATAATAAACCCGAATATCTATCCCTAAGAAGCCCTGCCATTCAGAAAGGGATACCCAGATTTTTTCAGTTTCACTCCGTGGCAACGCCACTGGTTCACCTACAGTCGTCATGAAATCGCCTTACCTCTCAATATCAGAATACACCCTATAAAGAATCGCTTTCACAAAAAAACGGTCATCCACCACTATAGGTCTACTCACATTCAGAGGACCTAGCAATGCTCCCTAAAGGCGAAACCAGAAAATTAGAAAAAAGGAGGTAAAAAGAACACGTGAGGTTCTTAGATACCTCCCCTTCCCAGATTACCTTTCTGGGTCCACATATACTTGTACTTCCTCGATTTCTGTTCCTTTTCTTCAACGACGCGAGTTTCGTCAGTGTTTTTTCGCTGGTCAAAGTCTTTTTCATTAATCAAACGGTCATATCGTTGAGTTTTCAAGCAGACACCTCTTGAGCAGGAGAATTAACACACCAGCTAATAAACCCAGAACTCGCCTAGAAGGGTGTAAAACCACTTCCAGACTGAGTCCTGTAGAGAAGAATGCAAATCAACCCTAGAAATAACAGGAAGAAAATATGCTAAGCTCCCCTTTTCCAATCCACTCAAACCACAAATCATAGGAGAACACCAAATTCGAAGAATATGGGAACAGAATGAGAAGCCAATTAACCGAAAAACAAGGAAACGGCGGTTTCGGCACTCCACATACGGGGCCTACCCCCGCCACATTCATTCAACGAGCTAATCCATCGGCTCGAACATATCCTTGCCAACGCCGCATACTGGACAAACCCAGTCTTCGGGAATGTCTTCGAATGCCGTGCCTGGTTTGACGCCGCCATCAGGGTCTCCGACAGCAGGATCATAAATATATCCACATGCCGTGCATTGCCATTTTTGTGCCATGGTAGGTCACCAGATTTGTTGGCTGAGTCGGTGGTTATTACTGTTTGGGTATTATGAAGACCCTTAGTTTTTTCATGTTCCAGATTCTGATAGGCTGTATTACCTCAAAAATCGATGACCATGCGAATTTTTTAACTGAAACGTAGGTATATGGTAATTTATGTCATATCGTGAGTATGAGGAAACAGGCGGTGGACGTGGCCCTATTTTGGGCCTTGTGATTGGCATTGTTCTGTTGTATGCTTTTAGTTTCTACAATCTCTTCTACATCGCGTCACCATTTCTTCCGATTATTATTTCGATTATTCTCGTTGCATTTCCATGGTTTGTCACCTTTTTGCCGGCGATTTCAGGATTTTTCTTATTTTTAATCTTACTGGGAATGGGTCTTGCATATCTGGTTCTCCAGTTGATGAAACGCGCAGCGGCAGGAACATTGCGAGTACTTTGGCTCTTGCAGGCTGTGTTCATGTTCGTAATTGGAATAGCGATGGTCCTCTTCTTGGGGCCTTTTGGTTTGCTTGGGCTCATCTTTCCGGTCTTTGGGCTGATTCAACTATGGGTCTGGTTTCGGCGACGACAGAAGATTGAACGCGCAGGTAAACTGGCGGAATTTACCGCGCAGTTATTACTTGAGGAAAAGCAGATGTTCATTGTACCCCTGGTTACCGCGGTGTTCAGTCTACTCACGGGCATTCTCATGATGGCAACCTTTGGAGCCATGTACACCTGGCTCCCCCTCATTGGCATCCCCCCAGAGTCTCTCATCTTTTGGGCGTTATCCATCCTTGTTCAAATTCCCTATTTGTTCGTCTACTTCTCCATTTTCTACATCTTTGATGGAATCAATGTGTCAATCGCTCATACTTGGTATCGAAATCAGGATCCGAACCTTGCAGGGGCCTCTCGCGAGGTTCGTGGGGTTATGGGCACAATTATACGATTCGCTGCAGTTCGTACAGCGGTTTCGGTGGCGCAAAGCACGGCTCAAAGTGGAGGGCGACGCCAAGGAGGGGTATTTGCAATCCTCGGAGCCATTGCTAGTCGGATTATTGGAGCAGTTTTTTACTTTTTGACTTATTTCACTTTACCAGCGATTATCATTGAGAAACGGGGTCTGGTGGCCTCAGTTAAACGTTCCGCCCGGTTGACCTGGCAGTGGCTTGTGGATGTTTACATTGCTGAGACCGGCGTCTCATCGGTGTTCAGTTTATTTGGTGCTCTATTGACGCTGGGTTTCATTGCGATTGGATTTCTCTTCGGTTACCTCATGGGCATCTTCATTACTAGTGACATCATCTTGTCTCTGATTATTGGAATCATCTTCACCATAGTGTTTCTTATCTTCTCGGCGATTCCCAGCTATTTCATCTTCCGCCCCTTGAACACGGCATACCGTACTTTCATGTTCTCCTATGCCCTCGATGAAGAGAGCGGATTCTCACTTCCAAGTAGGCTACCGAAAGCCTATCGGGACACAATTGAAGAAGCTCAGGCTGAATGGGAAGCCTCTGGCAAGAAACGCCAAATAAAAGAGCCACCTCTCGAATGGGACTAGCGAGACTAGCCCCACTGAAGTATACGTTCCTTCTAGAAAGATAGCCTAGTAGGTTTCACAGAGGACTTGGAAGAATTTACGTGCATGGAAACAGGAAGGACATTGTTCTGGGGGTTCGTCACCCGTGTGCAAATATCCACACTCGCGACATATCCAAATGGTGGGTTTCTTTTTCTTGAAGACGGTGTTAGCTTCGACTTCTTTGAGGAGGGCGGTATAGCGGTCAGCGTGATGGGCTTCTACTTGGGCAATGGCGCGTACTTGTTTTGCGATGGCTTTGTAGCCTTCCTTTTCAGCGGTATTAGCAATCTCGGGGTACATTTGGGTGTGCTCGTAGGTTTCACCTTCGATAGCAGCTTTGAGGTTATCAGCGGTTGTACCGACTTTGAGGGGAGCAAGAGCGTCGACGGTGATTTCGGGCAGGGGTTTGCCAGTTTGTTTCATGACGGATTGGGCGGCGCGCCAAAAATTCTTGGCATGGACCCGTTCATTTTCAGCAGTAACATTGAAGATTTCAGAGATCTGTTCATAACCTTCGTTTCGCGCGATGTTGGCGTAGATATTGTATCTATTACGGGCTTGGCTTTCGCCGATGAAAGCTTGGACCAGTCCGGTTAACGTTTTAGACATGGGGTTCTAACCTCGCGCTGTATCAGCCAGATTCAGGTTAAGAATCTTTGTGATTTCTAAGGATAGGGATTTTAGGCAACCGGTTGGGTTTAAGAGGAGTGGCTGCTGTAGAGGAACCATCCTGTCTGAAATGGAGAGTAACTGGTATGCCATCTGATTTGATGAACAAGAAGATGAAAGAACTCCAAAAACACCTGAAAAAAGCTAAGCTTGGTGGCGGAAAGGAGCGAATTGAAAAGCAACACAAAGCTGGGAAAATGACGGCACGGGAAAGAATTGACCGGCTTTTAGACCCAGGCAGTTTCATGGAGTTTGATGCGCTGGTAGAGCACCGGTGCACGGATTTCAAAATGGATAAACAAAAGATTCCCGGCGATGGGGTGGTAACTGGGTATGGTACCATTGACGGTCGGTTGGTGTTTGTGTTTAGTCAGGATTTCACGGTTTTTGGTGGAGCCCTAGGTGAGATGTTTGGGGAAAAAGTAACTAAAATCATGGACCTAGCCCTGGAAGCAGGAGCACCAGTAATTGGATTGAATGATTCCGGAGGGGCACGGATTCAGGAAGGTGTGGCTAGCCTTGGAGCGTATGGAGAGATCTTTTATCGCAACGTAATTGCATCGGGTGTGATTCCCCAAATCAGCGCCATTATGGGCCCCTGTGCTGGAGGGGCGGTGTATAGCCCAGCAGTCACCGATTTTACGTTCATGGTGAAGAATACGAGCCGCATGTTTATTACCGGTCCCAACGTGATCAAGTCGGTCACTGGAGAAGTCATCTCGCTTGAAGAACTCGGAGGTGCTATGGCACATAACATGAAAAGTGGTGTCGCGCAGTTTGCAGCGGAGAATGAGGAACACTGCCTGCAACTCATCCAAGAACTCCTATCTTATTTACCCTCGAATAATGTCGAAGACCCCCCATCAGTTGAGCCCACTGATGATGCACGAAGGACGGATCCTACATTGAACGAGTTGCTCCCTGATGATACAACGACACCGTATAATATGAAACAAGCGATTTTGAGCGTAGCTGACAATCATCAGTTTCTAGAAGTGCATGAACTTTTTGCTCAGAACATGGTGGTAGGATTTATCCGATTGAATGGCCACCCAGTGGGCGTCGTCGCCAACCAGCCCAATTATCTCGCAGGAACCCTGGACATTAACGCGTCAGATAAATGTGCCCGGTTCGTCCGGTTTTGTGACGCGTTCAATATTCCGGTACTCACCTTCATGGATGTCCCTGGGTTCCTCCCAGGAGTCGACCAGGAACATCGTGGTATCATTCGCCACGGTGCAAAAATCCTCTTTGCATACGCTGAAGCCACTGTGCCAAAAGTCACGGTTATCACTCGAAAAGCCATTGGTGGAGCCTATGTGGTGTTAGGATCAAAGCATTTACGCGCGGACGTGGTATATGCCTGGCCAACGACGGAAATGGCAGTCATGGGACCGGAAGGTGCTGCAAACATTATCTTCCGACGAGAAATCGACAAGGCAAAGGATCCAGAGGTTACTCGGGCGGAACGCATCACAGCATACCGAGAAAGGTTTGCGAATCCCTATTCTGGGGCAGTTCGTGGTTTCATTGATGAAGTTATAGAACCTGCGATCACTCGGCCTCGCGTGATTGCAGCATTCGAAATGTTGCGTACCAAGCGACAAGCATTACCGAAAAAGAAACATGGTAATTGCCCGCTTTAGGAAGGGTGGACAGACAGAAAACTAAAAACGAGGAGGAGTAAATACCTCCTACCTCGCCATGACGTTGTTAATGAGGTGTATTGTGCGTGTCGTCCACTTCTAGCAAGCCGATTAAATTTACAGACACCACGTTCCGTGATGCACATCAATCCTTGTTGGCTACACGAATGCGAACCGATGATATGCTGCCTATCGCTGAGAAAATGGACCAGGTCGGGTTTAACTCGATGGAAGTCTGGGGTGGAGCCACCTTTGATGCGCCTCTCCGATTTCTGAAGGAGAATCCGTGGGAACGGCTTCGACAACTCCGAGCCACGATTAAGAAGACAAAGCTTCAGATGCTTCTACGGGGTCAAAACATCGTGGGATACCGCCATTATCCTGACGATACGGTCCGCAAATTCGTCGAACTCGCAGCCACAAATGGAATCGATATCTTCCGGGTCTTCGACGCACTAAATGATCCCAGGAACATGCAAACCGCCTTAAAAGCCATCCATAAGGCAGGAGCTCATGCACAGTTGAGTTTTAGCTACACAATCAGTCCGGTTCATAATGTTGAAACCTTCGTTGAGCAGGCTAAGCATCTGGAAGAAATGGGCGCTGATTCAATATGCATTAAAGACATGGCTGGTCTCCTTAGCCCCTTTATCGCCCGAGAACTGGTTATCCGCCTGAAAGAGGACATTAGTGTCCCCATTCAATTGCACTCACATTACACTTCTGGGATGGCAAGTATGACCTATCTTGAGGCCATTAAAGCTGGTGTCGATATTGTTGATACAGCAATCTCATCATTAGCACAATCAACATCTCAGCCACCGCTAGAAACTATGGTAGCGGTCCTTGAAGGTACTCCGTGGGATTCGAAACTCGATCTAGAACTCTTATCGGAAATCGCCGCATACATACATGATGTGCGAGAGAAATATGAAGCCTATGAATGCGGTATGGTGGGAGTGGATACAAACGTCTTGCAATTCCAAGTTCCTGGCGGAATGATGTCGAATCTGGTCAACCAATTACGTGAACAAAACGCCTTAGACCGCCTTCAAGATGTATTGGACGAAGTACCCATCGTCCGCAAAGAAATGGGATACCCTCCACTCGTGACCCCCTCCAGTCAGATTGTCGGCACACAGGCAACACTCAACGTGTTACTTGGAGAACGTTATAAGACAATTCCTGAGGAGGTCAAACAATACGTCCGTGGGTATTATGGTCGCCCCCCGGCACCCATTGATCCAACAACCCAGAAGCGTGTCATCGGTGACGAAGAGCCAATTACCTGCCGCCCAGCTGATCTATTAGAACCGGCTATTCCCCAGGCACGAGCCGAACTCAAGGGCATCACTTCAAATATCGAAGACATCATCACTTACATTCTTTTTCCACAACCTGCTCTGGAATTCTTCGAGTATCGCAAAGACCAAGAAGTCTTGAATAATCTTACTCCTGAATTGCAGGCCGCGATCACTGCCGCACTACTTGAAATGCAGCCTGAACCCTTGAAAATGCCGGCAATCCGTCGTTCCAACACAAATGGATCGAATCCCTGGGTGCTTGCTGGACGCCGAGAAGCCATGGGTTATGATTAAAGAAAATGCCATGGAGAAGCCCTAAGTGACTCGAAAATATAAACTCACAATCAACAACAAAACGATCAACATTGAAGTTGATGGACCTACCAACGGGATCCTCTCCATCACCATCGGCGAATCCACCTTCCCTGTCCAAGTGACGGACACCGATTCAGATTCAGGAAAGTATAAGGTCACTGTCGGCGACAGCAAGCATACGCTCCAATTGACACCTCAGTCTAATGCTCGCGGATATTCCGTAAAAGTGGATAAAGACACCTACACCGCTCAACTAATACCGCTTACCCATACCACGACTCGCCCAATCTTGTCTCCAGCCGTTTCCGCTGCACCTGCAGTTACTATGTCCTCTGCAAGAGTACTGAGTGCTGTGGCCCAAGAACCGACCGAGCCTGGCACAGTAACCGCCCCGTTGCCAGGACGTGTTCTGGAAGTTCGCGTAATAAAAGGCGCATCTATCAAGGCCGGTGATGTTCTATTAGTCCTAGAAGCCATGAAGATGGCCAACGAAATACGGGCCCCACAGGATGGTACGGTGAAAGCAATTCACGTCAAAGCTGGAACCACAGTGGAAAAAGGGCAACCCATGCTGAGTATCACCTAGGGGGTATTGCGGTTAAATCAAAACCGACAAAACCATTTCCGAGTGCGGAGAAGTATTTAATAGCGAAATCTGGACACCTTTTTTCGGGGTATCGATAGTCATGGCTTGTCCAATGCATGATGCCGAAAATAATGTGTGCCAACAACTCCAGCGAAAATTCCCAGAAGGCGCCCGAACTCCATGTGAGTTCGTCAACGATCCTACTCAGTGTCCCATCTGTATGATGTCTTCCTAAGCCGCAGGTGGGGCCCTTTTCCTTTTCACTCAACAACCTTCCACGAGCTACCGAATAATAGCTATTAGGCAAGATTGTAAAGTGCCAAAACCATTAAAGCAACTGCACCCTAACTGAACAAGCGAATCATGGGATGGCGAAGCCTAATGGTTACGAAAGAGAAACAATCAGTATCGCAAACAAAACGTGACTGGGAAAACAATACCTTAAAAGAGACTCTTGATAAATCTCCCGAACGGCGTGAACGGTTTATCACTACATCGAGTAGACCAATCGCTCGAATATACACTCCAATGGACATTGCAGGCTTCAATTATGATGAGCACCTAGGATTCCCTGGTCAATACCCGTATACCCGTGGCGTCTATCCCACGATGTACCGTGGTCGATTATGGACAATGCGGATGTTTTCGGGGTTCGGTACTGCTGAACAGACAAACACCCGGTTCCGATATCTTTTGGAACAGGGACAAACCGGACTCAGTGTCGCATTTCACCTCCCAACTATCCAGGGATACGACTCTGATGACCCCATGTCCAAAGGAGAAATCGGTGTTTGTGGTGTTGCTGTCGATTCGCTAGCCGATATGGAGATTCTCTTCTCACATATTCCTCTGGACAAAGTAACAACCTCGATGACCATCAATGCCCCTGCAGCAGTTCTCCTTTGTTTATACATCGCGGCAGCAGAAAAACAAGGCATTTCTTCGACCCAAATAGGCGGTACCATCCAAAATGACATCCTGAAAGAGTACCAAGCTCAAAAGACCTGGATATTTCCCCCAGACCCATCCATGCGCATTATCACAGATATTCTCCAGTTTTGTACGAAAAAAGTGCCACGCTGGAACACCATCAGCATCAGCGGGTATCATATTCGCGAAGCAGGGGCAACTGCTGTGCAAGAAGTCGCCTTTACCCTCGCGAATGGTCTCGCGTACGTCCAGGCAGGGGTTGATGCAGGTTTGAAAGTGGATGATTTTGCCCCTCGACTTTCCTTCTTCTTTGATAGTCATCTTGATTTGTTCGAAGAAATCGCGAAATTCCGAGTTGCCCGACGGATCTGGGCCCGAGAAATGCGAGACCGATTTAGGGCTAAGAATCCACGGTCCTATTTGCTACGATTTCATACACAGACGGCAGGCGTCAGCCTTACGGCACAACAGCCAGAAAATAACATTGTCCGAACCACCATTGAAGCCTTAGCAGCGATTCTAGGGGGCACTCAATCACTTCACACCAATTCCATGGATGAAGCGTGGGCACTCCCAACGGAGAAGGCAGCAACCATTGCCCTGCGCACGCAACAGATACTTGCGCATGAAAGTGGTGTTGCGAATACCATCGATCCCCTCGGTGGTTCATATTTCATTGAAGCTTTAACCAACGAAATGGAAGAGGAGACCTACAAGTACTTCGATCGGATTGAAAAGCTTGGAGGTGTGGTAGAAGCCATCAAGAAGGGATTTTTCCAACGCGAAATCTCTGACTCCGCTTTTCGATACCAACGTGAATTTGAAGAAAAGGAGCGGATCATCGTCGGCGTCAATGAGTACATTACCGATGATCAGTTGGAAATTCCCGTCCTCAAGATTGACCCCGAAGTGGAACGAGCCCAGCTAGCAAGGCTGCAGAAGACACGGAAATCGCGGAACAACCAGAAAGTCAAGCAACTCCTAATCCAATTACAGCGTGCGGCAGAGGGAACTGACAATCTTCTGCCCCATATCCTTGCGGCCGTTCGCGAATACGCCACTGTGGGGGAAATATGTAACGCACTGCGAGACGTTTATGGTGAATATCAAGAACCTATCATATTCTAACCATGCAAATCGTGAAGAGTTGAAAGTTATTGACAGAAACTGAAAAAATTCGGGTGTTGATTGCTAAACCAGGATTAGACGGACATGACCGTGGTGCTAAGGTTGTGGCACGAGCCTTACGTGATGCCGGTTTTGAGGTCATCTACACGGGGTTACGCCAAACACCAGAACAAATTGCAGAAACCGCTCTGCAAGAGGATGTCGATGTTGTCGGCCTAAGCATTCTTTCAGGAGCCCATATGCGGCTATTTCCAGAAATAATGCAGCTCCTCAAAGAGCGAGAGATGGCCGATGTACTTGTTATTGCTGGTGGTATCATTCCTGAAGATGATTTCGAACCCTTGAGGAAACTCGGTGTTAAAGCGATTTTCGGGCCAGGGACACCAACTGGTGAAATCGTCGAATTCATTCGAAAACACACCAAATAATCAGCGGAGTGGTCTGTATGACTCCGGATACGACAGAATTGGTCAAACAGCTGCTAAAGGGTAATCGTCGAGCAGCAGCACGACTCATGACTCTCACCGAATCGTTGTCGCCGGAAGCCCATGCAGCAATCAAGCAGCTTTACCCGCACACTGGGAAAGCTCATATCATTGGAATTACCGGTCCGCCTGGTTCAGGGAAAAGCACCCTTGTGGACAAGCTCATTGAGCAGTATCGCTCCCAAAACTTAACAGTGGGAGTGGTTGCCGTTGATCCCAGTAGCCCATTTACAGGTGGCGCTCTGCTTGGTGACCGCATCCGAATGAACCGTTTTGCTAACGACCATGATGTCTTCATCCGGAGCATGGGATCCCGAGGTCATCTTGGCGGTTTAGCCTGGGCTACCATAGATGTGGTCCACATTTTGGATGCCTTGGGCAAAGATATCATTATAGTTGAGACAGTTGGTGCCGGTCAAGCGGAAGTTGATATCGTTCAGCTAGCGGAAACTGTTGTCTTACTCTCCGTACCTGGTTTAGGCGATGATATCCAAACCATCAAAGCGGGAATAATGGAAATCGGCAATATTTTCGCCATTAATAAAGCAGACCTCGATGGAGCTGATCGCCGTTATGTCGAACTCCAATCTGCCCTCAATTTAGGGCAAGAAGCTGACGGGTGGGAACCACCCATCCTTAAAGTCATTGCAACAACCGGTGAAGGCATCGAAAGCCTTGTGAAAGCCATCAAAGATCATCATGAATACCTTGTCGAAAGTGGGGAGATTGCTAAAAACCGAGAAAAGCGATGCTGCGCCCAACTTGAAACAATATTAGAACACAGTTTTATCAGAAAATTACTGATGGAGCCTGATGAACGAGACCTCTTTGAAAAACTGGTCGCGGAAGTAAATCAACGAAAAACCGACCCATACACCGCTGCGGAACGACTTATTCTTCACCTAATAAAATCGCCGAAAAAATGAAAGGGCGAACCTTATGGTTTCCGACTATGTCCCGTCTCAAGAGGTGTTCCCAACCCAACGGTTGGGGTTCCACCACGAATTTGATAAGGGACCTTCAAATAGGTCGTAACTTCATCCGGTGCGGTCGTTTTTAGAATCTGCACGAATTTAGATGGCTGCTTCAACCCGGGCACATCACCGTAGCCCCATCGTAAGACTTGGTCCACCATGCGTTCACAAGCTGTATGGACTTCAGGAACTGTTCCTCGCCATCCCATGAAGAGAATCAGTGTATGTCCGAACTTACGCATGAGGTTAATCAGACGTCGTAAATAATCTAGCGCGGATTGGGGGCCCACGCCATCAATAAAATCATCCACATACGCCATTACCATACGGATAGTACCCTTCCCATGTAGAGAAGAGGTGATTTTACTGATCGCGGCAGGTAAACCATCGATAGAATGGATTTCATCCGGTTTACGGGGTGAAACCAGCAGATTTGGGTTTCCACCCATGCTCTTTATTCGTTCTTGGTATGACGTTCTAACTAATTCCCGTTCCGGGTCGCCAAAACCACGATAAGTGAACATATCCACCAAATGGAACCGATTTACATTACTCGTCTCTAGAAACACCTTGAAGGCGTTAGGCAATTTCCGTTCACACCATAACGCGATAGCCACTGGGTCCGCATAAGTGGTCACTAAAAGAAGTGTTTCCATATCCCGAACCTCGTTGGTTAACCACTCGATGGTCAAGCTGGTGGGATCGGTAAAGGTCTGGTTCTGTACGTACATAATGGTTGAGGTTCCAGACATTACGCCAAAATATTGGTCAAAGCTCTTGTTCCCCGTATATATACGGTGTCGGTCTTCTATGCCATCCAAGACAATTCTTGAAGCAGGCCGTTCATTCATCGAAACACATCTCCCACCATGAATATACAATAGCTAGTAGGAGGCAGGCATTTAATGGGTTTCCCTCCGGTTTGGCGCCCTGTTTTTTTCATCGCGATTTCTGTAATCTTTACGGAGAAGAACTTTTAAGCAGAGCAGTTTCGTTTAAACGCCACTCAAGACGCCTAATACACTGAACTATGGGAGCAATCCATATGAAAATCATCGTCCCAATCAAACAGGTTCCCGAAATCGCTGAGGTTAAAATAGACCCGGAAACGAAAACCCTTGTTCGTGCTGGAGTTCCCTCGATTCTCAACCCCTTTGATGAATTCGCCGTTGAAGAAGCAGTTCGCATCAAAGAACAACTCGGTGAAGGTGAAGTCGTTATCATTACCATGGGTCCTCCGCAAGCAGAAGAAGCTCTGAAAAAGTGCCTCGCGATGGGCGGAGACCGTGCCATCCACCTCTCGGATCGTGCTTTTGCAGGCGCAGATACTTGGGCCACGGCTTTTACCATTGCCCAAGCCATCAAAGCCGAAGCCCCTTATGATCTCATTATCTGTGGCAAACAAGCCATTGATGGTGATACGGCCCAAGTTGGTCCAGAAATCGCTGAAATTCTGGGTATTCCTCAAGTCACTTATGCTGTGAACGTTGAACTCGCAGAGAGTAAAAAGCGCATCAAAGTGAAACGAGAAACGGATGAAGGATTTGAAGTGGTGGAATGCCGCTTACCTGCACTCCTCACAGCGACTAAAGGGCTTAACGAACCCCGCCTACCAAGCCTAATGGCCATCATGAGAGCCAGCAAGAAGGAAATCAGACTCGTTACAGCTGAAGTCCTTGGTGGAGATCAAAACCAGTATGGGCTCCCAGGTTCGCCCACCCAAGTGGTGGAGGTATTCACACCTGAGCAACGCACCGGCGGTATCAAAATCGATGGCACCGAAGATCCTGAAGGTGCTGCAAAACAACTTGTTGAGTGGTTACTGAAAAAGGGGATAATTTAGGGTAGGTTGGTTTATCATGCTAAACGTTAACAAAGAGGAATGCACGGGCTGTGGTTTGTGTGTGAAAGTCTGTCCCTTTGATGCCATGCACCTTGTCAACGAGAAAGCGGAGGCTGATGAAAAATGCACCCTCTGCGGTGCCTGCGTCAAAGTCTGCCCTGTTGACGCAATCTCCATTGAACGCAAACGAGTAGATCCCTCCAAGTTCACCGATTACAAAGGGGTGTGGGTGTGGGCTGAACAAATCAACGGTGAACTTCGTAATGTCGTTTTGGAACTGTTGGGGAAAGGACGAGAACTTGCTGACAAACTCGGTGAACCGCTCAGCGCAGTTCTCTTGGGACATAACGTCGGAAAACTTCCAGAAATCCTCATTCAACATGGTGCTGATGTTGTCTATGTAAACGATCAGGAGATCCTCGCCCAATACACCACCGAAGCCTATGCAGATGTTATCGCCGCCCTTATCGTCACCGAAAAACCCAACATCATCTTATACGGAGCTACTGCCAACGGACGAGACCTCGGACCCCGAATCGCCGCACGCTTAATCCTCGGACTAACCGCTGACTGCACCGGGCTGGACATCGACGACCGACGGCAACTCGTCCAAACCCGTCCTGCCTTCGGTGGCAACATCATGGCCTCCATTCTAAGCCCTTATACTCGACCCCAAATGGCGACGGTCCGACCTAACGTCTTCAAAGTCCCTGAACCTGACGCCTCCCAGACAGGTGGAACCAAGAATGTAGATATCAAAGTGAACAAGGCGGCGGTGCGCACCAAAATCGTGGACACCATTGTCGAAATTGAGGAAGGCGAGCTCAAAGTTGACGAAGCCGAAAGGGTGGTCTCCTGCGGACGTGGTATCAAAGACCCCCAAAATATCGAAGTTGTCGCTGAACTAGCGGACCAACTCAACGCTGCTCTTGGCGGCTCCCGTCCCATTGTCGACCAAGGATGGATGAAACACCATCAACAGGTTGGCCAATCTGGCCGAACCATCGCACCAAAGCTCTACATTGCCTGTGGGATCAGTGGCGCAATCCAACATCTCGTCGGCATGCGAACCAGCGACACCATCGTCGCCGTCAACAGCGACCCCGACGCCCCCATCTTCACTGTTGCTGACTACGGAATTGTTGGCGATCTATTCAAAATCGTTCCTGCCCTTGTGAAGGAAATCAAACGGGTAAAGGCACAGAAGTGATTTATTTTATACCCCTACATCCGATACCCATGCAAATGACATTATCCTCAGAGAGCTATACAACATAGCAGCGGGGATAACACTCTTCGTTGTTAACAGCCCTTGGTTCCTGTTTCTGGTCGGTGAGGAACTTTGGGACCATCGGAAACGTTGTAAGAGCCAATGATTTTGATCACGATTAGCTTCTATGATTCGAACATTAAGCTTCAAGTGGTTTTTGAGCAATGAATCCCGCTATCAGAGCGAAGAGTCCTGGGAGCCAGCTGGTCATGACGAGGCCTAACCATATGGGGGGCCAGGTTAAGCCGAATAGGGAATAAGCGAGGAAAGTTGGAATAATGCCTCCGATGATGAGAGCGAATATGCCGATGATGATAAGCCATATCCTGAATCGGCCAGGACTACTGGCAAAGACAAAGAATAGAATCATGAAGATGAAACCGGTAATGGAGCTAGCAAACATTGAAGCCATCGTCATGACGGCAAGATTTCGAAGAGGGTCTCCGGGGGCAAAAATCGCTGCGAGAATGACAAGGATGAAGATGATAAAACCAAAGAAGCCATTGGTCACCAAGTAGATGAGTTGGAGGACAGCGCCTAGAATGACAAGAAGTCTGGCTATGGAGTTTCTTTCCACACGAATCACCTCCCAACGCCTTGAATTACAATTGGATATCGGGTTTAGGCAGTATTAAAATTACAGGGGAAGAGCCCTAGACAGCATCTACCTCATCGTTGAGCCAACGTGATGAGGTTACGACTCTCTAACGCTGAAAACGGCTGCCTCGAATAGGAACTAAACAGCTCAACACGAGTGAAATTAAGGCTGAGGAATTGCTCTTCCATGATATGCTGTGAGAGTTGAAGCACCTGCTGCGAATGAGTCTGAGTTTCCCAGGTGTTTCCATGTTTGATTAATCCTGTGAAAACAAGGTGTGCAATCGAGGAACTGGTGAGTGGTTCAAAGAAGCGAACGAAAATCACTTCATCTCCACCTGGAGTTCTGCCATATTTCAGGGGAAAGAAGCGGAACTGGGAATGTCGGATTTCCTCAAAATTGAGGATTTGTGAAACAAAGTACCCATCCTGTGAGAGCATCTGTTGGACGCCTTTGAGAGTCTGTTGCAGAGATTCAAGAGAGGGAAGCAGCGCCAATGAATTGCCAAGACACAAAATCACATCAAACGGATCCTTCACTATGGTATTTGCATTTTCCATGTTGGCAACATGGAATTGGACCTGGACGTCATTTTCTTGGGCATAGGTTTGGGCCGCAGATATCATTTGAGAACTAAGGTCGAGTCCGATAACCTCGTGACCATCTTTTGCCAAGGCCACCGCGTGGCGTCCGCTTCCACAGGCTAGGTCAAGAATACGTGCTATTTTCTTCTCTTGAATCAGGCCTCTGAGTAATGGAAGCTCTCGTTGGAGGCGTTGTGCCCAGTTTATAGATTGGTCATAGATTAACGCTAACTCTTCAAAGACGTTCATAGGTATCATCTAAACACTTGATGGTCAGGATTACTCCAAAACGCTTCGAGGCCGTAGGGGACTTTATTGAACGTGCGTTTGGTGAACGGGCATACAGCAATGCAAGTTGAGCAATCGCCTCCATTATCACACCAGAACTCATAGCATCGTTCAGAATTCACAGGCCATTTTAGGACACCGGGATTATTTGATTTGCAGGTTGGTGTAAAGGTGGGCTCATCTGTTTTGGAGATGGCGTCAACCTCGCAGGCTTCAGCACACCGTTTGCAGTGGCAACAGTACTCCGTGACACCAAAGTCGATGGGCTTGTCGACTTGGAGGGGCATATCGGTAAAGATTTTACATAAGCGAACCCGGGAGCCATATTCTGGAGTGATAAGAAGCCCATGTCGACCTAATTGTCCGAGTCCAGCATCGATGGCTAGTGGAACACTGAGACCCGTGTCATTAGCACATTGGATCGCATCATAACCTAAGTTTCGAATAAACTCGCCAAGGAGCGCAAGTACAAAGCCCATGCGCGAATACCCCACACCCGTCGCAGCGGCGGCAGGGATGGCAGGGGAGGTGGCAATCCCTTCAGGCTCCATTTCGATAGCCATTACAACAGCTGTATTGCAGTGTTCGGGGATATCGACTTCCGAATAGATCCAATTAAGGTTAAGCGGGCATATGCCAGTCGCTGAAGCGCCAAAGAGTTTAGCCGCTCGTTTAATGTAGGCACTCATTTTGGGAGGAGCTTCAGCTTCGAAGGGGATTTGAGCAAGGTCATAGTCAAGTTCAGCAGCTGGTTTACGAAATTTTGGTATTCGGGAATGGGCAAAGGTGCCTTCATAGGTGTCATGGAGAGTCCAGGCTGCTTCTTCGAGAGCAAAATCAATGTGTGTATATCCAGGTTTCGGATTCCGAATATATGCGGGAATCCGTTCATCAATCATTCGTTGATGACCTGGCCAGTGGGGGTCTGAATGGACACGATTGAAAATTAAATAGTCTAAGTTATATCTTCGTAGTTGGCTTGGATCGATCGTGTAGGGGGGTTGGTCGAGTCGGCGTATTTGTAGTCGATTGAGTCCCATATCTTTGCCACCTTAAGTGTAATTTACCTGTTGAGCTTTTTGAAGGTTCACTAATAACCACAAGCGGCTCTAAGGACTTCTGCGAATTCAAAGACTTCCGTGAAGGTATTATAGAATGGAACTGGTGCGACCCGAATCACATCGGGTTCTCGCCAATCACAATAGATTCCTGCTTTTGTGAGGTGTTCAAAGAGGACTTTCCCATTATGATGTGTTTGGATTGAGAGTTGACAGCCACGTTGATTGGGATCACGGGGTGTAAGAATGGAGAATTGGTTAGCACCGATCTGGTCGAGGAGAAATTCTAAGTAACCAGTAAGCTGCAGAGATTTTTTACGGAGTCGTTGCAGGGATACTTCATCAAACATTTTCAAGGAAGCATCAAGTGGGGCAAGCAGAAGAGGAGAGAAACTGCTGATTTGCCAACCCGCTGCTCCGATGCTTGCATCGATATCAGATTCCATCAGGAAACGACTTTCGAGTTTATTCCCCCACCAACCCTCAAATCGCGGACGGACCTGTTCAGAAAAATGGCTTTCGTGAACAAAGCAACCCCCAGGACCTCCAGGACCCCCATTCAAATACTTGTAAGTACACCAGACCGCAAAATCCACTTTCCAATCATGCAACTTCAAAGGAATATTTCCCACAGCGTGAGCCAAGTCATACCCAATCATGGCACCATGTTCATGGCCCAGATTAGCAATTTCTCTCAACTCGAAGGCCTGTCCAGAGTAATAGTTAACACCACCTAAGAGAATGAGCGCCACTGAATCCCCTGTTTCCTCAAAGAGGGCTTTGAAATCATCAAGGGTAATAGTGGCTCCCCTTTCAGGAGTTGCCTTTAACAATGCATCAGCCGGATCAATGTGATGAAAACGTAGTTGGGATTTGATGGCATACTCATCACTAGGGAAAGCTTTCTCTTCGATGATGACCTTAAAGCGATGTTTTGTCGGTCGATAAAAAGATACAAGCATTAAATGAAGATTGACAGAGAGCGCATTCATCAAAACAACTTCGGGGTTTTTTGCTCCTACGATTTTGGCCATGCTTAAATGAAGAGAATCCCCATAGGTAATCCAGGGAGTAGCAGCTTTGGTGTAGGCTTCAACACCCCAGGTCTCCCAATCCCTCAGGATTTTTTCAAGGTGCACTCGTGTTGTTTTTGGTTGTAATCCCAAGGAGTTTCCTAAGAAATAGGTGGCAGGTTTACCTTCAACATCCTTGGGGAGATGAAACTCATTACGGTATTTGGAAAGGGGATCCTTGGAATCCATCTCCGAAGCAAAGGCTTTACTCACTTCGAATTGCTTCATATTCAGTCCTCACTCCGCTTTTATTGAGAAATCAGTACATTCTTGCAGATTGAAGAAGTTGGTAGACTTAAAGAATATCACCTTGAAGGGAGTATGAACCACAATCCCTTGTTATAGGATTCTTTTTTGTTGATAATCGTTTAGAAAAAGAAAGCGTCTTGGTCCTCGTCTTCGGGTTCTTTTGATTCTTCTGGTTCTTCTTCCTGTTCCGGTGTTGTTTCTAGTGGTTCTTTAGAAGAAGCTGGTTCCTCAAAGATTATCGGTTCTGATGGCGTTCTAGATTCGTCTTCGGAAATGTCTGGTTCGGGTTCGGAAACTGGCTCATGTTCAGGGGCTTCTTCGGGTTCAGGAACTGGTGGAACAGGCGGGGGTGTTGTTTCGAGTTCAGCAGATTCTTCTTCTGCTTCGATTGAAATCTCCTCTTCCTCTTCTTCCTCTTCTTCCTCTTCTTCCTCTTCTTCCTCTTCTTCCTCTTCTTCCTCTTCTTCCTCTTCTTCCTCTTTCTCCTCTTCGTATTCGAGCTCAGAAAAAGG
>JBHLMI010000014.1:0-59184 GCA_048938295.1 Promethearchaeota archaeon
ATGGACCAAGTCTACGCCGGTAACACCAAATACAATCACTTCGACGTTGCACTCTGGACCGCCATGGCCAAACTCCGTGCCCCAATCGACGCCTTCGCCATTCTCAACGAAGTCGCTGACTGGCATGGTGCCTTTGCATACACTAAGGAGAGCGAGTTGGACCTCGGGATTCGGGGTGTGCGCTCGTATAGTATCGGTGCTGAGGGCGGTATGAACATCATGCGCCTGATTATTGGTCGTGAGCTACTGGGTAAAGAGTTTGTGCCCTACGATCGTCCGAAATAAGCTTCGGTGAGTGCAGTTCCTGCACTCCGTCTCTTTTTTTTCTTGAACATTTTACGCTAGGCTCTATTCGGTCCTTGGGGAATAGTTTCAGGAGATAGTAGCCTTGGAATGCAGACCATAAAACTAAGCCATATACCGCGACTTTTTGCATGGCCGCACTGCTGATAATTGGAACGTGCGCAATGAGGCCAACGAAGTAGACAAAGGCTAGAACTCCAATGATAATACCGATCAGGCCATAAAGGTTTGAATACTCACTGTTAAGCAATATGGCAGCTGAGTAGATGAGAATCGCGATGGCGATAAGGAGGAAGAACACCTGCGTAGCAATACCATGGTAACTTGGGAAGGCGTCGTTGGCGAAGATGGAGAGGGCAGAGAGAAAGGGCATTGAGGCGATACCGAGGATGGTGCCGATCCAGCTGATGATGAGGAGCAGAGTTGTTTTAGTAAAGAGGGGTCGCAGCGCGAGAAGGAACAAAATACTGGCTATCGCAACAAATGTGCAGGTTATCGCGAAGAGGATGTTGTGGTGGGGAGTGGGCACACCATTGGTGACCGTGAGTCCGAGTGAGCTGAAGGAGTTTAAGAAGAAATTGTAGCCTGGGAATGGGTAGATGGCCATGAGGATAGCGGTAATAATGACGAATTGTATGGGTCCAATTATTCCGAGGTAGACTCCGATTCGTTTCCATGATATGGTCAAGGTACATCACACTCCAGTGTCATGATTGAGTTGATCTATCTCGGTTGGGCGATTGTTTCTTAAAAGGGTAATACCATGCTGGCTTTCGCTCGGGATTTCCTGGTACATTATCCTTACTTGGATATCTTTGAAATTGCGGTGTAATCTATCAAGTGCAAATTCGCCCTTATAAATCTGGAAACCTTAAGACTTTTAAACTGCAAAGCCGCAGACTCCATTCTGAGGGAAATCTAGTGATGCAACCACCGGAAACCTGGATGCCTCCCCAGATTGCGTTTTCAAGCTGGGGTGAACTCATCACGATACTCATCCTCGCAGCAATACTCATTCTCTTATTAGCCCTCTGGTTCCGCCCTGATTATCCAAAAGAACACCGAACCACAGCGCTTCTACTAGTATTCATACTCTTGATTATATTTGTGATAATATTCTGTGGCATGATATTCATCGGGATACCAATGATGCCCTAATGCAAACCATGAATTGCTTGAGGAAATGGAGGGAGATTATACGCGTTCCCTCCTCTTCCTTTTTTTCACTTCGATTAATCCTACAAAATCCTTGAACACTAAAAAATAAAAATAATGAAAGGTAATGGCTCATGAGGTTGGAGGGTATGTTGAGTAAAAAAAAGGTCTTATCAGGTATAGGAGTGTTTCTCATTGCCAGTTTATGCCTTCCATTGATAATGGCACCAATTCTCTCCGAAGTAACTTCAAGTACGATTGAGGGAAGCTTTCCTACTATTCCGTCTGATCTTCTTTCTAAGGAATTCGATATTGCGGAACTCAGAGCGAGTGGGAAATATTTGAATCCAAATGCAGCAAATTGGGTGCCGTTCATTCCTGGTGCACTGCCCGGAACAGCTCCTGATGTCTATGTCCAGTCTTCGGACTATACACGGATTGTTGTCGCAACCAGGTTTTATGGTATGTGGTCAGGGAATCGAACGATTGGGACTGATGTTTATTCCGTACATGCTATTCCAAGTTGTGGACATTTATCTGATGTTGGTTCCCCCGAATTACCTGTCGTTACTAAATTTGTTGAAGTTCCTCCCAATGTTGATGTGACTGTGGAAGTACTCCATCGGGTCACTCGAAGATTTTCCGGATGCAAAGTTACGCCATTCATCGGTTTCTATCCCAGCGCGACAGGATCTTCAAATACAACTAGCCCCTGGTTCCCACCTCCTTCAAACTTTACTGACCCTCCAATTAACTCAACCGTTTATTCTTTCAATCGCTTCATTCCCCTGGACAATGTCTGGTTAAGTGGTGGACTCAAAGCTCATCCCATTTACCTTCGAGGGCGAAGAATAGTTGGCATAAACATCGTACCCATCCTATTCCACCCACAAAATTCAGAATTAGAAGCTCATTCTTCCCTAACTATTGCTTTGAATTATGACAAGCAGGCATCTATTCCGGTTATCGAAGAGCGATTTGTTTCTCGAGTCTTTGAAGAGTTATTCCAATCGTTTCTACTCAATTATCATTCCCGAGCTCGAAGTTCAGCTTCAGCTCAACTGACCTCATCAAAGATGGCTATGACCGATGAGGGAGTAGATTATCTCATTATTACCGACGAAGCATTTATTGACGAATTACAACCACTAATTAGTTGGAAGATGCGAAAAGGGCTTCAGACCCGATGTATTACTGTTCAACAAATCGTCAGAGATGATAACCAGAACCCCGATACGATCAGCCCCATAGAGAAACGGCGACTAGTTACAGAGTATATTAACGACACCTATTGGGGCGAAACACCTGCCCCAAGTTATGTGCTTTTCGTTGGTGATGACGAACATATTGTTCCTCACTATGAATATCAGCACTACGCGGCCGAACATGCAGGTGCATTTGTTGGATCAGACTTAGGCTACTTTACTGTCGACGGCGATGACTATATCCCAGATATTCTTTACGGAAGATTTTCAGTTGACACGCCTCAAGAAACCCGAAATCTTGTTAGCAAGACCCTCGATTATGAAAAAGATCCGCCTGCACGAAGCTCTCATTTCTATGACTACATTACGCCAGTCGCCTATTCATTCATCACAGATCCAGCACGTTCATTTTTCCTTTCGGCAAACAATGTTAGTGAACATCTCAGTAATTTTTATGAGATAGATACAGTTTATAGGTCTTTTCCAAACTTTGATGTCGAAGGTACGAAGATAGACATCCGTTCAGCCTTTAATGACGGACGGCTCATGATTTATTATGTCGGGCATGGAGCCTCTGAGAATTTTCAAAAATACGTAACTCGTGAAACAATGGATGGTTGGTCTAATCCAATCTTTACGACCCGCGATTTCACTGGTTTAGATAACGACGGGATGTATCCTTTAGTAGTTAGCATAGCATGTTGTACAGGATGGTTCGATGGAAACACCGATTGTCTGGGTGCGAAGCAGGGATTTGAATACCTCTTGGAAGGGGAGTATGAAAGCTTCTGTGAGAATATAACAAGATTAGGTGGAAGTGGGGCGATTGCGGCTATTGGAGCCACTCGGATGGCAGAGTTTTGGGCTGGTGATGCATTATTTGACGGGATGATAGATTGCATGTGGCCAGATTATCGAGCAGCTTCAGCCTTTGGCGTCACGCCAACCCTAGGGCAGATGTTGTGGTATGGAAAGATGTTTATGGCTACATATTTGGGATTAGATTCCCGGAGAACTGAAATTACCTATCACATGTATCATTTATTTGGTGATCCTGAACTCAAACTGTGGAGAGATGCACCGGGTACACTGACCGTAGAACATCCAGAAGGAATAGGTTCAATGGGAGAACAATCATTCTACGTGAAGGTTACCAATGCCTCCTCAGGACAACCAGTTGAATCAGCAACAGTTTCTCTCCAAATGGATGATTTGATCGTTAAATTTGATTCGAATTCATATGGCTATGCATATTGTTACATTACGCCATCACAATACGGCGGAGTGATGAACATCACCGTAACTCATTCAGATTTCAAACCCTACCTGAACGAAATGACCGTAACTCCACATGGTGGATATCTAGAGCTCTCTCTTAATGAAGCAGATGCTAATTATGATCTTACTCTGACAGGCTACGAGTTTGATTATGGTGCAGTCGATATTGATTTTGGTGGCCATGAATTAAGATGCTATGTTGATGTTGCCACCCAAGGAGAGTTTGTAAATTCATTTGATGTCTTCTCTGGGGTTGAAAGTCCCGTGAATATTGTTGCAAATCAATTTGGAGGTAACAAGTTAGCAGTAACCCTTTTTGGTCGATTGGATGATCATGCGGATCCGTATATTTATTCTCAATGGGATGAAGACACCTGGGCATTGTATTCAGAGTCAAAAAGTGGGCATCCACGGTGGGATAACCCAGATATTGAATTAAGATATCTTCTCCCAGTAGGAGGGTATGAAGTTCCTCCCGAAACGACACATACTCTTCACGTCACAGTTCACAATAAGGGACATGCAACAGCACGAGGAGTCACCGTTAGCCTGTATGAAGGAGAGTGGGGAATAGGACAGCAATCCTGGAGAAGAATCAAGGAATGGATCAATATCCAAATCCCAGGAAAGAGGAGTCACACCCTTTCGACGACTTGGAGTACCCTAGTTGCCGGTAGTTGGTGTTTCAGAGCTGAAATAAGCTATGACCAGGATGAAAACATTGATAATAACATCGGATTAGAAAACTTGGCAGTTCAAACAGTTACTACGCCTGGAACATACCATTTCAAATTTCCATTTTCTATATACAATCCGAATGCAGAGAAAATTAGCTTTGATTCAGTAAACTTGCTGGAGAGGGAACTGCGTGAAAATCAGCTTGTTCAGATTGAAAGAGAGGCTTCTTATGTATTCAGTCCTCCGCACCTCGAATTAGCAAACTTATCAATAGTAATTCCAGCTGAAGTTCCATATGGTGAAACTCAAACGTATGTAGTTACTGCAACAAGTGACGGCAGAGTTTATGGAGGTATTGAAGTTATCATCCACAAATTCCCCATCGAAATCCCAAGGATATCAGACAAATGGCTTTTAGGTTTCCTCGTCTTACTTATTCTCATAATAATTGTTATTATCCTATCCTATTTTGTGATTCGAAGTCTAAAGTCAGACAATCAAAGTTCTGATAAACAAAATCAAAATACTGGTACATCTGACCCGTGAACGACCTTCCATAGCGATAATGCTTTGCAAATGACCCGAGTGAAAATGAGTTAATAAATTCTATCAATACGAGGGGCATTCGATAAGTATCAAATTTTATATTCTAAAGTGAGATTTTCATTGTAGTTCATATTTTTATGTCACCGGTGACATAACGGGTGCGGATTTAGAATTTCGACAAGCCGCATAGGTAGTGCAGCGATGGTTTCAAACACCCATCTGCAAGATTGTCTAGTGTAGTTTGGTGTGGTGAGAATGGACGAAATTGACAAGCGGCTCATATTCGAACTTCTCGTTGATTATCGGGCTTCATATCAGTCCATGGCAAAGAAACTGGACTTATCTGTGAATGCGGTGAAAAAACGGTTTGAAAGGTTGAGAAGTGTGGGCATCATTCGTGGTGGGCTTTTAGCGCCTGTGCCTAGTATGATAGGGAGTGAGGATTGGGTGGCGATTTTACGCATGGAGGGATTGAGTACCTCAGAAGAACAGTTGGCTAGAGTGGGAGCACACCGGTTGGTTCGGGCAGGGAGCATTTTAACCGATGGAAGTATCCTATGCTTTGGAATTGTTGGAGGTGCCAAGGACCTTCAGGAGATTGGGAGCTATTTGCGACAGGTTCCTGGAGTAGAATCCGTAGAATTCCACACTATTTTGAATGAACCAGGAAAGAGGTGTGAGTTGACCATGGCTGATTTGAAAGTCCTTCGCTGTTTACGCCAGGAGCCACGAATTCCAATCAGTGAGATTGCCCAACTAACTGGGTTGACACCGCGTCGCATCCGGAAAATACTTATAAATTTACTTGGTGAAAACGGTGCTGAGATAACTTTTCATTTGAATTGGGAGCCGCGAGGTGTGGCGCATCCCAATGAGGTGTGTTTTCGTCTGAGTGTTTGGTGGAATTTGAATGCCGGCGGATATACAGCATTCATTATTAAGATTCGGCATGCAGAAGGTACTGAAGCCCGTAGTCGAATCGTCAATTGGCTGAAATGCACATATCCGTTTAAGTTCTGGTATGCCTATGCGTCGGCTTTCGAACCTGTGATTTTTTGTATATTCATGGTTGAGCATTTACATGAATCGATTGACATCGCTAGCGCTGTGACACAATTACCGGAAGCGGTTGATGTGTATCCGATTTTTGGATATCCCACGAAAGTCTTTCGAAGCCAAATAGATGATTATTTTGAAGCACTCTTCAAACAGCTAGAAGCGGAATGATGGATCTGGCCATCTACTATCGAACCTTTTTTCGGTACAACTTCTTCTTTGTGTATATTTCTGGTGATATTCACTCTGAGGTTTGCATTTTTATGTATGGACCTTGTAGTGAATGTGGATTCGGACATTGAAACGCTGCATGGGTGGTGCAGCGGTGGTTTCACATCCCTATCAGATCAATGTAAACCAGAGTAGGTAGGTTTGGGAAGTATGGACGAAATTGACAAGAACATCATCTTCGAGTTATCTGTCAATTATCGTGTCTCATACCAGACGATTGCCAAGAAATACAATCTTTCGGTGAATGCGGTGAAAAAACGCATTCAGAAACTGAAAAGTGACGGGATTATTCGTGGAGGGTGGTTGTTTCCGATGAATGCTATGCTGGGGATGGAAAATTGGGTGGCACTTGTAAGAACGGAGGATCCGATTCCCTCTGATGCTTTCTTAGACGGTCTTGGAGCGCACAGGTCGATTGATTCCGCCAGTATCCTTACAGATGGAAGTATTCTCTGCTTCGGACATTATGCTGGTGCCAAAGGTCTTGAAGAACTTGGTACGTTCTTGCGTCAAACTCCAGGCGTTACATCCGTGGACTTTCACACAATCCTTGCTGAGCCGGGTAAGCGTCGGGAACTATCCCTATCAGATTTGAAGGTATTACGCTGTTTACGCCAGGATCCCCGAATGTCGATCAGTAATATATCCCAGAATACTCGACTTACGCCCCGCCGAATCCGAAAAATAATCCAAGAATTGATTGATGATAAGGGCTCTGAACCGGAACTCTATCTAAACTGGAACTCACGAGGAGGAAGCCGCCCCGATCAAGTCTCCTTTAAGGTCAGTATAAACTGGAATTTGAATGCTGGAGGCCATACGACTTTTGTCATTATCATCCGCCACGAAGAAGGCGCAGAATTTCGATCCAAGATCATAAATGTGCTTAAGGAGAAATATCCGTTCAAATTCTGGTATTCGTATGCTTCAGCCTTTGAACCGGTTATTTTCTGTGTCTTTGTAGTGGAGCACATGCGCGAAGCAGGAGACATTATTGAGACATTACGACAAACCCCTGAGATCCTCTCAGCGAATGCGATTTATGGATACCCGAGTCGACGGTATCACAGTGTTGTTGATGAGTATTTTGAAGAACTCTTCAAACGCCTAGAGGACTATGTAAAAAAGGCGGATTAAAGCGCTCAAGGAAAAACATGAGAGATGCCGTCCTCATCGCAGATGTGTTCATCTTCGACTGGTGGGTTCTCATTGACTACCAGGCCGGTGCAATCTTTCTGTTCATCGGTTATTTCATGATGGCTCTCCATATACTACGAGGTAAGAAGTAGCTAATCCTAGAAGAGATTTTATTTTCAGAGTGTAGGGAAATTCTATACTCTCCCTATCTTCTTTTTTCGACTCAATTAACATGCAAATTAAAAAATTTAGCCGGATCTTCAAGGTTCCTTCCCCTCCATTTTGGCACTTCCCGGTCCAAGAAAAATGGGTGGCAATGGACCTTTTTTAGGACAACGGATTCGGAGTTTACGTTCAAGTTCCTTGAAGACCCGGCTGGTCAGTTTCCACGGTCCGTGTCCCTAGTGTCAATGTCGTTCCCTAGTAGTAAGTGTGATTAGCGTCGTGATGTGACGATTGCAAAGTTGATTCGATCGCGGGGAGTGCCTCGGGGGTTCTTTGCCCCTGTCACAGCGCGTTCTGCGACAGGCATCTCAGTAATTTTCTTCTTTGTGTGTCCGGTTTCTTTCTTATCGACCATTTTCTATCAACCTCCTGACCAAGCAGGACAATGATGTATAACCCTGAAATTGCCTATTATTCGATGGGAGCTCGTCAGTGCAAAAATTCGATAAAAAATGATAGAGCGAGCCAACTTTTGCACTCCATGGTGCAAAAATAGAAAAACAATGTTTTTGAAGAAGGGGGGAACCGGGCCCGTACAAACTCCAAACGGAAGGAACCAAGAAGTGTGGACATCCGCTGCCGGAACGCTGCTATGCCGATCCTCCGTCAACGGATGGAGAGGTCGTCGGAGGTTCTGCAGGCCCGATCTCGTCGCTGCGAGTTGGATCTGGTGATCGTGTGTTCACCATCTGAATTCCTCACAGCTTAGCGTTTGCTTAGCGCCAGCATGACTGCATACCGAGTGCGAGGCTTCGCAGTCGGGTGGGGGTTGCGGCAGCCTGCAACAAGGCGCTCACAAGCTGACATATCGGCAAGTTTTTTGTGTTTGTAGGATTTGGCCATCTCAAAGTCCTCCAATTGTGTTTGTCACCGGGATCCCTGGGAGGGAACCCCGTTGCAATGAGATATGGGTAAGGATTTGATATGAATTGATGGGAACAAATTAGTGCAAATGTCTGCGGTTCAAGCTCAGAAATCAAGAAATTGTGAACCATTGTATGCAAAATATTGTACTAAAATCCGTCATTTCTCCGTTTTTTGCACCAGATTGGCATGATTTCTGTTTTGTAGAACCCATTTGAGTGATTGCAAACGAGTTATTTGAAAGTTTTTGGGGAGTTTTTCTCATTATCAACCAGCGGTCTTATGTTAAAGCGAGATGATGAACCGATCGAGGGCTTCCGAGCTTTACCCCCGTTTCCGGTAATATTAGTCACCGTGCAAGAGAACGTAATGACAGCGGCAGCGTTCCATTTCTATTCATTCAGCCCACTTTGCGTGACGGTAGGAATTCGTCCACAGACCCACACCTTTAGCCTACTCCCTCAGGTTAAGGAATTCGGGGTTAATATTCCTACGACAACCCAGCTAGAACAGGTGCATGTCTGTAGGTCTGTGTCTGCCCGGATTGAAGATAAATTTGAGAAAACCGGATTGACCAAGATGAAAGGCAAAGTTATCGATACCGTTCTCGTGGCTGAGTGCCCTGTGAATTTGGAGTGTCGTGTCGTGCACGAAGTAGCGTTTGAAGGGAAGTCACCGATGGTTTGTTGGTGAGGTCATTGCCGTTCATGTAGCCGAGGATTATCAGCGGGATCAGGCCCTTACGTATTGGATGCGGGAGTACCGCCGTGTTGGCGAAGTTTTAGTCACTGTTAAAGGGCTGTAAAAGAGGTTAGTGAAAAGGAAAGAGCTTTTCCCCGCGAACTAGTTGGATAACAGAACATGCGGAGTTGTGAGTGATATGAATCCGTTAGAGGCGTTTCCCTTCAAGAACATGCGGACCATCGTCGACTTGGTCGAGGAAGGCGAAGTCGATGTGAGTGCGATTCGTTCCGCGACGGGAATGTGCAGTTTTGATTCCACCGAGGTGTTGGATATGCTCACTTATCTCACGAGCTTTGGCCGCGTAGAAGCAGAGGAGGGAGGCTGGCTGCTTCAGAAAACAGAGGAGGAAGCCGCGTATGAGCGGTTTCGGAAGAGTTTCCTTGAGGCAGCTGTGGCAATTCTTTCGAAATTAACAGAAAAAGCAAAGTCGGTGGAACAGCTCTCGAAGGAGACGGGTCTTAAACTGGAAACCGTGGAGGTGTACTTACCGTTTCTTGCCGACATCACCCGGTTAGGCGTAATTAGCCGGTGTTCGAACGAGTATCCTCTTACATGGTGCCAGAAATCAGAGTAGCTGTTCAAGTTGGGAGAGGGTTTCTCCTGCGTTCCCTTGGATTCTAGTTGCTGGTCTATTTGCTAAATAGACAGAAGAAGGACACAGCTTTTATAGGAGAAGTGTTGGATGCGGCAGGAAGACTGATTCATCTACCCTTTACATCATCGCCTTCACACTCGTGATTATCGGCCTTGATTCGATTATCCAAGGACTAACAGTATTCCGCTCCAGGTAAAAATCCATCATGACAGAGTTCTTCCACACCACGAGCCACTCCCGCAGTTAGAAAGCATAAATCTAAACCTGAATGCTCTAGGGTACGTTGGGGTGCGCAAAGAGCACAGTATTTATAGTAGAAATAAGGTCAGGCTCTGACTGAGGTTTTGTCAGATGTTAGAATCTACCGCTAAACCCATGCCAGTATGGTTCAAATGGGCAAATATCCTAATCGGCATTATCGCATTGATTCTAGGAATTGGTACAATCTTCTTCGCCCCTTTACTAGGTGCTGAAACCTTTGTCATCTTCATTGGTGCTCTTCTCCTATTCACTGGAATTCTCAAAACCGTTCACAGTTACCGGTATACAGAGTTTCCACGTTGGCTTCGATACTTGACGATAATCTTTGGGGTTGTCATCCTTGGCCTCGGCATTCCTTTAATCATCTATGCAACCGAAGAGCACATCGTCGCGATTCTCATCCTCTTCACCCTTATCCTCATTGGTGTCTTCCTTATGATGATCAACATCCAAATCGGTGAACACCCTGGCTCAGGTCGGTCGCTCTTAATTGTATTAGGAGCAGTCGTCGTCATTATCATAATTGCTATATGGATCGGTCACTTTCTCGGATTGCTTACCTATCTGTTCTTCATCATGATAGGATTCTTCATAATCGCCCTGGATGCCTTGGCCACAGGGATCTTTCGATAATAACTTCAGGGAGTCGATTCCAGATAGAGAGTTGGAGGTTAGTGTATGGGAGAAGCACTTCGTCGGATATCAAAGGGGCGGGTAATCATTGTCATTCTGCCTAATATCCTCTATTTTGTGATACTTGCGATCGCCGTTGTGATGACTTGGTATTTCCCACAGGTACCATGGCAATTCCTGTCGGGGACTAGTCTGCTATTTCCGTGGCGCTTTATGGAACTCTTGGGAGGAACCATCTTGTTAATCCTTGCAGTCATGTTCATAGTATGGGGTGTGATTTCGCTAGGGCGGGACCGAGCTTCAGGGACCGAGATAGGAGCAAGTCGTCGCTCTTCAACCCTTGTGACTAATGGGGCTTACGCCTATTGCCGCCACCCACAAACTCTAGGTTTTATCCTCGCCACACCAGCATTAGCCTTGATGTTCGACTTTGTACCACTCCTCATTGTTGCCCTTCTATATACGCCCTTGCAGCTCGCCTTACTTGGCTACGAGGAAGTGGAACTACTCCGACGATTTGGCGACCCTTATGGTACCTACCGCGATGCCGTGCCTTTCATTCTCCCTCGCCGAAAACGGATAGTACCGAGTACATGAAAAGTGACTAGCTAATGACTTTCTTGCCCAAGATTCTACGATGGATTAGCTTAGTCCTTGCACTGATTCTATTGATTGAAGGCGCAGCTCTTTTCATCGGGATGAATCTTCTAAGCCCAGGGGTTGAGTGGACTCTCACCAATAACCTCTTGTTAATCATCGACATCCTCGTTGCGGCAGGACTGCTTCGACTTCTACTCCGGCAAACTAATTTCGATAGGCCAATTGGCCTCTATGTTCTATTAGTCATTACCATCATAACACAAGCATACCGGACCGTTGAGTACTTCCTACCAGTTCCCTCGAAATTTATTTTCAACGAGACATTGTTTCTGGTTAATGCCCTTACACTTGGACTGGCTATCACCGCATTGATAATCGGAATCTATTTTCAAACCAAGTCGAATCACAAAGATTAGTTACAGAGCATGGTATCTTCACTCAAGATCTTTAAGCGCCTTGCGAATCTCCTTGCCTTGTCTCTGCATTTCTTCAGCTAGTGGTGTAGTTCCATAATCGGGACCAGCTTGAATGCGTATGCCATCGCCCTCGAATCGGGGAATGACGTGGATGTGAATGTGGGGGATTTCTTGAAACGCGGCTTTCCCATCAGCAAGCCACACGTTGATACCCTCACTACGGATATCAGATTTTCGCAGGGCAGCAGCAATACGACCGGCAACTTGGAATAGACGACCTCCCAGTTCGGGATCAAGATCCTCTAAGCCTGCTGAATGGTGTTTAGGGATTACGAGTGTGTGGCCGGGGGTGATTGGGCGAACGTCAAGGAAGGCGATGATTTCCTCATCCTCGTAGACAATTGTGGAAGGAATTTGCTTTGTAACGATCTTGCAGAAGATACAGTCTGCGGACGATTTACTCATAAGGATGACTTAGAACCGCCTATTCATAAATGCCTTTGTTCTGAATATTTGAATAGGCTATTCTTCTGATCGAGCTTGGTTAAGGATGGGATAGATTTGTTCTGCGTTGATTATCGCTTTCCCATCGACTTTATAATCCCTAGGATGAACAAAGACGGCATGGGTTTGGTCACCCCCGACGCCACCATGGTTGCCGATTAATTCTTCATAAGCAGCAACGGAACCATCAGGATAAACTGGGCTGATAAGTGTGAGATCACCAGCACTCGGGAACTCGGCCAATCGCAAGAGTTGCTTGATGCGGATTTCAGGTCGCCCATAGGGGATCAGAGGGTTCGTTCCTTCCATATTCCCTGTTCGAAGTTCAACAGCCCCTTCTTTCGATAAGAGAATCGGACCACGATTCTGGTCCAACACGATAACGAAGCCAACTCCTTCATGAGCGACAAGTTTCGAAATAAAGCCAGGAAATTGGTCTTCAAAGTCTTGTAAAGCTAGACGTTCTTTTTGTGTATTGAAATAGACTTGAGCCAGGTTACCTGACGCACATACAATGACATCATTTTCATAGACTTCTTCACGCATATCGACTCGTTCTTTCTCTACTTTTTGACGATAGAAGTGTCGTAGTGCAGTTTTACCCTTCTTACCCTCTACTTCCTCTTTTCCAGCGTTTAAGTCATCGACGAGTCCACCGACATACCCGACATGAGCATCTATGGCTTCAATTTCTCCAACGGATAGCTTACCTTCTAACAAATTTCCAATGAAGTCTTTGATGGAGATGCTATATCGTTGTTTAAATGTCCACCCCACAGACTGACCATGATCTGAGAGGACAAATAGATGGTAGGGGCGAGGAGCTAGATGTTCGATAGCATGGAGCACTCGCCGAACCTGCTTATCAAGGCCTCTTAGAGCCTTCAGAGCATCGCTGGTCATGGGTCCCGAATGATGAGCTATCTCATCGTACCCAAGATAGGTAACGTATACTCCAGGTACACCACGAACGATATCCTGTATCACCATGGAAGTCGCAATGTCACGCATGAAGATATTCGTTGCTGCGCGGACACCAGGATAGAACTTGTGAAACCGATTCATTCGGGGCTTCCGTCGAGTAATAGTTTGTTTGATTATCTGCCCAATTTCCACGACAAGATCCCAGATTGTATAGATAATACTCCGGTTCATTGCCCAAGGATTGAGTAGATAATAGTAGAGATCTTTGCTTCGTCGTTTGCTGGCTTCCGTGTCTTTTTCTTGAAGGGTCGACATTGTGAAGAAGGAATAGGTGGCATCACCGCTTACGAGGTTACTGACACTGGATCCTCCGTTGCGGAGAACCCCCTGCCCATCGGATGCACGTTTATCGATGAAGTGTGCATCTGCCTGTTTGTTTGAAGTCAACATGCGATCTTCGTTTTTAATGTACCAGCGAAAAGCAGGAATATCGTAGTTATTCCCGTGAAGAATGCCAGCTTGACAGGATGAGGTCATTGAGGGGATTCCGCAATCCCAACCAGTAAACTCATGGCTGCCACGGTCCAATAACCTCTGAATGGTGGGCATATATTCACGTTTTAGTGCCGATTGCAAAGCAGGATAGCTTAGCCCATCGATTTCCAAGGCAACGACGCCGGGAGTCTGAGGAATGTCTTCAGTTGCAATTTCTTTCTGAATTTGTTTGGCAACGTACTGATTAAAGAAGGTACTATCATCATCGAGTCCTACAACATTTACTACAATCGCATTGAAGGTAGCAAAAATAAGCCCACCGATGAGTGCAGCCGCGATATTAACAATGACAAACCCAGGCACAATGAGAGAGAGAAAATAAAGTATGAGCCCGTTAACAAGAAACATTACCACAAAGGAGATAGCAAATCCGATCCACCAGCGGGCAATCCATGAGGCGACTTTGGTGAAGATAGGTCGAATGAGCACATTGCTAATAGCAATCAAGGCTACAACAATATAGATTATTCCGAAAGCTGTGAGAACGTCACCAGATAACAACCCGACAATGGCAATTCCATTATATAATATCGCGGTTAAAAGCAGAGCAAGGGCATTAAGATTCCAGACCAGGATGAAGCGTCCCAGTCGGATATTTGCATAGGGTTGGTTGTCTAGCTGCCAGATAAGAAATGCACCAACAAAGAACACATTAATCGCCAATACTACAAAGAACACACCTAATGCCAAATTAAGAAAAATGAGAGGCCCAACAGGGGCCACAGGATAAAAGAGGTTAAACACATAACTAAGAATTCCGCCAGTTATTGCTAGAAGGGAAACAGCGACACCAAGAGGAACAGCCCATTCCTTCCGGTACGCTGTCCCCAGGGCCACGATCATGCCAATGAGTGCGACAAAGGTGAGAGAAACACCTATTACAAAAAAGATGCTGAGTACTGAGTGAACAGTCAGCCCCGCATTTGTAATTTCAGTTAGAATTTGAGCATATAGGATAGGATCAGAAACAGCAATGAAGTTGAGAGCATCTACGAGACTGACAGGGACTACACTGATGATTCCGCCAATAACCGCGAAGGCAAACATCAACACAAAGTCAATGCCAGCAATGACCCGAACTACTCGTGGGGCAAGGCATTTTCTTTTGTTTGGGGCTTCAACCATTAGTTGTCTCCTCGGGTGGTAGACTTCTCGTGGGTTGGTCGATTGTGTCCTATTATATTATTGCTTTTCTCTAATTTCGGTGTCTGTGAGGTGCGAAAGCTATTTGTGGAGTCTTCACAGACTGAGTGTAATATTCAGTGTAAGGTGTGTTTACCATGAAAGGCTGGACTGGACAGCTCTTACGCATTAATCTAACAACTAAAAAGGCAGCCCCTGAAGCGTATTCAAAAGATTTTGCCCTACAATTTGTGGGAGGGCGTGGCTTCGCTGCTAAAATCCTTTGGGATGAAGTGCCACGGGGAACCGATCCCTTATCGCCTGGCAACAAGTTCATTGCCGCAGTGGGACCTCTTTCGGGACTTTCAATGCCGAATGTTGGAAAGACTGTCGTTGCCGCTAAGAGCCCCTTAACAGGTATGTACGGAGATGGTAATTTGGGAACCCACTTTGGGTCTCAACTCCGTCGATCAGGCTTTGACTTGGTTGTCGTTGAAGGAAAGGCAGAAAATCCCTGTTATGTTCTCATTGAAGATGAAGAGGTTAGTATCCTTGACGCAGATCACCTCTGGGGAATGGGCGCTTTTGAAGCGGAACAGAAACTGGAGGATAAGCATGGCAAAAACATCGGCACCCTCATGATTGGTCAAGGTGGCGAAAATCTTGTGAAATACGCCGTGGTTCGGTCAATGATGGGTCGTGCTGGTGGACGTCCTGGGATGGGTGCGGTTATGGGCTCAAAGAACCTGAAAGCCCTGGTCGCAAAGGGCAGCAAAACCCCGGAAATTGCAGACATTGCCACGTTTCGGCAACTTGGTCGTGACGGGTTCAAGGACATCCGAGAAAAACCCAACTATGACGAGTGGATGTCCCAAGGAACCATGTTGATTCATACGTGGTGTCAAGAATACAGTGTTCTCCCCAGTTACAACTTCAAGGAGGGTCAATTTGAACACGCTAAAGCCCTCAATGGCGACACGATGGAGACAATGAAAGAGAAGACGCATGGTTGTCCCTCTTGTACAATGCAGTGTGGCCACTGTATCAGAGATTCTGAAGGGAAAACTGCTGAATTGGACTATGAGAATGTGGCCCTGCTCGGATCCAATATTGGGTTGCGTGACTTACGGGAAGTTGCGACACTAAATCGGTTAGCTGATGAATATGGCCTCGACACGATTTCCCTTGGTAACACTATTGGTTTTGCTATGGAGGCGTCTGAAAAAGGCATGCTCAAAGAGAAACTCGATTGGGGAGACTACCAAGCGACTAGGGAGCTAATCCAAGACATTGCTTTTCGCAAAGGCTCTTTAGGTTCGATACTTGCAGAGGGCACACGTCACGTTGCGAAAAAACTTGGTAATGGTGCCATGGACTTCGCTATGCAAATCAAAGGACTCGAAGTGTCTGGATATGATTGTCATGCTGCTCCGGGGATGGCTCTCGCATTCGGGGTCTGCTCCATTGGGGCACACCATAAGGAGAGTTGGATTATTACCTACGAAGTAGATGTCGGGCGTGAAACCTACGATGAAGGTAAGGTAGATAAAGTCATTGAATTACAGCGGATTCGTGGTGGGATGTTTGAACAACTAGTTAGTTGTCGCTTTCCTTGGATTGAAGTTGGCTTCGACCTTGGGTGGTATCCGAAATACTTCACCGCTGCAACCGGATTGAAATGGAAACTTGATGATTTCTGGAACCTTGCCGATCGAGTCTATTCGTTAGTGCGTGCTTACGCCGTGCGTGAATACAATGGAGAATGGGATCGAACGATGGATCACCCTCCAGCCAGATGGTTCGAGCATCCCCTATCATGTGGACCATTGACAGGTGCAACGCTTGACCAAGACGGCTATGAAAAGATGCTTTCATGGTACTATCAAAAGCGGGGCTGGGATGAGCGGGGAATCCCTACGAAGAAACGATTAACTGAGCAAGGATTAAACTGGGTAATACCCGAGCTTGAAAGGGTAACGACCCTAGAATAACATCCATATTTGAGAGACGAAGCACTAGTCCATCTTATCGGTAAATAGGATCCGGAAGACACACTGGGGATCACCCTGTAAGCGTCCTGCGATTTGTGTAACTCGAGCGACATAGGGGATTTTGAGGTTATCAATCCAATGTTGTAAGAGTCCTTCCAGCATACCTGAAACTATCTCACAGTAGCGTAAATCCATTTCCGCCTCAAAGGTGTCTTGCGAGCAGATGGGACACGATTCTGTGCGAAGAAGCAGTGTTCGATCATCTGTGAATTCTAATGAATCAGGAGGTTTTCCGGTTGCCAGTTTCCAATTACGTCCGAGATACTCGTCGACTCTATTTAGGAAAAGATCTGGTGAATTAGGGAAGAAGCCTTCCTGCGGTTCACCATATCGGCTGACGAGTCCTAGGAGGAGTGGAGTTGTCATAGTCTTTCCAAGGGAATGAAGGGCAGCCTCAATGGCGGTGGGATTTCCGGCATGTTCAACGGATAAGGCTTCAACTAGACGCAGATAGAAGATAGGCATTAGTGGACCGGAGAAGAGGGGGGGTTTATGTTCGGGAGTAGTTTCATTAGGTGTCATACCGTTTTCCTCTGGATAGTTGGATTTAGTTCCTCCTTTCAGTCATCGTCAGCAGATTCTTCTTCAGCAGATTCTTCTTTAGCTGGTTTGCCCGTAATAGCAGCTTTCACTTTCTCCTTGCGAGAAACCTTTGCAGGAGCTCGTTCACGTAGCTGTCTTTCGGCTTCAGCCAGAGAGCCCATGGGAATTGTTGAAGGTAATGTGGGTGCTTGTCCCGTTAATTGAGCGATTTCAACTGATTTCTCAGCCCAAAGTACTTGTGCGGGGTGAACTCCAGCTACACGCCAATAGAAGAAACGATCCCACAATTTTTCTTCAATAGATAAAACGCCAGCGGAAAGTGAAACGAGGTTCAAGCCAAGCCGGTTAAAAGCCTTGGCCACAATTTTGCGTACTTCATCACGGATTTCGGCTTCATCACGTAGTGCGCTCATGAAATCGTGTTCTGAGAACTTATCGCGCATCACATTATCAATAAGCGTTTTAAGATACTCGACGAGTTCTTGGGAGTTCATTGGAATTCTTTGTTCATGAAGTGTGGAAATCAGTTCCCGGGCATCTTCTACATCAAAGGCGAAGAGCAACCCATAAGGTTCTTGGAGGCGAATTGACCGATTGAACACGGTCCTAGCTTCTTTACCTTCTCCAGTTGTCACCGGAACATCAAATTCTTCGCGACGCCAAGATTTTCCAGTCCAAGTAAGTCGAGCTAAATCAGAAGTCTGAGTTACGCCAGTATTGGCATATACATGAACCCGACCCGTATAGATGTAGACAATATTGGCTTTGAACCCTTGACCCCGCCATCCAGTTTTAATTAAAGGTGAGGGAAATGTTTCAATGGAATAGGGTGTCTCACTGGGTTCCCAGACTTCGTATACTTTAAACTCTCGACTACCATCGTTGAATTCCTCTCCATACGCACAACATAGCCAGTCTGGAGGAACGTAGACCTTCGCGTCTTTTTCGAGGATTTCGATTTGTTCCATGTCTCGTTCCAAATCTGGCGGATGGTAGATGAACTGGGGGAGACGGGCATCCGATTCTTGGATTTCGGTTCCCGAGGGGAGTTTTCGAACAATGGTGTTTCCTGTTGTGAACCCACCAAAGGCTGCAAGCCTGGTCAGACGCCGTATTGCCCGGATTGCTTGGGCACCCCGATCCTTGTGAGGGGCTTGAATCATTTGCGTCCAATAATTTTGACTACCCAAATCTCCGATTGGAATACTGGGATGAGGACCCAGTTGTGGGTCCGGTGCCATTAAACAGATGGTTTTTGCCACGATGAAAGCCTCCTTCTAATATTTGCGAATACTTCTAGCTTCAAATAACTATTGGTGGATGGTTAAAACCCAGTTATTTCATAGCGGTCACCAAGCCGCTCTGCCTTTGCCTCTTCTTTGCTCCGCCATTCTTCAATGAATTGCTGCATCTTCTGTTGGATTGCTAAATTGCCTGATTGGGCAATCCAATCCATTGAGATATGGACATGATCTTCTCGCAGCACGATGGTACGGGCTACCGCATCATAATAGCCTCCCTGCCCTTTCGTCCCAAGGTACGATACAAACATGGTGAATAATTTCTGCGCCTTGTTGTTATAACTTTGAAGCATGCTTTCGGGAACAAGGGGGATTTGTCTGATGATGCGTTTTCCGATGAGATCGTAGATGGCAATTTCTTTGGTCTTTTCGTGTTTGACCCCACTTTCAAGGAGCGTATAGAAGTCTATGGGCCCGGTAAAACAGCTCTTAAAGAACTCATGGCTTGTACGTTGAAAATCAAGGAGTTCGCCTGTAGCTTTGACATAAACAATCTCTTGAACACCATCGGAACGTTCCACTGCCAAGTTGATGTGTTTTTTCCATTTGGTATAACCTTGGGGATTTTCCTGCAGTTCAGGAAGAAATATGAGGGGTACATTGAAGAAGACCTTGCTATGTTTTAGGGCCTTTTCTAGCTCTCCCTTGTATGGTTCAGTAGGTGAGAGCCCTTCAACTTCTGCTACAAATGCGGCGCGATAGCTTGTTAATATAAAATGGCCATCCTGCCCCTTCACCATAAGGGGGTCGGTCCCAGCCCGAACGCCCTTAGCGATTTTGGCTTTAGCCACCAAGAGCAAGGTTTCGTCAGCCTTGGGGAGGATGCTCTTGGCGATGGTCAGTTTTTCGGTTGGTTCAAGTTCCCAAGTCAATGCCATTGACCTTCCTGTTTTCAATCTATTATAGAATCTGGATTATTTGATTATTGTCCTAGAAAACGGGTGGCGAATTCAGTAAACTGCGCCATGGTTTCCTTGGTGATGCTGGGTTTTGTGGCTGTGATGGCTTCTTGGAAGTGTGACATACTTACACGTGACGCTTCCAAGTTCTTGCGTAAAACTGCAAGAACTGCCTTTCGACACACATTCTGGATATCTGCACCCGAATAGCCTTCTGTAACTGAGGCAAGTTGATCGAGTCTTACATCATCGGCAAGAGGCATATTGCGAGTGTGAACAGCGAAAATAGCCTGTCGAGTCATCTGATTGGGAGGAGGAGTAAAGATGAAGATATCAAATCGACCAGGTCGTAGCAGAGCAATATCAATCATATCCGGACGGTTGGTGGCAGCTAACACTACAACGCTTTCAAGTGCTTCCATGCCATCCATTTCGACTAAGAGTTGGTTTACAATCCGTTCGCTTACACGGCTATCGTATCCTGATCCTCGGCGTGGAGCAATATTGTCGAGTTCATCGATGAAGAGAACAGAAGGAGCGGCTTGGCGGGCACGGCGGAAGATTTCAGCGATGATTTTTTCGGATTCACCAACCCATTTACTCATTACTTCAGCGCCACGAATACTGATGAAATTCGCCTGGCTTTCCGTAGCAACAGCTTTTGCTAGAAGAGTTTTTCCGGTGCCAGGGGGACCAAAGAGAAGAACCCCTGTGGGTGGTGTGATGTTGAACCGGGAAAAGATATCAGGTCGACTGATTGGCAATTCGACGGCTTCGTGAAGGGCCTGTTTAGCTTGTTCCATTCCACCAATATCATCCCAACGAACCATAGGGATTTCAACGGCAATTTCCCGTAAGGCGGATGGTTCGACAACCTGCCGGGCCGTTTTGAAATCAGTTGCATTGACCACAATCTGGTTAATCATCTCAGGGGGAACTTGCATGTGCTGCTCTTCGATTTTTGGCAGCACACGGCGTAAAGCACTCAGAGCAGCTTCCTTGACCAAGAAGGCTAAGTCAGAACCCACAAACCCATGGGTTCCTTGAGCGATTTGGTGTAGATCCACGGAATCATCCAAGGGAACACCCCGTGTATGGACACGAAGGATATCATACCGACCAAGTGCGTCAGGTACGGAGATATAGATTTCACGATCAAACCGTCCTGGGCGTCGAAGGGCTGGGTCAACTGCATCCAACCGGTTGGTTGCTGCGAGGACATAGACTTGGTCTCGGTCTTGGAGCCCATCCATGAGGGTCAGAAGCTGGGCAACGATACGACTTTCCATGCCTCCTGATTCGCGTCTCGCAGCAATAGCATCGATTTCGTCAATGAAGATGATGGCCGGTTTGTTTTTCTCGGCTTCTTGAAAGGCGTCTCGAAGAAACTTTTCTGATTCACCATAATATTGGCTGACGATTTCCGGACCATTTATGGCACGGAAGAAGGCTTCGCTTTCTGTCGCAACAGTTTTTGCTAGAAGAGTTTTTCCACATCCCGGCGGTCCGTGCAGGAGCACACCGTGTGGTGGTTGAATTTTGAGTCGGGCAAAAAGTTCCGGATGGCGAATAGGCAGCTCGACGATTTCACGGATTCGTGCTATTGCGTCGTCTAACCCGCCAACATCATCGTATGTGGCTGTGGCTATCGGGGGAGTTTCTTCAGGGGCAGTTTTTTGGAGCTGAATATCAGTGTTGGTTTGGACTATCACGTTGCCGGATGGAACTGTTTTCGCCACATAGAACTTTGCTTCGCCCAGAGCAAACGCTGTACGCCCCACTGCAATGATGATATCCTTCTTAATGGGTTTGTTAAGCAAATTTGATCTCAGTAAAGAGGTAGCAAGTTCTTGTCGGTATTCAATTTCTTCGCCTTTGAGCGGTGTTAAAACAATACTACGGGCCGGTTGCGCCTCTACGCCATGAAGGGTAACGATATCCCCGATACGAACACCTGCATTCAATCGAGTCAATCCGTCCATTTTAATAACATTTTGACCATGAAGAGTAGAATCACGTACGGCTAGTGCCGAGACACTTTTCTTCCCCACAATTTCAAGCAACACTCCATCTGCTAGTTGTAGTTGGTCTAATACTGCTGGATCAACTCGAACTGTGAAGCGCCCAACGTCCACCGCACTCGCTTCAATCACACGCACTGATGCTACACTCATGGCTATACACCCACTATGACTCAACAGATGGGGACTCGTTATTACCCTCGCGAGTAGGATATTTAACTCCGGCGCCTGATAGGAGAATATGGGTCGAATAGCTATGACGTCCCCAAAGCCACCTACTATCCATTTTGACACGGGTCATAATGAGGAGCTTGCTCTCGATGAACCAGAATTAACCGAGTTGGTGCGCTTACTCAAACTTAACGGGATGCAACCGGTATCTTTGACCACACCCCTTACACCCGAAGCCCTTACAAAATGTAAGGTTGTGGTACTAGGAAATCCTTTGGATTCTCTATTTACTTCAGATGAAGTTTCGGCTCTCGTTTCCTTTGTAGAAGCCGGTGGAGGACTCCTCATAGTAAGTGGTGCAACGATTTTTGGGAAAGGAGGGGATGTCGCACGAAAGACAAATCTCAATAAACTCGCAAAGCATTTTCAATTTGAGTTTGCAACCAAAGCCCTTGCACAGCCAGCAGATATTTCCGATGAGGTGATCAAGGCCGTTCCTGCACACGATCACCCTATACTAGCTGGGATTGGGCCGCTATTCCTGGCATCAGGAGTCAGCCTGCTTTCAGAAGATACAAAAACCCATCTTTTCCGAGCTGCAAATATTCCAGGTTCACCAACTGTTGCCATTATCACCGAGAAGAAGGAAGGACGCGTAATTGCCTTCGGTGGTGGAACTTTCTTCTTCAACGATTATATCCAGTTAAGTAACCATGAACGCCTTCTTGTCCAGATTTTCCGATGGCTCTCAGGCGCCCCTTTGAGCCTCCCACTCCAAGGGCTTTCTCCCCCACGAATCATCCTAGATGAAGCATCTGCTACGGAAGTCATCGCTGATTTAAGACGGCAACTGGATAAAATAGAGACAGAACTGTCCAGCCTCAAAGAAGTTATTAATTCCAGCGTCAAGGAAATGGAAAAACTCGTGCGTCAATTTCAAGACGAAGAAAAGGAGACCTAGTCTTTTGGGGTAACTAGCTGTTCAATTCGTAAATGGCGTTCTAACTGTACGGCTTGAAGGTGCTGTAGTCTAAAGTAGTCTAGCATCACCCGGAATACGGGTTGTTGGAGTTCTTTGGCAATATCTTCAATTGACCGGTTTCCGTCAATGGCTTCGAGGAAGGGATGCAATTCCTCGGGTGCTTGACTCTTGGGAACAGTATGAATACGGATCGGAATATATCGTTCTGAAACCGCATAAGGTCGAAACAGCAGATCGATTTGTGGTGCAATATCACGAAAGTGGCTTAAATCACCTAGCCAGTTCTCTAATAGCTCGCCATGTTGGCGCTCCATGATGTTAATCAGGGTCCGCATACGATCACGGATGGCAGGTAGGTCATCAGTGGAGAAGACTGCAACATAGATGTTTTTTCCATATTCTAAAAGGATTTTAACATCTTCACGGTCAATAACACGGAGGCGCCCATCTTCACGTTCAAGAGTCCGTAATTTTTGTCCATTCTCGGAAATACGACCAACCAAGTCAGAAAGAAACATACTTATCGCTGAGAGAAATCCAGTGACTAAATCAGGCTCCATGTTTTCGATTTGGAAGTCCTTTTGGAGTAACGTTCGTCCATCTCGATAGACAACATAGAGACTATACAGTTGGGCCATCTGAACTCAACCTTAAATGATAGTTCACTGAAGACGCGAAGAGAGAAAAGCTTTCCGAGACCTCATCGAACCCGTTGTGCAATCCGATGGATTTCGCTGATAATTTCACTTGGTGAAGTGAGTTCAGCGCCTAGATAGGTACGTCCCTGGGTGATATAAGCCATGTAGAAGCCTAAGAATGGTATTAGCTTGTCTTCTTTGATTCCCACTTCAATGAGATTTGGCGTATTCAGTTCTTGACCGCGTTTACGAGCCCAATCAAGAATTACCTCATGATGCTTTTTCCGTCTTATTTGGAAAAACTCATGGTGGAGATTGATAGTGACAAGAGGGATTCGATCATTATGCAGTAGGTGACACTGATGGAGCACATCAGCGATCGCTTCAGGCAACCCGATATCCGGAGTATCGGAATTTGTCAATTGAATATTGGGCAGGAAATCACTAAAAACCACTACAATTGGTAAGACATTGGAGTTTCGACGGCGTTCACGTTTAATGGTTTCATGAGCTCGTTTTATTCCCGCAGCTAAGGGGGTATATCCAGAGAGCCGAAGTGACATCAGCTTGGCAACCAACCGCGTCCAATTCGTAGTGGGTGCTTGTACTTCCACTGCACCCCAGTCTTTGAGGGCAATGAGTCCAACCCGATCTCGTGTACCTTCTAAACAATTCTTGAATGCAATCAAGGAGAGCTGAAGTTTATCAAAGCTGCGGAGCATGGAAACACTCAGGTCCACCACAAAAATGATGGTCAGTGGAGTCCAGCTCTGAAATCGTTTTTCCCGAACATCGGGAGGCTGGATGCGAATCCTGGGCTTTTCCCGAAGTGAAGGATCAGTATGAAGGGCAGCGACTTTAATGGTGGCAGGAATATGAATATTCCGAGGAGAGCCTTGAGGAAGCCCGGAGCCAAGGAGCACTCCACCTTCAGTTTCTCGGGATTGCAGAGACCCGGCGCGTCGTCCAACCTGGCGAATTGACCATTTGGGTGCCCGTTGTCGACCAAAATACCGAGGCTCAAGTAAATCTTCTAAGTCAAAGAGCGGTTTCCCTTCATCCATTCGAATTAAAGAAGAGGTGACCGATGGTGAACGTGAACTAGAGGGTTGAGGGGAGGATTTCGCTGCCTTGGGTGGGGTGGAACTCACGGCAGCAGGACCAGTTGAATCGCCCTCATGTTTCGCTTGACGATACTTTCCTGTGGTGTCAGGAGGTTGGCTGCCTGAGGCTAGGGCAGGCATCACAGATCCAGGGCGTTTATGATATCGGTAAATACGTTCCAGTGCAAGGACCAATCCAGCAGCAACTACTCCACCGATAACGAAGTTGATGGGCCAGGGAATCGGCATAAGGAGGCCGATGGCTGCAGCGACGACCATATAAAAACATACAAACCCAGTGTACGAACAGCGTCCCCCAGGACCGCGCCTAGGCGGTGTTCCGAAAAAACGCTCACCATCATGACTACTATCCAAAGGATGGTGTTGCTTGAATTTGCTGGTAAGTTTTTGATATTCATCCTTCGTATAAGGTGCTTTATCTTTGGCTTGGGGATTTTGCGTTTTCGTCTTTTTTCGCGCTTCTTTCATTGCATCTTGAATGTCATTGCGATTAGGAGGTTCGAGAATACCACGCTGGCGAGTGCGATGACTGAGCGCAAGAGACGCTACGATTTCCACATCTTCAGCTGTGACAGCTGTCCGTCCATCAAATGCAGCAAAGGCCATGGCAGTCTTCGCAATCACAATATCAGGACGAGCTCCATCAACTTGTAGTCGAGTGGTTAACTGGGCGATGACCTGCATGACTTCATCCGAAATCTCCACCATCTTCATCTTTTCTCGAGCCGCAATGATTTCAGCTTGGAGTTTCTCTTCTTTTTCAGCCCATTTTTTATGGAGCTCTTGAGGATTTCTTTCAAATTCAATATTTAACCGGATGATTTCAACACGTTCTTCTGGAGAAAAGGGGCGTTGGATCGCAACGTGAAGGGGGAATCGATCCAACAATTGAGGACGTAGTTCTCCTTCTTCCGGGTTCATAGATCCTACAAAGATAAAGCGAGCCGGATGACTGACCGAGATGCCTTCTCGTTCAACAACATTGACACCAGTTGCTGCAGCATCAAGAAGTGCGTCCACGATGTGGTCAGGGAGAAGATTAACTTCGTCTACATAGAGGATATTTTGGTTCGCATCAGCAAGAATTCCAGGTTTTAGGGCCGCTTCCCCTTCCCGAATAGCCCGCTCCACATCCAAACTTCCGACTACACGGTCTTCGGTAGCACTTAGCGGGAGATTGACGACACGCATTTTTTGCATTTGTGTGTTCAGTTTCTTATTCTTTGCAAGTTTTGCCATACAGGTGCCACACAGTCCAGTGGGGTCATCAGGATCGCAACGGAACTGGCAATCGGTTACGACAGGAATTTCAGGTAAGAGCGCAGCGAGAGAACGAACAACGGTAGTTTTTCCTGTACCCTTCGGACCTGTAATGAGAAGGCCCCCAATGTGAGGATTAATAGCATTGAGTAGAAGAGCGAGTTTTAGTTCGTCGTGATTAACGAATGCCGTGAAGGGGAGAACACGGCGTGTGGTTTTACTCGCTTCTGGTGCCAACCTGAGGACCTCTACCTCCCCTGCCCTCATTCCACTTATAGAATTTTGGGAAGATGCACCACATCAGATTAAAAAGGCAATAGAAGAATGGCGAGGACGTTTGGGCAAAAGCTTTAGTTTTTTGGAGTCTTCTTTGTATCCATGTCAGCCCAACCTCCGAAGAATCTCCGTGGTGGACTAGCCATCGCTTATGAGGCAGCTCGTGACTACCTTCGTTATATTATCACCGAACTCACCCCAGAACAAGCTGCAAAGGAACCCACCCCTGAGTCACGCACGATTCTGTATTATTTAACCCATATCGCCAATTCCGAATTATATTGGCTGTCAGCATCAGGTCGCAAAGTTGTAGTGTACGCAAAAACGGTTCCCCTAAATATTGCTAAGGATCTCTTAGAAGATGTTCGGAAACGCATCCTCCGAGAGCTTAAGGAATGTCCAGAAGAGGAACTAGTTTTTCAACCACCAACACAGAAAGAAAAACCGAGTCTCGGCTGGGTGGTATCTCACATCACCTTACACACATTGTATCACTCTGGTGAAATAATCTATGCTCGTTATGCCGTTGGAGGATCCGATCTTCACAGCGATGAGCTTGAAGACTATTGGGGAAAAATGATGGACTCTATTACGAACCTAATATTTTCTACAAAACAATGAAGTCTACGCTCCCCTTTTAGGACGAATCTCATGATCAAGACACCAGTTTTTTCAGCGTTTTCTCGAAGATAGAGTAGGAAGTTGGATCAAAGAGACAAAAGATGATACGGCGAAGCGTTGAGTTTGTGTTCTTCACATGATTAATTGCTGTTGAAAGAATTAGGTTTGCTGCCTGCTCCTTAGGAAAACCAAAAATCCCTGTACTAATAGCAGGAAATGCGATGCTACGTAATTGCTTACTTTCAGCCAGCCTCAATGCATTTTCAACTGCGCTAGTCAGTTTTTGTTCTTCATCTCCTTCACCCCAGCGGGGACCGACAGCATGAATTACATACCGTGCTTTCAAATTACCACCAGTGGTCAGAACTGCTGTTCCGACTGAGGTGCCCCCGATATCATCGCATTCCCGTTGGATTGCTGGTCCACCACGTCGTCGAATGGCACCCGCAACACCCCCTCCCATTTGTAGCGATTCATTAGCAGCATTAACAACCGCATCAGTTGCTAGGTCAGTAATATCCCCTTGAACAAGTTCGATGGTGACTCTGTTGACCAGCTTTTGCATACTCCAACACCCATCTGACCAACCAATACTCGCAAACAGCCTAATATCTCGGATTAAAGGTTTCCCCCAATGAGAAAGCAGTCCTTGGATGAGAGATGCATTTCTAAATTAGGGGAATAGGGGGAGCATTCCCCATCCAGTTATCCCCGAAATGAGAATGAACACCCAGCTGATAGCGATGAATAAACCACCAGTGATAAGGAAGCCACGTTTAGCGCGAGGATCGACTAGCCCCAAATGCTCATCGAGGTATTCGGTTTTGAAGCTTAAACGCACATAATAGATGGCAGCAATTGCCACAGGAACCCAGATGATATCAACAAAGGTGAAAAGAACAGCAATAGCTCCAGCGATACCGAAGAGCCAGAAGTCTGCTATAACAAAGCCGATCGTTTCCCAAATTACGCCCACTATCATTGCGAGGGGTTCGCGAATTCGCCCCAGGGATTTAGCTCGCCCGATGTAGCCAACGATGAAGGCTTCTGGTGCACGAACGGCGACGATTCCAGGAATGAAGATTGCAGGTAAACCCACCGCGGTGATCAGAACCCCCTTCCCGATGAGTTGCCCAATGGTTGTGATAATGAGTCCGAAGGATGGTCCATAAAGAATGGAAACCGCGAAAATCAGAACCGAAGAGGTGTCAATTGAGCCAATGGGGGGTGGCAGCACGACGGCAAACATCGCCATAAAAGCCATCAAAGCTCCTAGTACACCAACAGTCGCTATATACAGAGAGCGGGGGGCCTGCGTCTCTGTTAGTAAATCATTCATGGTGATTAGTCCTCAATAAGAGCCTGATTCTATACATGGCGTATATAAGCCTTGTGTAAAATGCCATAGAATCAAAAAGGAAGAATTATCTAGAACGTGGCAGGTTCAACCCAGTGAGGGATTGTTGTATTGACCAACAATTCTGACAAACTTATTCGCCAGCTACATACTAACATCGTTGCTTTAACTCGCACTCCTAATTTTAGGAGGTTAGTCCCGGAAGTGGGGGGGAATTTTGTGGCTTGCATAACTGGTGCCACTAAATTGTCGCAAGTTGCAGGATTGACAGGTCGTATCATTTTAGTACGTGGCGAACCAAAGCCGATCGGTGAAGTCGAACTGGGCTGGGCACCCTTTATGGGTCGAGTCCTGTTGAAAGCTCATAGCCTGAACAACACTATCCATTCAGCTGTGTCACTGAAATATTCTACAACTATTGTTGATGCAGCGCGTCAAGCAGAGTTACAGGTTGTGGGATTCCGGCTAGGAGAAAACAAGCCTGTTCCCGATTGTATGACGTTGGAGGCACTCAATAAGTTTGGATTCGTACCAGAGGTATTGTTTGACTGGGGAGCCCATGGAATCGAGCCGCTCGTTGTTGTGTTTGGCGAGACTCCCACTGTTGTCACCAAACGCGTAAGAGCAATTCTAGCGAAATTAGCCGTTGATGAGTGACAGGAGCTTGACTAATAATCCAAGAAAAGAATCGGAACATACGAATGAGGTGAGCCAAGCGTTTGGTGCAATTGCCTCATTCTATGATTCATGGTACCAGTCGCCTGTCGGAGGTTACGTCTGGGCTGTTGAAACAGAAGCGATTCAAGCGCTACTTCCAGAACCTCAAGGTGGAGTCGCGTTAGAAGTGGGTGTTGGAACTGGAATGATAGCAACCATAGTCCAAGATCCCTCACTACAATTTGTGGGTGTTGATGTTGCCTGGCAAATGCTTGCTATCGCCTATCAGAAACTCCAAAAAACGGAAAATCTACATCTGGTGCGATCCGATGGAGAACACCTTCCTTTTCGAAGGAAATGTTTTGACCTAGCACTAGCCATGACGTTGCTTGAATTCGTTCCAGACCCGGACCAAGTTCTATCCGAGATTCATCAATGTCTACAACCTGTCGGGTATCTCCTATTAGGAATACTTTCATCAACAAACCTGTGGGCAATTGAAAGACGAATCCGGAGTTTCGTTCAACCTGATGTCTTCAGATTTGCCCGATTTCCAAGCCCATGGCAGGTTATCCGCTTACTTAATCGGAATGGATTTTCACAGGTTCAATATAGGGGTTCCGTGTATGCACCTACGTTTACACCGACACGGTGGCTTCCAAGATTTGCTTCCTTGGAACCGACATTGGGAACACGGTGGTTGAGTCGTGCTTTAGGTGCTTTCATTGTGTTTTCCGCTAGACGAAGCATGCTCAAGTGATTTGGCCCGTATATCGCGTATATGGGTCTTCTCCAGGTTTAAGACGCTCTGACTTTTCATCAGCTTCAACTATCACCTGCTTCTTTTTGGTGAACGATCCGATGACAGCCGCCTTTCTGTTGAAACCTTTAACCGACTGGATGATCTCGTTTGCTGCTTCGTTCTCTGTGACGACCAGAAAGTTGCCAAAAGATGAACAATAAAGGGGGTTCCAGCGCAGATAATTGAATAGATTGAGGCTGGATTCATCCCAGGGAATCTCACTAGCCTGAATCGTGATTCCTAGCCCAGTCGCCTGCTTTAGCTCAAACAAAGCCGTAGCTAGCCCCCCTTCCGCAATATCATGTAACAGCGCTATTCTTTCCCTGGGAAGGTGGTTTATAAGAGGGACCACTGAGAACGGGCCTAGGTCAGCTGCAATCTCTTCTCGCCGTGGACGCGAGAGGATTGCATCGACAGTTGACGGCTCCACATTGGCTAAGAACCATAGAGTTTCACGCGCAATTGGCCCCACCGCAATTAGCACATGTCCAGGAGATACTTTGGGTATTGGAGGGGATTCATCAGGAAGGATACCGATACAGGTGCTCGTGAACACCGGAATAGTAAGCCCGTCATAACCGCCAGTATGACCCCCGAGGATTTTAAGATTTAACTGGTTCGCCTCTTGACCAAGTTGGGTCATGGTTGTTGAAAGCCATTCTTCTTCTGTATCTGGTGGATAATATATTCCTAAGGACAGATATTGAGGGGTTGCCCACGCCATAGCGACATCTGTAGCAGAATAATGGACCGCAAAAAACCCATAGAACTGAAGAGGTATCCCGAGTACAGGATCTGAGGCAACGACGACATTCCCCTCTATTCGAGCTGAGCCATAGTCTAGGAGAATGGAACGAGGATCATCGACACGGGGCAAATGTGGAAAAACTAGGCGTTCTAGATCAGGTAACATGAGTTTGCCTTTTGGCAGGGTCATGGTTTAGCCTCCTCTCCTCAGACTGCATCTTCGCAGGTTATAATGGATATGGTTCATTGATTACCAGCATCCACAGCACTCGTAATATCTTGCCGTTTTAAGAAACGTGGCTCTAACGCAATCAATGCCGTAGCCAAGAAAATGAGAACAGCTCCAAATGCTTGCCAAATTGCTACAGGCTGGCTAAGAAAGATTACCCCAAATATAACCGCACTTATCGGATCTAGTAAGAGGATGATTGAAGCCACTGAGGCATCGACTTTTTCGACTCCCACATTCGTCAATAAGTACGGAATGGTAGTGGCGATAAGAGCAAATGCCATGAGAAAAAGCCATACAGGAAGTGGTTGGAAAAGTTGGATGCCAACAACGCGTGGATCACTGACAAAAAGGCTGATAATGAGAATAATCGGGCCCATCCAAACCAGGGCAAAAAAGAACCCCCAGAAGGTAGTCACTGATGGCTGGTACCCTTCATAGCCACCCCATTTACGCCCCAAGACCACATAGACAGCAGCGAAGATGGCATTCGAGAAAGACAGAATAACGCCGGCGATGGGAACAGCAGCTACATAGGGGAAGATGGGCACAGATACTATCACGGCACCGGCTATCGAGAGGGGTACAGCAATGAGTCTTATGAACGTCAATTTTTCATTAAGAAAGATACGACCCATGATGAGAGTAATAGCTGGATACAGATAAGTGAGGGAAACAGCCACAACGACCGGAGTCCCAATGGCTATGGCCGTTATGTAAACAACTATGCTGAGAGCAATACCGATCAATCCATACACTGCAAAGAAGGAAAGATGTTTTCGTTGAAGGGTTATCCCTCGATAGGAGTAAGCCAGACCAAGACCGACAAAGAGAAAGAGTACGGTAAAACCAATACGAAACAGCGCTTGTTGTAACGATGAAACACCGAGAAGCGATAAGTAGTAAGAAAAAACCGGGATAGTTCCAAAGCAGACTGCAGCAGTAACAAGACTCAGATAATTGATCTTTCGAGATGTGCTCATTTGAATCCGCTCAAAGATTGTTCTGAGGTCCCCGGTGTCTTAATCAATGAATTTTTGACTTGAGGATGGTGACGGCTTCGGCTCCACCATGTAGAGCTTTTAGGTTTTCTTTCTCAAATCGCTTGAGTTTGCTGTCGGTTTTGATTGTTTGTTCAAGTAACGAAAGTGTAACGCGTTCATCAATGGCGGCGAGGGCACCTAGAGATGCCATACCCATGTATCGTACGTGCCCGAGCTGGTCCGCGAGTTTTCGGATGTTTACCTGATATATCGTTGTACCGTTAGTTGGGGATAAATCGGACAGGCCCATTTGTACTACGGGGTCGTTCACGATTTCGGTTTCTAGGAGGAGTAAGTCGCTGCTCAAGTCAGGAGTAATCGAACAACACTTTCTGAACGCGGGTGTGGAGAGTACAACTAGAACGTTTGGTTTTTGAAATCCTAACTCATATATCGGATCGGTAGAAACAGTGAGGTCAGCGGTGCAGGCACCCCCACGAGCTGCCGCGCCATGGGATTCAGTTTGCAAAACGTGCAGTCCTTTTTGAGTGAAGGTGAGACCAAGGGTTCGACTTGCGGTGACGACACCATACCCGCCATAGCCTGCAAATCGTACTGTGTAATACATGATTACTCTTCGACCTCCATCAACTCCATAACCTCTGTAAATGGTTGATTAGTGTAGGTCGTTGCTCACGCTTGAAGACTCCTAACTCCATTGGCGTATTCTTCAAGGTGAGTTGATAACGGGGATAGCCCAATGCTTCTCCTTTCTTTTTGCCTTTAAGGGCCTTGAGCATCCAGGCTCCTGGATGGCGGTGATACTGTTCCCGTTCATCAGGAGATAAGGTGGCTTGATACTCAGTTAAGAATCGTGCAGCATATGTAGGACATTGGGCGATGACTTCAATGAAGGCAAAGCCTGGATGCAGCATCGCATCCTTGATAGTTCGGATGAGTTCATTGACATAAAAGGTGGTCCACCTCGCGATGAAGCTTGCTCCAGCGCCTTCCACCAATCTTATGAGATCAAATGGTGCCTCTGGATGCTGGGGATAGGTTGAGGTCCGAACATGGAGAGGAGTAGTGGGAGCTGATTGGCCTCCTGTCATGCCATAATTAAGGTTGTTAACTAGGATGACCGTCATAGGGATGTTTCGTCTAGCGCCGTGAATAAGGTGGTTTCCACCAATCGCCGCCCCGTCCCCATCGCCGGTAAAGACAACGACATTCAATTTGGGGTTCATGACTTTAGCGCCAGTAGCAAAGGCGATTGGGCGCCCATGTGTTGTGTGTAAGGTGTCGCCCCGAAAATGTGGGCTTGGAATCCAAGCTGAACAACCGATGCCTGAAACAGCAAGAATGTCTTGGTGTCGGAGTTCTTTGGCTGTAATCAGTTCATCGACTGCTCTGACAAAGGCGTTGAGGATGGTGCCGTTTCCGCATCCAGCACAAAATGCGCTAGGAAGATTCCGCAGATAGGTATCACGATAGTACTGTTGAGATTTACCTAGAGATGGATTGGGTTGGGTCATGCAGATTCAGCCTCCATGATTCGATCGAGAATTTCACTCGATTGATGGACCTCCCCTGCAACTTTTGGTACGCTGACAACAGTCGCGTGTTTGGCAATTCGAGCAATTTCGTTGACCATCATTCCCATGTTCATCTCCACAACGAGAATTCGCTGAACATTGGTTAAAACCTCGAGGAGTCGTTGTTCAGGTAAGGGCCACAGCGTTTTCAACCGAATAAAGCCGACATCGACTCCGTTCTTCCTTGCAGTAATGACTGCCTGATAGGCGGGTCGAGCTGAGGCTCCAAAACTAAGTACAGCAGTGGACGCAGAATCGAGGTGCAAGGCATCCAAATCTAGCCGTTCTTCACTCAGGGCAACTCCAGCCTGGCGACTCTTCTCAAATAGCCATTTAATGGTTGCTCGATGAAAATGCGGAGTGTAATCTCGTACACCTGTTGGTCGATGGGCTGAACCCGTAACCAGGAGATTCATTCCATCCCCAAACCGTGGCATTTCATAGCGTAAGAAGATCTCTTCAGGAGATGAATGCTTCTTTGTGAGGCGTTGGCGGTTAAAAACAGGGAACTCGCCGAATTTGGGAACCTTGAGAGGTTCGCGCATATAGCTGATTTCGCCATCCGCCATGACAAGAGTTGGTGTCCGGAAGCGTTCAGCGAAGTTGAACGCATGAATTGTAAACTCAAACATTTCCTGTACTGACCACGGACAGAACGCAATTGGCGCTACGTCTCCATGTGTCCCATATCTTGCCTGCATAATGTCTTGTTGGCCAGGCATGGTGGATTGACCCGTGCTGGGACCTGATCGTTGAGCATCAACAACAACCACAGGTGTTTCCGTGAGATAAGCATAACCGAGGTTTTCTTGCATGAGACTGAAGCCGGGGCCTGAAGTGGCAGTCATCGCTTTCCCTCCCGCCCAAGAGGCTCCGATGATGGCCGCCATAGAAGCGATTTCGTCTTCCATTTGCAAGTAGTAGCCTTTCTTCTGGGGGAGTCGTTCAGCCATCCATTCAACAATACTCGTCGCAGGAGTAATGGGGTAGCCTGCAAAGAATCGACACCCCGCATAAATTGCACCTTCAGCGCAGGCAGTGCCACCATCTACAAAATACAATCCAGCCTTCATTCTTCTTCCACCTCAATTTCTATTGCTGCATCAGGACACCGTTTCTCGCATAATCGACACGGAATGCCCTGTTTGCTCCGAACTAACATGCACTTGGTTGCACCGCCCTCTTTGAGACATGGCCTATTTCCTCCCCACGCTGTGATTCTCCCTTCTTCAAGGATTTTCGTGGGACAAAAGAGGATGCAAATGCCACAACCCTTACACAGATTTTCATCAACGGTGACTTTGATTTGCCGCGGGATTCTTCATTCCTCCTCAGAGATCAGCTAGGCGTTCGCATCGAGAGTTAGCATGAGCACCTAAAGTTTTATGGAAAGACGATACAGGTTCAAGTCATGACCGAGTCAGCGAAACGTCAAATTCCACGATGGCTGACAGCCATACTCTTCTTCGTCTTCACTTTGATACTCACCACGCTGACATACTTAATTCCTATTGTGGGAGAACTCTATTATTATATCCTCATTCTTGTTGTCTTGCTGTTGTGGATTTACGTTGATAAACAGCAGCCTGAGAATTTGGGCTTTCGATTTTTCCGAACATGGTGGCTCCAACTACTCCTGGGTATTCTGCTCGCTGGCCTTATAGTTGGCCTCGTGGTGTGGCTTGAAGTGCTTTTAGGCTGGGTCAACCTTACCCCCGAGTACTTAGGTCAGCCCCTGGGTCTGCTTGCAGGAGCCCTCACTGTGTATGCATTGAACACAGCCATAGTAGTGATCGGAGAGGAAATGGGGAGTCGAGGTTACATTCAGCAAAACCTTGCAACTAGAATCATAGTGCCTTTTGCAATCCTCATCACCGCAGTCATGTTTGCAATGTTCCATATCCCAGGTATCTTACTCCATTACGTGCTTCCCCCAGTCCCAGCCATCATCATGTTTAGCAATCTCTTCATTGCGGGCATCTGGTTGGGTCTAGCTTTTACCCGTACTCGAAATCTTTGGCTGCCTATTGGCCTTCATCTGGGGTGGAATTTTGTCCTGTATTATATTATCGGAATCAGGGGCCAAGGGTTATTCCAGTACCAAAGCGTGGGTCCAGAAATTCTTACAGGAGGTATTGTGGGACCTGAAGCTGGATTAATTGGGACAGCTGCTTTCTTGTTTCTCCTTGCCATCACGTGGATTGGAACCTCAGATGCGAAAAGACAACTTCTCCGAATGTTCGAAGCAAAGGCACTCGTGATGTTTGCTGTGGGTTTCTTGGTCATCCTCATCCCTGTAGTGCTGGGCCTTTTGGTTGCTGGACTGTGGATTTTCCTTGTCATTTGGGTTGTGTACGCGATTTTCTTTTTACAGGTTTGGGAAAACAAGATTCTATGTAGCCATTGTCCCCATTATGGAAGCGAAGGGCGAACACTTCGGTGCCATGCGAATTATGGGCTCTATAAGCTGTGGAAGTATAATCCAGCCCCCATGAGCCGATCCGAGCAGGCCCAGATAATGATTGGAGTCGTGATAATGATTGGATTCCCCTTTCCTTTTCTGGTATGGGCTCAGCAATGGTTGTTCTTGGTGTTTGCATTATTTGGGGCCATTGTCTTGGGAGTCATTCTCTTTGGCTGGTTATGTCTCCGATGCGTAAACTTTTCATGTCCCTTTAACCGTGTGCCTAAGGAAGAAGTCGATGCCTTCTTGAAAGAGCACTCCGAGATGCGTAAAGCTTGGGAAGAAAAAGGCTACAAGGTTGGCTGATTCATCAACTAAATTTCAGGTTTTATGAAATATAATGGCGATGGTTGCTACCCGTTCACCGACGAGTTGGCTGTTGCGGATGGCGATTTCATCTTTGGGGGTTCCTCGCCAGGTAAAACCTTCGGTTTGTAATCCGGTCATTCCAGCCCAGGCTTCCGTCACGGGATTTCCAACCCCACCGACCACAATCATTCCTTGGCTAAGGGCGTAATTGATAATTGTGCTTGCTGTGGTTTCTTGGCCACCATGCCGGAGCCCTGCAGCCGTGATGATTCCGACGATTTTGTCGCGGAGTCGATGATCAAGCATTTTGCGGGTCCGCGAGCGATCGATGAGGTTTTTGAGGAGCCCAGGCACCGTGGAAAAATAGGAGGGGCTGGAAAAAATGATGCCCTGTGTCGCCTCTATCTTGTCAAGTACCTTGGGAACATCGTCTTTGGCATCTTCCGGGCAAGGTTTTTGTCGAACGCAGTTATCACAGCCGGTACACGGCAAGATGCTGTAGTCCGCAAGACGTATGAGTTCCGTTTCGACTTTGCCAACGGTTTTTGCTGCAGCCAATGCTTGGGCGAGTAGATATTCGGAGCTCGATTTTTCTTTCTTTGGAGACCCGCAGATCCCTAATACTGTGATTACCATGATTACACACTTCTGCACTCAGTGGTAGTTCCTATATGAGACTGCCTCAATATGCTTGCGGTATTAGAGCTAAGCCTTACTTATTACAAAAAAGTGAGCCTTATCTAACGTTGAGGCTGACGACGAAGGCTTTGCTCAATATGATGAAGATCCGAGGGTGTGTTGACATTTGTGAATGTGAGTAGTTTGGGATCGAATCGCGCCAAGGCGTTGGTTGAAAGATAGATAACCCGTCCAATATTATTGATTAGACATTGCATCCGAGGTTCCTCGTCTTCGAGACATTGTGCTGCAACTTCTTGAGCAATCTCGGTTGCAAAGACGGAGTGCAAGGGTTCTATCCACCCGTTAGGCCATCGGGGAACTGCTGCATGATGGTTTTCCACTATACTCCACATGATCTCAAAGAACATCTCATGGATTAGTGGAGAGTCACATGGTAGTAGTTGTGTGTATGGGTTCTGAACATGCTCAAAAGCTGTGAGCGCACCAACTAGTGGACAATGTATGTCACTTGCCATATCGGTGATGATTTGTTCTTTTGGAAAATATGCTGAAAATTGTTCCCGGGCAGTATTAGAATGGACGACAATAAAGATTTCATCCGAGTATGCTTCACAGGCATCTACTACGTGGAGAAATAGGGGTTTGCCAGCCACCGAGGCAAGAGCCTTAGAAGGCTTGAAACGATTACTTTGACCACCAGCAAGGATAGCAACACTAACAGGTTTCATAGCCATCACTAGTCAATACTTTGTCCAATTAGGTGCGCGGCACCAATTAATCTCCGCATTTTAAATTTACTGATTAGCTTACTTAAAATCCAAATCGAAAATAAATATGAATGGAGTGGTCTCCCCTCCATGCTTATCTTAACATGCGCCTAAGCGCCTATAAAGCAAGAAATAGAGGCTTCTTAACTGTCTAATTCAGTATTATTCTAATTATTTCATATATTTCGAGAAAAAACTGGTAGAAACATGGCAAATCAGTAAAAAGAGGCTTTTAGAGCTTTCTTACGTAAATCTATCCAAGCATGTCTAGAAAATATAACAATAAAATAGTACTTCGAAGCATAAAAGTCGCCTATAAACCATAATTCAACCTAGTCGACGTATGACGACAAAACATGATTGTTTGAGGTCTGTTTATGGCAATTACTTCCGAGGAACCTTTAGAAAATTTGGAGAAACGCATTCTAGCACGTTTAGATATCGCCGATCAGAGTGATATGAAGAACCTGATACGAAATGTGATTCTATTCATTAAGCGTATTCATGGCGAATTGCTAAGCGATGTTGAAAAGAAATTCCCTCCTCATTTTCAGTTTTCACATATACAAACCTCAGGAGGGCAAAACACGGCAAAGGCCTTGTATCACCGCTTACAACTAATCGATAGGTATCAGCTAGATAAGCCTGCGTTAATTGAGGACGTTTTAACCAACAATCTTCCCATAGGGAGTGAAGTACCTTTATCGGCGCGAAAGGCCCAGATTCTTTGGCAGTTGAACCATGATCCAACCCTCCCAAAATACAAGCTGGCAAAGAAGGTGGGAACAACACCTAGGACGATATCAAAGGATTTAGCGGAATTGGAACAAAATTATGCGTTTCGGATTTACACTTCCGTAGATCCGCATCGATTTCACCTGATTATGAAGATGATTTTTTTTAAAACAAAATCAATTGAACACACTAAGAAATTTGAGAGGTATGTAACAAGACACCGGGGGTTTCTTCGGACATATCGGATTGACCAGGATATGCAGAGAGGGGCCATCATTTTTCGGTATCCTAACCAACATAGAGCGCATAGAATGTTTGACGAGCGGGTTCGCTGGCTTCAAGACGAGTTCTTTACCGAATGCAATCTTGTCCAGGCCCTCGGATTGCACCAATCAGTTTCCCTTGAAATGTATAATCCTTCAACGCATACATTTTCGATTGAGCCAGAAATAGTTTCTCAGGTTCCTTTTGATTACGGTAGCAGTTCTTTGGACACACTACCTCAGCCACGAGGATTTGACTTCATGGAACCATTTTGGTTTGACCAGGCAGATTTTCTCATAGTTGACATGTTGTATTCATCTGGATTATTTAGTCATCCAGATTACAAACAAAGTCTTTTGAAGCGGTATGGCATCAATTACTCGAAGAAATCGATTTGGAAGAAAGAACAGCGCCTTCGGAAAGAAAAGGCGGGTTTCCCGACAATTGGATTACAAATCCCGGCTTTTGATGAGGAGCTGGTTATCGTCGTTTTCTGCACCTTAAGTGCTACTTTATCGATTCAGGCGATTTCAGCATTCCTTCCCTTTGTGATGATTGTCAAAACGGATTCTGGATGTGTGCTACGAATCCAGCGCCCGGTTCACTCCGCAACTCTTACGGCTCAATTAATCCGTAAAATCCATCGTCAAATAGGAGTAACTGAGGTGAAATTGTTGCGATATCCTGATAGATTGCCAAGTCAGTATTTTCCTGGGATGGTTGAGCGCTGGAATACGGCAAACCAGAAATGGGAAATTCAGGTTGGAGACATTTAGGAAAGGAGAAGAATCAAGAATGACCCAAAAAGAGGGAAGTTGCATCTCAAAGGATTGGGAAACTCCCATTGATGCGAAGCGGATTGAGGACATTATCGCCCGTTCTGAACCTGTTGAAGATCAAGAAGATTTGCGATCCTTTCTCACAAACGTGTGTCTATTTCTCAAACGTGTAGATGGCGTTGACCTTACAGAGGAAGAAAAGATGTATCCGTCACATTCACAGTTTTCGCACCTAACCTTCCGTAAAGATCGGAGCACTGCCGAGGGTTTGAAATATCGACTTCAAATTATCGACCGTTATCAAATTACAAACGCCCAACAAATAATCAACATCATTGCCTCCACTGCTGTATCAACTCCAGAGGGGCGACTAACTCCACGACAGACTCACCTTATCAAAGAACTACACAAAAGCCCTGAGTTGACCCAATATGAACTCGCTGAAAGACTTTCAACCACGCCTCAGGTCATTCGGACTGAGTTAACACAACTACGTCAGTCATTTTCTTTAGCTGTCGTCTATAATCTAGATTTCGGAAAATTCCGACTAGCATTATATGAGATTGATTTCCAAACGCGTTCTCTTGACGCCTCAGAAGAGATGGAAAGGCATTTTCGGCGAAACCCGCCAGTATTCCTTCGTCGGATAAACTTCGACCATAATTATCGTGATGGATTCTTACATTTTTCAATACCCGACCAACCCTCCGGTCGTGAGATGCTTACTCAACGCATAAACTGGCTTAATTCAAACTTCCTTGAGAAATCAACTTATTTTCGAATGCAGAGTTTTCGTATTGATATCTCCTTTGAAAATTATGACATAGCTACCGGAAATTGGATGCTGAATAGTGACTCATTCTCCGTTGGAATGCTCCGATTCATTTCCAACACTGATCATGAGCATTTGCCACCGCGAAAACATGTGTATTCTGAGCCAATACGATTTGACAGAATTGATTACATCCTTGCATCAACGCCCTATGTCTTTGGAGAAAAGCAGCACACAGAAATTTGCCAGAAAGTTTTGGAACGACATGGATACTCAATTTCTAAGAAGACGATTTGGAACCGTCAAAAGAAACTCATGCAAGCAGGTGCATACTATCCTTCAGTTTGGTATGATACTCCAGAATTAGAGGAGCTAGTAAAATTCAGCATTGAATGTTCATCTAAGGCCTTAGAACCTATTTATCGATTAATCTCAATTCTGCCTTATACTTTTTCTGTAGAAACGGATACAGGGCTGACCTTTTCGTTCCATCGACCTAGTCGTTGTTCTTCCATAACAGGACTTTTGGCACAAGCCTTTGAACAGATTGATGGTGTCTCAGATGTAAGCATTTTCCGCTATGAGCCTACTTTTAGCCCTCAATTGTTTACTCAAACGGCGGATAGATGGGACGAGAGCCGTCAACGCTGGCTCCCCCGAAAAGGCGACATCTAAGCCATATTATTTACTCGCGTGGGCGTGGATTATTGAATAGAAGTGATCCACCAGTTGTTCTGCGATGTTAATATCAGTAACCTGCTGTAATCCTTGCCAACCACTGCTGCTGTTGACTTCGGTTACGATAAGCCCTTTTTCTGTTTCCAAGATGTCAACGCCTGTGTATTCAAGGTCTATAGTTTCAGCGCATTTCGTTGCAAGTTCTGATAATTCAGATGTAAGGCGACAAGGTTGGGGCTGAGCACCTTGTCGGAGAGCAGTTTTCCAAGTATCACCCAGTCGGGTCATTGCAGCGATAGCTTTCTTACCGATTACGAAGACCCGGATATCGCGATTTCCATGTTCGAGGAATTCTTGAAGGTACATGACGTAATGACTCGCTTCAAGTGCACGAAACACTCGTCTAGCGATTTCGTGGTCTGAAATACGGGTCATGCCCACACCCCCTGATCCGAAAAGGGGTTTGACTACGACATCTTTGTATCTTCGAAATGCACGGAGAGCATCACCTGTATATTGGGTTACTGTTGTACGGGGCACAGGGACACCTGCTAATTCTAAGAGGCGTAGGGTGTAGTATTTGTCCACAGCTTTTTCGATTGCATGTGGACGATTCATAAAGGGAATACCAAGTCGTTCAAGACAATGAAGGGCGTCCATCCGCAAAATAACTTGTTCGAGTGAGCCACCCGGAACGGCCCGGGTGAATACCCCTTCAAGATTTGTTAAATCCTCTTTTTTGTATTGCACTCGTGGGCTGTTTCCTCCAACACGGACAACGGTTTCGGTGAGATCAAATACGACACATTCTACATCTCGTTGTTCAATCTCTTTTACGACCTGACTTGTCTCCCAACCTTCAGGTTCAGCTGAGGCGACTCCTACTCGGTGAATCTCTTTGCCCATCTCGTTTCACCGTCGAAAAATATCTCGTTGTGCATCCCGAATAAGCATCTCAGCCGAGCCCTCACCCTTCTCATATTGGTATCCACGAATCACAACGGCGGCGTTTCCTTCATCGGCTTCACCCATTATTAACTCAGCAGCCGAAGCGAGTTCATCAGCAATAGCAACTTTAGTTGTTCGTAACTCATACCCGAAGAGATCGGTCAATCCAATGTAACTCTTAACGGGAATAAAGCCTGCGACCCCAATTGCAACATTAATTGCCCCTTCACGGAATGGTCGTCCATGCGTATCGGAAATAATGACCACGACATCAATCCCGAATTGGACCTTGATGGTTTCTCGGATCTGTTCCGCAGAATGATTCGGATCTTCAGGTAGTAGAGTCACACACTCATCCTCTGGTACATTGGAAGCATCGACTCCTGCATTTGCACAGACATATCCATGTGGTGTCTCAACGATGAGATGGCCCTGCTCTGCCCGCACCACTTGCTTTGAAGCTTGAAGAATCACTTCCACAAGCTTAGGTTCTTTACCGAGTTGTTGGGCTAAGGCTTTCGCCTTAGGAGAAGGAGTAATGTCTGAGAGTGCAACAGTTCGACCTTCGGCTCGAGAAATGATGGTTTGTGCGATAACTAAGACATCTCCGTTTTGTAGCGGAAATCCGCTCTTTTGACTAGCTTCACAAATGTGGATGCCTACATCATCACCTTTCCGGATTATCCCTAGCCCAGGTAATGCATGAACAGAATACGATGGGGAAGGAGTGACTTTGGATGGTGACATATTCGGGTCTGTCGGGATTCCGTACTACCAGCTTAAGAGTTTGCCGACTTGGAAGTTAACAAAGGAAGGAAAGTTATAAAGACGAGAACCACTTCAGCAGTCCTAACATTGACCCATACTTACTTGAGTGCTTAGAGCGTGGAAGACATGGCTAAGAAATTCATCAAATACCATATTCAAAAAGATCAACTAGTCCGGGTTCCACAAGAATATCTGAAAGAATTTGGAACCGGTGATGTATACCTGATTGATACAGGTCCTATTATCTATTCATGGGCGGGTAAGAAATCCACTCTAGATGAACGGTTCATTGGTGCCATTACCTCCGTATGGACTGATCAAGATCGGAAGGGAGCTGTAAAACTAGTCACTGTAAACGAAGGCGAGGAGCCCAAAGAGTTTTTGAACCTCTTCGATGGCAAGATTAAAGTTACCGAGCAAGACACAGAAGGAATCCTGAAACGCGTAGCCCTCAAAAATCACGAGTTCAAGCTCTTCCGAGTTCACATCGAAGAAGAGCTAAACATGTATTATGAGGTCGAATGCTCCAAAGACTCCCTCGCTTCAGATGATGTCTTTTTACTGGACACGTATAATACTATCTACATCTGGCGAGGACAAAAATCGACGGCTTTCGAACGCTGGGAAGCAATGCGAATTGCCGAAGGATATGATGCCCAACGCTCAGGTCACCAAGAGGTGATCATCGTCGAAGAGGGCGAAGAACCCGAAGAATTCTTCAAACTCCTCAAATAACCTGAATGGCAAGAATAGAAGTGGAGCCCAAGAAGGGGGGAAGAAACCCTTTTCGTTTAATTTAATCATAGACCCTCAAAGCCCTTCTTGGTTCGTTCCCGCTGGTCTTTTTTGCTTGATCTCGATATCACCTGTCAACCCAGTTGAGCTCTGGCCCAGTGCAGGCGAGAGACACTGGGCCGGAGCCATGTGACTGGTTAAGTGGCTTCATCGAGGACTAAGCTAACGAATTTCCCCAATCGACCTGTGTGTTCGATGGCCTTGATAATGCGGGCCTCGTGCGATGCTTTTTTCACGAGCAGATGATTCTCGCGAACAACGGCGAGTTCCGTAAGAAGGTCAAAGAGTCGACGCAGTTCCATTCGATCGACTTGCTGAGAAAGGCGTTCCAGGAGGCGGAACACGTCATTCATCTCAACCTTCTTGAGTTGGTCGAAGTTGTCCGTGACATCTTGCGACCGCAAATAGGATCGGGCCAAGCGTACAATTGGGTCGCTTGTGTCTTCTGTCCCTGTGGTCACGGCAATTCCCCTCAGAGTCGCCATGCTAAGCACCCCCAATGCTGGCGACGCTTGAGACTTCATGACCAGTCGGTTCAACGCGGACGCGAACTCCACCAGGAGTTGCCTCGACGATGATCCGACCCTTTAGGCCGGTGGTATCCTTGACTAATTCTAATAGCAAGGTACCAATCGCTCCGATTTCTCGGAGGTCTTCACACCTCGTTTTCGGGGTGATGTTGATATCGATTGGATAGGCATCATTGATGCCAATCATTCGCTGGGTTTCTTCCATCAGTTCTGTAGCCACTTTTTCTCCACCTTTCTGAACACATCTAGGGAAAAATAATCTGAAGCAGAACAATGCATACCTAATATCGCGAGGACCATTGAGCAAGCCAAACTCAGGTGTTGGTCCGGTTCACATGGGATAGGTTACATCGCGACCAGGTGACATTGTTTCTTTTTCACTTCCGACATGTTTTCCCGTGCGAGTGTGTTTGCTGGAATCTACCTCAACAATGGGCACTACCCTTTAAGTACCCGTTTAGAGAGCCCCTAATGGAGCGGACAAAAACGCCGTTTCCGGCAAAAGAAGCATCCAAAGCGTAGGATTAGCATTAAACTTGATTCTATTGATGTATTCAAGTAATTGAGTTTTAAGTCAACTCGTATATGATAGGGTTTTCGTCAAAAGGAAACATTATATATTCGTTTCTTTCTTTCTGACGATGGTGTGGCGCGCGTGCAATCAATGGTTGAAGTAGCTGATTTGCTCTCGACATTACAGCGCAATATCCATGAAGTTCTACGTCCAAGTGAAGAACTGTACGAGATTGACCTTCTCCTTGATAACTTAAGAGTCTATGCAAAGCGCGTTAAAGGCATCACCCTCTCTGACGAAGATTATCGACTTCAACCATATAAGGACTTTTCCGGAATGGTTGTAACGCCACGAGAGCGAACCTATAACTCGTTACTCCGCCGCTTGAAAGTGATCCTTCGCTTCAACATCACCTCTTATGAGAAGGTTACCCGAGATTTGTTGCGAGGGCTGGTATCTGATGAAGTTGACCGTCTAACCGGAAGAGAAATCCGATTAATGACCTTGTTATATCAACGTCCAACGACACCACAAAGAGAGATTGCCAAAGAAATGAAAGTTAGCCTTCCAACGATACGAAAAGACATCAAGTCGTTGGAAGAAAAAATCGATTTACGATTCGCGAATTTGATTGACTGGGGTCGGTTCAAGCTACGTCATTATGGCCTCATCTTTAACACAAAGGGTGTTGATGTGTCTCGATATCTTGCCAACGTGCTCAACAAAGAGATGGCGACCTACTTATCGACAGTAAACTTTGATACATCCTTACAGCGAGGGTTTGCTGCTTTTCGTATTCCTGATCAGGGAAAACCAGTTCAACTGTTTTTAGAGCAAGTGGAATTTCTTGGTGACCACTTCTTTGAGTGGCATCAGCTTCATCAAATTACGAAGTACCATCAATCTGTATGCTTTGACTATTTCGATTACGATACTAGCACCTGGATGATTGAAGGCGATGTTTCAACACTTGGGCTCCTTAATTTTGTTCGAGAAAACTGGGCTATTCTCCCCAAACCCCGTGGATTATCCAATACGCTAGCACGGCCCTTTGACAAACTAGATTTCTATCTTACATCTTTTCTTGTTGGAGATGCTCACGCTTCAATGAAGAAAATAATGGAGCGGTTGAAGACCGTTGATATTGAGGCTCCCCGTACAACTATTTCAACTCGGAAGAACCGGTTATATAAGGAAAGAACAATGGAGCCTTTCTTCACCTTTTCAACACCCCAGCTTCCCTTTTTCATCACTTTTGCCATTCGATGTGAACCTCATATCGCGGAGCAACTAAGTGTAGCAGTTGCACAAATGCCTCAGGGCTTTGCATCAATTACTAAGATTGGATGCATTCTCCACGTTTATGCGCCTTCACGGAGCCTCGGAACTATTCTCAATGCTATTTCCATGACACTTGAAGAAGAGGGTGTTGAGGAGGTGTGGCAGATGCAGGAGTTTAAGAACATGGGAGCTTATGGTCCTGCTCAACTTGCTCCGAAGTGGAATGGCTCGTATTGGACTTGGTCAGAAGACGAGTTTGCTATTCCATCATTGGGGTTGGAGTATTAGAGTAGTTCTTTGAAAGAGTTTTTCATGCTCTAATTCACAGTTATTATCCTATAGCAAATTTTGGTAGTGTTAGAGATTAAGATGCCGATTGTTGTTCGGGAAGGGGATTTCATCGAAACCACTGAAGGTTTGATTTTTGATACTAAGGGGCTTCTACATCCGCCTGATCGCACTATTGCTTTCCTGCGTTATTATCCTACACCCCAAGGGAAACGTAGGCGAGGAAATCATCGGTATGATAAGGTCTACCATCTTGCTGAGCGGTTTGATTATCTTCGACAACATTACCCCAAATATCTATACGAGGATGCAGTTTTCGGACAAGAATTACAGGGGGTTCCACATACTTCTGTTCGGCAGATCTATCAACCAAAAGAGAGCCTCCACCATTTGAAGGAGCAGGAGAAACGAGATGCTCTGCAGCAGGATGTGGTAACCTTTGCAAAAATTCTCGAGGACACGGCTCGTGTGTCACAGGACTCGTTAGGGATTTCGGGAAGCATCCAGGTTAATCTTCATGGAGACGCTTCGGATATCGATTTAATCGTTTATGGGCGTCGTGCGGCACGAGCGGTTCAACTGGCTTTACGTCGGGCACATTTAATGCCCGAGGAAGGAATCTCGGGGTATCGTCTGGATACCTACCGCCCGGTTTACAACCTACGCTGGTCGGGCTCAGGTATTTCTATTGAAAAGATGTTGTTAGTGGATGGATTGAAATCCATGCACGGAGTGTTTGGTGGCCATCATTATTTTGTCCGAGCAGTCTTGGAGTGGGATGAAATTCATGAGCAGTATGGTGACAGCAAGTATCGTCCATTGGGTCAGGCACGTGCACATTGTAGAATCACGGATGATCGTGATGGACTCTTCACTCCTTGTCGATATGAAATCGAAGCGGTGAAGCTACTAGAAGGGCACTTTGATGTTGAATTACGGGAAATCGTGAGTTTTCGTGGGCGGTTCGCTGAACAAGTCCGTCAAGATGAGGAGGCAATTGTGCGAGGAACAGTGGAACTAGTTGAATCTGGAAAAGAAAAATGGGGACGGTTTGTGTTGGGAAATGATCCGACAGATATCTTATTACCGAGTAACGTCCTTTGAATATGTGGCGGAGGCTTAGGGGTGGCACGCCTTCCGAAAGACAAAGATTACGTCGAAAGCAAAGAGGGACTCTTTTTCACGATTGTGGGGTATTTGCATCCCCCTGATGCCTATACTGCCTATCTGAAGTACCGCCCAGATCCGAAAGGAAAATGGGAACGCGAAGGCGTCAAGTATCAGCGCATGATGCAAGTGTATAGTGCCGCTGAGGTGGAATCCAGTAGTAAATGGCTCTTAGACTATTACCCGGAATACATTCAGCTTGACCCCGTACGGGGCATTAAGCTCCCTTTGGTTCCATGGGAGAACATCGTGGCTTATTACTTGCCTGAAGTGCGATTGACTGAGATTCTACGTGATCCACAGGACCCGTTGGAATCTAAAACAAAAGCTCTTGTTACGTTATTATCAGAAAGAAGTGGTGTTGAGGAGAATCGGTTTGGGATTTCGGGTTCGATTTTACTTGAACTTCACAATCCGATGTTCTCAGATATTGATCTGCTTGTTTACGGGCAAGAAAATGCACATCGTGTTCGGAACGTGATGGACGAGTTATTTGGTGAAGATCTGATTAAACCATATTCAGGTGAAGAGATTCAAGCGTGGCAATTGAGGCAAGTTCGTACTTTGGGCATTCCTACGCAATACGCGGAGCAGATTTCGTGGTCGCATTGGCAACGGGGACGGTTTGGGCAAACAGCTTTTTCGATTAGTCCTGTTCGTATGGATGTAGAAATTATGGACCAGTATGGTGCTGAGACTTATTCGCCAGTGGAAAGTGTTCAATTAACAGCGACCATTGTGGAAGACGAGGACAACCTTTTCGTGCCGGCCCATTATTTGGTGGGAGAAATTACTATGGAAGAGGGGGATACAGAACTACCTTCCTTAACCGAGGTTCTCTCGTTTGAAGGTGTTTTTTCTGCTGTATTCAATCGAGGTGATCAGGTCCGCATTAGAGGAATGGTTGAAGCGATTCGTGATACGGCTGGGAATGTTATACGTAATCATGTTGTTGTGGGAACACTTGCAACTCAGGGTTGGATTGTCCGAATTCCTTCATTCTGATGAAGCGGGGGATTGGCTTTGGACTTTAGCAAGAGATTTATTAGAGGTTATCAGTTATCGGTGGCAACCAGAAGTGGAGCGTAATTAGTCTATGCCTAGCATAGAAGTTGTTTTGTTAACAGGTAGGACACGTCGTCAGGGTGTGGGACTCGAAGCAGGAAAACTCAGTCAGATTTACCATGAGGCTACTACCCAAATTCGACTCGATCCAAGTGATTTGGAGAAATTAAAGATTGAACCCGGTGATGTCGTCGAGGTCACTACAAAACATGGTAGTGTGGTGCTGCATGCAGAGCTAGCGGAACGGGCAAGCGAAGGCATGGGCTTCATCCCTTATGGGCCATGGGCTAATTGTGTCATCAGTGGAGATACCGACAGTACCGGAATGCCCACCATGAAAGGCTTGAAAGCAACAGTCACTTCTACCCCCGATAAGCAGGTTTTGAGTCTTCAAGAATTGTTTGATGCCATGCGTAAAAGCATGAGTTAATCCGTTTAAATTCCGCCATGTGAGGAATTCCATGGTTACAATCATCATTCTAAGCATCGCCCTCCTCATTAAATTCATCAGCCAACGTCAAAGACTTCCCGAACTCACACCGTGGAATGCACCACATCCCTAGCACCAGTTCAACTAATTTCGCTAAGAAAAAGAGTAGTTTGGGCGAACCGCTTAAATGACAGAACCGCCCTTTACACTACACTCTTATGCAAGATGCTATTTGAGGTTCACGCTATGACCACCAAAGACACCGACGCAATCCTTTCAACTCCCCGATCACGCATCACCAAACACGTTATCTGTCCTTTCTGTGGCTGTTTATGCGACGACATAGAAGTGGCAGTGACGATGACCGGTCCGCTTCCACGTGTTCCCGAAGGCACGATTGTGGAGGCATTGAATGCTTGCCGCATCGGGCACACCAAATTTCTGAAGGTTCGGGATGAGTACCGGATTTACAAGCCAGAGCTGCGTTCAGGCCCGAACAAATCTGAGGTCAAGCATGTTTCATTAGAAGAAGCTGTAAAGGCAACAGCCAAGATATTAGCCGAGGCTAAGCGCCCTGTGATTTACGGATTGGCTAGCACATCCAATGAGGCGAGCGTTAAAGCCTTGGAACTTGCTGAGGTGTCAGGTGCAGTTGTCGATAATACCTCCTCGGTCTGTCATGGTCCAGGAATTGAAGCTGTTCAACGCGTGGGTATAGGAACAGCTACGCTAGGTAAAATCAAAAACTATTCAGATTTGATTATCTATTGGGGCTGTAATCCAATTGCAGCACATCCTCGTCATACTCGACGATATTCACAATTCATCGAAGGATTATTCCAACAAGTGGAAGACCGTAAAGTTTACCACATTGATGTGCGGTCCACACGTTTCACGGATCAAGTAACCAATTCTATCATTGTGGAACCGAACAAAGACTATGAGCTACTTCAGACCGTCCGTGCCCTGTTAAATGGTCGGGATTTACAGGCTTCTAGGGTTGCAGGTGTTCCGATGCGCCAGATCCGTGAGTTTGTGAACGATTTGAAGAGTGCCAAGTTTGTGACAATATTCTTCGGACTTGGATTAACACAAACTCATGGCAAGGACCATAACGTCACTGCGGCTATCGATTTGACCGCGGATTTAAACCATTACACAAAAGCAGTGATAATGCCCCTGCGTGGTCACTTCAATGTCACTGGGTCAAACCACGTATCTACTTGGACCTATGGCTATCCATTTTCGGTAAGCCTTGAACAGGGATCGCCCTACTACATGCCCGGTGAAACGAGTGCAGTCGATGTATTGGTCCGAGGGGAAGCGGATGCCTTCTTCGCCATAGCAGCTGATCCCGCCGCATCATTCCCCATGGCTGCTGTTAAGGAAATGATGAAGATTCCTGTAATCGTCTTAGATCCCAAACGGTGTGCAACGACTGAGATCGCGGATGTTGTAATTCCTTCAGCCTACGTAGGCATCGAAGCTGATGGTGTACAGACCGCTTATCGGATGGATGGGATTCCCTTACAACTTGACAAGATTGTTGATGCGCCTCCCGGCATCAAAACTGATGACCAGATTCTGGACATGATAGTTCGTGAGGTCTGTAAGCTGAAGGGAGTTAAACGCTACAACCAATAGTTTAGCTCGTTACGCGCTTCCCTAGCTTGCCAATTAGCGAATGAATTGTCATGCCAAGGAAGTTAGAGATGACAAGATCAGCGTGGGCAAGGTCCTCAGGGGGATTTGTAGTTGTGAGGGCAACGCACGTCATCCCAGCTGATTTCGCCGCCATTATTCCGATCGGCGAATCTTCAAAGACTAGACACTTTTTGGGGGGAACTCTGACGGCATGGGCTGCTATTAGATAGGGTTCCGGGTCCGGTTTGATCCGAGTTACTTGGGTTACATCGATTACCGGGTGCTTTCCCAAAAGCCCCAAGCTCTCTAGCGCGGCATTCAAATTCGCCGGGTGACCTGTACTAACAAAAGCCACAGGAAGATGGGCATTTATAACGGATTCATAAAAAGCGATGAACCCCGGAATCGGTTGTAGATCACCCCGCAGTACATGTTCTCGATAAAGGATACGCCGTTGATCGATAATTGGAGTTGGATCATCGATAATTCCATGTTCTTCAAAGAGCGTTGTCATAATTGTGGCAGATCCTGCACCGAGGAACCGTGTTTTCCATTCCTTTTCCGAAACCTCAATTCCATAGGGTTCCAGAATTTCGTTAAAAGTCTGTAAATGAAGGAGTTCACTTTCTACGACAACTCCATCGACATCAAAGAAGACTGCTTCAATCAACGCTGAAGAGGTAACCATAGTTCGTTATTCCCTCATGCATGAAATAAAAAATGTTCCAGGTCGTGCAGAGTTCCTGAGCCATCTATGCGATACTGAGATGCTTCTAATCCTTTTTTCGCGGAGTTCCCAACCTCCTTCGAGAGAATACCCAACCGGCCTCTTTCCTGGTCTAAATCAACCAGGAAGGTGGCTATCCCCAGGTCTGATGCAGCCATATCACTAATCGGATCATTTCCTGCCATGATACAGTGCTCTGGTTCCTGGTCAACCATATCCAAAATGGCTTGAAAATATTCACGACGCGGTTTGCAGTACGACATGTTTTCAGCATGTGTCATTAGGCTAATATCCAAATCAGCAAGGTTTGCCCATCCAATGCGAATTTTCGAAGCAAGTTCAGGGAAGATTGGATTAGTGGCGATAACAACCTGCAATCCCTCCTGCAGCACTCGTTCAAGGAGTGGACGACCATAGGGCACAATAGTAATGGTCGATTCCAGTTGATGAAAGGATTCTTCATAGAACTGTTGAAACCGATTAATGCATTCGTCGTAGTTCAGTGAAGGTGTGTCTGCAATGAAATGGTGTGTAAAAACTTCAACGTTGGTCATACGGCCATCATTGTGAATCATCTGAAGTGTTGATTGGAGGAGTTTTTGAAAGAAGGTAGACTCGTCGAACAGATCCTTTAGATAAGGATAGGCAAGTTTGGCGTAGGAGACGAGGAATTGATCTTCATTAAACAGTACAAGGGTATTGTCAAAGTCGATGAGGAGTGCTTCAAACGCCAAGGAGGTTACACCAATACAGCCAGCTCTGAATTAATCAAGCTCCTTAATCGGAAATTCCAGTAACCTCGATTTTAAGTTTAGCCGCAATATTCTGTATAAAATAGGAGACAGCAAAGGGGAGTGCATTATACTCTTCTTGGAATCCCTCAAAGCTGAGGGACGGAATTCCTTCATGACCGATAACGCCGACTCCACCTTGATCAGTGATGAAGTATTTGACTTCGGCAAGTTGGCCATTCGCCTCAAGAAGATTAGCATAGAGTTCGCCTTTGTCAACACTTTTCAGGTCGTCAGGTTCAACGATGATGATGAAAAATCGGACCCATTTATCGCTACGGTCAACTATTAGCAGGAATCTGCGATCCTCGATTGTGTAGGGGAGAATGATGCGATCTTCGGAAGGTATCACCTTGTAGGTCAGATTCATTTGTTTAAGGTATCCTTCGATTTTTTCCATAGTTGTTGTCATAATCTTAACCTCATAAGGAGTGAACCCATCAATGCAAGGATTTAGAAAAACGTTTCTCAGGATGACATTTGCGGATTCGGTTCTATGAATATATTGAAAGTTCATCTTTGGTGGGCAGCTTGAGTGAGAGATTCAACTTTTTCGCGATAACAGTAAGGAAATAGACGATTCCATATGGGATAGCTCGAAACTCTTCGCGGAAATTCTCTACTGTAAGTACCTCGATTCCTTCGTGACCGACCACACCAACATCCCCTTTGTCGGTGAGGAAATATTTAACTTCTGCAAGTTGCCCATTCGCCAATAACAACTCAGTGTAGAGCTCTTCCTGCTTCTTCCTGGTCTTCACTCTGTCTGCCAGCATAATAAGAACCCAAAAACGTACGAATTGCCCGGAAATGTCAATTATCACATTGAACTGTAAGGATTGATCTGGTACAGTATATGGAACTACGATTCGATGAATCTCACCTTTCACTGGCTTAACTTCATAGGACAGATTCATTGACTTTAGGTAAGTCATCACTCTGTCAAGGATTTCCGCCATCTGCGTTGCTCCATGTGTTAGAACTCACTCAACAGCACTTAATCCTCTAGAAAAAAGTATCTACCCATCCGAAACTTGAAAAGAATGACTCAGAAAAAAAGGAAAAACGAGGTGCGTTCAGCACCTCGGTGTTCTTATTATGCATTGGTAACTGCTGCTTTCTCTTCACCAGCTTCTCCACTCTTCACGCCTAACATGAACAGAAAAGCAATGATGAGAACCATGACACTAAATGGCCACATTAGAACATAGTTACCTAATGGTTGACCTATTAGAACTCCACCGTACCAGATAATGGCTCCACAGAGAACCGGTCCAACCATCGCCGCTAAGGTTGAAAAAAGATAGTAAATTCCTGTAAAAGAGCCCATTCGATGTTTTCCAATTTCCCAGACGAGAACGATTGATTGTACATTTATCATCGCCCAGAAGATACCCGCGATGAGGAGGAGAGCCATTGTCAAGAGGTAACCCATCGTAGGTGCAGCCAATGGGATGAATGGTATAAGACCGATACACACGGCGAATCCTACAATTCCTATCATTATCGCTTTCTTTCTACTGATTACATTTGCAATGAATCCTGCAGGGATAGCGAACAGAACGAAGGAGAGTGCAAAAGCTGTTAGCATAAAACCAGCACTGGCTCGATCAATTAGCAGCACATTCTCACCATATAAGGTGAAGAAAGCCTCCAATGCCTGGTAAGCAAGAAACCATGAAAAGATAGCAAAGAGGATGGAAATCCCGGTACGGTCCTTGCTTCGAAAGACTTCCTTGACAGCGGGAGTAATGCCAAGGTCTTTGCGTTCTTCGACATCCTCAGGAACTGGAGGTTCCTGGAGTCGCCACATCATTATCAGAAGACAAATGATCATGATAACAGATACCGAACCAAAGGCAATCAGTGGTCCAATCGGAATCCAAGCAATATATCCCGGTACCCGATAGAGTGTCGTTCCCACGGCAAATGCAAGTATGGATCCAATTCCACCCATAAGATTAATGACACCATTTGCTTTGGTTCGGTGTTCTGAGGGTGTGAAATCTGGCATCAGGGCAACGGTTGGTGACCGATAAAAGGCCATAGTCACATTAAAAATGGCGATGACTCCGACAAGCACCCAGAATCCCCACACAAATTGAATTGCCCCGGCTATCGGAATGAAGATGAAGAAGACTGCTGCCAAAGGAATGCCAACCATTAGATAGGGCATCCGACGACCCCAACGTGTTCGAGTTTTATCAGATTTACCTCCGATAATTGGCTGCAAAATAAAAGCCGTAATATTATCGAGGATAAGGACAAAGCCGATGACTATTGGAACAGGGATAAGGAAGGAATACACACCGATGAAATCCTGAATATAGGGTCCCAAGAATGTGTTGTATAACGACCACGAAATTCCTGTTGTGAAAAAGCCTAGCCCTATAACGAAGACTAAGCTCCAATTGAATTTACGTTCAGCCATTTTATTACACCAGAATCACATTAAGAATAAGCCTAGTACAAGAGACGAGTATGCAGCAATCTCTGATTTCTTCATTTAAGTGTAACAGCTTAAGTGGAAATTATTCGGGTATAAGTGGGAGAGGACGCCCACAGCTAATACAGCGGACTTTCTTCTCTTTTGAGCGGAGTCAAAAATATTGACGACTTTGGAGGATATTAGTATGACCACAAGAAACACTAAACCTGTAAAAATACCTAATGTAACCTGGCACTTGCGTCGTATGAGGGCACTTAAGACCTAGAAGTAGCGTGGAGCGGAATAGATCGGCCACAGTTCCTACATCGTGCCTGTTTCTCCTTGGTGAGAAGCCAATAATAAAGTGTCTTTTTGAGGAAGTTGGTTTGCCCACAGGCAGGGCAGGTGATGGATTTACTGGTCGAGCGCTTGATTGATGTTACTGCGCCAGACTCTACAGCTGTCGTTTTCATCACATCCTATACTTATCCTCATTTTTATGCCTTCAAAAACGGTATTTAAACCCTTGGATTTCGGTATAAAGGGTTGATTTCTTCTAAATCCCCCGAAATAGAGAATAGAGACGCTTCTCTGAGCTTTCAGGCTTATAAGCCGATTTATAAGAGAATTCAAGGTTTAGGGGCTTATAACGTTTCTTTTATATTACGGGTAATACACTGCCGGGATTGACGAGGCTTTCTCACTCACGACAACCGACGAGCTCTTATACACCCTTGAAGGAGTATCGATTGATAGTCGTATTGAAGGGAAGCAGAGCTTATCATGTCTTTCAATGATGACCAACTGATTCAACATGCGCGAGATGCTCAGCAACATGCTTATGCACCTTATTCTAAGTTTCTAGTAGGAGCAGCGCTCCTCACTGAGGACGGGCGTATTTTTGCGGGATGCAATGTGGAAAATTCGACACTGGGAGCTACACTCTGTGCTGAACGGACCGCTATAGCAAATGCGGTATGTCATGGTGTACGTGAATTCAGTAAAATCGTGATTGTCTCCAATAGTGATGACCCGGTCATGCCTTGTGGAATCTGTCGAAGCGTTCTATTCGAATTCGCACCTGAATTGGAAATTATCGCCGTTAGTGCATCGGGACAAATGGAAAAAACGAAGCTTAGTGACCTTTATCCGAAAGGATTTCGCCTCAACCTCGAAAAATAACCTAATCCCTAATGTGTAACCTTACGCGTTGCGAGTCATGATCTGCCGAATGTATTTGAAGACAAGAACAAGGAGCTCATAATCCATGACTGGCCCAAAAGCAATTCGTTGGCTGTCGTTAGGTTCAGAATAGAGGAAGACGTTGGCGTTCTTCTTGATGATGACGCTAGCTTGATTGGCTTCAGCATATACATCCATGCCTTGGAAGAACTGCTTTACATATTCGATGTCGAGAGAGCGGCTGATCTGGACGTTGGCATAACCTGATTCGGTACAATGGATTTTCATTTTGCCAAGAAAAAGCGCATCGTCAGTGACGGCGGGTTCAGCCTCTTGTAGAAGTGAAAGGAGAGTCTGCTTAACTAAGTCCTTCCTCGTCATTATCCGTCCCGCCAGGTTTTGATGTTCGTTTCAATTGTCCTTGTATGCGTGGGATTGCCACCAATTAAGTCTTCTCTTAGGTCATCAGTCGTCTTTTAATATAGAATGTTTCTGGTGAAGTTCTCCGTGTATTATGTGTATTTAAGTCTTCAAGATTGGTGATTGAATTATGATTGCTGGCCGATTTGATGAACGTCGAGAAGAACAGGTAACCCAGTATGGGTCATCTGGAACTACAATTCGCTGGTTGATTAACCGAGATAATGGCGCAAGGACATTTGCTATGCGCCGGTTTGTCGTGCAGCCCAGAGGCGAGATTCCCCTTCACAGGCATGAGGCTGACCATGAAATCTACATAATCTCAGGTGAGGGAGTAGCATTCACCCCCGACAAGCAAGTGACTATCGAAGCGGATATGTTTCTGTATGTGCCACCCAACGAAGAGCATGGTTACCGAAATACCGGAGAAACACCCTTAGTTTTCATTTGTGTCATTCCGCTTCTCGAATAGAGTCAAAACGAGCTATTCAACCTTCTTTCGATACTGGTTACCCGTTGGGGTGTTTGCGAGCCCACCCAGTGCCGTTTCGCGGAGACTTTCGGGGAGCGAATTACCGACTTCGCTCATCGCCTCAATGACTTCATCAACGGGAATCCGGCTTTGAATACCCGCAAGGGCGAGCTCAGCGGCGAGTAGTGCTTGCATCAATCCTCCGGCGTTGCGCAGGACGCATGGAACTTCAACTAATCCAGCTACTGGATCGCAGACTAGCCCTAACATGTTAGTCAGGCATAGTGCCACGGCATGCCCGACCATAGTTGGGCTACCCCCAGCCAAATCGGTAAGAGCCCCTGCAGCCATTGCTGCAGCCACACCCGTTTCAGCTTGGCAGCCTCCTTCAGCACCGGAGATGGAAGCATTAATGGAACACACAATCCCAATCCCTGCTGCAGTGAAAAGTGCAGTAATAATTGTCTCCTCGTCAAGCGCTAAGCGTTCTTTAGCTAACATTAAAGCCGCGGGGACAATTCCAGAACTACCTGCAGTTGGACAGGCAACAATACGGCCCATTGCAGCATTCACTTCAGCTATACCTAATGCCCAAGCCACAGCTTTAGAAATGTTGGAGCTCAAGTACTTGGGCTGCCGCTCGAAGAAGAGTTTTCCATCCCCGCCAGATAATCCACTGATGGACCGAATATCTTCGGTGACACCTTTCTTGAGGGATTGCTTCATAACTTCCCAGGAAATAACCATTTGTCCACGGATGGTATCAGGTGATTCGTTTTCCTTTTCTGCCTCAACCGCTAAGACGATTTCGCCAATTCGTTTATTATCTCGGGCAGCCTGTTTCATCAGCTGCTGCATCGAAGTATAATCCATCCCTGTTCACCTCAAATGACTAATAGATCGGAGGGATGAGTCGAACAATCTGGACCTTGTCCTCTAATTCCGATAGTGCCTCAAGTGGTAAGGACTGATCCATTTCCACAACCATCGCTGCCAATCCTCCACGTCGTTGTCGACTGACACACATGTTGGAAATATTGACTTTGTGTTGAGCGATGATGGCGGTCGCCTTTGCCACAATGCCAGGGCGGTCATTATGGATGGAAATGAGTGTATAGTATTCGCCAGATATCTGCACGGAGAGTCCATTGATTTCGATGACTCCGATATTTCCTCCACCGACAGATACAGCTGTGATTTCAAAGCGCTTTTGAGTTGAACCCTCGATGAGCAGTCGGACCGTATTCGGAGGAAAATCGTCTCCAAGGTCAACCTTTTGGAATTCATAAGTCATTCCCACGTCCTTGGCAATCTGAAGGGCTGACTTGATTCGTTCATCGGCAGCATCAAGGCCTAACAGTCCCGCAATAAGTGCTTTATCGGTGCCATGCCCTTTCCCTGTTAAGGCATAGGAGCCGTGTAACTGGATAATCGCATTTTTCACGGATTCACCGAGGATAGCGTGACTAATCAATCCAATTCGCACGGCGGCGGCCGTGTGGGAACTGGAGGGGCCAATCATAATCGGACCAATGACTTCGAAGACACTGTCAGCTTTGCCCATACGCTCCACCAGTGTATGGAGGCTTCGGTCTACTTCTTAAACGATTCGCCATCCACATGGAAATTCTTTTTATTAATGTGAATATTCTGATACGATATCGTATCACAAGGAGACATAGCCCCTTGACCCAGGATAAGCTTCTTAGCAAGATGAGTGAGGAAGAAATTAAGGAAGAAGTCAAACGTGCTTACGCGGAACTGGCAAACGCATCGAAAAGCTATTGCACGAAGAAAAGCTGTTGTGATAGTAGTAGCTCCTGGTCACCCCGACAGAACCGGGCTAAACTTTTCGGATACCCGGTTGATAAACTCCCCGAATCGTTAACCGACGCCTATGCGGGCTGTGGTAATCCCGTGGCACTCGCAAGTTTACAGGAAGGAGAAGTGGTCTTGGATCTTGGGTCAGGAGCTGGACTCGATGCATTCATGGCCGCTGAAAAGGTCGGCGAAGGCGGGAAGGTAATCGGTGTAGATATGACACCAGAAATGGTTCAAAAAGCCCAAGAAAACGCCCTCACCATCGGCGCAAAAAATACCGAGTTTCGACTAGGTGAGATTGAGAAGCTTCCAATTGAGGATGAATCAGTTGATGTGATCATCAGTAACTGCGTGATTAACCTTGCCCCTAACAAAAAGAAGGTTTTTCAAGAAGCTTATCGTGTTCTCCGCCCTGGTGGTCGCCTCATGGTTTCTGACATGGTGATTATCAAATCACTTCCTGATGAAGTCCGTGAATCCATCCACTCCTATACCGGCTGCGTTGCTGGCGCAATACCAGAGGTGGAGTACCTTCAAATTATTCGTGAAGCAGGATTCGAGAGAGTACAGACTGTGGAAATCTCCGGTGCAGGCTATGTCGCCAGTGCGAAGATTGAAGCGTTCAAGCCCATGACGTAGGTTTGATTATTTTTCTACGCAGTGGTATTCATCTATAATTTGAATTGTTGAACCTTTGGGCGAGGGGTTATGTGGGAATTTGTGGATCAGAGAAGCCCTTTCCTCTTAATGAGTGGAGTACAATTGCTTCTCATTCCAGCTTACTATATTGGCATGAAAAAATTGACTTGCCAACTGAAGGTTTAGGGAAAAATCGAAACCAGTCCAGCTTCATATCCGAGCGACTAATCCTATCCTAGAACGTGAGGCAGGGCAGTAACAAAGAGGAAATTCCAAAGGAAGAAACCAGTTAGAAGTACACTGGCAATCACAATAAGCCAATCAGTAAGCGTGAATTTTGGAAAGAAGAGAAAGGTGCGGGTTGTAGAATAGCCAAACCCTCGACCGTCCATGGCCAGTGTGAGGGAATCAACCCGACCTAATGCTGAAAACAGCATGGGCATAAGGGTGTAGCGAACCCGTCGCAAGAAGCCACGGATGACGCCTTGATCAACTGGGATTCCTCGGGCTCGTTGGGCGGACTGAACCGTATTGGATTCTTCATCAAAAAGTGGAACTAACCGTAAGGCAAGAAC
>JBHLMI010000015.1:0-59024 GCA_048938295.1 Promethearchaeota archaeon
ATAGCTCAAAATTATCCCGTGTTGCAAGCCATCTTCTACATCATGGCGCTCACAGTAATTATCGCGAATTTCATCGCAGACATCCTTTACGGGTTCTTAGATCCTCGCGTTCGATATGATTGAAACAGATGGTGAAAATATGGTTCGATGGACTGAATATCGTGATCGACTTCTCGGATTTTGGAGAGAATACCGCAGGAGTAAGATGGGACTCGCAGGCATAATTATTATCCTGTTCTTTTCCGGGATGGCCGTAACAGCACCCTTGATTATGCCCTGGCCATCACCCATTCTTCCTAACCAAGCCCCACCCATCGCCGCTCCCATATGGCTCCTGCCATTAAACCCCATTGGCTTCACCACCGTATACCCAATAGAAAATAGTCATTTTGATTCAAACGCCGACGGATGGCTGTTTAATGAGACCATAACTTCGGAAGGGTATAATGTAGTGAATAATTCACAGTTCGATAATGACGCAGATGGGTGGTCACCTCTGGTATTCAACCCAGCCGGAATAACGACCACATCGTATAATCCCTCCGAAGGTTCGGATTTATCGGATGGAAGTGGCCCTGGCTGCTACGAATTCACCTATAATGATCAATTTACTGGACTGGCTTATGGCCAAACCGATATCTTCCTTGACTATGACTTTACGTGGCTTGCTGATCGGTTTCCACCTGGACTCATGAGTGCCCATCCCTCTAACGTTATCATTACCTATTCGATCAAATACAATCTTGACAATACGCCCGACCAAGTTCAGAATACCGAGTCAATCTTCAGTGTCGAGATGATAAATTCCACAGGAACTACTGCTGAAGTCTATTCTAGACGCTATATTACAACAGGTGATCGTCCATGGTCTCCTCGAACTGATGCGATGAACTCTTCGGATATTTCTATGATCTTTACTGCCACTGACCTGATAGCCTTACGCTTCCATCTCCAAATTTGGAATCCCATCGCGTGGGACACACCTACCATCACTCTTCGATTAGATGACATTCAATGCCAAATTCGTGCATCCTATGCAGATCCATTGAATAATACTTTGATGACTGGTGCCTTCACAGCAACTGATGGTAGTAATGCGAGCGGACCCGGAAGCTATCACTTTGTCTTTGAAGATAATGATAACACAACCGCCCATTTTGGTTCAACAGCATGGATTCAGTATCAGTTTTCATGGAATATACTGGATAGCCCTGAAGAAGTCTATTTCACCTACTATTACCGGCTTCAAGCTGAGGGCGGTTGGGGCGATACATACGTAAACATCATTCAAGAATGCTATTCGGAAAACACCGGAGAAATGATTCAGATTTATTATTCTGATAATATCAGAGCAGATCGCCCTTGGCAACAAGGACCAAGAGTACGCTGGAATGTCTTCGAAAGAAGCGCCACCTTTGGTCAACGAGGAAACTTAAATATCTACTTCCGTGTATTAATCACCGATCCAACCCCCGAGGATACAGCCAAGATAACCATTGGTGTTGACGATTGTGTCCTAGAGGTTTGGGGGAACTATTATGGATATCTTGGTGCCGGTGTCTATGGTGAGGACTTATTCGCTCAACTACTTTGGGGATCAAGAATTGCACTAATTGTCGGTCTTTCCGCTGCCTTTATTGCAACTTTTGTTGGTCTCATCGTTGGCCTAATTGCGGGCTACTTTGGTGGTCTAGTTGACGAAGTCTTGATGCGAATCACCGACTTCTTCTTAGTCATCCCTGGGCTCCCATTGATGATTGTATTAGCAGCCATTCTCGAACCAAGATGGTATAATATCGTCTTGGTCATTGCACTGGTCGGATGGACAGGAACTGCTAGGCTAGTCCGATCACAAGCATTAGCTGAAAGGCAAAAGGCTTACGTTGAAGCCGCTCATGCAATTGGTGCAAGTGATCTCTACATCATCTTTCGTCATATACTCCCCAACGTTACCCCGCTTCTCTTTGCCCAAATCACCCTGGGTGTTGCTGGAGCAATTCTGTCGGAAGCAGGACTGAGCTTCTTAGGACTCACTAACCCATACGATGTCAGTTGGGGTCGAATGCTCCAAGCCGCCGCATCTGGCGGAGCCTACACACAAGGGGCTTGGTGGTATCTCTTCTTCCCTGGCACGTGCATCGTGCTACTCGCCATGTCCTTTACCCTAGTCGGCTATGCAGTCGATGAAATTCTCAACCCGCGACTACGAATTCGAAAGCAATAAGGAGGAAACTAAGGTGACATTATTAGAAGTAAATCATCTCAAAGCATACTTCTTCCTTGAAGTAGGTGAAGTCAAAGCAGTGGACGATGTTTCGTTTACACTTGACCGAGGGGAAACCTTAGGACTAGCAGGCGAATCGGGCTGTGGAAAATCGACGACAGCGTATGCATTACTAAATCTTCTTCCTTACCCAGGACGTATTGTCTCTGGAGAAGTGATTCTCGATGGCGAAGATTTGACCAAGAAAACCCCTGATCAGATGCGCCAAATTCGTTGGGAAGAAATCTCCATGGTTTTTCAAGGAGCAATGAATGCCCTCAACCCAGTTCTTCGAATTGGTGACCAAATCGTTGAAGCGATCACCCTCCATGAAGACGTCTCTGTCGATGAAGCCTACAAGAAGATGGAAGATATTCTTGAAGTGGTCGGTGTTGACCCAACCCGTGCACATAATTATCCCCATGAATTCAGTGGTGGTATGAAACAACGTGTCATGATTGCCATGGCGCTTGTAACCGAACCAAAAGTCCTTATTGCAGACGAACCAACCACTGCTCTCGATGTTACTGTTGAAGCCCAAGTCCTCAAACTCCTAAAGAGCCTCCAAAAGAAATTCCAGCTCTCAGTAATCCTAATCACTCATGATCTGGCCACCATTGCTGAAGCCTGCGACCGAGTAGCCATAATGTACGCAGGACAAATCATCGAACTAGCAGATGTTGTTCCAATCTACAAAGAACGACTTCACCCATACACAGAGGGCTTAATTCGATCTATACCAAGTCTCCTGGGCACAGAACACCTTGTAAATATTCCGGGATCTCCTCCGGGTCTGGTTACTCCTCCTACTGGATGTCGCTTCCATTCCCGATGCCCAGTCGCCACGGAAATCTGTCTTCAGCAACCGGAGTTTCGAGAAATTAAAAAGAACCACTTCATTGCATGTCATCATGCGGACCAACTATGGGGTAAAAACGTTTGGAAGTAATTACTGTGACATCAACAGAAGCGCTAATAGAAGTCCGTAACCTGAAGAAATACTTCCCTGTTCGACGTGGATTCGTTGCTCAAATGGTTAGCCGAGAGCAAATCTGGGTCAAGGCCGTTGACGATGTGTCCTTTGATATCAGAAAAAATGAGGTCTTTGTGCTTGCAGGGGAATCCGGATGTGGGAAAACTACAACAGGACGCGTATTACTAAACCTCACTCCACCAACTGAGGGAAGTATAACCTATAACGGTATGGACCTTGCCACCATCACTAAACAAGAAATGAAGGCACTCAGGCCAAAATTACAGATCATTTTCCAAGATCCCTATGAAAGTCTTAATCCACGATTGAGCATCCATGATAGCATAGGAGAAGCACTTCAAGTCAACCGCCTAGTTGAAAATCGCGACGATCTACTACAGCGGATTAAAATGGCTATGGAAGACGTACGGCTTATTCCTCCTGAAGACTTCATTTACCGGTATCCACACATGCTCAGTGGTGGACAACGTCAACGTGTAGTGATTGCCCGTGCCATTGTTACACAACCTGAATTCATTGTAGCCGATGAGCCTGTTTCGATGCTTGACGCCTCTATTCGGGCAGAGATTCTCCATCTTCTAAAGGACTTGATTAAAAAATACGATCTAACCTACCTATACATTACCCACGACCTCGCTTCTGCCCGTTTTATCGGTGATCGGATCGCTATCATGTACTTGGGCAAAATTGTTGAATACGGACCTGTTGGTCGAGTAATCGATAATCCCAAACATCAATACACGGCAATTCTTATTTCAGCCGTTCCTATCCCCGATCCAACACTTTCACACACTCGTAGAGCGCCCGTTGGCGAAGTCCCTTCACCAATAAATCCGCCACCAGGCTGCCGGTTTCATACTCGCTGTACCATGGCAGATGAGCAATGCCGCCAGGAAGAACCACCTTTCAAAGAAGTGGAGCCTCACCATTTTGCTGCCTGCTGGCATTGGTTTGACCCGAAGCAATGGGAAGACGAATAGCTTTCAACAATTCAAAAGTCAAATTGATGCAAGAGCAAGCTATTAGTTCGTTTTCTTGCTGAATAGTTGGTGAACAACTTTTGGATCTTGAGGGGTCGTTCGCTTCAAGTACTTCTGTTGAGAAAACATTTCGAAAAATTCAGCCATTTCACGAAGTTTGCCAGAGATATCCAAAATTGTTCGTTTCTCAATTTCTTCTTGTTTGATTACCACTTCGATATTCTCAAAGGAAGCATCAATAAGATGCTCTTGGGCATCCGCAGATTTAGGGGGTCGTCCAGCAGCAAGGTTACTAAATATTATTGCTAGACCTGAATAGATCTCCTTAATGGATTCAAGGGTGCCAGTGTATTGTTTTCCCTGCAACAATTGATACGTGACAGCGCGTTGTAAGTCCTCCATGACATATCGTTTACCTTCCGGATATTCAACTGTAATTTCCGGTGGAAGGAGAATTGGATCGATTAAGCGGAGTGCATACATATCGGCTTCCACTTCAGAGATTCCGGATGCTAATAACGCATTTCGCATTTCTCTGCGAGCGTAATGCCACACCAGGTCGGCATTGATGTGCTGTCCATCGGGAATAATAATGAAATGTAAGCTGATTCCCAAGCCGTATTGGCTCTTAGGTCCACTTAGTAGGAATGGGCTTCCCGTATCTATCGGTAAGGATGCAATCTCAGGATTTTCAGATTCACGAATCTTACGCGGAACCGTTGTTTGAAACAATTTGAGTAGAGGAATGAAGAGCGTTGAAGAGGGTGGCTTACGTTTCCGACGATAAAAGAAAGACAATGATATAGACTCCACATTGAGGAATGCTGAGACCTACTCATGGGAATACATAATGCTAACGGTTCATTCGCCGTTCAATGTGAAGCATGAAGAGCGTTTGGCGCAAGTCAGTCAGGTTAGGAACACGGGCAACCACGCCTTCAGCAACGAGACGTTTCAATGCATAGCGGACTGTCCGGGGGGCAAGATTTGTGTTTTCGACGATATCCTTACTCGTCATTGGACCATTACTTTTAATGACGCGGATAATCTTCGAGGCGCTAGGCGGTTCCTTAAAACTTTTAAACCATTTCACATTGCCACCCTTTCTGTTCTTTGCGGTTCTTTTTTAAAAGCATTTCGAATCCGGAAACGACAATAGCCGAAGAAATCATCGCCAATTCACTGTCAGCTTTTAAAGGATTCACGGTTGAGCGGAAAATACACATTAACCTATAAAAAGCCCATCCACCCCACTATCCGCAACCCTACTGTAAAGTAGGACAACGGATGGAAAAATGAAAATGAAACATTACGTGCTTCTTAGAACACGTTCTATGACTTCTCTGACATTTTCAGCGTTACTCATTGCTTCAATGTTTGTCGGTATTACTGCTGTACCAATGGCAAACCTAATGCAATCAATGTTCACTCCGACATTACCTGGACCAATGGAACAGTATCGCCCGCTCTTTGAAGGAGCTGATCAACCCAATCCAGGTGGAACAAGTAAACTAGCGAACTTTGAGAAAAACCTGCATAGCTATCTCCAAACTGGTGTCATTCCAGAAGGAGTCTTAAAAACACCCAATGGCATGAGCATTATGCTCGGTGCAGGGTATCAAATCGACTTAGCAGAACTCAGTGAGCATATGAAGATCAACCATGTCTTGGACATGGGTATTGGCTACATGGTTCTCGGTGCTGTGAATTCACCGTATCACCTACGGCTTATCGATGCGATGGACTACACGGGCCTTATCATGGCTGATGAAATCCTGCACACACCTGATATGACCTATATTGATCCTGGTCCTGGTGTCGACAACTTCATGGTCCGGGAAATCATCCAAGCTGATATGGCTAATAGTGCGGGATATGACGGAGCTGGTTCCGTTATCGGTGTCGTTGATACAGGAATTGATCATACCCTCACTGACTTGGCAACAGCTTATCATACCAACAGTTCTGGCTACCCAACTGCCTTTGATCCTGGTGGAATGGGAATCGCCATAACCGACTGGTCTGGCTCACCCGTGAGTGGTTACCTCCTCACAGGCGGCTATGACTTTGAAATTGTCTGGTCATACTATCCTTATGGCGGGCTGGTCCGTTACACCTACAGCACCTACGAAGTGGTTGCTGACAACTTCTGGGTTGGCGTTGGTATGAGTGCGATTCCAAGTCTGTCAGGCACTTACAAAGTTGGAACCTGTTTAATGTCATCAGATCCTGGAGAACCACGGACACGCCAGTTCGTCTTCTTCATGCTGACGGACCCGAACTCAGCCGGTGTTTATGACACCATGTACATCGACTGGGAAACCTCTCTTGCAGTTTCAGCTGATTACAACGGCTGGGCTACCCCACCACTGCCAGCGGACTGGGACTTCACCAACAACATCCTTAACGGCAAATACGACTATGATCCACTCACTCCTGAACCATTCTTGATGGCCTATGATTCCAACGGTGATGGCTACAATGACTTCGGTCTAGGTCTCTTAGCCACTACCTATGACCTCTTTGGCTTCATTACTGGTGAAATGGTTTCTGGAATTGATCCTGCTGGAGGTGGCTTTGCCTACTTCTACGATGATGGAGCCCACGGAACCAGCGTCGCTGGTGCCGCTGCTGGTCGAGGAATTCAACCCTTCGATGTCTATGGGAATGGGACGGATTATTACTTGACTGGTGTTGCTCCAGCTGCTGAACTCATGGGTCTGAAGCTATTCTCCTTTGGCAGCGAATTTGAATGCTGGGCATGGGGTGCCGGATGGCGGCCAATCACTAAAGACCTGCCCACTGGCACCTATGAAGATTGGGCTCACACCATCTACATGCCTGGATGGGATGAGTCAAACCAAGCACACATTCTCACCAACTCATGGGGATATATCCTGTGGGAATTTGGTGATGATAACTACTTCTACAGTGTTGACTGGGCTTCCTTTGCCATGGACTACTTTAGCACAGGTTGTTTAGGCTATCCCTATCATAACGCTACAGGCAGCTATTTGAGCAACCCCGACTTCCCAGATGGTGCTATTGCGGACTCACCACTCTTTATATTCTCGAGTGGTAACGCTGGCCCTGGTTACTCAACAGCTGGTAGTCCTGTGAGCGCCTCCTGTTTGACAGTTGGTGCAAGTACGACTCACCACTACGCTGAGCAAATCTACAACCCTGATCTCGAATTCGGCCCACAAGGCTACGACCAAATGGCTTTCTACTCTAGTAACGGTCCAACACCATCAGCACTTCCCAAACCGGATGTTGTCGCTCCCGGCCTTTCTGGGTTCGAAGTGACACCACTCTGGCGTGCGAGAACCCTAGGTACCGAAGCCTTCCGCACCTTTGGTGGAACCAGTATGGCCGCACCCATCACCGCTGGTGTAGCTGCCCTGGTTGTCGAAGCTATGGACGATGGACCCTTCGGTCCTTGGCCAGTCATAGGTGATTATCCTGTGTCATTGCCATATGGATTTGATGGCGGATTGATTAAAACCATAATCAAATCTACCACCGATGACATCGGTCATGCCGTGCTACGCCAAGGATCTGGTCGAGTGAATGCCTACAAGGCAGTAGCGATGGCTGTAGGTAATGAAACCCTTACCCCAGCCGGAACAGATTATCTGCTTCAGCTATGGTGTAATAACACCTTCATGAACTATGCAATCGGCTATCAGACGGATACTTCTGTAACTGACAGCTGGATACACAATGCCACCCTTGCTATCGCACGAACCGGTAACTCACCATACAATGACCCCAACACCTTCACCGGTGCTTGGTACTGGATCATGATGAGTGGTTATGATGCACCTTACACACCCAGTGCCGCCTATATGCACCCAGGTTCTCATGGTCTTTGGGCTCCCAATGTGACCATGATGGATGCAGGCTTCATGACCTATGCTATGAATCCAGGTGATACACAAGATGTTGGATTCATTGCAGCCACAGGTGGATTAAATGATATCACTGGCGGAGTTGATGCTGAATGGTATGAACTCGTCGGTGAAGAGAGTGCCTCTTTCTTCTCGACAGCCCCAGCAACGGCTTATCCACTGTTCGGTTCATATCCAGGGATTAACAACTTCGATGCTGCATTCGCTGCAGACTTCCTAGCTGCCGATTATGCAGTCATCACCCTGACTTACGATGCAGGGATCTTCAAGGATCTCTGGGACTTCACCAACGAATACTATTATGGTGGTGACACCAACTACTGCTTCCTCTTTGACTGGAACGACACCAACAGCGACGGTATCCTCGACTACGGAACAAGTGAGATTCGCCGCATTGACTCCGATCAAAGCAGCAGTCCACTCCTCCAATTGCAAGTCGGGAATCCTGGTGCCCAATGGATGGGTAACAAGAACGCGACTATCTATTGGCGCGACCGTGGTATCGAAACCTTCAACTACCGACAACTCGAAGTCCACGTTAACATTCGCCTCTACAACCGCGTCGATTGGGACTGGTTCAGCTTCACCCAAGGTTCTGATCCTCTAGAATGGACATCCACTATCACCGTTCCAGCCAATCAAGCCCCCGGCTTCTATGTGGGTTGGATAACCCTCCAAGAAGGTACGGCCAAAGAATACTTCCCCGTGCTAGTCCGTGTCGATGGCCGCGTCATCCCAGGTGAATCACTAACCTGGGGCGGTTCAGATGGACATCCATATGACAACGGCGCTATCACAGGCGGTGTTCGATGGGACGGCGATGGCAACTACATCAGTGGCGACTGGCGTCACTACTTCGTTGACATCAGTGATCCCACCGATGATACATGCTGGTACATGGTTAATGTGACTTGGATGGACCCAGACACCATTCTGGACGTCTTCATCAAAGCCGCTGACTATGGCACCGACTATTGGGTCGGTTATTGGGGTGGTAGCACTATGACCGACACTGAATACCTCCGCGATGAGGGCCTCGGCCGCTGGGATTCGACACCCACCTGGGATCGTCAAAATGTCCTGCTTGCCGACTACTCATTAGCAACATCGTGGTATCTTAACCGTGAGGCCCCAATCCTGATTTCAATCCACGTTGCCGAACGCGGTGCAATGTATCCAGTCGAAAACTTCACCGTCACCGTGACACCCACCAACTTCACCACGACACCCTATTCTCCCGCTCTTGGTGCACTTGGTGTAACCATTGATCCGCTGCCTTATCCCGTTGGTAACCTCTCGTTACTAAATACCGGCGAAGAGATTACCGATGACTGGGTTGGATCTGGTGAGCATCTCACTCTCAACGGCACCTGGTGGCCATGGACCTTCCCAGGTATCACTGTGCCCCACCGTCAGACGGATCTCCAAGTGCTACTCGGTGCGACCTATGATGTAACTGCTAGCTTCACTGAATCTAACTGCACACCTGGTGCACCGCCGCCCGATGACTATACCTACGACATTCCTGACATATCGACAGGCATGCTGATTGTCATTGACTTTTCAGCCGGTCCACCAGTTGGAACAGGTGTTAGCGATGAACACGACTTGGACATCTTCCTGATGTACGGCGCCGCCCAAGTTGCGTCAAGTACGAACGCGGGTAGTGACGAATACATCGAGTATACAGCAGCAGCCGGAGGTACCTATACCCTCGTGGTTGACTATTGGGGCATTGATGAGGCACCCAATTATATCTGGGGTGGCTGGGACTCACTTCCATTCCACTTCACTGTGAAGGCTTCCCAGATTCTCAGTAATCCCACAACGGGTCGAACGGCTCTCTACGACACTCACCAACTTGGCATCAACCTTGCAGGATTCGATGTGACCCTCAAACTCGTCACTGGAACCAGCCTTGACTTTGGTTCTTGGCTGACTCTCCAAGTCACTAATCTGTCAGTCACCAACTTCTTCGCACCAACGCTTAGCCTACTCAACCCCATCGCAGGAGATGTTCGCGGACCTGATGCTTTCTGGTTCAATTGGACTGCAAGTGATCAGAACTCCGATGAAACGCTCTCCTTCCAAGTCTTGGTTAGTAACGATGATGGTCTCAACTGGACCGTCGTTGTACCGGCTACCCAGGAGATGGCGGCGTTGTGGGATCCCAACGGCTTTTACAAAGTGAACGTCACTGATACGATGCGCTGGCGAGTCATCTGTACCGACGGAATGAATTCAGTCACAGCAACCTCTGGCACCTTCGAAGTAGAAGCATTACCGCCAGAAGTACCACCGCCACCGTTAGAGTTGTACGTCATCATTGCAGTGATAGTCATTGTGATTATCATCTTGCTCACGACGTGTTTCTTGAAACGGCGACAAGTATCGAAAACATAAACAAGGGGGGTAACCCCCTTCCCCTTTCTTTTTTCTGCCTTCAACGCATTCTATATACCTAGAATCGAGGGGTTGTTGAAGAAGCCTTGATTCATTTGCGTAAAGCATAAGAATATGAGTAAATCCCCAATGAGAATAGGTGGCCCATGATGACCTATCGAATCCAGCGAATCGGAGTATTCCTTGGGTCACATCTGATTTCAGGCATCCTGACGTTCTTGGCAATGTATGGGGTCGCTAATGTTGGGTTGGCCCTTCAAGTAATTCTTCTCGAAGTAAGTGCACAATATGCATGGTTACTCACAGCATTGCTGCTGTACTCGTGGGTTCTCACTCTGCTAATTCTACCTATACAAGCAGGGATGCAAATTTGGAGCTTGGTTCGGCTTCAATCCACACCATTTCTCATCACTTACTATTTCCGATATGACGCCACCACAAATCTCCCTCATCGGTTTCTTGACCCCGTCCAAAGCCGGATCGGGCTCATCGCCGTTCTGTTGATACTTATTGGTGGCTTAGTCGCTTTCCCAGTCTACTCTTTCTATGGCGCCTTCGTGCTCATTGCCCGATTTGGCTTTTCACTCTTCACCTTAGATTTCATCATCTTGTTTATTCAAGGTCTAGCAGTAGGAACCTCTGCGCTCTTCGTCGCTTATTTCGTTCTTGCCTCATTTGGAGTGCTCATTCTACAATGGCGACGACGAGGCCGTTAGGCATACATATTGAAATCAGCTGAGGGATTCACTGAGTAATTCGCCCAACTTCCGAATACCCTGGTCAATGATATCAGGCGGGGAATAGGAATAACTGATTCGCATCGTGTTCAGTGACCGCTCCACTGGTGCCAGCTCGTTTCTTTCAGGAAGATAACTAAGCCCCATTAAAGGATAGAATGCAACACCTGGTACATAGATGATATCGTTGGGAAGCGCTACCTGTTCGAGAAATTGTTTAGCATCGAAATCTTCATTCTCACTCTCCCACCAGATAAAGAAGCCACCCGTTGGATCCGTTCGATTGCCAGCCGGAAATGTTTCATCGATAGCTTTACACATGACATTGGCTCGTTGTTTGTATGTTTCTAGGGCTTTAGGTAACACCTTATCGATGTGGTCTCGATAATAGGTATCAAGCATTCGTTGCACGATAGTGGGACTACAGAGGTCAAGGAATCCTTTGTCTTTGTTTATTTGTTCACGGACTTTGGGTGGAAATACACTATATCCGATTCGCAGGACAGCCGCTTCCTTACTACTCGTCCGAAGATAGGCCACGTATTTGTTCTCGGTATCTAAGGCTTTGATAGGTTGTTCCCGAGGTTTGCGAAACTGGATTTCCCGATAAGCGCCATCCTCGACGATGATAATTTGATGTTCCATCGCCAAGTTAAACAAAGCTTCGCGTCGTTTTTGGGGTATCGTCGTGCCCTTAGGATTGTCAGAATCGGGAACGACATAAATCATTTCTGGTTTCTTACCCAATTCCTTTTTACAGCACTTAATGGCTTCCCCAAAATATTCCGGGATGGCTCCTTGTAAATCGGTTGGCACGGTGACAATTTGCGCCCCAAGTTTCACAGCAGGTACCAAGAATCCCAGATATGCGGGACTGGTTGTTAAGATAATGTCACCACGGTCAATACAGGTGTCAATCATGGCATAGAGGGCCTGTTGGGATCCTGTTGTAATCACAACATCGTCTTCTGGCGGGTCCGATAGTAGGGTAATGTTGTCCTTCTCTATGAGACGGTTGGCTAATGTTTTCCGTAGGAATGATTTTCCGCTTGTTGGTCCGTAGTTGAAATCGTCAATGACGCGTTCTTCATGTCCGGCTTGAATTTCAGTGAGCTGTTCCTTCCCCAAATCAATTAGAATCTGAGCTAAGGTTTTGATGGGTAATGCACCAGGTTTTCCGCCTCCGAAATAATAGGGCACATTATATTTGAGAAGGCGCCGTATTTCAGATTCGGGGATGAATGACGTCCAGGCTGCTAGGTCATAAGGTTCCTTGCTCATAGCAAATTCACTCTCATAATAGAATGTACTCTGTTCTCGGCTACATCCTAATAGAGCTTTTTACTGGACGGTAGTTCAAAAAGGTAGATTATTGTTCAAGCTTCTCGATGATTTGTTCAGTGAGCAAGTGAAAGGCATCTTCTACTTTTTCCCCGCTTAAGGCACTGGTTTCGATAAAAGAGCAGCCATATCTGTCTGTCCATTCTTGGATGTCATCTGGTTTGACAACTCGTTTCTTCGTTAAATCTGCTTTATTCCCAATTAATAGAACTTGAACATCACCGGCGTGCTCACGGATTTCTCGCATCCATGTTTCAATTGCCTCCAGGGTTTCAGGTCGCGTAAGATCGAACACTAGCATTGCCCCATCTGTTTGTTTATAGAAGCTTGAACGATATGGGGCAAACCGTTCTTGGCTGGCGATATCCCAGATAATAAGGCGAGCCACCTTCTCTTCTAATTCTATAATTTTGTATGCAAAATCTACCCCAATAGACGCCTTATATTCACGTTCAAACCGGTTTTCCACATACTTCAGGATAAGACTCGTTTTCCCTACAGCTGGATCGCCAACTAAAAGTATCTTAAACTCATAGTAGGGCTGATTTGCCATAGTTCTACACCCAGTAACTATTGTACCTTGTACTCTTTCTTATTAAACTAGTAGTAACACGCCATCTTTTAGAAGAGTATTCGAGGATTACTCTAGATAAAAAACGACTAGGTTCCTCTAGGCAATCGCTTCTGCAGTTTCCTCTGGTTCTCTCCAACTTTTAGTTCGGAAGAAATCATAGAAGCTGGCTTCCACCACGCTTAGTTCCGTTGGGAGTTGATTTAGTTCACGAAGTGCTTTCAGCAGATTCGGTAATTGTACGTGTGGTTCATCTACAAAGACCTTAAGACTTCCTCGGCCGGATCGGATGGTGGTTTTAACAAAGGGGATATCACTGACTTGCCTGATAGTTTCTTCGGTGAGGCGGTCGAAAGTCACTTCGATGGCTTCGCCTTTCCCGGTTAGTGATCGAATTAGTTCATCCGGATGTCCTTGCAAAGAGATAGTTCCCTTCTCAAGCAATACCACTCGGTTGCAGTATTCTACTACCTCGAGGTCATGAGAAATTAGCACCATAGATGTGCCAAAATGGTAGTTTAGCTGTTTGAGGTAGTTAAGCAGTTCATGACGCAGATGGGCATCAAGTCCTGTTGTTGGTTCATCGAGAAGAAGAAGGGGAGGTTGATGAATGAGTCCCACACAAATGGAAACACGTTTGCGCTCGCCTCCACTCAGAAACTTAACGGGTTTATGCATTAAGTCTTCATCAAAGCCTAAGATATCAAGGATTTCACTGGCACGACGCTGGATTTCCCTACCTGTGATAGCATACATTCGTCCAAAGAAATGAGCATTTTCGAGGGCGGAAAATGGAAAGTAGAGGCTTTCATCTTCATGCTGCGGTACATATCCCGTGGCATAATGTATGGCTGCAGCATCCTTTTTTACATTGTATCCAGCAATGCGTGCAATCCCTCTGTAGGGTTTGAGCTGCGCAGTCATAACTCGCAAACAGGTCGTCTTCCCTGATCCAGATGCTCCAATAACACCAAGGATTTCTCGTTCACGGGTATAGAAGCTGATATCTCGGAGAATGTTCACTCGTCCAATTCTGACAGATGCCTGGTCAAACTCAATGATTTTGGGGGGTTTTTCCTCTGTCATTTCTGTCATACCCCCGTTTCCTTGGCTAACTCCCGTAAGCGTTTTAGCATGTTTTCCAAACGGTTCGCTGGTTCACCTGATGTAATGCGTAGTTTCTCAATGCGGTCTGTCCGTCGGTCGGTGAGTGTCCATTCCATTTCCCGAATAAGTGCTTGTGTGGTATTCAACGTGTTATCGATATTCCTGATGATTTGTTCATCAAGGGTCGGCGTGCGCATCTGCCGTTTCCTACGGTGCTGGTTCATGAAATAAGTACCAATTATTAGGATAGTGATTACAGTGACCAAGAGAATTTGGATGGTCATGATTATAAGGAAATCAGGTTCTGGAGGTGGGGAAGGTTCCTCTGGTGGGGGAAGATAGTAGAAGTATATGAACGCTGAAGTACTGCAGTATGCGCCAGGCGTAGTAAATACGATAATGGAAAATGTCTGGATGGTATCGATTGTTTCGTCTAGTCCTGTCCAATTTGCTAAGAGGAAAGATCCATAACGCCCTTCTTTAACTTCAAAGGCGATGAAAAAGCTCTGTGTGCGATTTGGATGTACAAAGATAACAAACATATCTAAACCTTCGACGCCTTGGCCAGTGGCATTAACTACGTCAATGACAAAACCTGCGTCGTTGCCAATGTAAAAGGATGAATTGACTCCACCAGTAATGTGAATGGTCATGGTTACGGTTTTGCGGAACAGGTAATGAATCGTTTGGTTAACGAATCTTAGATTATCCAAGTCGGGTAAATAGGCGTTCCCAAAAATTGCGGAACAACCTAATACGAACAATTCTTTGTCGGTTCCACCTAAATATGCGCCAAACGCAGATCCGTTCACCCACGCAAAGGTTTGAGCAGTTCCTGTTGTCGTCAATAAGGTTCCATCGATAGTAGAGATGGCGTGTACTCCACTGGTAAAGGGAGTGGAGGGGTGTAGTTCTGTTGTGTTATATGAGGTGACGGTTCCACCAACCTGGATGCTCTGATTCAAAAGCAATTGGTTCACGGCTGTTTGATTAGACGAGTCGGGGCGGTCAACGAGAATAATTGTCTTGTACCCTGATTCGATGAATTCAGAAATAGCGTTTGTCTCATTCACCGAAAACCCCTTTTCCGGATCACAGATTACGAGGCCATCAAAGAGTTGGAGGATAGTTGAGTTAATTTCGTTAATCAGGGGGATGTCGACCAGATTCAACTGAGACGCGGCGAACAGCTCCCGTAAGCGTGAATATCCAGTCAAGAGGCTATCGCCAAGTTCTGCAAAGAGGGCAAGAAGCTCATTATAATCCAGGTTGGAGAGGTCAAGGTCTTCAAGGTCAGTAAAATCAATCCCTTGGTTATGGGTGGAGTCAAAGAGGATGACAGCCTGTGGATACGTCACATTAATGACAAAGGGGAGCGTTAGTTCCCATTCATCGGTAGCCCGTAATACCAGGTTTCCATAATAGGGCCCAGACTCGAGGAAAGTGGGGATAAAAATCGTAATTTGGAACTGGGTGCCTATACCAACATCAGTAATTACTTCAGGAGAAATTGTGGGCGGGTTTTCCCACTGAGTGACATTTCGGTCAATGGGTGAATCGATTAGACTATTGATAAATGGTTCAATGGCTATGGCTAGCGATGGGATATGTGTGGTTGTATGTAAAGTAAGATTATACAGGGCATAATCATTGGGAAACTGAAGGGTCATCGGAGTATAAGGTACGTGACTGGGAACTAGCATTCGCATCATCGGTGGGGAACTAATGAACACATCACGGTAAACCAAATTATCTAGCGGATAGCGGTCCTGAGGAATGAAAGGGATAATTAGATCAAAATCAATACTGGGTGAGACTACCCATCCGGCAAAATAGATTTCTGTGACTTCAGGATTCCATTCAACTGAGAGTCGTTGATACTGGAATGGTTCGAAAATCCCTAATTGGAAATAACGAGCAAACACAGCGCCACCAAGAGGTTGAGAGCGGTTGGTGAAGAATGCTGCAAGGGAATCAACACCTACGTCTCCGATATTACACACGATTATTGACGTCAGATAAGTCGAATTAGTAATCCCAGTTCTGGCCATATCCACCTGAATCATGCAGAGGTCAGTTAAGGGAACAGCAACTGTTGCCAATTCTGTCTGATTGATACCGTGAATAAGAGCAGTGAAGTTAAGACCGAACCCTAACGTCATTGACACATTCAATGAAGAGGTGCCAGCGGATAGGTTCCCCAAGCGCCATTGTGATCCAAATCCGATGCTTTCGTCACTTGCATAACTTGTTGTACCGTTCAGTGTTTCATTTTGTAACTGGTCACTGACCTCATCATAAGGACCAACCTGAAAATCGCTAAACGGTGTTGAAGCATTGATTCCAATGAACTGCTCCACTCGAGTACTCTCGTTGACGGGTAACACATCACGTTGGATGTGGAAAAGTTGGGACGTATCGTTAAAATAGCCTTGCTGGGTGGAAGTGTCATTTGCACCGCTGAACAAATCAAAATTCCATAGACTGTACACACGGATATCTGTGACCGTTTCTGAACCAATATTTACAAAGAAAAATGATATTCGAAAGGCATTGACCGATGGACCTGTGGCTATCTGCCAAGATTCAATCCGTGGTATGATGAGTACTTCATCATACGATAAAATACCTGTCGCGCGTACATATTCACCATAGGGTAAACCAGTCCAATGCATTTCCTGTTCAACATTTAGAAATGAAAACGGAGTGGGACTGCTATTTCCTACCGCTAGATAAAACATGCCAAAGAGAAGATGGAACAGTGTCATATTCGTCACAGAACTTGTCACAAGGGCACCTATTGCCGTAGAATACCCACTCATAAGCAGTGTAACATTCTCAGAGCTGGATTCACTAACTAATATTCCATAGTAGGGAAAGCCGAGGCCAATACTCCGTGCTCGAAAACCTGCAGGAAACGGGTCGTGAAGACTATTGAGTTCCTGGTATGCTGCAATCGTATTAAGAAGACCAGCCCCTTCAATGTTCGGTTCACTCGTGATAGGTAAGGCTCCACGCCGCATACCAATGGAAAGGGCTTGTGGCGTGGCGAATTTCATTGCCTCGAGGAGAAGGCATGCCGCTCCTGTAGTAATTGCCGCTGAGGCGGCAGTGGTACTCGCCTTTGTGTAGTTCTCATTAATCGGAGAACCAAAAATTCCGCCTCCTATAAACTCGATATCTCCCAAGTCAATGTCAATGGATATATTACCAATATCGGTTGGGAAGATCTTATACAGAGAAGAGGAGATGATGTCAACTCCAGGAGCAATGAGATCCGGTTTAGTACGAAAATCAAAAGTGGGGCCTCGACTGCTGAATTCAGGGACTAGGCCTTTTAGCGTATCATAAGCACCTACGGTAAGTGCCGCTAAGGATTCTCCTGGCGACATGATAGTTAGGTGGTTGGGTCCCTGATCACCAGCAGCCGCAATGACGAGAACTCCTTCTTCTGCAGCTCTCCACACCGCCTGTGAGAGCGGGTCACCTGGCATTCCTAAGGTTGAGAAAGGCATTAAGATGATATCTGCACCATTGGTCACACTCCATTCGATTCCTCGGATAATCCAAGAGGAAAACCCAGTACCATCGCCAAGAATGACCTTAGCACTGATGAGTTGGGCACCGGGTGCGATGCCAACATAAGTACCATTTGAAGCCGCTCCAGTTCCTGCCACTAGCCCAGCACAATAAGTACCATGACCGTTCAGGTCAAATGGGAACGGATCTCCCTCAGTGAATGAGACTTGGGCAACCACTTTGGGATCATTAGTGGTTTCGTTATCATCCATATCATCAAGATCTGGATGAGTAATATCAATGCCCGTATCCAAGATTGAAACAACGGTGTGTGATCCATTAAGACCCAAATCGTATAGTGGCTTTGCGCTAATGGTTTCATTGGGATGAAGGTAACCATTTGGAGAAAGTGGATTCGATGAGAAACTAGTTGCCGATGTATCTAGATGAAACCCATGGTCTGTCCAAAGTTTTTTAATCTGTACGATACCCGCGAGTGCCTCGAGTTCACCTATTCTAGTTCGTAAGGAAATCGCGTGGATTAACCGATGATAGGTCAGAATTTGGGTTAATGTCGTTTTTTGCAAGATGGCCCGTTTTGCTGATCTCCAATCAGTCCTTTCTACTAAGCTAGCAATCACATTTACAGGAAGATTAGGATCTACATCGGACGAGATTAGTTCAATGAGTCCTTGTGATAGCTTGGAGTCTGGATTCGCTGTATCAGAAGAAGGGATTAGGAAACCAACTGAAAGCTGATACGCAGAAAACAGCATAGCCATAATGAAGATGGAAAGTAAAATGAGACTTCGTAATGAGGTGCCATCTACGTTATTTAGCTGTTTCATGCGTTGCACTCTGGATTACACCTCTAATTGTCGTCCTGTGATTAGGATGAAGTAATCGGTCATATCCACACCCATTTTGGGTTTAACACTCTTGATTTGGATATCTTGTTCCTGAAGGGCTCGAACGACTCGTTCTGACATTTCGATCAAGGGTACTTCACTAAAGATTTTGATGAGTTCACCTCGTTCCAAGACATGGATGATACCCTCGACATTTCGCAAGAGTGTGGCTATCCCCGGTCGTGGTTGTAGGAGGATTATCCCAACTGCATATCCTTTTCCTGGAAGCGAAGCCTTCAACTCATTGGGACTTCCATAGGCAACAAGACTACGTTCACGCATGAATACTCCGACTGTATCACAATATTCGGCTTCGCCAGGATAATGAGTGACCACGATCATACTGGTCCCATATTCTTGATTCAAGTAATCGAGGTAATCCCAAAGTTCACTCCGCATATCTGGGTCGAGTCCTGAGGTAGGTTCATCAAGGATGAGGAGCTGGGGTCGATGAACCATCGCAATCGAAATTGATGCACGTCGTTTCTCGCCTCCTGAGAGGGTTCTTACGCTTTGATTTCCCTTTTCAAAAATCCCCAGTTCTCGTAGGAGCACCTTCCCTCGACGAACGAGTTCTAGTTCAGGGATTCCATATTGTTTCCCAAATTCTACGATGTTCTCTAAGGGTGTAAAGTTTTGATACATATAACCTAAGTCTTGTGGAACAAACCCAAAGATCGGTTTAACCTGTTTCCGTTGTGTTGATAAAACTCCACCAATTACTACGCGCCCATGGGTCGGAATGATGTCACCAATCAATGCGCGAATTGCGGTGGATTTTCCGGATCCTGATTCACCTATTATGCCCATAATTTTTCCACTCGGTAGTTTGAACGAGACATCTCGAATAATATCGAAGTTATCGTCAACGGTGACGGTAAGATTTTCAGCAACGATGACGTTCTCAACTTTCCCTCGAGTCCGGGCATAGGCAGGAGTAAATAACAGCTTTCGAGCTAGGACGTCAGGAACGATGCTGATCAATTCCCGCATAATCTCTGGAGCTGTTTCTCGTCCTCCAATAGTCAACATCTGATATGAAGCCTCTGGCGCGGTTGTTGTTGATCGTGTTCGTAACTCGAGCAATCCCACGCGCAACCGTTCCATTCGGGCATTAGTGATTGTTCCCTTATAGTAAACATCCCGTCCTTCTTTGTCATTCCCCCAGACTTGCGCATCAACCTCAGTATATGCTAGTAATTCCTGAACCCGTTTAACTGCATGATCAATTTCCTCTCCATCGTAGTAGAAATCATCGTGGATGTTACGCCGTAACCAATTCATCAGAACCAATTGTCTAGCGGCAACTTCTTCGTGTTCTGTTTTATCCGAACCAATGGTCAATACTATACCATTGAGGTTACTTGAACCTTTCATTACTGCGTTAACCAATAATGCAATACGCCGACGTCGCCCCCTACGAACAACATCAAGAATGCGTCCCTCAATGCTGATATCCTCACCTGAGCTTCGAAGTATCCCTGAAATTTGTGAATACAGTTCACGATCCTGCCTTTCTTCAATCCAATCTAAAGCATCATCGAACCGGGAACCAGCGAAATAGTTTTTCTCAACAAAAACAGGAACATCAGCTAAAGCTTCCAAATTCTTCACATCCACCTAGGTTTATGCTAGTGTTCGTTTCCTCCACAATACAAGAATCGCAATGAACGTGCCACCAATAATGAAGATGAGAATTCGAAGGATTTGCTCCCAACCTGCTATCAACGGAAGACCCTTGAAAGCGGTTTCCCGAATCAAGTCCATTCCTAAATTCATTGGTAGAAATTCGGAAATTATTCCTACATCAATGAACATACCACTCAGAATCATCATCCCCAACAGCAGAAACAGAAATCCTTGGTTTGCTTGTAAGCGCGAAGTAGAAAATGATGAGATGACAACGCCTGCTACAGCTCCAGCTAATGCCATCAGACTAACAATAATCATCAATGTAAGTAAATCTGTCTGCAAGTTCAACTGAAAACCAACAATCCAAAGAATCAACAACAACAAACCCTGGATCATCCCAATGATTGTATATGCGGCGATTTTTCCAATGACTACTTCTACCTTACTCGTAGGCGTAAGAAGCATCCGACGAAGCGGGATATCTCCGACTATGGACTGACACGAAATCAAGGCAATGGCCATGAAAATACAAAAGACCACTAAAAACGCCCCTACCTGAATCGCTAACCTATCACCTTCAGGCACAAATTCAACTTGAGGAACTGTTAAAATATCACTACGAATCCAACCCAACCTTTCCCGAAATATCAGGGTAGCCTGGGTCACTGCAATAAAAGCATCCCCCTGTCCCTGGAGCTGAGTATTGCTTGTATGAACATTCACCACCGTGGGGAAATTTATCGATAAAGCGTGCTCAAAACCATCAGGTATTACGATGTACGCATCAATCTCGTTGTAAAATAAAGCCGTATACGCCTCCGACTCATTCGCGAACTCAATCACCGTTACCCCTTCAACCTCTGCTAATGTAGCTGTAAAATTCTGAGATAGATCCAAACCAGGATAAGTATCCGTTGTATCCAAGTCCACCACCCCCATTAGTAGTGGCACCGACTCAGCCTGAATATCATTCTGCTGAATCGCCAACGCAAGGGTTCCAATTGTGAGGACCGGGAGGAGGAAGACGAGGAGCATTGCGGTGCGATCTTTGATTATAGTTTGAATCTCTTTCCGCGTAAGGGCTAGAACACGTTTGATGGACTCTAGTCTACTCATGGGTTACATCCCCGTTTGACTAATAGAGGGGTCCCTAAAGATTTTTGGTAAAGACGCGTTTCGCCCAAACCTTTTTTTGGTATCTGTCAATGGGACAGTGTACCGGGACAAGTTATCAGATTCAGTCAATATAAAGTAGGTTAGAGAAGATGCGGGATGAGCAACCGCCAAGCAAGCCAGCGGACGTATTATCATGGGCAAAGGGATGGCAGCCAAGTTGGCCAACTGTAATCACTTTCCCCCAGAATGATTTCTTCATTAATCTCTATGAGTTTGTGAACCGTTCAGATGACTTGGATATTACTATCCACACCGGCGATCATGAACTGCTCCTTCGATTCGAACACGCCTATGATCCAGAAGGGTTTCACTATTCGATGGAACTGCCGGATATTGATTCCACAATTGACATCGTCCCTTACAAACCGGATTATGGCGTGTTGAAGAAACGCACCTTCTCAATTCGGGCAAAAGAGTTTGATCGATTCGCGCAGCATGAGCTGCTAAAAATGCCAGCTGATCAGCAGGGAAAGCAAATCCGAACCTTGGTGGAAGTCATGGAGCTGCTGAAATTCTCCAAAGAGGTTATTGAAATCACCCGCGACACTCTTTTTGGTAATCCAGATCCGACGAAATTCCGGTATCTCAATAATCCTGTCTCTTTTCTCAATCTCCAAAATGGCTGGATTATCATTCCCGATAAATCTGTCAAAATCAAACTGAATATGGGTGTTGAATACGAACACGTGTTCCGTTTGTCCTACCGGTTTGACCAAAAAGAAGGTCCGGTAGTAGAGAATTACCAAAAGCACCAAACGGCTCTTCAACGGCTCTCCACCCAGACAATTCGCCGCGTATTTTCCAATCTTGGGACCTACACGTCGATTATTCATAATCCCTTCTTTAGCGATATTAGCCAGAGGTTCCCCGTTCGGTATGTTGCATTGAATAATGGTTTACTTGTTGCAGCATTAGGTGAAGGTTCTGACTGGGAAAAAGGCATCTTTGAATTTTACAAGCCCACCGAGCGCCGAGAAAGACTCTTTGGATTACTTGAACCTTAAAAGATTCTCGTCTCAGAATTATTCATGGCTTGGACGGCCATAGTTGTCAGTGATTCTGACCACATCCCCAAACATCCGTGTCCCAAGTTCTAATATGAGTGTGTCTTCAAGGGGAGCTAGTCGGTGTTGTTGACCAGGTGGGATGTGTAACGTATCACCTTGATATAGCGTCGTTTCCTTTTCACCAAGAACCACTCTAAGTTTGCCCTTAACGATGTAGAAGAGTTCATCCTTCTTTTCATGATAATGGAGTGAAGTAGCTGTATCTTTCCGGAGAAACAGTTCCTTTAAGAAGATTCCTTGGAATTCAGCGAGTGGGCGTTCATATCCCCATGGCTTCTCTTTCTTTTCACCATAAGGGACCTCCCTTGAATAAACCATATGCTTCTAACCCGCTTACTGATTGCGGCAGTATGTTTTCTATATTCCCTCATCAATGATGCGATTGATTATCCGCTGGAGTTTCTCATTATCTTTTACGCGTTCAGGTCTCCATGCGCGTCCTTCGTAGAGGCGGTCTGGTTCACCTAGTAGCTCCGCCATAGCAACTTGCAAGGATTTTGCGGCACGAGCATCGAGTCGTGCACATTGTCCGAAGTAATCACAGTTCTTCACTGTACAGATACTTCCCACATCTAATCGATAAACACCAGGCTGCAATGGGATGGCTTTAACCTGAAGGGGGCAGGTTGTAGTGTCATCAGAGAAGATTCGTACACCTTTTTCCTTGTCAGTGACTTTCATACGGGAACCAATAATACGACGAGCTCCCTGTTCGATCTCAGCGAGTGTAGCAACAACGACTAAATCGCCAAATTGACCTTTCTCTGGTTTCTTCGTCATCCAGCGTCGCCTCCAAAATCCTTAGTCATTTGCATAACTTGTGCTATCAACCTAAGCCCGATTGCCTTATTAGCCTTTATGTCGCTTAAGGGGGACTTCTGCCTTAATTTCCAAGGTATAACAATAGGCTCAGCAAAAACATCATGCCTGCAAAGAGAACAAGAACAACGGCTAGCTCAATTGAGAATAGAGCACCTAGTGGAGTATAATAAACCAGAACTGGATGGATTAGAAGAGTGAAAAGAAAGACTAAAAACACGATGCCAATTAGCCATCCTCGTTGGCGGCGACTGAACAGCATAGTATGGGTCACCAATCGTTAACCGGGACTGTGGCTTATTTGTTGCTTTAAGCCTTTCGTCAACATACCAATCAGTTGTCTCTTAACTTTCCTGCATCTCGGATTCATTGACATTAGCAAGCCTTATCTAATAATCCTATGAAGGAAAATCAGCTAGACGGTCAGGTGTAAAATCGTTGGTGCTCTCATTTATCTCAATCGCCGCTATTCTCACTTTGGTCAGTGGCATTCTTTCTGGTATTGGACATTCTATTCAACGGTACGGCCTCGATAAGTTACCCGAACTCACTCCTCGGGCATTCTATAAACGTCATATCCGGTTACTTTTTGCCCTCTTCACGACCCCCATCTGGTTATTTGGTGCCATTCTCGCAGTCTCGGGCGCTCTAATGCGCTGGCAAGCCTTCTCCATGGGCGATGTCAGTTTTTTAAAACCACTAACCAATATCAACATCCTCATCGTTATCATTCTGGGAGTTCTCCTATTGGGCGAGGTGATAAGACGAATCGAATGGGGAGGGATTTCCGCCCTTCTTATCGGGGTCTTTGTCCTTAGTTTATTTGCCCAAGAACGAATCATCGATACTTACAATATCTTCTGGTACATTATCTCCACAATTATTTGCGTCGTACTTGTAACAATTTCCATAGGCATCGGGTCACAACTCACTAGGAGCTCTCGTGAAAAAGAACTCATGTTCGCTATCAGCTCTGGTATCCTTTATGGGATAGCAACCATTTATCTTAAGGCAATGACCATCGAAGTCATTCAAGTCCTCGGGTACTTTAGCGTACTCGATCCCCTCTCACTTCTTATACTTTTAACGCGCTATTCCTTCTGGTTCTACTTCATCAGCTCTATCATAGCCTATTTCCTCCTTCAATGTGCGTATTCACACCGAAGGGTTTCAGTAGCCTTCCCTGTTAACAATTCACTCTCAACGCTTGTCCCCATCATCATCTCTGTGCTCGTCTTTGGTGATTCACTCCTTATTCTCATCAATGGCTTCATCGTATTTCCACTCTCCTATCTCCCTATTATCGGAATCATCGCAATATTAATCGGGGTTGTCTTGCTTCGCCGATTTCAAGGAATATCAGCAAAAGTGCCTGCAGTAAGCTCCTTTTCAAGTGAGGAAGAAATAAAAGGAGTTTCCACATGAAATCCAATTCCTCTCAATATCGTAACATAAAATAAACAGGTGAATCTCATTGCATCAATTTCTCGACCAACTTGAGCAGGCATGGAAAACAGGGTATGAGTTCATCAAGGGGAGTCCAGTGATTCTAAAACGGACCGATATAAATTCAGTTATGTCGCATTCTGGGAAAATCCTCAACGAGCGCCGCATCCGTGAGACTCTTGCAACAACCATTGAGCTTCGAGAATTAGGCGCCGCAGCAATTACTGATGCCTCCCATCAATCACGACCTGGACGTGCAGATTTCTATCCAACGCTTGAACATACCCGCGTCATGAATTCTATATTTGAAATTGAGTTTCCTGATAAATACGATGAATGGGAATACGTGTTCAGTGATTCCGCCTGGGGCCTCTCCCAATTGGAATACTTAACACGTGGACAAAATGTCATGAGCAATAACATCCGGTTCGCCCCCTGGGAGCTCAAAGTGCCAGCCCATCTTTATGACATTCCGCCGGTTCGGCTCGTCGAAAAGCTCCGCGATGCAGGACACCGCGTCTGCTACGTACAAGATGCTTTTCCCTCCGCCCATCGAGGAGGCGGCCAGAAAGACACATCGATGTACGCGCTACCTAACTTCTTTAGCCGTCGTGGAATTCCCGTGTTTCCATCTCGTAATTTCGCCGAGGAAATGATCAAATTCGCTGAACTAAACGAACTCATCCATACAAGCAAAAAAGTCATCGTTGCCCTATTTGGAGGAAAGGTCACTGATTACCTTGATGTCTTCTCCCTTTATGAACGTCATAAACACATCGAAATTCTTGCTGGCTCCCTGCTTAGTATGGTATTTCTTAAAAGCCAACATCCCACACTAAGTTTCGGAGTCAACGATGAACGATTCTTCCAAGACATTGGCGAAGAGGAACTCCGACAATTCAAGCAACACTTCGATAAAGAACGTGTTCACCTCGCCAAAGACCTGGTCATCACTACCCCTGATGAAATCGTCACCAAATCACTCAACGCCAAAACGAAAATTCGCTACGAAGTGCAAGGGATTGGACCTGAAACCGTCAAGTCTTATGCAGACGCGGTAAAAGGCGCTCAACTTCTAATGGTCAACGGATGCCCGTTTAATATTCGCCGGTTTGAAACCTTTGGGAAATACTTCAAAGAATTCCTTATACTAGTCCGAAAACAAAATCGGTCCATGAAACTGTATGAATGCGGAGGGGATGCAATCACAGCCATCAAATATAGTGGCATCAAAACTGATATCAGCTCCACGGCTGGAAAACTCGGACTCCTGGCTCCAATGATCGAAGACAAAACCGACCTTGAAAAATATGCTCCTGCTGTAGTTCCTCTCATTCAGCAAAGCTAACAGGATCTAGGTTAATCAACTGTTCTTCCACAATGGCCACAAAAAGTGGCATTTGGCGTTAACGGAGCACCACAGTGGTAGCAGAATCCCGTGTGAACAGGCTTTTCAGAAGGAGTGTCGACTCCTGTTGTTGAAGGATAAGTTGGAGATGGGGTATTCGCGGGTGTTGGTTCAGGGGCTGGTGACCACATATATTCTTGGGGTTTACGTTTCCGCCGTTGAACAAGTGTACATATGCAGAAGACAATGATTAAGGCAATCGCCGCAATGATAATGATCCAAATGATCAAACCAAATCCAGAGATGGTTATTGAATAATTCGTCCCAGCGTTATCATCCGTGGCAACCCGACCCCCTGCATCAGTTACTGTCACATAATATGTGATAATGGATCCTGGAAGAAAGGTACCCAAAGCTCCTTTCCATTCAGAACCACTTATGAACACCATATCAATGTGATACCATCGAGTATCTCCTTGTCGTTGGAAATAGACCGTAGCGTTGACAATCCAAGTATCATCGGTGGCTTCTAGACTCACAGTGATGGGATCACCAAATCCTGGAGCCATTGGAGAGTGGCTAACAGAGCTTATGATGGGATCTGCTAGGTCCACAATGAATTGTGATTGGATGGATAATCGCCGTCCGCTTCCTGCCAATTCCATAATCAGAGTGGCGTTGTGTACACCTGATGTAAGGCCTACGATGTCTTGGCTAGTACCCAATCCGCTATATTCCAAGATGTCATCCACAAATAGTTCAAAGTGATCAATTCCTGTTCCAGGTGCTGTCCCAGACCATTGTATAGTTATATTCGGTGTTAGAATCGCGCTACCATCTAAGGGAAAAAGAAATTCCATGAAGGCTCGAATAATAGAAACATTGTACGAAGCTCCAACGGCATTTTCTATAACCATTGTAAACTGACCGCTGGATGAAACATAAGAATCAACATCTCCCAATCCGATATCAAACGCCCCATCATCTACCCCCGCGACCGTTCCAGGATGTGCATCGATTACCTTTACGATTCCTTGACCTGAGGAAAGCGTTTCATCAATCTCAGTAATCAGAACTCCTTCACCCCCGGGGCCTATAATGGGAAGCGAAGTGTCATAACCAATCTTTTTCCGAACTTCGATTAGGAAATAATGTGTTGAAGTTACATTGATTCGAATCAGATGTATGCCCGTTGGAGGGAGTTCAAGAGGATCAATCACTGCAGTGAGATCGGAGCTTACCTCAACTGTGTTGCTGGCATTAACCCAACCCAATTGCGATTTACTCCACCCCATCATATGTGAGGGTTGATCGCCTAGACCCATGGGGCCATTCCAAGATCCTGCCCCCATCAATCCCCAATGGCCGACAAACTGTTCTCCTTGGTAATCGACATCATATAAGTCAGGTAATCCTAAGTCGTGTCCAAACTCATGGGCTAGAACACCTACGAATGACGGTTCACCAGGAAGGCTTTCCTCAGGGCTTACCGATGCACGTTGGATTGAAATCCCATCAGCCCAAATGGTAAAACCCCACCATTCACTGGACCAATAATCCTGCCAATCATGGCTTAGTTCTTGGCCTTGACCTGCATGAATAATGGTCACGCCATCGTAATTTGAAAAATCAACATCCGGATCTGCGAGAGCAATCGCTTCAGAAACTATATCAAACTTGGGATCGCTTGGAAACGATGTACCATCTACATAGTAGGCTCGATTATGTGAAAGTGTGTACCATTGGGTCGCATCACCCCCAACTGAAACTAGCCCATATGAAACCTCATCGATATAATCATTGAGTTCGGCTAAAGCATTTGTCTCCACTTCAGCTGAAGTAAACGTATTGCCTTTATCGGGAAATTCAACCAAGATGGCAACCAAGTTCTTAGTACCCGTAACCTGGCGAGAGGAACGGTAGACTTCCAGTGGAGGAGGTCCATCAAGACCAATGCGTGAAGACATCGGCATCGAGGTAGCCGAGGAAGCTTGGGTTGTCAAAGGAGCAGAAAATATACTCATTGCAAGTGGTGCAATCAGAGAAAAGAGGAGAATTGTCATTAGAGTAACTGCGGGAATAATGGCCAGCTTGCGACTTACATGATAACTCATCTGGTATACCTCAATAGTCCGTCTGCTCCACGTTCTGTGAACTTCCTTGGTCTTACGCCCAATGTCGTTCACGCTGGTCTATGAAATCTGTTGAAAGCCCAGAGATAAACTTTCGGTTCTGTCTACTCATAAGATAGTGAAGTTGGTCTCATCGCAATCTCGGAGTTGTCTCTGCTAGTGGTAAGGCAGGTTGGTCTCGTCTTCCCATCGCTAGCATCCTTATGGAGGACCGCTTCGACTTTCATGTGATGCTTTGATCTTTATGGCTAAGGTGGAAAATGCTTCTTTAACCTCTTGTCCTGTCTTTGCTGACGTTTCCTTGTATTGAAACAGACCAAGATCCCTCGCGATTTTCTCCCCTTGTTCCGGAGTAATTTTGCGGTTCTTATCGAGGTCAGCTTTGTTTCCCAGGAGAATCAACAGGGGTTCAGGGCCCACAGCATCACGAAATGCCTGAACCCATCGTGGAATTGTTTCCAAGGTTTGGGGGCGAGTTAAATCAAAAACCACAATCCCTCCAGAAGCACCTTGGCAATATCGGGTGCGAAGATCTCGAAATATGTCCTGTCCCGCTAGATCCCAGATAAGGAGCTTAAACAGATACTTGTCGATCTTAGCATCATAGGTGCTGATATCAATCCCAAGAGTTCGGTGATAATCACGTTGAAACTTGCCTGTCACATACTTATTGACAAGGCTAGTCTTCCCAACAGCTGCTTCACCGAGGGTTACTAGCTTGTAGACAGAATCAAACCGTTTTTCTTCATCATAAGTTCTGCTCACTTCTCAACCTCCATATCGATGACCGGAAATCCAGCCTAATAATGGACAAGTTCCTCTTTAACTGTTGTCGAATCCCTCTCTTATATAAATTCTGACATAATCTACAATTCCAGAATTTGCTTCAGCTTTTGTTCATAGGTCTCGAACAAGTCTAATAGCTGAATGCCTAGCTCAGTTAGGGCAGTGCCACCTTTTCCATCGCTGTGTCCACGCTGTTTTTTCACAATCGGTGCACCAATCCGTTCTTCCACTTTTTGAAGGTACCCCCACGCAAACCGATAGGAAGGTGATTCCATCTCTCCCAAGGCATCCTTGGGCAGTTTCTTCAAGGCTTGACTGATGGAACCTTTCTCAGCAATCCCTCTCAACAGCAAAGCCCCACCTCTGCCAAGAATCAGCTCTCCATTCAGTTCAAACCACAGTTTCACCTTCACCTCTAATGAATCAAGGATTGGATCTTTTTCACTCGACATTACAGCCACCATCTAGTATGTAAGGAATGCAGTTAGTTACCTCTTGTGTTTTAGTACTACCAGGTGTTTGATGCAATACTTCAAATACCCACTGGCTTGTAATATGCTCTTGCCCAGAACCTATTCTAAGTGACTTTAAACAAAGGCAGTAATTCATAGGGTTATCATGGTGTCGTCACCGCAGCTTGCTCGAATAGTCGTCAATTCCCTTAAAGCCATTCTCGGCGAAGAGTACACCATCCAGCATTTCGAACGACTTCCCAGTCGCCGTAATGAAGTCTATAAAATCCTTGGTTCCCTCCCTTCTCAACTCACACCAATACCCCTAATTGCGAAATACTATAAACAGACTGGCATCGCACATGAAGCCTCCATACTCCAAGAAGCCCATCAAAATAATCTCCACGTTCCTACTGTCATTGGCACAACTGCCAATGTCCTTGTCCTTGAATATATCAATGCTCCCAACCTTTGCGACCTCATCACAATCAACCCAGACAGGCTTCTGGGTCAGCTGCTCGCTAAATGGCTTGCAAGTTTCCACACCGTTTTTAGTCGCGGTGCTGGCCAGGTTCTTGCCAAAGGTGACACACGAATACGCAACTTCCTTGTTTTCTACGACCATCTTGTGGGCGTTGACTTTGAAGAAAGCCATATTGGATCCTACTACGAAGATCTAGCTATCGCCTGCGCGTCAATCCTTGACACTGCTCCCCTTTTCACTGAACCCAAATTTCAGTTGTGTACAGTGTTGCTAGATGATTACTCTGCAATCCGCCAAATCACTAATCCGGAGGAATTCAAGGCAACAATACGTGTCCAGATGATTCAGGTTCTCAAAGAGACCGCCCTTCGTCGGGGAAATCCTCCTGAGTTACTTTACCATATCTCGCGATTTGAAAGAGGTGCCATTTTATTTTAGCTTTTTACCTAGATTGAAGTGTGGTTTACTCGTTTTTTAGACAATTTCCGAGTATTATAAAAAAATGTGGAAGCTGTCGATTATTTATTTCCTAAGAAGCCAAAAGCCTTTAAGTCGGCTTCAAGATGACGGAGACAACTCCACATTGGAGTTGTAACAATAAAAACTTTAGGAGGCATTGTGAGTTATGGCAGATGAAGGAACAGCTCGGACTCTTGTCACGATTGGCGCCTGGCTACAGCTTATCTTCTGGTTTATCGGTATCGGTGGAATTGCCTTTACGGCATTTCTATTCTTACCCGTCTTAATGGACCCGTTGTTCTTGATGGTTTTCCTACTGGCTGCAGCGTTTTACATTTTGATAACGATCTTCGCGATCATCTTCTTCATATTATGGTTCCGTTGGCGTCATGACCCTGGTGCACACAAGACTGGTCTCATCGTCACCGGTGTCCTTGGGCTCTTTTTGGCTGGATTCCTCCCAGCTCTTCTCGTCCTCATTGGTGGCATAATCGCCCCCTCTGAGTCCGCCTAAAACGACCGAGCCTCTTGGCTTGTAGGTCGTTCCTCTTTTTCTTTTTTTTACCTCCGTGAGCGGAGCTAAGAAAAGGGCTCAATCAACTTTACACACTATAGCGAATCGGATTCAGTAGTATGCCACAACCTTTATGGTCTATGAGTCGTGGAGTGATGGCAGACAACGATACCTCAGCCAAGTAGGAGGCCCTTTTTGTTGGGAGTTAAATTAGCGCCGCTCATCATCCCAGAGGTTTTAGCATTAGAAGATTTACGTGGTCGATCATTTGCGGTAGATGCTGCTAATCAATTGCATCAGTTCCTTGCCCTCATTCGTACTCCTGACGGGGTTCCACTAAAGGATCGTAAAGGGCGAGTCACCTCCCATCTGGTGGGGCTCCTTTATCGCACAACGCGACTGATTACTGAATATAACCTGAAACTCATATTTGTCTTCGATGGAAAACCCCCTGATCTCAAATCTAATGAAATTACAAAACGGCGTCAACAACGCAAACGAGCTGAACAGGAATACAAGGAAGCGGTTGCAAAAGGTGATATGAAAACAGCTTGGTCAAAGGCTGTAGGAACAGGTCGCCTTACGCAGGAGATGGCTCAAGAGGCGCAGCAAGTATTGACTTACCTTGGAATCCCCTTTGTACAAGCTCCCGGCGAAGGTGAAGCGCAAGCCGCTTATATGGTTCAACGTGGTGAAGTGTGGGCTACAGCCAGCCGGGATTTCGATACCCTACTTTTTGGGTCGCCACGATTACTCCGCTACTTAACACTCACAGGTCGGAAACGCCTACCCAGTAAAGGTACAAGCGTTCCGCTCCAACCCGAGCTCATTGACCTCCACAAGGTACTTGCTGAAAATGGCATCAACCGTGAGCAGCTCGTTGATATCGCGCTACTCATTGGTACCGATTTCAACAAAGGTGTTCCTCAGGTTGGTCCGAAAACAGCATTAAAACTAATCAAGGAAAACAAAAGTCTTGAAAACCTGCCTAGTATGATCCTTGAACAACTCCCCCCCAATTATCATAAAATCCGTCGCCTCTTTTTAGACCACCCAATTACGGATGAATATGATATAACTCCCAAACCTGTTAATCGCGAAGGTCTCATTGCCTATCTCTCCAATGAACGGGGGTTCTCTGAAACAAGACTGAATAATGTGATAGATCGGCTCCTAAAAGCCAAGGACGGGCAACGACAACAGAGCCTGAATAGCTGGTCTAAAAGATAGCAATTCTTACGTAAGCAGAATGCTGGACCAAAATGAGGCAACATCTGCGCGAGTTTCATAATTCATAAGGCCATAATTTGCTAGCTGTCGTGTTCCTCGTTGCACATTCTCCGCACTGAAAGGGCGCCGAATCCAATTAACTCGTTCAGCAGTCTCATCCAGTTGTTGCCGAAAATGAGGATTCGATCGAATTTCGGTTCGCATAAGTTGAATCAATTGCTCGCCAAAGACCTCATCAGAATAACTCAATTGTAGATGAGCACCTATTTCCTTTCGGAGCGATAAGGGAGGAATTACCCCATACTGTCCTTCGCCTTGCCCAATCTTCACTGTGAAAACAGGAACAACAATTTGCATTAAGGGAAGATATCCTTGGAGCTTGTCAGCTGGTGCACTAATCGCTTCGAATCGCCGGTGCTCTTGTTCCACTTTATTTTTCAATTGTTTAATCGTTTCTTTTAATTCCGCGTGGAGCTTTATAATCGCTTCACGAATCATATCGAGCTCTGAGAGCTTGGGTCCCTTATTTGGCTCCGCTGGTGGTGGTTGGGAATATACAAGAGAACCAGTGGGAAAAGGCGGGGGGACCTGATCAGATGAATCGCCGTTCCTGACTTGGTCACGGCTCCATGTAAAACGAGTACGGGCATCACGCAGCTCTTCTGTTTTTTCATCCAGGTCTGTTAGTGCCTGCTGAATCGATATCTGGAAGACATTTGCGGTGTTCTCTAATTCTAATAACCGCGTCTTCACATTGGCAATATGCCATTCCACTTCTGTTGGTTTTGCCTTGATGGAACTCACAAGGCGACGGCACTGTTCCGTGGATAACCCAAGGGTGTTGGCTAGACGGCTAACAATTTGTGCTAATTCAGTTGAGATGCGCTGTTTTTCTTTTTCCAGTTCTGCTATAGGTTCATCAGCAAAAAAGGAGGTCTGAGGTTCACTTTCAATCGGAGTAGCCTCCCAGCGTAAGGAAGCCCCACGGGATAGTCGATCACGCCGGGCATCTAACAAACGGATATTCTCTTCCACAAATTCATCAACCAAACTCTCAGCCTGGCTTAACTGAGCAAGATTCGCGTCGAGTTGGGCTCGTTCATTCCTAAACAGAATCCCAACATCATGAATTTCTTTTGTAGATAATCGAGATGGTAAAACCTCTTCTTCACCCGGTGGAGGAATAGCGGAATCAACCAGTACACGGAGAGTATCTACCATCGTTGGTAACATAGCATTCCGAATGACAACCAGTTCCGACGGTGGCTTTTCGAAACCTTCAATGAATTCACCCAATAATTTGGGAACTAGCTCGATTTTCTCAATATTACGTAGTTCGGCACGCATTTGAACCAGCGAAGGAATCGAGGAATGACGCACCGAAATTGTTGGTTCGCCAACACCGCTGATAATCAGACTCCGACCCGGTAAAGCATGAACAAGATAGAAGGGCAAATAGACTTTCGAAAAATAGGAGAACGACACGGGTTCACGGATCTGTTTTTGCAAAAACAAAAGAGCCGTGGCTAGGTCAGCCTCAGGGGTTGATGAAAAACCGTCTTTCATAGAGTCAGGAGGACCTTGGATGAATGCTGCCACCTTTGTTATTGCCACGTAACCACCTAACCCGCGAAAATGATGTTCACGCCGCTCACTTGAACCAATGAAGGGGCAAAGTATAATCTTTTTGGCTAAGGTCTTCCCCATGGGTAGATTAACAAGTCTTTCGGAAATGAACCTCCATGACCCAACACATCATCGTAATCGGATGTGGCACCGCAGGTGCCGCTGCAACCCTCCAAGCCCGCAAAACCAGTCGCGATGCCACCATCACCATCATACAGGATGAATCTCTTCCTGAATACAGTCGCTGTGGACTACCCTATACAGTCAATCGTGTAATCCCTCAAATCGAGGATATTATCATTCATCCTGAATCTTTCTATACAGGTAATTTGGTACAGGCTGACTTGCGGCTAAACACCGAGGTCTTAGCAGTTAACCCAAAGAAGAAAACTGTGACTATCAAAACTTCTGAAGGGGATACCGACTCGCTTTCATATGATTCCTTAATCCTTGCAACAGGTGCACGACCCAGCACACCCCCTGTTGATGGTTTGGATGCATCACACGTTTACCGTCTTCACACCTTCGAGGATGCAAAGCGACTCCAATCTGCGACTAAGAAAGGGAAAACAGCAGCGATCATCGGTGCAGGGCTCGTGGGGCTCGAAACAGCAGAAGCCCTTGACACCCTAGGCCTTAAGATCACAGTAATCGAATTCTTACCCCAAGTACTACCCGCCATGATTGATGACGACATGGGGGTCCTCATCCAACAACAAATGGAAGCCAAAGGACTCACGGTCAAAATAAGCACTGCAGCAAAACAAGTCACTAAAACCCATGTAGTTGTGGCTGATCGTGAAACGAGCACTGAAGAAAAAATCCCTGCAGATATTGTTGTGGTAGCCACAGGCGTGCGTGCAAACACAGACTTAGTGAAAGATGCAGGGATTACACTTGGTGAACGGGGAGGGATTCGCATTGATAAACGGATGGCAACCAATTACCCGGATATCTATGCAGCTGGGGATTGCGCAGAACATGACGATTTGGTGACTGGCCAGAGTATTGTCTCAGGACTTGGAAGCATTGCCCTGCGACAAGGCGAAGTTGCTGGTATCAACGCGGCAGGGGGATCTGCAGAATTACCAGGAGTAGTATTAGCTCGAACGACACACCTTTTTGGCCTCGAAATCGCAGGAGTAGGACCTACGCGTGTCGCAGCAGAAAAAGCCAATCTTCCAGTTCTTGCCGGGAAATTTAAGGGAAGTCGCACAGCCGAATATTATCCCAGCAAAGGGGATGTTACAGTAAAGCTGCTGGCAAATAAGGACACAGGAGTCTTACTTGGCGGACAAGTCATTGGTCCGTGTGCCCACCAACGAGTAAATGTGCTAAGTGCTGCTATATCAGCAAAAATGACAGTCCGTGAGGTGGCTGACCTGGAAACCTGTTATGCTCCTCCCGTAGCCCCAATCCGTGAACCATTTACCCTAGCAGCTCAAATCCTCGCGTTGCGCTATGAACGCATGAAACAAAAGGAGCGAAAAGGTTAGCAGGACCTTTGCCTAGTCGGCCTGTTTGAGCTTCTCAATAGCCAAGGCTACTCCTTGGATGATGGCCTCCGGTTTTGGCGGACAGCCTGGAACATACACATCAACTGGAATCGCAGTATCAACCCCACCAATGATCGTATGGGTTGCTTTAATCTCTGCTCCTTTCCCGTCAACATAGATGCCACCAGTACAGGCACAAGTCCCCAATGCCACAACGGTCTTTGGAGCGAGCATTTGGTCGTATATCCTTTTGATAAATACCTTCGAATGTTTTGACACACAGCCATTCGTGATGAGAATATCTGCATGGCGAGGATTCTGCTTCCACAGGACCCCTAATCGTTCCACGTCGAATCGAGGTGTCAGCACATCCAACACCTCAATATCACAATTGTTACACCCACCAGCATGGAGTACTGCAATCCAAGGGGATTTCCCACGAGCCCAACGCATCACACCCACTTCTATCCCACCTTACAACCTCAATTCCATAAGTTCCCGTGTTGACATTGATCCCTTTAACATAAAGAACCGGTACCCAAGAATCAGGAGAACCAGAACGAGTATTCCTGTTATCAGCATCAACACAGCCTCGATGACGATGTCGAATCCTGGTGTAAGTAAATGCGCAGAGTAGACTAGTATTGATAGACTGACAGCAGTTTTACGTAAATCTGTCTTTACAACTAGTCCAAAGATGCCGATGAGTATCAGAGGCCTTGCAATCCCGGACGCTGCTAAAACGTATACTGAGGTAACATAGCTAATGATGATTAGGATGACGAGTACACCAATTGAAGGGATGACCTGAAGTAATGGGGGTTCTTCTGTGTACTTGGTATACACAGTTGTAATGAATAGAGCCATAGGTAGGAGAACAATGGAGTATACAGCCAGGGGAAGTATTTCGATGAAAGCTCCATCAAGAAAAGCACCAACGGTGAGAAGTCCGCCGAGGATTCCAAGAAGTACTGAAACGAGGCGAAACTCATTAATCTCGATAATCGCGGCGGCAATGATAAGGATAAGGAGACCAATAATCAGGTTCACGTCTCCCACCTCCGCGTGTAAAATTTCTGCGTATGAGTATTCAGTTCATAACTCCGCTTTTTACGGCACTCGCCACAAAGGGTCTTATATTTGGGAAGATCTCTAGCCACTTCTTCCTTAACTGATGCATCAACGTTTGCCAGAATTCGTTCTTCAATTTTGTCTAAGTGTTTACGTGTGGAGATTGCATCTCCACATTGGGAACATCGAACCAATTTAAATTCAATCTTGACTTCTGCATCTTTCTTGTCCGTTGTCGCAAGTTCAAACTGCTCAGTTAAGCTGACACCATCTTCGGGACAAATATCCTCACAACGACCACAAAACACACAACGTGGGTAGAAAATCCTAAGTGTCCGTGAATCCTCCTCATCTTTCATCGAAATCGCGTTTGCTGAACAACAGGCCACACACGCTCCGCATCCGATGCAGTTTTCATCATTGAATTGGGGCAGTCCTCGAAGCCCTGGAGGCATGTGGCTGGGGGGGCCATGGGGGTACTTGGTGGTGGCTGGTTTGAAAAATGCCTTCAATGCTTCTTTTATCGCTGTGATTTTAACCATTTTAAAATCCCACCAACACGCGAATTAAGGAGAAGAGGGCAAAGGCCAGGCATACAGTTAGGAACCATCTGAACACGTGATCTATCCGGTACCTTGCGCTAGCGACATGGACAATCGTCATAAGAATAACGATGAGAAAGCACTTAGCTAGAAAGATGAGAAGGTCAAAGGGGAAGATGAAGCCTAAACCTCCACCTAGATACAGGTCGACAAACAGAGCAGTAAAGACATAGAACCGAAACAGCCGTGCAAGTTCAAAGATGCCAAGGAGGGGTCCACCATACTCCGTTAATGGTCCTGCAAAGATTTCTTGCTCGGCTTCAGGTATGTCCCCAAAAGGACGCATCCATGATTTCGTTAATAATGCCAAGAAAAGGGCTATAGCTGCTAGTGGATAATGGAATAGGAACCAGTTGGGTAGGATCCAAATGAAGGTGCCCTGTTGGGCTGCAACGACATCAGTGATGGATAATGAGAAACCAAAACCTCCACGTGTAAGGGCTAGCGATGGAATGAGGAGGGCAATGGCCAGTGGAAGCTCCACACTCAGAATCATCGCCACTTCGCGACTTGCCCCAATCTTCCCCCAAGTGGAGCCTGAGGCCCATCCAGCAATGACGAAGGCTAGTGAAAACATGACTGAAAAGTACAGAATGACGATAAGGTCAAAGGTTATAGGGGGAAGAATGGGAGGCCAGAATGGAGTTCCGGGCGGAATCATAAAACTCAGGATAAGAATGGCACTTAGTGCTAGCATTGGTGAGAAGATATATAGGAATTTGTTAGCTAGAGCTGGTATAAACCGTTCCTTACCGAATAATTTGATGATATCTGCAATGGGTTGATACGCGGGGGGTCCCCTTCGAGCTTGCAACCGGGCTGACAGCTTCCTGAATACCCATGCTGCTCCCCAACTGAAAAAAAACGCTAGCCCAATCGCCGCGAAATATAGGGTAATAATGAACAGATAAACAAACACAGTTTGCATCATATCCACCCCACGAAGAGCAACGAAAGGAGTAGTAAAGCAAAGATGGCGAACCATATAACATACAAGTTCACTAAGCCTGTGTGCGTACGTCTAATCCCATTCAATAATGGTTTGAATGGATGTGAAAACACCGTTGATGCAGGTCGCGCCTCATGCACCTTCAAATAGGGATCTTTGAGGGCACCTCCCGTAAAGGGCATGGTCTTCTCATCTGCTTCTGAGGGCTGAGTGCCACCTTTGATTCGGTAAAGAATGTAACCAACAATTAGACCAATGAAAAGTAAGGTGGCTATCAGGAATAGAAAATCTAAAAACACCCAGGCGACAGGACTTACTGGTGGGGCGGGTAAAAGGACATTGGTGGCAGGAAAAATTAGCCATACGAGGGCAAGTTGTGGAAGAATCCCGAAGAGAATGCAACCGGCTGCCAAAATTATGGACGGGGCAACCATGCTTCTTGGAGCCGGATGAACGTCAGCATAGGCGCCAGGTGCCTGTCCAAGAAACACGGAGCATAATAACCGAAGAAAGACAGCGAAGGTAAATGCAGACGTGAAAATGGCGATTAACGCAAAGACTGGCTGGCCAGCGGCGATACAGGCATTGTAAACCATCCATTTGCTGATAAATCCATTGAGTAGTGGAACACCGGCAATCGACAGCGATCCAATAAGCATCACGTAACCCGTAGTAGGCATCGCTCTGAGTAACCCACCTAGCTTGTTGATGTCTCGGGTCCCAGTTTCGTGCTCAATCGCCCCAGCACTAAAGAAGAGCACTGACTTGAAGAGACTATGGTTCAACAAATGGAAGATTCCTGCCGTGATACCACCAGCAGCCACAGCCAGCCATAAGGGATCTGCAAGCAGGTTATAGTAGGTAATGGCCAATCCACCAATGCCAAGTCCAAGGATCACATAACCCATCTGGCTCACACTGTCGAAGGCGAGGAGCCGCTTCAAATCATCTTGGGCAAAGGCGATGATGACACATACAAGCATAGTGAGAACGCCCAAAGTGCAAATTAGCACCCAGAAAGTAACACTAACGAAAAACGAGTAGAACAAGAGCAGCATCAAAAATGCGGGCATCCCCGCCACCTTTATCATCATCGTGTGGAGCAGTGTGCTGATGGATGCGGGGGCAACAGTGGATGCATCGGGAAGCCAGGTGTGGATTGGGAAGGACGGTACCTTCACCAGAAATCCGAGAAAGATCAAAAATAGTGACAATTTCCCGACGAATCCTGTCAGTATTCCAGAGGTGAGGAGGAACTCGATGCTAAAGACCCCGATTCCAACAAAACCAAATCCTAGCGTTTCCTGGTAGATAAATCCAAGTCCAACGACTACGAAGACGGAAGCAAATATCTGAATGATAAGGTACTTAACTCCCCCCTCAATAGACGTTGATTTCAAATGATGTACGATTAGGAAAGTTGAGGTGATGGTTGCCAGCTCAGCAAATACAAAGACCCAAAACAGGTTCCAACTGTATGCCATGCCCACAAGACTCCCTATAGTCCACAGCACAAACATACTATAGGAACTTCGACGGTGCTCGATGTAGCGAATTGAGTAGATGACAACGAGGAACCCAATGAAAGTGGCAATGAGCGCGATGAGATTTGTGTAACCATTGACCGTGAAATCTAATCTAAAAACATCGGATAAGGTAATCCATAAAGGAAACGGGAGAAAATTCAAGATGACTGAAAGGAGGGCAAATCCCGTCGCAAGAATGGCAATGGCATCGTTCGCCCTCTTGACCCTCAGACCGATAAGGCCGAGGGCGGCAGCAAGGTATAAGACGATGATGATAATTGCAGGATCAATCATTGTACACTCATCTGAAGGGCTTAGATAGGTCTCGCATTGTTCCGGTTCTATGGATCTGGGTTCTGTAATCGGTTACGCTACATATCCGATCGGTGCAGGCCATGCACGGATCGACGGATGCTACTGTGATGGGAACATCGGCTAAGGATTCTCCTGGGAGCATGAAGAGTAACGCATAATCGTTAAGGTAAGAGGGAGTTCGGACCCTGGCTCGCTCAGGTATATTGGTCCCGTTTGAAACGAGGTAGTACATTAGTTCTCCACGAGGCGCCTCAACCCGACCCACAGCCTCTCCAACTGGGAATTCCTTTACTTCTGCGCGAATAGGTCCACCGACGGTTTTTAATTTATCCAAACACGATTGGCTAATTTTCACGGATTCTACGAGTTCGCCTAATCGAACCAGGACCATTGAAAAGATGTCACCATCCTCTGCGGTAATGATGTCAAATGGAATCTCATCATAGGCGGCGTAGGGATCATCCTTTCGGACATCAATAGCCATTCCCGTCGCTCGTGCTACTGGGCCCACAACGCTAATTTTTCTAGCAATTTCTTTGTCGAGAGTGCCAATTCCCTTTGTTCGTGCTCGAATTCCTCCATCTTCTAGAACTGCTTTAGTTGCCGTCTCTGTTGCCTTATGAAGTACCCTCAGCTTCTCTTCGATTTTTAGAATCATATCTTTGTCGATGTCCCTTCGAACGCCCCCAATGGTATTCATTGCATAATGTTGACGGTTTCCTGAAATCGCTTCGAGCACGTCAAGGACATGTTCTCGGTCCCGCCAAATCAACATGAACAGGGTTTTGAAACCAATAAGCTCCATCCCAACGCCAGCCCATAATAGGTGGCTGTGGATTCTTTCTAGCTCAGCGATCAAGGTACGGATATACCGCGCGCGATCTGGAAGCTCAATTCCACCGAGCATTTCAGCAGTTTGAGTATAGGCGGTTGTGTGAGCAGCACTACAAATGCCACAGACACGTTCAAAGAGGTAAATGTTCTGATAATAACTGCGAGATTCAGCCAGCTTCATGATACCCCGATAATTATAACCAAGCTTCAAGTCTACATCCAGAACTTTTTCGCCTTCAACTTTCAACTTGAAGTATTCCCCTTCAAGGAGCGCCGGATGAAAGGGACCCACTGGCACAACGTATTCAGGCGCTGTGACTTTATCGATTTGCATGGGAATGGTTTCCCTTTTTGGTTTCTTTGGTGTTCGCATCTACCCCACCTCCTCCGACGGCCAGGCGTAGGGGAGAAACAGTTTCCGGGGATCAGGGTGACCTTCGAATATGATCCCTAGTAGGTCCATTAGCTCCCTTTCAGCCCAATTAGCTGACCAAGCAATCTCGGTGATTGAATCGATAATAGGTTTTTTTCGTGGTAGCCGGACCTTCATAGCGAGATGTAGACCTTTTTCTTGATGGGAAAAATCAAAGTGATAGACGAGATCGAAACCGTGTAGTCCTTCATCGTTCGCTGAAATTGCAACTAATCGTCCATCCAGTTTCTCAACTAATAATCGTGCAATTGAGCGAATATGCTGCGATTTAGATCGGACAAAGACTCGTGAATACTTGTCAGTTTTTTCATCCTTATAGTCGTCATTAACTAAGGCGATTAATTGCCCTCGAATCTCATCCATCCGACCCATTTAGTTCTCCTCCATCATAAGTTTAGCAAGAAGGGCATCGGTTTTCACGCGATGCTTGTCCACACCAATTTCCTGAGGTCGGAACCCCAGACTTAGTGCCATTAGTTCCGTGAGAGTAAGCATTGGGATATCATAGTGTAGTCCCTGTCGTTTCAGTAGCAACTGGGCCTTCTCTAACACATCAAAACAACCAGGACAGACTGTCACCATGCAATCCACCTTGGCTTCCTGCATCTTTGCTAATTTGAACTTGGCGCGTTCTTCCATCGCTTCATCCATGGAATATAATGACAATGGAAACCCACAACAGAGCTTCTCAGCTCCATACTCTATCACCTTAACCCCTAGAGTCTCAATAATATCATCAAAGTAGGAGATGAATTTACTCGCGGGGCTTTTGTACAGTTTACAACCATATTGAATCCCGACCTTCAGTTTCGACAATGGCTTTTTAATTGAGGCTTTTAGGAGCTGTAGACCAACATCCTCAACAATTACTTCGAGAAAATGTTTGACCTTGACTTTGCCCTCTACACTTTTATCAATTAGCGAAAGATGTGAGTTTACCTCCATCAACAATTCTGGGTCATTCGCAATGGCTTCCCGTACCTCGTACAAAGTTTCCCAGCATCCATTACATAGCGCTAGAATATCTTCACCTAAGCATTCTGCCAGAGCAAGGTTTCGTGCAGACACATATAACCAAGTATCGTGATCCGCTAGACGAACAATTTCGGGTACTGGACAGCACGTAGCCCCTTCCATGTCGATTAATTTTATTTTCAAGAGTGGAGCAATTCGTCGTAGGGACGCCTCTGCAAATGGCTGCATTGAAGGAATATAACAACCTAAGAAGAGTGCGTAATTTCTGATCATTTACTGGTCCCTATTCGTCTCTTTCTTCCCACATAGCCTTGTCATAAAGCTCGGTGCTTTTCACTAACTCTTTTAGTTCGCGCCGTGCTTTTTCATCCTGATAGGCTGTTGGAGGTTTCCGGTTGATCCCCAGGTCCTCTCGAATCCTTTCCCGTGTGGATGCGAGTTTTGGGACATGACCCACTCTAATGATATTAACGATTGGATTTTTGAACGATTTTGGAAGTGTCTTTACTTTCTTTCTCCAAGGATAGAGGGTGAGTTCATCGTCACTCATTAAGTTTTGACTCCCAGATGTTTTTGGCCTCTCGTCTTGACATGACTTGTAAAGCTCCGGTACTACAATATTCAGCGCATCGTGGCTCTCCATCGCAGAAGTTGCATTTATTGCTGATACCCAATGACTGCTCGAAAACAGGAACAGCGATTGGGCAGGCAAAATTACACGATCTGCAGCCAATACAGCGCATCTGATCTATTGTAACATATCCTTTATCTGGATCCTTCATAATCGCTTTCGGTTTAGTTGGACAGGCTAGTTCACATAGTGGATGCTCACAATGCGTGCAGTGAGCGTTAACAAAACGATTCAACCCCTCATCTTGTGGAAGCACCCTGAGATAGGCTTTTTCCAAATTGGCTTCTTCATGATGGTAAAACGAACAGGCTATCATGCAATAGTAGCAGCCAGAACACTTCTCTGAGTCATACACCAATACTTTTTGCTTTAGAAATTCATCCGACATTCGGGTCCTTCCACGGGTAAGTCTCCATGTCGGAGTAATACGTATGGCATACACCTATAAATGTATAAACAGCACACACGGTTCTAAATCGCATGTAAGTAATGTACGGAGCAAGAAATGCACGGGTCGTAGGCTCGAATGAGCATATTGAGCTTCAATTCAGCTTCTTCTTTTGATAAATCTTGGAATGTGGCAGCAAGTACTCGAATGTCTGCTTCAATGTTGGCATAATTCATGGCGGTGGGGGTGATTACATCTGCGGATGTCACCATCCCCCTTGCATCGAAGGTATATCGATGGATGAGTACACCTCGTGGAGCTTCAACTGCAGCAGCACTCGTTCCAGCCCGGATCTCGTGTTTCGCCACATGAGGTTCTAATTTTGCCATTCTAAGCTCATCGATGATTTCAATGGCATGTTCAAGATAATGCAGGTACTCGATGGCCTGACCGATGTTCATTTGGAAAATATCATAGCTAGGCAGTTTTAAGCTGATTTTTTGTATCATCTGTTTTGCGTTATCAGAAAGTTGATCATGTGCCACGTTCAATCGGGCGAGTGAGCCAACCACAAAGGGTGTGCCTTTGATTTCACTAAATTTTGCATGCGCGTAGGGCACGTTTCGTTCTTTTATGATAGTTTGATATTCAGGAACAGAAGTTTGGAGTCCCTTATCTGTGACCAGTGGTCCGTCATGAATCGGGTATTCCTTGGGGTGCTTGACCGCTAGATATTGGCTTCGCCTTACAAGTTGTGGGTCGGTGAAATTTGCCATCAATTCAATCTGTGCCTGTGCATCAGGGATTGCAGCTTGAAGCCGTTTCTTCATCGACTCTAATTGTAGGAGTGAGGGAACATGTGTAAATCCGCCCACAACTGCACAGAGGGGGTGTGTGTGCCTTCCTCCGGCAAGTACCATAAGATCGTTTCCAAGTTTTTTGAGCTGTAATGCTCGTTTTACTTCCGTTTGATATTTCGGGAGCATTTCCACTACATTTCGGGCTCCGACATAATCCGGGAGTGCAAGAAAGTTAATATGGAGCGCGTGGCTCTCAAGCATATCTCCTAGCAACATGAGTTTGCGAAGTTGAATAGTTTGGTGACTTGTTTCGATCCGTAATGCAGCTTCCACAGCCCGTAATGCAGCTACGGCATGGGAGTGGCTGCAAATACCACAGATGCGGGACATGATGTGGGAGACTTCAGCGAAGCACTGATTTCTTAGGAATGCTTCGAATAGGCGAGTTCCTTCGGTGACACGCATTTCGACAAGTGGCTCTTTGCCCTGTTGCACCTCTACAAAGAGGTCACCATGCCCTTCGACTCGGGCTAAATGATGGATGTCGAATTTTGCTACAACCATTCGATGTCTAACCTCTTTTTCAGTTGCTTCATGAAGTCTTCCATTGAAGCATTAAACATACGGAATTTCCTAACGACAACATCAAAACTCGCTCCCTTCTGTGAGAACATGTTGATCTCCGATTCCACATTAGCTTGTGGGACAGGTCCCCAACAGCCTTCACAGGGGAAGCCAACACTGGGACAACGTGCTCCACATCCAGCACGTGTTATCGGGCCTAAACAGAGTTCTCCTTCCTTCATCAGGCAGATATTTTCTTTGAGACGACATTCCACACATACAGCGTAGTTTTTCTGTGGAGGCTCTCCTCCGGTCAGTAGGGCCGTGAGGAGCTCTATGAATTCATCACCGGCAATGGGGCAACCTTGCAACTCATAATCAACCTTGACATATTCCTTCAAAGGTTGTATCTCGGGGAGTGTTCGCACATGAGAGGCATCCCCATATACACTTTGTTTGAGCTCTTCGATATTTCGACCGTTTCGAAGAGCGTTAATACCGCCAGTGGTGGCACATGCACCCAAGGCAACTAACACCTTTGATTTTTCTCGCAGCTCCTTAAGATGGGCTAGTTCTGCATCATTTGTGACTGATCCTTCGATAAAGCAGACATCATATGGTCCCGGGTGTTTCGCAGAGCTTCCCATTCGAAATTGCACGAGGTTAATTTGCCGAAGAATATCTAAGAGCTCTTCTTCCTGATTAAGGACCTCGAGCTGGCATCCTGCACAACAGGTTAATCCGTAAAAAGCAACGACGGGTTTTGATTTCTCTGTGGGCATTTCTTGAATTCCTCCTTTGGTTCCTTATACTGCCCCTCGTTGTGTCTTTACTTCGGCATAACTAAACACTGGACCGTCTTGACAGACGAATTTTGACCCCACAAGACAATGGCTACAATGCCCGACACCGCATTTCATGCGACGTTCAAGGGATAAGAAGATACGATCATCCGGTAATCCAATCTTTTCTAGTTCGCGCATTACAAACTTGTACATGATAGGTGGTCCACACACAAGCGCGTAGGTGTCTTTAGGTGAAATGTTGATACGGTCAAAAAGAATCGTGACCACGCCAATGTTTCCCGCCCAACAATGTTCATCATCCCGGTCAACGGTTGCAACATATTCGATGTCCCGTCGGTTGTCCCAAAGATATAGTTCATCTTTGAAAAGGAGCTCCTCTGGGCACCGAGCACCATACATGATTTGCAGTTTCCCGTAATCGTCACGGTTTTCAATGATGTCGAGGATTACTGGTCGCAGGGGTACGACCCCAATTCCACCACCGATGATAACGATGTTTTTCCCTTTCACGTCATCCATGGGCCATCCATGTCCAAAGGGTCCACGGAATCCCACGATGCTATCGGGGTTTAGGTTTTGAAGAACATTGGTTAACTTACCAACTGAGCGAATACAGAGATCGAACGAATTGGTCTTATTTGGGGATGAGCAAATGCCAAACGGGGCCTCGCCATATCCAAAAATGGACAGGAGCATAAACTGACCTGGTGTAAAGGTGAACTGCTTCTGGATCTCTGGGTTAACATACTCAAAGGTATATAGATTAGTATCGGGGGTCTGTGGCGTTATTCTCACTAGACGGGCCTGATTGTACTGGTAAGCATTTTTTTCATGGCGAAGTGAAACGGAATGGGTCATCTTGTTAGTTCCCTCCCTCTTGGATATCAGTCAATAATTCAATCATATCAATATCTGCGGGACAAGTTCGGGTACAGCGTCCACAGCCTACACAACCAATTTGCTCGATCTGTTCGGGCTCAATCCAGAATTTATGATAGATACGGAATCGCACACGTGACGGAATGGTTGGCCGGAAATTATGCCCTCCTGCAACGAGGGCAAAATCTACAAGTTGACAAGAATCCCAATTGCGAACACGAGAACCTTTATTTAAATCCAGTTCTACTCGGTCCTTCACATCAAAACAGAAGCAAGTGGGGCAGACCATAGTACAAGCACCACATCCAAAACACCGATTTCCCAAACGGACCCAAATCTCCCCTTCATAACCTGCCTCCAGTTGCTCAGGAAGCTTCTTGAATTCTGAAATCACATCAGGGAAGGTTTCTTCTCGACTAGTGAGGAGCTGATTGACGCTTTTGCTTTGTTCTTTTGATGCCGATGAGAAAAGTGATTTAGTGTAATCAATCACTAACTGTCCAGTTTCAGTGAGTACATCCACATAGTAGTTATCATGGAGTTCTGTGAGCATAAGATCTGCACCTTCGGTTGACGAAAGTGTCATTGCTGACTTACAGAAACTCTCTTCGCACGGAGTAAGGCAATTCAACCCGATGATAATTCCCCGTTCACGTCGGCGGGTTCGATAAGGATCAGGATAAACTTGGGTGAGAATCTTATCGTGAAACTGAATGGCTGCTAGATCACAGGAATGAATGCCAACTATCACAAATCGCTTCCCGTTCCAGAGGGAGATTTCTTCATTTTCTTCTAGGGGGTTAGTTATGCTGAGTTGAGGACCTAAGGAAAAGCCAACCATTTCTTCTTTGGGTGGTATGAAGTACTTCTTTGGCGGAAGAATCGTTGTATCATAATCCAACCGCAGCTGAGATCCATCACTGATTTCATCAAAGACAAACTGGGTTTTCTTCGCTACTGGCCCATAGACAGTCAGAATTTGGGTGAGTTTTTCAATAAACGAAGCAATGTCTCCTTTCTTTAAGATTAGCGGACTTATTGTACTTTCAGGAGCCATAATAATCACCCATTCGTCGAGACCATTTTCTGGTAGAGAACCAATCGCTAACCCTTGTTGCGAGGTTAAAATGTCTTAGGCTAGTTCAACTTGGTGCTTTTTTGATTTTCCACACATCCTGTCATGAACCCCCACGCCTTTATAAGCAACGCTACGAGCGATAAAGAATTAATTAGGAGTTCCCTTAGAGAGGATGACTGTAAAGGATTGATTCACCTAATATCGGGGTTATCTTATGGAGGCAAACCAACAAACGGAGTTTGGAGTAAAAAAGCAACCTTCGCTTGCTGACCTGTTACACGTATCGCAGTCTGCAATCAGTCTCTATTTTGAACTTGCCGCAGAACTGTCTCCTATTCCATTGACAGAAATTCAGGAACAGCATGGCTTATCCACAAAGAAAGCGGATCAGTATCTCACTGAGCTCCAAACCTGTGGATTGGTCCGGCGTAATCCAGACGAAACCTATGAGGCTGTCGCCCCAGTTGAAGCAGTTATGATTGCTCTCACCCGAGTACGTGATCTCTTACGCCAGCTTCGAACAGATTTCCCAGAACGAGTTGAAACTGGTATCCCTGGAATCGATGCTTCGATGAAAAAAGAAGTTGAAACACTCCCCTACCAATTAGAAAAGCTTCGGACGAATATTGACCAGAGACTAGATACTGCATTTGATGGATTTCGAAATAGAGCCGAGACCATGCAAGCATCCCCCGTTTTCGAAGTGTTTACAGATGAGCTTCGGGCTGAGCTGCTCTCAGAAGTTGATGAACGAATGATGGAAACCCGAAATCAACTCAATGATTTCGAATCGATTGACGCGTTCATCAACGTCCTCAACAAACTGAAGAACGACGTGTTTGATATCGTCAACATCTCACTGTCAGATATGCGTGAGCAATCCTTCCGGCTCCACGAACTAGAGAGCTTCAGTGAAACCCTAATCGAGCTCTGGAATGTCACCCCTTCGATTGTCGAGGAGCACTTGGCAGATTTTGAACAGGAAATGAGTGTCTTAGAAGCATCACTCAGCGACCTCATGGAGACTAAATACCGGTTAGGGGCTTTTAAAGGGGTCATTGAGAACTTCGCTCGAGACCACATCATGACCGCTGTAAAACGGCTCAAAGCTAACTTCCAGGTTTCTCTCACTGAGGCTATCCAAGATCATCTGCAAGAGGCTCAGGAACGCTTCGAAGAGGTTGCCAAATCAGCCCAGCAAGAGTTTGATAAATTGCGAGAACAACTAGCTGAATGGGTTCGTAACGCGTTGGATCTAGCTTTTAGTGAAGTGATTCAGCGGAATCAGAAAGCTACAACAGAACTGGCTGATCGGTTAGCTGACTTAACACTTGCTTTTCAATCCCGTTTTGCTGAAGGACTTGAAAATTCCGTGAAGCAAGTCAAACTCCAAGCTCGCGAACTTGACACCCATATAGCCAAAATTCCTGATATCGTTGACAAGCTACGAACCCAAGAGTTTACTCCACAACTCAATCAGATGGTAACCCAAAGTGAACAGCACTTAACGAAAATCACACATGATATCCCCAAAGCTTTCTCCGAGTGGCGAACTCAATACATCAAATCCACAAATGCACAGCTTGCTAGCGTTTTAGAGGAAGCAGAAGGACAGGTTACCCTTGCTACTCAAAGTGTGAACCAATTCTGGCGCCGATCTAAGGAATCCGAACCCTCAACTTTTGACCTGTACCAATTTGTGGTTGGAGAAAAGGAATTTCATTCCTATATGGCCAGCCAAATCGCTCGGGCTCGAAGTCAACTATTCATCATTCTTCCGCGAGCAATTCGAATCAAAGTCAAACTCCTAAAAATGGTTCCAAGCGATGTTCGTGTGCGCATCGTTGTAGCTGACACACCTGCTACGAAAACGGTCCAAAGCTTACAGCGTCTAGCGGCGAAAAACTATAACTATCAGCTCCGTCACGATCCTCGTGGAGACCTTTGGGGTGTCACTCACGACAATGAAGAAATCATCTTAGGAAATACTTCCAAGGGTACAGCAAATGTTGTCGGAATTGCGTCAAGTCATGAAGACCATGTTGACATGCTCCGCTCTATCATGGAGACGCGTTGGCTCCATGCACGCAGCCTACCATCAAAGTAGGGTTGCTTAACCGACGTGCTTTTAACAAGAGAATAACACGAGTTTCTTCAAGCGAAATCAAACTAGCTAAATGGGAGTTAGTGAGAAAACCCATGAACGTTCGAAATATCCTAGAGGAAATTGATACCCAGTTTAGCACGACACTGAACCAGCTACAAAGTTTCCTCCGACAGCCCAGCATTAGTAGTACAGGAGCTGGAATTAACCGCACCGCCCACCAAGTGTTTACCAAACTAGAATCCCTTAACTTCGATACGACTATACTCCCAACTCCCAGCAACCCTATTATCTTTGGAAAAAACACCTCTGCAGGAAAGAAAGCACCCACGCTTCTCATTCATACTTCAATCGATGTAATGACAACCGAATCGGAGGCCTGGTGGTCAGTCCCCCCATTTGCGGCTGAAATCAAAGACCACACACGCTTCGGACCCAGCCTCATCGCTCGAGGTGCATATACCCAAAAAGCCGCACTAATGGCCCTCCTTGAAACCCTTACTATTATCCAAGAAGTAGAAGACGCCCTCCCCCTCAACTTATTCCTTGTTGTGGACAGTGAAGAAGAAAGCGGCAGCCCTAGTCTCCCAACTTTCGTCAAAGAAAATGAGCAAGAACTGAAGAAAGCTGATGCGGTGTATTATCCTTTCTTTGCTTCGGATCGAAGAGGTATAGCTCGATTATTCCTTGGCACCAAAGGCATCGTATTTCTCCGGCTTCATTGTCGCGGACCTTCAACCCGGGATCTTCACTCCGCCGAAGTCGGTTGGATCCGCAATCCTGCCCATATCCTTGCTAGGGCACTTTGCAGCTTAGTCGATATTCATGGGCACCCTCAAATTCCAGGACTATTAGACAATGTCCAACCTCCCACAGAAGAGGACGAACGCCTAATTGCGTTACTTGCGGAATCTTTTGATCCAGGCATTGCAGCCCTTCAATTAGATGCCAAGGACTTAACCATCAAAGCTGATTCTAAAGCTGATCTACTCCGTCGTTTCCTTTTTGAGCCTACTGTCAATATATCAGGAATCCAAACAGGTTATGTAGGCGACTCATACAAAACCATTCTTCCCCGGCAAGCCTCTGCTCATATTGATATCCGGTTAACGCCTAACGAAACCCCTCACAACGTTCTACGAGTCATTAAAGATCACCTTACAAGCCTCGGGCTCAGCGGATTAATTGAGCCTGAATTAGGCTACACTATGAACTGGGCGAAAAGTTCAGATAACACCCAGGTTGCAAAGTCTCTATTGAAGTCTTACTATGAAGCAGGAGTGGATAATGTGGAAATTTGGCCTATGTTTCCTTCAAGTGTACCCCTCTACGTCTATGCAGACCCGCCATTGAGGAAACCGTTTGTCATTGGAGGACTCGGTCACGGTGGCCATGCACATGGTCGCGATGAGTATGTGGTCGTTGAAGGTATCCGACACTTCCAGAAAGGCTTCACGCACTTTCTCAATTTCTTCAGCCAAACTGGCAGCAGAAGTAGTGGCGGTAAAGCATGACAGTTCGGGTGGAACTCCTCATCATCGGAAACGAACTACTGTCTGGACATACCCTTGATACGAATTCTCAATGGCTAGCCCAGCGGTTACTCGAAATCAATCTTCCCATCAGCCAGATACTGGTAATCGAAGACCACATTGAAGTCATTGCTACAGCCATCAAAAGCAGTGTGACACGTCAAACACGTCTCCTGATCACAAGTGGAGGACTAGGCCCAACCTTTGATGACCTCACAGCAAAAGGTCTAGCCCTCGCCGCTGACACTTCCCTTGAAATGAATCCCTTAGCTCTGAAGATGGTATCCCAACGCTACAAAGAACTTAAGGCACAAGGATTGGTGGAAACCGCTGAACTCATTCCAAGTCGAAAGAAGATGGCAAAGCTCCCACAGAAAGCTACTCCACTCCCCAACAGTGTGGGCTCAGCTCCAGGAATTCGGATGCAACTAGGGAATACGATCGTGTTTTGTCTTCCAGGTGTTTCACAGGAGCTCTATGCAATGTTTATGGATACTGTTATTCCTAGGATTACACCATTATCCGGAAAAGTCATCGAACAGGATACTGTTTATGTTCCTATCCTTGATGAATCAGTGCTTGCTCCCTTGCTCGATCAGGTCATGTCGAATAAACAGGGCGTATACCTCAAATCCTTACCTCGCCCTTATCAATCCCATCAACCTCTCCGGGTTGCCCTCACGGTCACCGCATCATCCAAAGAAGAAGCTTCAACACTTCTTTCAACAACTCGGAAGCAGCTAGAGAAACTATCCTATGCTCATCGTCAATCTGAGCTACCGCTAGATAAGTGAAATTTGTTCACCTAATATTGCCAATGAGCACGCTGGTGAATTTACTCGTCTCCCAATTCTATTCCAAGCACTTCATCTAGTTTGTGATGTGTTTTCTTATCCAACTGCTCTAAGCTCTGTTCAAGAAAATCCTTGACAGTACGAGTGCTGTTCGGGTGTTCAGCCTTCCATGCGAGGAAAGACGCCACAAGCTCAAGAGCGTCAATCACGCCCCGCAGATACCGTGGGTCAAGATTGTTCGATTGAATAGACATCTCTACTTCACCAAGAAATAGCGGTACTAAGGTACAGGTCTCTGAATTCTTCAATTTAAAGCTTCTCCCACCAATCACCTCTACCTGATAATCCAAAGAAGCTGCAGAACATATCTTTCGAATTCCTTGATGAGGTAAAATCCAGTGCAAGAGCCATCGGACTACTTAAAAGCGTCGGTATGAAAATCCCTAATTGAGGAGCTTACTCCGCCTGGAGCATGTTCGAAAGGGGAATTCAAGCCATGCTCGATGAAAAAGATCAGAAGATTCTACGTGAACTTGAGCGTGATTGTCGTCAACGCACAAATACGATCGCCAAAGCCACAGACATACCAGTCACCACCGTTCATAACCGAATCAAGAAACTATCAAGCTCAGGTCACATCCACTCCTTTCGAGCTATCCTTGATCCAATCAAGTTGGAAAAGCCCTTGGTCTCTTTCGTGTTCGTCTCTCTCAACCGTAATGCCATTGAGGCAACTGAGTCGAAAACTGACCGTGAGCTTATCTCTCGGATTGCCTCTCATTCAGCAGTCCAAGAGGTGCATACAGTGACGGGAGATTGGGATTTGTTACTCAAAATTCGGGCTAAAGATATTGGAGAACTTGAAGGAATAATCACCACTGAACTGCGTGAACCCAAACTCATTGACCGCGCTCAAACAATCTGTGCAATGGCCACCTATAAAGAAACCACGAACCTCTTATACAATGGCTGCTAAACTCAGCTGATGAAAGAGCCCCTTTTTCTTGCTTCCAATTCTCCTCGTCGAGCTAAATTGCTTACTCAACTTGGATTCGAATTTACTGTCTGCAGTCCTCAAAATCAGGAGATGTATCTCAAACAAGGTTCGGATGACGAAATAGTTAAGCTAGCAAATGAGAACGCCTTACAAAAAGCACTCAGTGTTCTGCCTACTATTGAACAGGGTATTATCCTAAGTGGTGATACACTTGTTGTCACAGATGACAACATGGTTCTAGGAAAACCCAAAAGCCCTGAAGAGGCTCTCTCGATGCTTCAAAAGCTTGTTGGTAGAACCCATCGGGTCATCTCGGCTGTCGCCGTGGTGGAGGTAACCAAGAAAAAAACACGGCAGGGACATGTGTGGGCTAAAGTGACATTTCAACATGCATCTGAACAAGCCCTCAACGAATATGTGCTGACAAGGGAACCACTCGGTAAAGCAGGTGGATATGCAATTCAAGGTAAAGGTGCGTTTCTCGTTAAGGAAATTGAGGGAAGTTATACATCTGTCATCGGATTACCTGTTGAGCTAGTCCTTTCGCTCCTCAGCGAATTCGGAATTACGCCCCACTCGAACTCAAGCTCCAGGATCTAATACAAAACTCGAAGCAATGAGATGTGCAACCCGAACAGGCTCAGGGATGCGGCTTCGGGTTGCTGTTTTCTGGACTAACTCCACAGTCTGCTGAAAAGGCATCCCGTGCCACTGTATATAAACAGGAGCACGCCCGGGACGAGATTCCACAACCTTAACTGGTCCTGCGTTCGTAAGTCGAGTATATTTTTGTTCCCACTCATCTGGATTGATTTTTTGAAGTGCCTTTTTGACCTGGCGCATATCCGGTTTTGAATCCGACACCGATATGACAGGTAATTTAGTGTCCTCAAATAGCACTTGAAGATCCAACACATTGGTTCCACCAAAGATCGTGTCACGCGTCATTATTACTCGTAGCTGACCGTAATGTGGTGAGGTTTTTATCATTTGGGTCAGTCGCAGCGTTACATCATCACCATCCACGCGGATGGGCTCCTGAAGACAGCCCTCCATCCATTGCCCTCCCCGAAAGATTACACCAACCAATCGTGTCCACTCATGACGCCCTCTTTCAAACCGCGCATCATCTACTCCAAGAATACGAATCTCAGGTTTAATTTGGCGGATCTCCACTTCAAACATCCCTAGTATACTGATAATATTCAAACTCCTATAATGGTGTCTAGAGTTTATTGAATTGGGTAGCTAGTTAAATTGACTATTTTTGCATCAAAGCGTTTCACGTCAAGAACGCCATTTGAAATTAGAAGTAAAAAGTTGTCAAAAACAGGTTAATTTTTATATCGCCGAATAATAATAGGATTGTCAAAAACAGGTTAACTTGGAGGGAATCTCGGTGTTCACCAGTTTTCGATATCCTACACCCAAGCAGGGTCTGATTTGGTTAAAACGTCGACAGCAAGTACGACCATCCGTCATTGCTAAAGAATTAGATGTCTCTCGGCCCTTTGTGAGTAAAACCCAACAAAGAGCCGAGGCACGGATCAAAAAGCTACTCGAACATGCCGCGGCGATTAACCGCGTAGAAGTGAAACATCTTAATCCACGCCATGGTATTGTTGTCGGTTATTGTCCCGCCACCCAAACAGACACCTATATCACATATTCCCCCACGTTAGGAATTCATACATGGTTCTCGCATACAGGTGATTGCGCCTCTTGCGCTCAAAATATGGAATGCGAAAAAACGTTACGCCAGCTTGCTGCAGAGTGGGAAATCAACCTACCTGACAATCAACCTCCAACAGAAATTGCCCTCCACTTATTCAACACGATACTCAAACGATTGAATTTAAAGGAGGTGAAATCATAATGACACCACCGGACAATCGGAAATCGAGAATCTGTCCACTTCCACCAGAACCAAAAATCGTGCCATCTTCCTCAATGCAAGTATTAACACGTATTCGTTCGCAAATCAATCCCCTTTTCTTAAAAAAATTTGGTTCAATTCTCATCCTAATCGGCGGACTCCTCATCTTAGCCGCACAAGCATGGATCATTGTACTGGTTATCCAGTTTGAATCAGTATGGGGCTTTGATCCAACTCTTGTTATACATATTACATTCCCAATGCAAGTTGCTGTTATTTTTGGAGCCTTCTCAGGCACGATTGTATTAATTGGGGCGACTATTGCATATTTCAAGAATGTGAAAATAGGAACTTTCTTGGCTATCTTCTGGGCCTTGCTTGCCAACTTTTTTTTAGCGTTAATCTTACTTCTCCGAACAGAAATCCCTGAATATGTCTTCTTCATCCCCTTCTGGCAAACATTCTCACTGGGCATCATAGGATCTTTCATCTGCGTCTTTGGAGGTGGTATAGGAATGGCATCTCTCCGGCAACCCCAAACTGTTCCAATTGAAATAGTTTATGAAGGATACCAACTCAAAACCGCTGGATGGGCATTCACCCTAATCGGAGCCGCTGTCATCCTCCTAGTCCAACTGTTCCTAATGTACTGGTATCTTGGCAGCACCATCTTCAATCCCTCTTATCTAATAATGAGCCACCTTTTATCCGCATTACACAACACAGGAATCGGAATTTTTATCACCCTCTGCTGTGGGATTGGTCTTATAATCGCAGCTGTAATCACAGCCAACTTCAACGCAAAACTTGGCAGCATCCTCACGTTCATCTTCGCTATTCCCGTCTGGCTGCCATTTTATTGGTCTATGTACGCGCCCATCTACCTAGTCCTTTTACAAGGCGGTGGAGCTGCTTTCGCAACCGCAGGTGGAATCCTTAGCCTTTCTTCTGCCCTCTTCTCATACCGACAGCCAATTACAACAGAACCACTTATTAGTCAATGATTTTCTAAATCCTCTGCGTTATTTCTAGTTCCTATTCTGGCTAGTTCCCCGTGAAACTAAGCGACAGCTTTCGTGTATTCCCGGTGATCAAGGAGGAAAGATGAACACATTTCTCTGATGATTTTTAGACATTGGTACATTATATTATCATGATATTTCAACTCACCACTCTGGAGTGGTAAACTCCAGACTAGAAGGCGAAGCGTTTATGTATTTCACCTCAAAAAAGCGAACACCTAAATAGCCCCTGATTCCTCAAGGCGGCTGAGCGTGCGAGCTACGATGTCACCGGGTAAACACCCTGATATCATTGAGGACACCGAACAAGTGCCAGTTGAAAGAACCCGGGAACTATCGAACCGACTCGCCAGCTTACCGAAAACTGACCTTGTTTTACTGCGACGAATCTATGATGTGCCCAATGACGTTGAAGCCAAGAAAGTCATCTCTGCAGCTCTTCTCGATGAATACTCCATTCAAGAACTCCGCCTAGCTCTGGCCGCCTTGGACGGCGTCCATGAACTCCCTTTAGCTGAAAAGCCCCTAGGTTTTGAAAACGCCAAAGCCTGGAAACCCCCCAAAAACGCCCCTCCTCTCCCTCCGAAACGGTTTCTCGCCCCCACAGATGAATCTCCGTCACTTCCTTCGGCAAAAACTGCCCAAGAAATCAGCGGCATCCTCACCAGCATCCCTATGGACGATTTTCAATGGCTTCTCAAACACTATAACGACATTCAGGACCTTCGATCACGCCTCATCATTATTAAAAACCGCCTCTACCGATACCAATGGGAAGATGTTGCTGCCACCATCGCAGCCCTGAAACGAACTATCCCCCAAGAAGAAACTGACTAATCTTACACAAACCGGTCTCTCCCATAGTAGACTGAAACGGGAACAGCTAAATTCAACCAATTCCTTTACTCTAATTCGAGGAGGGAATATACCCTTGTTTGACAGGAACCGGCCTCCATATGCTCTTGCTAAACGGGTCAAGGTACACAGGGCCAGAACTCTCTCAGATCAACTCTCCAGCCTCTCAACAGATGAACTTCGGCTTCTCCGTAAATACACTAAAGATCCCAAAGAGCCGGGCATCCAACAGATTCTTGCCAAACCCGTCCTGGCAGAATATACGATACAAGAGCTCCGCGTCGCCCTAGCCATGCTAAGCGGTGCTGCCAGCGCTCCTGCACCCGACCTATTGTCTACTCCCGGAACTGTCCAAATGGGACATCCTTTCCACGACCACATCCGTTCAAGAACAAACCTTAGTCTAATCGCAAACCAGAATATCCCTCTCCCCTCACGATACTCCCCAGAAATCGCCAACAAACTCCAAGCAATGTCCGACGAGGAACTCCTTCACCTTGCCCAACATGTCGGCAACCCCAGCGATCCCCGAAGCCGTTTTCTGATTATCCGCTACCATCTCTACAAATATCGTCCCGAAGACATTGCGTCTACAATGGCAACCCTATTACGGTTACGACGGAAGGAACGTCGCCCCGAAAGGAAACGTCGCCCTGATTTTCAATCCGTTTCCACTCCCCGTTTCCACTAGCCTTCTAATTGGAACTAGGAAGCACTTTTAACTCTCTAGTTAATGAGAGCCATACACGACACCCTTGAGGTGACATACCGTGGAATCCAACGGATGTGATGAACCCAATCCCTATGATGTTGCTAAAAAGCAACTCGAAATCGTAGCCAAAAAAATGAAGCTTAATCCCGATATCCTTGAACTCCTCAAACATCCCAAACGCGCCCTTGTCGTTAGCCTCCCAGTCAGAATGGACGATGGAAGAATAAAGGTGTTCACTGGCATGCGTGTCCAACACTGGGATGCCTTCGGGCCTTTCAAAGGCGGCATCCGCTATCATCCCAAAGTCTGTTTAGACGAAGTAACAGCGTTATCGATATGGATGTCAATTAAGACAGCAGTTGTAGGCCTCCCCTATGGTGGAGCGAAAGGCGGTATTATTTGTAATCCCAAGGAAATGAGTGTAAACGAGTTAGAACATCTGACTCGACGATTCACTCACGAAATCATGGAAATTATCGGTCCATATCGCGATGTGCCAGCTCCTGATGTTTATACTGGCGAACGCGAGATGGCCTGGCTTTATGATACATACTCGGAAGCCCAAGGGTATGCGGTGCCTGAAGTTGTTACAGGGAAACCGATCTCAATTGGTGGGAGCTTAGGGCGTCGTGAAGCTACTAGCCGTGGAACTGTAATCACGGTTCGCGAGGCTGCTAAACGGTTGAACTTTGACCTGAAAGGCGCTTCTGTTGCGATTCAAGGGTTTGGGAATGTAGGCTCTTATGCTGCGGTATTGATTGCTGAATATGGTTCCAAAGTCGTGGCAGTCAGCGACTCACGCGGAGGAATCTATAACGCCGATGGGTTTGATCCAAAGAAGGTAATGGAGCATAAGAAAAAGACAGGCTCTGTCGTTGGCTTTCCAGGGACAAAGCAGATCTCAAATTCAGAACTCCTTGAACTCGATGTAGATATTCTAATTCCTGCTGCATTGGAAAATCAGATTCTGGCTGAAAATGCTCCTCGCATTAAAGCCAAAATCATCGGTGAAGGCGCTAACGGCCCCACTACGCCGGCAGCTGATGAGATTCTCTATAAGAAAGGTGCCTTTGTGGTACCTGATATTCTTGCGAATGCTGGTGGCGTCACAGTTAGCTACATGGAGTGGGTTCAAAATCTGACCCGTGAATCTTGGACTGAAGACGAAGTGAATGGTAAACTTGAACAACGAATGGTCCAAGCTTTCGATGAAGTATACCGGGTGCATCAGAAAGAAAAAGTTCACATGCGGACTGCAGCTTATATCGTAGCACTAACCAGAATCGCTGAAGCCGTGGAAGCCAGGGGTATTTTCCCTTAATCGCTGGGTTATTACCCCCCTTCTCCATAATATAGAAAAGAACCAACAGGTATTTCCCTCCCCAAAAGGTCTAATTTGATAAATCTGAATTTCTAAGAGTACATGAAAGGCTGGTGGACTTCTAGGTGCAATACACAGCATTTTCCAATGTGATTTTTTGGCTGATTATGGTTCTTATCTTCACTGGCATCTGCGTTGGAATCGGTCGGGACTGTGAAAGAATCAGGCGTGATCGAAGCCGCGATCGAAGCCAAAGTCGCTCCCGTCCTAGCTATACTTATCGACCACCACATCGAATAAAAGATCAAACACCTCGCACTCAATATAGTGAAATCCAACTAGCAATGTGCCCCGAATGTGAAGCCACCATCCTGGCTGAAGCTACAGTTTGCCCCCACTGTGGTGCTCCCCAACCTGTTTGTATGGTATGTCAAAACTCCATCGTTCCCCTTGACTCCACCCTCAGTTGCCCCCGGTGTCGAGGGCAGGCCCATCGCATCCACTTTCTAGAATACTTGAAAGTCAAAGGCAAATGTCCAGAATGCAACGCCGATCTCGA
>JBHLMI010000016.1:0-56624 GCA_048938295.1 Promethearchaeota archaeon
CTTCGATATTATGCTTTGGCAACTTTACTGGTGCGATAACCGCATAAGAAGAGGATCGACTTTTCCCGTTATCAGCCTAGAAAACTCCTGAAAAAATTTAATCGGTTATCGCCCTTGAGAACGTTTTCCTAAGGACTTAATTGAAGTTGATAGGTGGCTAGGCTGAGTTTCTTTCCCCATGGTGTATCAATAGTTGATTCTTTCATCAGCTTGAATCCATTCTTCTCGTAAAACCTTCTAGCATGATCTTCATTCTTACCAGCATTCACTATTATCATTCTGATATCCTTAATCTTCGCATTCTCGACTACATGTTTTAGAAGATGAGTTCCAATGCCCTTTCTCTCATGACTTGGAAAGACTACAATAAGATCTTGTTCCGCTGTTTTAACATCCTGCTGTATTATCTGAGCAAAACCTACTAATTCGTTTTCTTCAAGGGCTATATAGAAGGTCGCTTCTCCAGAAGTAACAGCCTTCATCAATGGTTCCTCTGCAAGAGCCCTTCTCACATACTCTTCTGGAATGCCAAACCTAACAACATTTTCCTGATACAGCCTACTATTCTTATCCGCTAAATAGTCAAGAAACCTCTTACTGAGAGCTTGAATATCCCTCAGACTAGCCTTTCGTATTAAAACCATGAAGAGAACACATCTCCAACAAATTAACTAAAATCCCCTCACCAATCGGTCATTGGGTTTTCGTGCTTCTTATAACTAACTTTTCCTGTTATCATACAAAAAACCCCTGGAAATATTATTCTGTTATCGCCCCTAAGAACGCCTTCTTTAGTCTTTGCGGGTACGAATTAGTGTACAGTAAATCTTGCAGGTTAATTTTCTAATCCTAACTTGCGGAGATTTTTCCATTAGGAGTCAGCTAATGAGTTGACTAAATGGATTCATGATTCTAAAAGGCCGCATGACATTCTTCCATGATAGCACATTTTGTACAGACTTTTCGCCTCGTATAAACCACAATTCCTCCCAGCACAGCTAGAAAGCCAATTAACGAAATTACCGCAAATATGGAAAAATTCAGAAAGAACGAAATGACAATCAAAACAATTGGTATTAACCATATAATGAAGAAATTATATCCCCATTTTTTCGCGCAAACTACATGTTTCGTTAGGTCCGATTCTTTCCATTGTTCTAAAGGCACTAACCTCTCAACAGTCGACCCATCTTTTGCTGTGTCCTTTACTTTGTAGTAACAATATTGACAATGCCATAGCGGCATTGCTAAAAAGTAGTAGAGATTCGAATATAGCAAATACACCACGGCTGCCCAGAAATTCAGGAATAATATCCCACTGGTGCCAAACGCTATCAAAACTATCGTTAACACCACCATAACAGCTGAACCATAGAAGGGACACTTGGGAAAAACTCCCAAAAACGTAAGTTTAGCCTCTTGCTCCACCACCATAATCATTCACTACCCGATCAAATGTATCTATTTTTTTTAGCTCTCACAACTGCAAGTTTCGTAAGATTACTCTTCCTGTTTAGGCCACTTCCATGCATACCAAACAATCAGCGCAGTAAATACAAGGTATAAAATTCCCAAAAATATCTCATAAGCGGGCACAGTTAAAATTGCTGTGATCAAAAAAACGAGATCAAAACCTACCATGAATATACCTACAATGAGGTTTACCCAACGATTCGCTTTATCCGGTAATGTCAGGGACGGGAACACCATAACAGCCGGAATCACCGTAATTAGTGTTATTAGCAACAAAAGTTCATTAGTCATTGGTATACCGCCCCAGATTTCTCCGGATATTATTTGCTCCAACTTCCCTGGCTCAAGAAATCGGATGATATCCCCCACAAAACCTGTTAACAATCGAGTTATCCATAATATTGAAAGCTTTATCTTCACATCTTCCATAATGGGCTCACGTCCTCAGATTAGCGATATCTTAGGTCATCTGAAACCTTGTATTATTTATTACTTGTGAGTTCCTGAAACTGTGGAAGTGAAAAAAATGAAAGCGATGGTATGCACGAAATCTGGATCACGCTGAGATCTTCCAACTTTCTAAATTTCTGGTAGAGAATTATTTATTCAGACTATCTTTCAAAACAACATCTATCAACAGTTCATCGTATCTCTTTTTTTCTTCTATCATTGGCATATGCCCTGAATCTTCAAAAATGATGAGCTTTTTACCTTTTTCAGCATCTAAGTTGTCATAGAATTTCTCAACAAGAACTGTGGGAGTAACCACATCGTATTTTCCTTCAAAGAAGTAGATGGGAACTCTAATAGATTGTATTTCTTTGATAAGATTGACATTTTTCAATTCCTCCCACATTGTTTTCATAGTAAAATGGAGTCCCTTGTTTCTGAGCGTTCTAATTCCTTCTGATAGTGAATATTCGGGTGAAGTTAAGAAATATAACACTAAAGGTATCATTTGCCTAATAGGCTTATCACGTACGAATCCTCCATAGTGGGTAATGTGCCCTTCCATTTTTAGGAACGTTTTAGGCGACTCATAAGGTGGTGGGCCTATTGCTTTTATTGCATTTTGCCTGCCTACCTCTCCGGATTTTTCAGCTTCTTCAACTAGAAAATTATATGATATTTTTTGCTGTTCATAGCTGTTTATTTCTTGCGCGACTCCAACATATGCATGTATTTTCTCCGGATATTTGTATGCAGTCTTAATTCCTATTATCGTTCCCCCTGAATGCGCAACAATGAAAACTTTTTGCGTGTGAAATCTATTTCGTAAATAATCAATTAACTCATTACAGTCCTCAACAAATCTATCTAAAGTCATTGAATCAACTGGGATATCACGATTAAATGATTTGCCAGCCCCTCGTTGATCCCAATGAACTACTGTAAAATGTTTAATTAACTCAGCATCATATTTACGCGAACTTGACATCCCTAACAAAGGCGCACCAGGACCACCATGCAAAAATAACAAAACTGGATTATTTTGATCTGTACCTCTGATAAATATCCATTGTTTTAAATCACCAAGTGTAATCTCCTCCAATGAACTTATACCGTTAGCTGTCTTGATTCTAGTCGAATTTCTCAAATAATATTTATACAATAATAAACCGACATAGAGAAGCAAAAAGAATCCTGCTATGGATACAACAATTTGTAAAAATAAATTCAGAGTTTTTCCCTTTTTTCAAAACAATTGTAGCTTAAGCATATAAATCATGAGTGCTTGCAAGTCTTGATCAAATAAGAGCACTCTAACGAAGTCTAGAACAATTTTCAATTGAATCCTATATCCTGCGAAGTACACCTGTTATAATAAAAGTCACACCACAGATAGGGCTAATTCTAGGGATATCACCCGATTGAAGGCAACTGGGTCATAGAGAGACGCTATCCGTTGGAACAGATTGCTGAAGCTTATCGCCATATCGAAAAATGGCATAAAAAAGGCAATGTAGTTGTAACGGTAGACCATAGTTAGATGAAACGAATCCGTGTATATGCAGCAGAACACGTACTTTACCGGTGCGATGACAATAGAAGGAGCCTAATTTTCCGGTTCTCACACGAGAAAACACTTGAAAAAGTTAAATCCATTATCACCGTTTAGAACGCCTTCTTAAATATGGTCTACTCCACAAAGCTTCCAGACTTTCTCTCCATTAAATCCCAAAAGTCAAGATTATTAGTAAGGCTATTAAAGACACATTCCATCATTTTTGTAAATTTTTCGTAAATTCTTGTCTTAGAAAATTTCCTTGAAAAGTAAAAGAAGCGTTTTGACTCCTTTTTTATCATAATCCAGCTTTGGATGGTAACAAGTAATACTCATCCCGATTAGTTGGTTTCTTTCCTTTATGAGAGTAAGCAATTCTTGGATTTCGTTGTATGAGAGACCACCCTCAACAGGATACTGTATTGCTGGCATGATTTCTTTATCCAAGACATCAACATCAAAATGGAGCCAAAGTGGCAAATCCGGATTCTGGAATGAGCCAAGGCTTCGACGAAAGGTGGATCCAATTCCATCTTTTAAGATTGATTTGCGATCAACTAACATGATATTCGACCTTTCAATAGAGTCGAGTTCACCTATTCCGTATGCAATGACATTTTCCTCAGGCAGTAACGGACCTCGTCCCGTCATGTAGACGATTTCTTTCGACAAATGCCCTGTCAAGGCGGCTAATTCCAAGTCAGCAGGCTCACCGGTTGTTGATGTATCAAGAGTGTGAAAATCAGCGTGTCCGTCGAGAAAGAAGAGGTTCAAAGGTTGCTTCATTACATTAAACGCGTCAAAAATCCCCATTAGAATGGCACAGTCTCCGCCCAGTACAATCGGGAAACTATCTTGAGCTAATTCATCACCTAGGATTCTGGATAAACTCAGAGATACCTCTCGCCACACATCAAAATTCAAAACATTTGTAATCGGATCTTTCTTATTTGAAAACATAGGAATGTGCAAATCGCCACGATCAGTTAGGTGGTGTCCTTTGTTCTGAAGTAAGGAAATCACCCCTTCGTCTCTAAGGGATTGGGCTGGGTTTTCAACTTCAGGAGGCGTTCCATCTCCATTAAACGGAACTCCAATGATCGTAATTTTCATAGACTACGTCTCTATCTCTAATCACCCAAGGAATTTACTGAAAAATGTATTCAACAAGAACGGATGCCATTGTCGTCTTTAGTCTCGGTGGTAGATGAGCTATCACGGCAAAGGTGACACATTTTATCTTGGGCGCTCTTTATTAGACAGTATTAATTTAGTCTTCGGCGTTCGCTTTTGGCAGACTTTTCTTGAGCGATGACAGGGTAAGACTACAGCTGTCCTTTTTCCGTTGTCGATTAAAAAAACTCTGAAAAAAATTAAACCCGTTATCGCCCGCAAGAACGCCTTTCTTAGCCTTTGCGGGAATTCCTAGTTTCCCAGAAATTGTTGTGGGTTGAGTGCACAAAGGCGTCATTTAAGAAGAAACAAGAGAGGGTGCCCCAGCAAGGGGCACCGATGAGTACGTGGTATGTTTTCGGGGGTGAGTTTACTTGAAGGCACTTCGGACGAAGAAGAGATAGATCACGATGATGAGGGGGAGGATGATGTAGACCAGTGAAAAGTAGTCCATGAGGCCAGAGGACCAGAAGTTGTAGGCTCCGAGAATGATAGAGATAAGGTTGATGATGAAGGTGAGCCACCAGGCCCAGCCCTTCAAGGTCCAGAGTCCCCAGAAGAGGATGAGGCCGATGATACCCATGATGAGAATGACGGCACCGATTGCCACCAAGATCATTCCGAAGATAGGAATCGCCAAACCACCCATAATCTGGAGGGCACCGAGTGCGAGTTGTGCGAGTGCAGCAAGGAGTTGTAGAATAGCGATGATGGTTACGCCCATTGGTCGTTCAGACATTCTTTACACCAAATATTGGTTTTTTCTTACTTCCAAGAGTGGAAGTAATTACTTTCCTCTATGTAAACATCTCCCTTAAAAATCAAATATCGCTTAGCCATAACTCTTTAGACCCGGCACAAATCTGCTTTACCCTTAAAAAGCTCCCAGAAAACCCTTGAAAAACTTATGTAGTTATCGTTCCCAGAAACGCCTTCCTAAATCTCCACCACTCAAGAAAACACGATAAACAAATACTTAACAAACCCCCAGATCTTAAAACATAATTTCGTCTTGAACTCTTTTACTTTAACATTTAAACTACAGGTCAAAATTGAATAGTTAATTAGTAATTAGCCAAAGGATAGTGTAAAATGAGCCAAGAAAAATCGCCGTTCTGGAGCACATCTCTTCCTGACCTTTTTTCCTTACTTGAAGCAACTTCCGAAGGATTGACAAGTGACGAAGCAAAGAATCGTTTGTATCGATTTGGTGCTAATCGTTTAGGATCTAAAAAGAAATCTGGACGTCTAGCACTTTTTCTTAGTCAATTTAAGAGCCCCATTATTATCCTTTTATTGGCATCATCAATTCTCGCGTTTTTACTTGGGGATCAATTGGATAGTCTCATCATTATAGCAATTGTCTTGCTTAGTAGCATACTTGGGTTTTGGCAAGAATATAGTGCCACCAATGCGGTTGAAAAGTTATTGGCCATTATCCAAATCCGGGTAATGGTGAAGCGAGATAACGAATTCAAGGAGGTACCTCTTGAAGAGGTCGTGCCAGGTGAAATTGTTTTACTCGATGCTGGTGATATCATTCCTGGAGATTGCCGTATCATTGAATCCAAGGATTTGTTTGTGAATGAAGCCACATTAACTGGTGAAACATATCCGGTGGAAAAAAGGGAACTGACATTACCGCCTAAAACGGCACTCAATCAGCGTGAAAATGCGTTATTTATGGGCACTCATGTTGTTAATGGGACTGCAACAGCCGTAGTTATCTATACTGGTGTAAATACTGAATTTGGCAAAGTCTCTGAACGATTAAGACTACGTCCACCATTGACTGAATTTGAACGCGGGATTCGACGATTTGGACTTATGTTGATGGAGGTAACATTGCTTCTATTACTTGTCATTCTTGCCATCAATGTTATTTTAGGTCGTCCATTTTTGGATTCATTTCTTTTCGCTTTGGCTCTTGCAGTTGGACTTACACCCCAATTGCTTCCTGCCATTATTACTATCACATTAAGTCAAGGAGCAAAGCGAATGGCCAAAAGCAAGGTAATTATTCGCCGCTTAAACGCAATAGAAAATTTCGGAAGCATGACGGTTCTATGTACTGATAAAACCGGTACACTTACTGAAGGGAAAATCCAGATTCATTCTGCTGTAGATTTCAATGGACACGAAGCAGAAAAAGTTCTGCGATTAGCTTATATTAATGCCAGTTTCCAAAGTGGTTACCAAAATCCTATTGATGATGCAATCCGCGATTATGCTAAGCTTGATTTAAGTGAATATAAAAAACTTGATGAAGTCCCTTATGATTTTATTCGCAAACGCCTGAGCATTTTAGTGGCAACCGAAGATACTCATGCAATTATATCAAAGGGAACACTGCAGAACATCCTCGCTGTTTGCTCTACTGTAGAGACAGATACGGGTTTAACTAGTATTAGTGAGGTGCGAGATCAGATTTTACAATTGCACAAAAATTTCAGTAACCAAGGTTTGCGAACTCTTGGAATTGCTTATCGTGATGTAGGCTCAACATTGAGCATAAACAAAACTGATGAAACGGATATGACCTTTGTAGGATTTCTTATCCTATTTGATCCATTAAAGTCACAAATCGTTGACACTTTATCCCAGATGCATAGTCTAGGTGTCACTCTGAAATTAATTTCTGGCGATAACAGCTTCGTTGTATCAAATGTTGGTCAAAAAATAGGGCTTGAAAATCCGAAATTAATAACTGGACCTGTCTTGCGAGAGATGAGTGACGAGGCATTGATCAAAGTAGTGAATGAAGTATCCCTCTTTGCTGACGTAGAACCCAATCAAAAAGAGCGGATAATTATTGCGTTACGTAAAGCTGGAAACGTAGTCGGTTATATGGGTGATGGAATCAATGATGCCTCAGCTATTCATGCTGCGGATGTCGGAATATCTGTTGACAGTGCTGTCGATGTAGCCAAAGCGGCGGCGGATATAGTACTTTTAGAAAAGGATTTGCAAGTTTTAATTAACGGAGTTCAAGAAGGACGCCGGACCTTTGCGAATACAATGAAATATGTATTCATCACGATTAGTTCAAATTTTGGTAATATGTTTAGTATGGCAGGCGCCTCGTTGTTTCTTCCATTCCTCCCGTTATTACCTGAGCAAATTCTTGCGATTAATTTTTTAACGGATTTTCCATCAATGGCTATTGCACAAGATAATGTGGATTCTTCAATGGTGACGAAACCCCGTCAATGGAATATTAAGACAATAAGCCAAGTAATGACAACCTTTGGAATTTGGAGTACAATTTTCGATTTTCTCACCTTTGGTCTTCTCTTGTTTATCTTATACGCAACACCGGAACAATTTCGGACTGGATGGTTTCTCGTATCAATAGCAACCGAGATACTCGTTCTTTTTGTAATCCGAACCCAAGGGCCCTTCTATAAGAGCAGACCAGGTCGATATCTATTGATTATATCGCTAATCATTATGATTTTCACGCTTATACTCCCATATACTCTCGTTGGCGCGCTCTTAGGCTTAACTCCACTTTCTGCTCCTTTCATCTTTACTCTACTTGGGATTACAATTTTGTATTTCTTAACGACCGAATTAGCTAAACGTGTCTTCTTTAGAAGAATTCAAGTCTTCCAATGAAAATGGGCTCTGTGGGCAATCATGGTTGTCAAGTAATTTTTCCAGGTTCAGGGTTTCTCCGAAGTGTTTACAGGGCTGATTGATCTACGGCGGATCCCTGAATACAATAATATTCCCACCGCATGCTCATGGTCTTGGTAATTGGACATTCCGAGCACAAGCACCCTTTCTTATCCTGGATGGAGGTTGATTTTCCGAAGGTACAGTAGACCCTGTTGATCTCCTCATTGTTGGTGTTAGTCGGACACTTGCTGCAAAGGCAAAGATAGACAGCGTTTTGGGCGGATCGTTTCTGTTGATCCTTGGACATGCTGCTCATCATCATCTGATACTTTTCTTCAAAGGACGCCGTGGGCCATTTTTCATCAGGCGTTGTCATGTATTTCACCAACATGCTTGTTATTGTTGTAATACGTGTTATTTTCGGTATCTTTTCTTGTGTAACTCAGCGTTGACCAGTTTCATGTATATGAGGCTATTGTTGACTAGAGAGGTGATGAATTACATTTGCGAATTGGTCTGATTATGGGTGCTCTCTTTGATGAAGGGACGGGTTATAATATTCAAACGCCCTATTCTCCTACTTGGTTGGTTCCATGCAGTTTGATATCCTCATAAAAAATGGACACGTGATTGATGGCACGGGCAACCCATGGTTTCCTGCGGATATTGGCATCAAAGACGAAAAAATCGTAGAAATCCAGCCTGTCATCGAGGGCTCAGCCAAAAAGGTCATCGACGCTAGCGGAGATGTAGTCTGTCCAGGTTTCATCGACATGCATTCACATTCAGATTCTTCTATCCTTCTATCAGGAGAAACGGATTCCTATATTCGCCAAGGAATTACAACCTGTGTGAATGGGCAATGCGGTGAAAGCTTAGCTCCAATCCCTCAGGGGCGTGAGGCAGAAGCGAAAAAGCGGTTTACTGATGAGTTTCCTCCTTTTGCAGGCGTGGAAATAACGTGGAATACCTTCTCCTCATATCTTGACCGAATGGAGAATACACCCTGCTATATCAACACTGCTTATTTCGTAGGGCTAAATGCGCTGTTGTTCGCTGGTCAACCTGGTGAAGAAGATCGCTCGCCTACATCCGAAGAACTAGAGGTGATGAAATCGTATTTAGATGAGGGGATGAGGGCCGGTGCATTTGGTCTGTCAACTGGATTAATCTATCCCCCGCAGGCGTATTCAAAATCCAAAGAGATTATTGAGTTAGCCAAGGTGGTTGCCCAACACAGTGGGTATTACTTCTCTCATATTCGGAGTGAGGGTGAATTCATCATTGACGCGGTCAAAGAGTGCATTGAAATCACGGAAGAATCCGGGTGCCTTGGTGGGAATATCTCGCATCATAAAGTGTCGGGGCGACCCTTTTGGGGTGCGAGCGAGACCACCCTGCAACTCATCGAAGAAGCCAATGATCGGGGAGTAAGCATGACTTGCGATCAATATCCGTATAATCGGGGGATGACAACGCTTCGAACTCTTTTGCCACCATGGGTTCATGAAGGAGGGCTCAAGCAGCTAATGAGGCGGATTCAGAATCCAAAGGACCTAAAACGCATCCGAAAAGAGATCGAGGAGGGAAAAGGGGAGTGGGAGAACTTTGTTCGATCGATTGATTATGACCGGGTTTACCTGGCGCAATGTTTCACGGAGAAGTGGAAACCCTTTCAAGCAAAAAGCCTGGTTGAAATCACAGAGATGACAGATTTTGCTGATGAATTCAATACGTTAATCAGGATCTTAGTCGATGAAAACGCCGCCTGTTATATGACTGTTGAAACGATGGGTGAAGAAGACATTCGTCGTATCATGAAAAGTCGATACCAAATGTTTGGCACGGATGGTGCTGGTATTCCCTTCAATCCTGATTTTGGTGCAGTTCATCCCCGATTCTATGGGACCTTTCCCCGTGTTCTGGGTAAGTATGTCCGAGAATACGGACTATTGACCCTCGAGGAGGCTGTTCGGAAAATGACTTCATTCCCTGCCCAACGACTCGGATTGAAAGACAGAGGTTTATTGCGTGAAGAAATGTGGGCTGATATCGTCGTATTTAATCCTGAGACCGTGGCCGATAGGGCAACGTTTGAACAATCCCACGCTTTCCCTGCAGGCATTCCATATGTATTGGTGAATGGAACCCTTGTGATTGAGGGGGAGACAATACATAAAGTGTTTCCAGGTAAAGTGATCAGGCATTAGAAGAACATTATAGATAAAGTATGACTACATTAAGAGTGGCAATTTAAGAAATTAGACTTGGTTGAATCGATGATTACGATAGTGAATTTCGGCATGGGGAACTTGGGATCCATACATAATATGTTAACACGATTAGGGTTTGATGCTAAGATTACATCTGACATAGATGAAATCAAAGACGCAGAGAAGCTCATCCTTCCCGGTGTGGGTGCCTTTGATCAGGCGATGAGCAACCTCCATTCTTTAGGGTTCATCTCGGTTCTCAATTCATTGGTGTTAGAAAAGCGGATACCCATTCTTGGCATTTGTTTGGGGATGCAACTGCTGGCTATGCGAAGTGAAGAAGGGAAACAGGAAGGATTAGGATGGATTGACGCTGAAGTGGTCAGATTCCGGTTTGCTCCAGAACAAAATCTCCGAGTCCCCCATATTGGATGGAATACCATATCAGTCAAACAGGAGTCCTGTCTTTTCAAAAAATCGTATGAAGAATCCAGGTTTTATTTTGTTCATTCCTATTATGTGAAATGTCAATCAGACGATACGGTGTTAGCGACGACCCATTATGGATTTGATTTCACCTCTGCAGTCGTCCACGAAAATATTTATGGGGTTCAATTTCATCCAGAAAAGAGTCATAAATTTGGAATGTGTCTTCTCAAAAACTATGTGGAATATTGCTAATGCTACACACACGAGTAATTCCAATATTGCTACTTCGCGAACAGGGTTTAGTTAAGACCATCAAGTTTCAGAATCCCACCTACGTAGGTGATCCGATAAACGCTGTTCGTATCTTTAATGACAAAGAAGTAGACGAGCTTGTATTTCTTGATATCACTGCTACTATTGAAAATCGTGCACCAAAGTTTGACCTAATTCATGATATTGCAACAGAGTGCTTCATGCCGTTTGGATATGGTGGTGGCATTCATGACATTGAAACTGCAAGCCAGATTCTCACATTAGGGTCAGAGAAGGTCATATTTAATTCAGCAGCATTGGATTTGGATTTGATTAATGAAGCGGCTGAAGCGTTTGGGAGTCAAAGTGTTGTTGTTTCTATTGATGCAAAGCAAGCAAAACGTGGCAAATATGAGATGTACACTCGTTCGGGAACATTCAACACAAAGAAAGATCCCGTCCAGTTTGCTCAAGAGGTTGAGGCTGCAGGAGCAGGCGAGCTCATCCTCAATTCCATTGACCGTGATGGAACAATGCAAGGATATGATCTCGACTTGTTGAAAGCTGTTACTGAGGTCGTTAATATTCCAGTGGTAGCTGCAGGTGGCGCTGGAAATCTGCAACACTTTCAAGACGCAGTCACAAAAGGCGGAGCCTCTGCCGTCGCAGCAGGAAGCATGTTCGTCTTTCATGGACCACTTCGGGCTGTCTTGATTAATTACCCTACTCAGGAAGAGTTAAAACAGTATCTTAGGTGAATTGCGCAGGGAAGCGAAATTGACCCGTGAATATCAGATCTGCACTCGCTGTGTAATGGATACCACAGATCCTGAAATCGCCTTTGATGAAAAAGGCGTCTGCAACCATTGTACAAATTATCTCAAGCTTTTGAACCAAAATATCCTTCAGGAACCAGAAAGAACGACCACGCTAAAACGTCTTATCTCAAAGATTCATGAAGAAGGAAAGAACAAGGAGTATGATGCAATTCTTGGCGTTTCAGGCGGTGTGGACAGCACCTTTATGGCGTTCAAAGCAAAGGAATTGGGGCTAAGGCCTCTAGCCGTACACCTGGATAACGGATGGAACTCGAAATTAGCCGTTTCGAATATTGAACGGGTCTTAAAACGAATAGATGTGGACCTATATACCCACGTCATTGATTGGGAAGAATTCAAGGATTTACAACTAGCCTATTTCAAAGCCTCCGTAATTGATATCGAAGCTATCACAGACCATGCTATCGTGGCTGTAATTTATGACATTGCTGTCAGACATAAGGTCAAATACATCATAAGCGGATACAATCTTGCTACGGAAGGCATTCTGCCACGAAGCTGGGTCTGGAATAAGACCGACGTTGTTAACCTGCGAGATATCCATTCCAAGTTTGGAACAAAGAAACTGAAAACCTTCCCCACCATGGGATTCTTGAAGTATGCCTATCGCCGGAAAATCAGGGGATACAAGAGCATACAACTCCTAAACTATCTTGATTATAATCGAGCTAAGGCAAAGCAGTTTTTAATGGACGATTTTGGCTGGGAAGATTACGGGGGAAAGCATCATGAATCGCTCTTCACTAAGTTCTACCAAGCCTATGTTCTTCCCACGAAATTTAATGTCGATAAACGGAAAGCCCACCTCTCAACCTTGATACTGTCTGGTCAAATTACCCGTGAAGATGCCCTGAAAACGCTTGAAGAACCATTATATGATGAAATAGAGCTGAAACGTGATAAAGAGTATGTGCTGAAGAAACTTGGGCTCACCGAAAGCGAATGGGAACACCTTATGACTTTGCCCATAAGACGACATGACGAATTCAAAACAGATCTCAGGCTAAGAAAGTTAATCCAGTTCATAAGATCCTAAACTCTATTCCAACTAAGCCACTACCATTGACCTAATCTGTATGGTTTGAATAGCTAATAAAACGGTTTTCCCTTGAAAGAACCCTTGTGCCTGCACGAGTTATTGCGAATCGATACATAGACCCATGCAATTAAAGACCTAAAGCCCAAAAGTATAATAGTCCCGATTTGAAGGGTGTCAATGGTAGGTTAACGACAATGTCTGCTATTCGACGATTTATGAGCTGGCTTGGTGGCGGACCCGATCTGAAGAAGCTCATCTTTCGCCTCGATGTTTTCTGCCGGAAGCTCGATTTGCAACGAAAGATGCTTGAAAAAGAAGCGAGTAAAAGCCGTGAACGCGCGAAAAAATATCGCCTTTCTGGTAATATGGATGCTACGCGGATGTACTTGCAACACCATCTGCGATTCCAAAAATGGGCCCTGAGCGTAGATGCCTATCGTCTCCGTATTGAAGGTTTACAAACACAATTACGCCAAAGCGAAGCCATGGGTGAAGTGGCCAAAATCCTAGGACAGCTCAACTCTGCCCTTGGCGGACTGAAGAACCAAGTCAAGGTTCCTGAGGTTGCACAACTCGTCGATCAGATTGAAGGCAACCTCCGTCACTTCGAAATGACCCAAGAAGTCGCCGAAGCGGGAATGGAACGAATGGCCGTTTCCACCGAGGTCACTGATGGCGAAGTGAAAGACGCACTTCGGGAGCTCGATTCAGAAATCGAAGTTGAAACAGGTACTTCACTCCCCGAACCCGAAAAACGCGTCTCTGAACTAGAAAAAGAAATTGAACGATTAAAGGAGGAGGGCTAGAAAAATGGTTAAATTCTGGGAAAAACTCTTTCCGAAAAAACCTGAACCTAAAGAAGACACGATTGCCCGGATTCATCGGGTTACAGACAAACTTGAAGTCCGTAGCCGTCAATATGAAACGAAGGCTAAGGACTCGAGGATTAAGGCTATCCGTAATGTACGCCGCGGTGATCGAAAGGCTGCTAAATTACAGCTACGTCGACGCCAACGCTATCTGCGCAAAGCCCGTCTTATTGAGCAAGAAATCGATTTGATGGAGCGTGGTGTTGAAGCCATCGATCAAGCTCGTGGAGAAACCGAAGTTATAAGCGCCCTCAAAGGTATCGGTTCTGAACTGGAGAACTTACGAGAGACCGCTTCACCAGAAGTTGCACGTGAGGTTATTCTTGAAACACAAGCCCTCATTGAGGAAGCTGAAGCCACTGAAGAAATCCTAGGTCTCGGCCTTGAGGACGAAGAAATGGACGCTGAAGTTGATGCTGAACTTGAGGACATCGAAACCATGATCGCCCTCGAAGAAGCGGGTCAGCTACCTTCTGTACCTGAAGGCGAAGAAGAGCTCCTCGAAACCTCAGAGGAGCGACGCGAGCGAACAAAGCGAGAACTTGAACGCCTGAAAAAGGAAGTCAAAGAATAGCTGATGTGCGCTTTCTAGCGCTTAGTTGCTCCTCGAGTGTCTTCAAGACCTCTATGTAATCGTATCTCTCGAATCTGGGCTTCCACCAGATACAATTCTTGAGTTAGGGAACGGTACTGTTTGAAGAATTTCTCATCAGATAGCTTCCCTTCCTCGAATTGCTTCTTGAGCAACTCCATAGTGGATTCGATACTAAACCGTTGCTGCTCTAGCTGAAAGACGGGATCTCGTTCCAACCCATCAGAACGTGGAGAAAACCGAGGATAATACCCATCGGGGTATGGATAGGGTCGAGCCCCCTCAGGTTGGCGAGATTGGTCTCCGTCCTCAGGTGAGATTGCATAGTTGATGAGCTTGTCAAGTTCATCCCGTAGAGCTGTTACATCGACTTTCAGATTCAAAATACGTAGCGAACCAGATGTTGTAACCAGACTATGTTCCGGGAAGCTGGTCGCCAAGTTAATGGCATCCGGGATGTCTTCTAGTACTTTCGAAGGCCCCCCAATTTTTAACTCATCGTTTTCAGTGACTAGTCGAAGCCGTTTACGAATCCGTCCTTGAAGTTCTATGTCGTTAATTTCAGCAAGTGCCAATGTGTGAATAACTCGAGTTTCTTTGTTAAAGAAGCCTTTTCGTCCAAGAAAAAGCAGGCGTTTGTTAGTGATGAATAAGATTCCATTACCCATGCCTTCATTGGTGTCAGTCTTGTTAAGGTTCACTGGCTGAATAGCGGCAACAGGTCGTTCATTTTCGATAAGTTGCAGATGTTCGATGTGATTATCGAAGAGCTTGTGCCATTCAGCAATCTGGGTTAACCGGACCTCGATGTTAGCAAGCTTCACGTCTAGCTCATCGACAAGATCGCGACAATAGGCTTGGTAGTCTGCCACGTCTTCTTGGATCGCCTCGATTAGTCCCGCCAGCAAGGGAAAGTCTGTGATGGTCCAACGTTCTGGGTGCAAAAAGCGAATCTTGCTTGCCCGATGCCGTTCGACTACATTCCGTGCACGAAAGAGAATACGTTCCTGGACGCTAGCCAAGTCTGTTTTTATCAGGTCAAGGAGTTCCTTTTCAACATCAGGGTCATGCAGAAAACTCGCTGTTCGTAATTCTCGGATTCGCCAGCGTAAAATTCGCAACCGAGCAGCAAATCCTGATAGCAGTTCATGACCTGTTCTAAGCCGGTAATAAGTCGTCCCATAGCGACCAACCAGTTCTTGTCGCATGTTGTGAATTGGGACGATTCCTTCGGATCCACAATTGGGGCAAAGATAAACTCGGCGCGTCGCCAACTGGGCTGGTTCATCACATTGGGTGCAAACCCATTCACCCTCTTCCCGTTCTTCGATGGCGTCCGGTCCACAGCGAGCACAGGTGTAGAATTCGTTGTTGTCTTGACGTGAACAGGGGAGGCAAAAGACTTGTCCACATTCTTTGCAGTATCGTTCTGCCATATTGATATGGCAGGAGGGACAGAAACCACTGTTTTTTGGATCCACCGCTGGCTGGGACATGAGCCTTCCGTTTCTTGGAAACCACATATACTTTTCCTAATTCGGTAAAACGGGCTCAAAGAGGCTTGGAAACGGTTTTCCGTCCGACTTAAACCCTTGAGATAGCGCGCCGCTTCTCTTCACAAGAACCCGATTATAGTCGCTTGATGACGACAATCCGTCGATTCAAAGGGAGGGCAACGTTGTAGATTCGCACTTTGTTCAGCTTGGCTTTAGGCAATCCGCGGTGTGCGTGTCCGTGAATTGCAAGCATTGGTGAATGCTTTTTGAGCAAGTTTTCGACCCGTTGACTGCCCATTTGAGCATGGGCTCGTCGTGTTTCACCTTTTAATGTCACAAAGGTTGGGGTGTAATGTGTGAGAAGAATCGAATATGGACTCAGTGCCTTTGCCTGCTCGAGTAAGGTATCGAGAGTATCAAGTCTTTTTGCATACACTTCTTTTATCCCCTTGATGTTTCGAGTCTGCCAAAAAGTGGGTTGATCAAGGACACCACGGCTCCCAACGATTGAGACCTGTTTTCCTCGAATTGGGAGTGTCACAAGTTCATCATCTAAGAATTGTATGATGTCTTGTCCTTGTGTGCGCATTGTATCTTTAATAGAATCATAATCATCGTTCCCAAAACAAGCGAATATCGGGCACTCAAGTTTAGCTTCATTCAGCTTTCCAATGACAGGAGCAATGCTGCGTGGGTTCCCCCGATTCACAAGGTCACCTGCAATGAGTAAAAGGTCAAGTTTTGGCAGTTGTCGTAAAGATTTAATGAACAATCCCTGATACTGGGGCCAATGAATGTCACTGGTGGCAGCAATTCGCAGCCTCGTTTTCTCCCCTTTCATATAATAATGATTGATCCAAGCAGGTAGTTTAGCAGGCCTAAGTAAGCACCTAGTTTGTCAAAGAAACTAGCCCTTGTTGCGTCCTTCTTAGGGTTCCGTAGTATGATGATTGCTGATATTGCTACACAGAGGGACCCTGGAATTAACAACACGATGTAAAGAATGCCGGTCCATTGTAAACCCTGCATTTTAGCAATCCATGGTATCCAGAAGCCGATAATACCGATGGCATTACAGCTGGCTGCAGCGATAGCTGCTTTACGAGCTCCGTACTTTCGGGCAATTGTGTGAACATCACGAAGCGCATCGCCTTCTATATCTTCAATTCCTTTGATTATTTCTCGTCCCTGCAGAACACTAGCAGCGGTTAAGAAATAGATGAAGATCACTGGTGGAATGAGCAAAAATGTGACCAGAGACCCATAGAACAGGCCGAAGGCAAAGCTAATCGCGACGGTGAAGTTCCCCCATATACCCATTAGCTTTCCTTTAGCTGCATAAGCTAGTCCGACAAGCGCAAACAGAGCCGCAATGGCAACCGTCCAAATACCAATCGCTGAGTATGGAATGGTCAGGGCTGAAAAGAACAGGGAGATTAGAACAAGTATCACAGTCCAAACCCTTGCTTGGCGTACTGTGATTTGTCCACTGGGTAAAGGCCGTTCAGGACGGTTGACCTTGTCCACCTCAATGTCGTAGATATCGTTGACCACATTGCCTGCTGAGGCGAGAAAAATGTAGGTGAGTGCTGTTAGAAACAAGACGATGAAGAGTTCCAGAATTGTCCAGCGCACTAATGCAAAGTTGGTGATGATGAAGTAGTTTGTGGTGAGAATGCCGATAATGGCGGTGAGGCTACCAAATAACGGATTTGCGGGGCGCATTATTGAGATGAATGGTTTCACTTTCATGGGCTTCGCCTCATCGATGAAATGAGCATTACCGCTTATCGCTTAAATAGGAAACGGCATCGAGGATTAAACTCGGCAATTACTTTCAGTGACCCCTCTGCAGCATGTCTGTCTATTACAACAGACTGTCACGAATATCTAAAAAAGGGGTGGAATCCGCATGAAAAGCTGGGAAACAGCTTGTCGGACGAAAGTTCACATTTCAACTTCGAATCGCACCACACGACCGGGTTAATCCAACTCGGATACCTAATACAGAACCACCAAACCCACCCCTTTTCATTGACCCTTCAAGACCTCAACAACCTCTTTGTTGTCGGCCCCAGAGCTCAAGACATCTACTTCAATCTACTCATACAACTTCATGACGATCACCGCATCCCAGTCATTGTCATTAAAGGAATGCCCTCGGAGGGTCTCGAAGAACAAGTCTGTGAAGGTCCGCTATGGCATCTCGACTTAGAAAAGGATGGAATCACCTTCAACGCCTTGGACCTAGGCCATGGACAGCATACCTCGAAACAGGTTAGTATCCTCATTAGTCTCTTTGAAGAGTTTTATCCTCTCTCTCCAACAGCTCGGAATCTTCTTCATGTAATTATTTGGAAAACAATCCTGTCGGCTGCTCAACCGTCAATAGAGTATCTCCAAAATACCCTGCCATTTTATCATCATCATGGTGCTCCTTATCATGAAATACGACGACTAGTCGCTGCCCTCCCCCACGACGTTCTCAAATCTGATTATGACAATGTCGCCTTATCTCGTATCACTCATCTTCCAACAATAATCTCGGTTACTGATACACCAACAAGCGTTTTTGCGATGAACCTACTGCTTATGAAGCTTATTGCACAAGAGGAAAATTCTCTTCCTCCCCTCTTCCTAGTTAATCTACCTGCGCTCTCTCAAAAGGTAGCCCAGTGGCTATTTGCCCGCTATAGGGCTGTAAAAAGCCCCTTAGTGTTTATTGAAACGAAGGTAACTCACTCAAATCCAATAGTCAATCAGGTTGGTAACTTCATACTCGCAAATGGTCTTGATGCAGTCCTTTCTCCCCTTGATCAAAGGCTAACAGAACGTGAACGGCATTTCCTCCAGCTGAACAGCGACCATATTGCCGTGCGGCTTCGTAGCGAGCCTGCGACCCGATTTATTACCATCTTCTAAAGTGAAAACAACGCAGAAAAAATCACGCCACTGAACTACTTGAGCTTTCCAATTTTTCCGTCAATGCGGGAAACAAGTTCCTTGTTGCCTAATCGTTCATACATCGAACGAGCTTGAGCGTAGAGCTCTTTGGCCTGGGGTACTTCACCAATCGCTGCATGGTGATCCGCTAGCTCTTCGAGGTTTTCACCCTTCTTTAGAAAATAAGCAGTCATTTGGTCACTTGGTTTTGACATCGCATACACCGTTCTACCCTGTATGCTGTTATCCTCTTGAACTTACCTGTCTTAAGACATCTTTAGGGGACAAGTCGGGTTCGGTCCCGTGGAAAAAGAACTGCTTCACGGATGTTGGAGCAACCCAGCATTTGCATTGTCAACCTTTCGACGCCAATGGCGAGTCCTCCATGAGGTGGAGCTCCAAACTTGAAGGGCTCTACATAGAAGGCAAAGGTCTTGGGATTCAATCCTGTTTCCTTTAGTTTCTCGACTAACAGGTCATAGTTGTGGATCCGTTGACTTCCAGTAGTGACTTCCATTCCCCGATATATTAAATCGAAGCCCCGAGTGAGCGTTGGATCACTTTCCAATGGCATTGTATAGAAAGGTCGAATGGCAGTTGGGTATCGGGTCAGAAAGAAGAACTCCTCGCCTGTTTCCGCTTTCACGCGGTTGTAGAGCTTTTCTTCCCCATCGCTAGGAATGTCAGAATCTGGAGGAAGGTCAAGCCCCTCATCACGCAACAATTCAAGGGCTTCCCGAACCTGAATCCGTTTAATCGGAATTTTGGGTACATTAATCTCCGCATTGAGCTCTTTGAGTTCCTCTGCACAGGTTTTCTTGACCGTCTTGAAGGCATCTACAAGCATGTGCTCTTCAAGGCGCATTACTTCTTCTTCGTCTTGGATCCAAGCTATTTCATAATCAAAACTCGTGTATTCATTCAGGTGGCGTGGTGTATTGTGCTTCTCTGCGCGGTAGACTGGAGCAACTTCATAGACTCGGTCAAAGCCTGCCACGAGGCTCAGCTGCTTGTAAAACTGGGGGCTCTGGGCCAAGAAGGCCTTCCGTTCAAAGTATTGCACTTCAAATAGGTCAGCTCCACCTTCAGTGGCTGTGGCAACGATTTTTGGAGTGTGAATTTCACGAAAACCATGCTCTTCGAGGAAGTGTCGCATTCGAGAAACAGTGAAGTGCTGTATTTTGAAAAGGTGTTGTGCTTCTATTCGACGTAAATCAATGACACGATTATCGAATCGTGTGCCAATGTCTGCTTCAACCTTCCCTGATGTATCTAGGGGCAGAGTTGCAGGAGCAGAATTTACCAATATAATTTGTTCAGGGATGAGTTCAACACCTCGTTGGGCCTGCTTCTCTGCCTTGAGCTTACCTTTCACCACAACGGCGTATTCATTATCCAGCTTGTCCAGCATCTCAAGGAGTTTAGGGGCTGTTTTTGCATGGGGGAGCGTACATTGTATCATTCCCTCTCGATCTCGAACCAAAAGAAAGCTAATCTTGCTTAAGCGTCGAATACGCTGCACCCATCCAGCAACCGTAATACTCGCTCCAGCCAATTCCGGATTGAGCTCATTGGAATAGTGGGTTCGTTGTAGCATTCCGTTGCTGGTTTTTTTCAGTAATCTTGGTTTTGGCGTGATCTTTATCTACTCCTGCGGTTTCTCGGTCGATGCGCGTCTTAAACGTTTCTTCCTCAAGCTTCCGTTCATTTCTCGGATTTGATCGTAAATATCTCCTGTAACTCCTTGATCAAATCCATTGCGTGGGGTACTTGGAGTTTGGTCACGGTTAATTGAGCGTGATCTAAGAATGGTTGAAAGGTTTCAGCTGGGAAACCTGTTTTAACTAGTTGCGCCGCATGTAAGACGGTGGCTAAGCGGTCCGCTGCTTCGACGAGCCGCGCAGCAAGAGATGCGCCTTTCTGATACTCTTTCCACAAATCCATGAGCGTTACTTGAAGTTTGGGTGGAAGATGGGCAAGGATGTTTCGCATCGCGCTATCCTCTGCCTTTTCCTTGGCTTTTCGAAAGTCAGAATCTATCCGTTGAGCACTCATCGGAATGTCACCGATTTCTGCTTCAGGGAGATCATGAATTAATGCCATGGCAAGAAGCCGTTGAATATCCACGGGCTCCTCTGATTGGAGCCCGAGAAGAAAGGCGAGTAAAGCTGTGGTGTGTGAATGTGCAGCAACGTTTTCAGCACTCGAGGGCGGGAGACCTCGAAGTAGCCAGCCAGTTCGGGGAATCCACTTAAGACTATCACAAATTGAGAGAAATTGAAATAATGTCATCCCTCACACTAAGGACTGGTCCTTGAAAAAAGGCTCACTTTTTAGCAAATAACGAGGCGATTTCGCGTCCAAAGTGTCGGAACACAGATACGACGTGTCCCAATGATTCAATCTTGACTCCTGCCCCAATGAGCACTAAAGGCCCAGCGTCTGTGACCACGATAATGCCCTTTTCTCCACGAACGATAAGTTCAAACAATGGTTCGAAAGCCAGTTTTTGCACCGCTTCGATACCTGTCTGTAATAAGACCGCCGAAATGGCCGATAGTAAATCTGGATCAATGTCAACACCCTTCGTGGAGCTGAAGGCTACCCTTCGGCCCGCTTTTGTAACCACTGCCAGCGTTTCAAGTTCTGTATACAACGTGATTTCGCGTAGATACATTGCAAGTTGTTTGGCTTCTTCCTCGCTCATGGCAAACTGTTGCATTTTATCCCCTCGTAAATCCTATGATTTTTGACGACTCTTTTCACTTCGAGATGCTTCAATTAGTTCAGTAATCTGTCGTGCCATCTCTTCCTTTACAGCTTCCTTTTCATGAACATATTCTTCTTCCTCTAGATGTTTGAGGAATTCGATAGCTAATACTTGTCCATCCTTAATCACTACCCGTGGGGTATATCCTTGGGCGAAGACAGTACCTTCAGGTAGCGAATCAATGCGCTGTAATTTTCGTGTTTTTATCGTTTTGCCTAAGACGCTAGTAGATTCCTCGGTGATGCCAAAGGCGTCGAACCCAATCAACACGAATTCTCGACGAAAACCTGGAACTGGTTCTAGTTTTTCAACCTGTTCAATAATTTCAGATGGCACATGCGGAACATGTACCATTTGACGGTCTGATGTTCTAGTCGCTGTCACCACAGCTTCCCGATAGTCTGCAGGTTTTGTTCCTTGGATTGGCGTTGGTTTAGGTGGTACAGCTACTGACTCCGCGGCTTGCCTTGGCATGGGTGGAGCAGCAGGTGGTGCTTTCATGGCCTCATCCGGCTTGGTTGACAGTGGTAATCCCATACATTCCAGGAATTTCTCTCCCTCTTGGCCTTGGTCCTCAGATAAGATCTTGTAGACAAGGCCTCGCTGGTCTCGGATTCCAGAAGCACGACGGGCTGCAATGAACTTTCGTCGAACGGGAGCGTCATTCCCTTTCCATATCCAAATTAGACGTTCCTCATCGTCGATGATAATGAGAACTTCATCGTCTTTCATATGGGTCTTCGCTGGAGCTCCATCGCTGATTTGTACTGTTTCACCGGTGTCAACAATGCGGAGCATCACTAATTCTCTAGGCACGCAGGTCACCAACCCCAACGGACAGAACTACTTACCTCTATGTGTTAATAATTGTTTTCTGGGACTTGAGAGTTTACTCCTAATATTTAGTGGTCATTAATATTTTCCTAAGACACATTTATCAGAGTGAATATGTATCCGCACCTCCCTACAGACGTATAAAGGATAATTTGCACTTCTTCTACAGAATGAATTCAATGACCATCACAAGAAGAACTCGTATCTTTCCTACGTCACAACAAGAACAGGTCTTATGGGCGCTATCCGAGAAATGTCGTCTCCTCTATAATTTCGCATTGGCAGAACGTAGACGAAATTGGGAGCTCAACCAAGAGAAACTACCTGACGAACGAACTTACATCACATATTCAAAACAACAAAACGACCTTCCTTCCATCAAAAAACGTTACCCCGGATATGCCTGGGTTTATTCAAAAGTTCTTCAAATGGTGTTACGACGTCTGGATGCCGATTATAGATCCTTCTTCGCTAGATGGAAAAAAGGTGATCAAAATGCTCACCCACCTCGCTTCAAAGGTAAGTACTATTTCACAACATTATGCTATAATCAATCGGGCTTCATAATAGATGTTGTAAACAAACAAATCCGGTTTTCTCATAATCATCCATCAGGCATGGAACTCACTTTCAATCTAGTTTGGCTGCCACACCTTTCAGGAAAGGTTAAACAGGTTGAGATTTTCCAGGATCGGTCGTGTCGCTGGTTCGTTGCTATTGTTATTGACGAGAAAGTTCCTATGTATGATGATAACAGATTATACCAAGCCATTGATTTAGGTATCATCAATTTAGTTACAACAGTCAACCTTCATGGTAAATTCGTTCAAGTTCGGAACCGCCGGGCAGACCTGTATTGGCGGAAAAAAATACGAGAAGTACAATCTAAACGCGATCATTGCAAACAATTCAGCAACAAATGGTATCGATATGATGTGAAATTAAAGAAGATGAAACAAAGAATGGTCCATCAGCTTCGAGATTTCCAACACAAAACATCAAGTCGTTTGGTGAAAAATACTAAAGCGAATACGATTATCCTCGGTGATCTTAGAGTAAAAGATATGGTTCAAAAGCAAGTGCTTGGTAGCAATCGACAAACCAAAGCTAAAAAGACCCTTAACCATTCCACTCAGAACACAGGTTTTCTTGGGCGATTTGCCGAATTCTTGACCTACAAAGCTCAGCGAGTAGGTAAAAAAGTTGTAAGAATTGACGAATCGTATACTACACAAACTTGCTGTATCTGTAGAAAGGTGATGCGGCGACAATTATCCGACCGTCTTATTCAATGCGATTGTGGAAATACATTGGATCGAGATAAGAATGCAGCGGTCAACATTATGGTCCGATTCCTATCGCAACAACCCCCTGTGAACGGGGAGCCATTACAGATTTTTTTGGATGGCTTGTATCGACACACAGCCCTATCCCTCTCTACTCGGGTAGAGGACTCGATAGAAGCCCCTGTATGATTTACGGGGCAGTTCACTCCTAACGGATACGCCAATTCAAGACGATTAGTAGCCGGTATCATTTCCGTTTCAGATGAGCTGGAATGATGTATTTGTCTGGGGCGGTTTCGATGGGTTGAAGATAGGGTTGAAGGGGTTTCGGGATTAGAATCCGTCCGTCTGGTTGGAGGTTATTCTCCAGCACAGCGGTTATGGATCGGGTGGTAGCAATCACTGTTGAGTTCAAGGTGTGTACGAAGCCCTTTGTTGGGTGTCCACGCGTTTTAGCGTAGCGAATATTGAGGCGATATGCTTGGTAATCAGTACAGTTGCTGCAGGATACGAATTCTCGATATCGCCCTTGAGAGGGCATCCAGAGCTCCAGATCATAGGTCTTGGACGCTACTCGACCGAAGTCTCCACTGGGTAAAATCACGATTCGAAATGGTATGCCTAGTGGTGCCCAGATTTCCTCTTCGATGGCAATCATTTTCTCAATCCAATCCCAGGAATCGTTAGGAAGACAAAAAACGAACATTTCGACTTTGGAGAATTGGTGGACGCGGAATATTCCCTTGGTGTCTTTCCCATGGGCTCCGGCTTCCTTCCGGTAGCAGGGGCTATAACCAGCGAATTTGAGAGGGAGTTCATCGATTTCGAGGACTTCGTTCATATACTGGGCGGCAATCGGATGTTCAGAGGTGGCAATAAGATAGAGGTCCTGATCTTCGAGCTTGTACAGTGAGTCCTCAAAGGCACTGATATCTGTGACGCCGCTGTATGCTGCTTGGTTGAGTAAATGTGGGGGGATGAGTGGAGTAAATCCCCGTTTTGTAATGTTATCTAGGGCATAGAGTGCCAATCCAAGATCGAGCCAGACGATATCATCAATAAGATAGTAGAACCGGGATCCGGCGACCTTGGCTGCACGAGTCGTATCGATTAAACCGATCTCCTCTGAGATAACATAGTGGCTTTTCGGCAGGTCTTCAACGACTTCGTATTCGGGTTCCAAGCCCTGGGCAGCTGCGATGAATTGGTCTACATGATTGGTCCAAATCCGTGGTTTACCAATGTACTTCACAGGTTTCGCTTCTGTCTCATCCATGCCATCAGGAACAGAATCATGTACAATGTTGGCAATGCCCCAGAGTTTGTCCATCCGCTGCTTCTCAAGATCAGTAAGTTGTCTCTCTCCTGCCTCGACTTTCTTTGAGAGCTGTTTAGATTTTTTGATAAGGGCTTCTCGTTTGGTCTTATCTTTAGTTTTTCCAATTTCTTTGGCCACTTCATTTCGCTGGCGTTGGAACTCCGCAAGGTCCGATCGTGTTTTTCTCCACGTTTCATCTAGTTTGATAGCTTCATCAACGATGGCAGGATCGAGTCCTCGACGTCGTTGAGACCTTCGAAGTATTTCAGGGTCTTCACGCACAGCTGTAAGTATAGACCACGTACTCAATTTCTTCTCCTCGGGGAGCACTCACTATTTTGCGATTAAAAAACCTTCCCTCCGCTCTCAACCCATTTGTTGTTTTCCTTTTGGAGTCGCTTGGGTTCTAGAATACTTCAGCTCGACGAGCGATAATGATGCACAATACGATTACTACGACTACTACGACTACAGCGACAATCCACCATGGAAAGACAAAAAGGTCGGGTCCCACTGGCAGGAGAAGTTGGTCAAGTTGGTCGAGTAGGGCTAGAGTGGAAACTGCGAAATTTGTTTGGGTGGCAGTTCCATTTGTTCCGCTAATATCGTTGAAGCCACCGTCAAGAGTCTGTTTGCTAAGTATCCATGCTGTGATATCCTCTGTAACTAGCTGACTGTCTGCGCTGAGGATTTGTAGACTAGCTACCGCATAAAAGGTTGCTAGAAGGGTAGCAACAGGGTTGTCTGGCGTATAACTGAAGCCCCCTTGGTATTGAGGATAATTCATATCATCGCGATAATGGGGAAGAATGTAATCAATCGCTGCTTGTTCATCGATTATTGATAGGGCTCCGAGTATTTGGAGACTACGCAGGGCCATGTAAGTTGTTTGCAAGTCTGCTACTGTAGAGTTCCGTCCGTTAGCAAATCCTCCATAGCTGGGCGAAAGCGGATCTGATAGAAGCTGGCTGGAATTCAGCCAGTCAATTGCTAAGGAGGTATTCATTTGCGAAATCGCATTGTACACGTCAAGAATTTGAATCGCAGAATAGGTGGCCGACACCGTAGCAGAGATATTAGCCCAATCCATGAACCCGCCAACCGTGTCAGGATACAAAGTGGCGTTAGTGTGTTGTAGGTTGATAGTGAAATCTATGAGAATAGTGAAATCAATATTATCTGTATGATTAAGGAGATCGAGCGTCTGGGCTCCAAAGGCACTTGCCGAGAGCGTTGCATTCGGGTAGCCATAATACGGTGGGAATCCCCCATAGCTTGGATCTGAAGACATTTCATCGACTTGAAGTTCGGTAACCCATTCTGTCATGTTCTCAATTAAGACCCGATCCGGAGTAAGGAGGTCCGCCGCGATCCAGGCATCAAGGGTATCAAAGACGTTAGCGATGGCAAAGGTATTAGATATTGTGGGAAGTGGTTCGCCTGGTCGCAAAACTGCACCACCAGAGCCGTCTAAACAAGTCACGGAGAAGGCAATGATAACATCCTGTCGAGAGGGCGCGGCTAAGGCAGTCAGAGGGCTAGCCAATACAAGGAGAATGAGCCCAAGAATCAAGGTGTTAGTGAACCTACGCAAGCAATGGTCCTCCAAATTCACGTGTACCGACGTTCACGGCAAAATATACCTTAAAACCTTGTGGTCAGCGACAATTATTGAATAGGTCTGACCATAAGCCAATGGGTAACAGCTTTTACTGCATCACCACAAGCTCTTACAATCTGTCGGGGTTCACCAGTTATATCCCCTACGGCATAGACACCTTTAATGTTCGTTTGCTGATTTGCATCCACTATGATATTTCCTTTATCGTCAAGATTTACTCCTACTGATTCACAAAATGAGCTGTTAGGAGTGCAACCGACGGCAATAAACACACCATCAGCTTCCAGGGTCCATTCCTTGTCGGTTTTCTTGTTACGTAATTTCACCCCTGTGACCCCTTCCTCCCCTAAAACTTCTAGCAGAATGGTGTCCCAAAGGATTTCAACATTAGACATCGCTTTCAGTCGATCTGCATAGGTTTTTTCTGCTCGGAGTTGATCCCGGCGATGCACTATATACACTTTTTCAACGATATTAGCTAGAAAGAGGGCATCCATTGCAGCGGTATTTCCTCCACCCACAACAACCACGCATTTTCCACGATAGAGGGGGCCATCACAGGTGGCACAATAACTGATCCCACGTCCGTGATATTCAGTTTCGCCCGGTACACCTAGTTCCATATCACAAGCTCCCATCGCCAATACCACAGCCGGAGCGTGGAATTCTTCCCCATCTGCAGTGACCACCACTTTTGTTGGTTTCGAAAATCGGAATTCCTGTGCTGCAGTCATCTCCCGGATTTCTACTCCCGCGTTTTCCGCTTGGGTTTTCATTTTCGTGGCCAAAGCGCCTCCACTGATCTTCTCAAAGCCCGGGTAGTTTTCGATTTCCCAGGCATTCATCATTCGGCCACCACAAATCCCCGTTTCCAAAATTATTGCATTCAAGCCCATTCGTGCGGCGTATAAGCCTGCAGTCATACCGGCAGGTCCACAGCCAACGATTATGAGGTCACGCTTCTCTGCCATTACTTAACTCGCCTCATTTCCGCCTTCACAGTGTGTCCGCTATATGTAGATTTTGGCTTTGTACATCATGCTCTCCAAAACATGAAGAGCAGTTACAGTTCTTGGGCCTTCCCTTGAGCAACTTCTTCAAGTTTTTCGACTGCTTCCTTATAACCGCCAGCATAGATGATGTCGCCAGGAAGAAGTTTGAATCGTCCATGTGGATCATAGGTCCACTGGTCTTTGCGCTTCACGACGAAGATCCGTGTGCCATGGTCCTCCAATCGGAGCTGTCCTAGGGTTTTGTTGGCAAGGATGGATTTGGCATCAACAATCTGACGGCTGACCCTTTCATCAGCGTCTTTCAATGCCAGGCGCATGAGAGGATGGACATCGACGCCACGAAGCACAATTTCCGCCATTTGTGCGGCAGCATCTACGAGGTTTTCAGCTGCAACGCCAAGCCTGATGAGGCCCAGTCGGCGTTTCTCTTCTCCCTCTTCGAGCTCCATGCGTAAAACTTCAAGTTCAAATTCAGTATGAAAGCCATCGAAGGTTTCTTCTAATTCAAAGATGTCTTCGGCTATGTCTTTATTATTAGTTAGCAACGCAGTATAAGCTAGGCTTATGAGAAGCTCAGAGGTATCCTTCAATTGGATAAGCATTGTGAGAATACGTTCCCCTGGCGTCTGTTCTCCAGTAGGGGTTTTAAGCAATCTTTTCAAGCTCACCAGAGGCTAACTCCTGCAGTTTCTTTATACTATCAGCTGAACCCCGAGCGATGACTCGATCGCCTTTTTGCAATTCAAAAGTTTCAGATGGGTCGATTGTCCATTTTCTCTTTCGTTGAATTGCAATGATATCAGCGCCAATTTCTTCTTCGAGATTGATATCAGCTAGAGTCTTCTCTACCAGCATTGATTTTTTCAGAATGGTTGCCCGTCCAACAATTTCGTCAGCTTGACTCATCGCGAGCCATAATATTCCCGGTATGCCAATATCATGCAGGACGAGTCCAGCGATGTCTGCAGCGGCGTCACTGATTTTGTTTGCAGATGAAGCTGTTTTCATGATACTGACGATTTGTTCGGCGTCTTTTTTGTCACGAACGGCCAGCGATGCGTTCATGAGTAATAGGTAGCCAAGGTAATCGACACGTTCTTCCATATCCATGACTTCTTCAGCTAAATCGCGGTCATTGAACATGACCGCTGAGTAAGCCAGGTCAATCATTAACTCACTGAGGTCTTTCATTTCTACTAGTAATTCACGGACTGGGATGGGTTGATACTCGACTTCGTGAAGTTCCTCTTGCATAACGGTGTCACGAGCTCCCAGAAAAAATGGAGATCCAATATTCCAATACCTTATCTGCAGAAAACACGCTTTTCAGTCTTTCGAGTTATCCAATGATGCGAAGAAACTTAATAGGCACACCTCCACAGGAATGTAATCAAACTAGAGTGTGGTTACGATGGTCGTCGGACGCATCAAAGAACAATTCAAGCGTGCTTTTTCACCAGTTGCACGTATCATTGCAAAGTCACGCGTCCCCCCCAATGCACTCACTCTCTTAGGACCAGTTATTGCTAGCTTTGCCGCTTGGATGTATATTCAACAGCAACTGGCACTGGCACTTCTACTTCTATTGCTTTCAGGTTTTGTGGATGCCCTTGATGGTGCCGTGGCTCGGGAGATGGGGAAGACATCAGCATTTGGCGGAGTGCTAGACAGCATCTGCGATCGTTATAGCGATGCCATTGTCCTCTTTGGGATAATTCTTGGTGGCTGGGTCTCCACTCTTTGGGGTATCGTTGCTATTGTTGGGAGCCTGCTGGTCAGCTATGTTCGGGCACGCGCAGAAGCCGCAAGGGTTACCCAACTGGGTATAGGAATTGCAGAACGTCCTGAACGCTTAATCATTCTAATGGTTGTAACCCTCTTACAGTATCTTACCGTAATTGGTGTCCTCTTTGCCCCACCGATTTTCTTCGGTCTCGAGAACTGGATAGCTTATGGTGTTGTGCTTGTAGCCATCCTTGCCCATGTCACAGTGATTCAACGCGCAATTTCTGCCTACCGTGTACTTTCTAGGATGGAGTCAGAGTCCGAGCAAGCAAATCAAGAAAAAGCCTAGCCTGATTGAGGGTTTTTCGGCCCAGGTCGGTAATCCGATAATATTTCCGAGGTGGTCGGCGTCCTTCTTTTCTTTCCTCACTGAGCTCCACTAATCCATCACGTTGGAGTTTATGTAAGAGCACATACGCTGTAACTGAAGCCATTTTCACTCCAAACCGTTCTTTGACAATTCCTTGCACCTCATATCCGAAGTAATCCCTCTCTTCCAACAGGGTCAAGACATACAGCCAGAGATTGTCTTTAGTCGTCCGAGAAACTAACCGTCGCATAGCTTTCGTTTGATGGTTTGAATACTTGTCCAGAGCCTGAACAAACTCGGAATTATCGGTCATGACGTCCACGTCTTTAGTCTCATTATGTTCCTTCTCGTCGAAGCAGATCGAGTAGAAATAAACTAATCACCTGGCTTCCCAAAAGGCTTCTCGTTCCAATGCTAACTTCTTGGACTACCTTCGCTCTGACCTCTTTTTCATGAGCTGGGGAAAGCCCCTGGTCATCGCCTAAAATCACTACGATTGGCTCATTCAACCTCAACTTTACTTGCTCTAGCGGCTGACCGGTTTCCACTAAATACAGAACCTGTTTTTTATCTTGGATAACATCCTCAAGGGTTTGCCCAAAGTCTTGGGGTGTGATTGTAAATTGGGGCCAATTCGGATCCTGTGAAACAGATTGGGATCGATATCGATAAAGCAAGCCTTTCAAAATGAGCGCGCATTCAAGTTCACTCTCAGGGAAATCTTCCGGGTTTACATTCGTGACTTGGAGTCGAAGTGGTGGGTTTGGAGGGCCTCCAAAAATAGCATCAAGTTGAATGGCAGATGAGAACGTCGGAACTGTCCGATACGCAGATACGAGAATCCGGCAGATAACATCCAGTCGCCCACTTGTTCCTGGTACATCCCGTATCAGAAACTCGTCTGAGGTGCGTACCCGCAAAGCGTCTACAATGATGTACAGGTCCAAAATCTGCCACTCCAGCGACTAGCCCTCTGCTGTAAGGAGAACCTGCTTTATTGCCGGTTACTTTCCTTTTCGATCTTTGCGACTCCGGATGGTTACAACTCCACTATGCACGGCGCAACTGATACAATACCACTTGGTGGTCTGTCGCGCAGGAATGAAGGTGCCTGCACGCCGTAGTTCTCGCGCCATCTGTGGGTCGACAAAAGAAGTACGTGAGGTTCGTTTTTTTGCTTTATCTCGAGGGACTATTTTTCCACACTTAGTACACTGAACTGTGGCTCCACGGCCTGTCGCACCTTTGCTGCGACCGCCACTTTTCCGTTTAGATGGCAATATGCGATCATCTCGAAGATTCACAGCGGGTGTTGTCAGCCTTCCTGTAAGCTGAGTCAACGACCGCTTGAGTGGAGCATGTATCCTTGATTGAAAAACTTTGTGCTCTCACACGCATCTAATCAATAGTTCTACCAGACTCCGAAAGCGGATGCCCATAACATTCAAGTTTGAAGGCTTTGTACCAGCCGAATGGGCTTTGATGCACCACGAAACCTTGTTCTTGTAAGGTCTTTAGCAGGGCTTGCAATAGCTTAACAGCGAACTTAGGTTTGGCAAGTTTTCGGGGAAAGATATGAGCGTGTGGATACAAGATAATCCTCTTCACCTTGACTCGTTGAGCCACTAACTGAATTTCTTCTGTTGCTTTTCGCACAATTTCGGATAATTGTTCTTCGTCGGTGGCTTCCACAGCGCAAAAGACAATTAAGCAGTTTTCGAATTCTTGCCATACATCCTCCTCCGCTTCATCACGAACACTGATCTTTACCGGTTCAGTTGGTTTGTAGGCTAGATTTCCGTGAAAAATTAACAAACGCAACGCATTTCACCATACTCTTACTTTACTTTCAGATCTTCGAGAGCATCAGATACGATTTGGAGTCCTTGGTTGACTAATGTCTTTACTCGGGTTTCAGTTTTTGCTTCTGCAAAGACACGAAAGATAGGTTCTGTTCCAGAGGGGCGGAGAAGAACCCAACCATCGGTGTATCGAAATTTGATTCCATCGATGGTGCTGCACTCCGCTTCTGAGGGGGCATATCCTTTGATGAGCTCAAGGAGGTCCTCTTTCTCCTGATGACTGCAGTGAACGCTCTCTTTAACTTGATGATAAGTGGGAAATTGGCGATCTAGCTCTTCCAGAGATTTGTCTTCTAGCTCCATTAGTTCGAGAATCTTTAGTGCGGTAAGCATCCCCTCTCGGGCCCAAGACCAGCCGCGATAAATAACTCCCCCATTTTCTTCACCCCCAATCACCGCATTTTTTGCTTTCATTGCCTGGACTATAAATGGTTCACCGACCCGCGTTTCGACTATCTCTGCATCAACGAGGCGAGCAACTTCGTGGATGATATCGCTGGTCGCAACTTGTGTTACGATACGCTTTGGCTTCTCCTGTAGGTCTCGAAGCGAATGATATGCTGCTAGTGCGAAGACGCGATCACCCATAAGGTATCGACCTTGATCTGTGATGAAGATGATTCGGTCGGCATCACCATCCCAGGCAATCCCCACATCGAGTTCATTCTTTTTAACGGTCTGAATTAATTCTTGGAGATTCGCTTCTTTTGGCTCTGGTAGCCGGTTAGAAAAAAGACCATCAGGCTCGCAGTAAAGAAGCTTGGTCCGCACCTCTATCGCATTCAACAGGGCAGGAACAACCATCGCCGCTGCGCCTCCACCACAATCAGCAGCAACATGGAACTGCCGTTTAATCAGACGTTGTCCATCAACCTGCTCGAGCAAGGCTTCGATATACTGCAACCTGAAATCCTCAGAGGGGACGAGACGGCCGCAAGCCTGCCATTCACGTAAGGATCTGTCTTCAGCAAAATAGTAGTCTTCAACTGCATGTCCCATTTCTACCGTAAAGGATGCGCCATCTGGGCCCCATAATTTAATGCCATTGTATTCTGGTGGGTTATGACTTGCTGTAATCATTACCCCCCCATCCAATTTGAGTCGTGGAATGGCATAAGCTAACAGTGGTGTGGGAACCAGACCAAGAATATGAACATTACAACCTCCCCCCATCAAGCCAGCACTAAAAGCAAATCCAAGCATTTCACTGGATTGTCGCGAATCCCAACCTAGACCGATGGTCTTCTGTCCTTCAAGATAATCTGCTAGTGCATGGCCCACATCATGTGCAACTGTTGCCGTGAGTTCTTTATTGACGATGCCACGGAATCCTTGGGTCCCAAACAATCGGGTCAACGGAGTCTCCTCTTGTAATCATCAACCCTACCTGCAAAGGTATTAATCTGTGGGCTAGCTCAGTTCCGCTATATCCAACTAAAACATATTCGGGGAAATGTTTTGGCGGGATACAAGTGATCGCGTCTCTTCAATGTGAGTTCCGATTTCTTTGCGGATCACTTCGATACGATCCGCCTCAAGATAAGGCTCCATGGTCCATAGGAGCAATCCAGTATAGAGTTCCTTTGGATCTATGAGTTCCTCAATATTCCGGATTGTTTTCAATCGAAACAGGTACTCGTCCTCGTACATGCAGACTATTTCACAAAGCTTCCGGCTAAGGGCATCGACGTTTTCAACCAATTGATGAATCCGTGGTTCATTGCTTCCCTCAGAGCTGAGCAGATTGCCTCCACGGCGTTGCAACTCAGAGACCCGTTTTTCCATTAACCGCATTTTTCTGATCGAGCTTTCAAAATCAGATGCTAGGGCTAACAACTTGGGGAGCACCTTATCGAGGAGTCCCATGTTTTTGGTGATAGCTCGATCGATGATACCCTCAAAAGAAGTGAGTTTTCCAAGATCCTCGATATTACGAAGGTAATTGATTTTGGATAATGAGCCAAGGATGACTCGAATGGGTCGAAGTGAACTGCGGTGTGCTGATTCCCACCGATTCATGGCGTCGTCCAGACCTCCCGTGACTTCCCGCATTGAGCGCCCGAACTCACGGATGACCGCAGCAAGATGGTCTTCATCCATTGATTGAGAATTCCCTAAGGAATCTGCAGACTTAACGACCCGCATCCTAACCACCTTAGAGTAGTCGGCGAATTTAACTTCTTTGCTTTGTGCATTGTAGAAAAAACCACGCTATAAAAAGGGCTTTTTAAGCATAGCGATATGATGTAAGACGCAGCTCTTGAATGAGGTTTCGACATGACATGGACGCCCTGCTTCGGCACTAGCGGTATTCGTGGCTCTGTCCCCGATGAACTCAATCCTAGGGTTGCTTGGCAAATTGGCTATAGCGTTGCCACGGTTTTCAACCGGGCACCTCTGTTGGTCTGCCATGATAACCGTACAAGCAGCCCATTGCTGACAAATGCCATCGTTAGTGGATTAATGGCAGGAGGATCTGACGCTCTTTATGGAGGTGAAGTCATCACACCAGCTGTGAGCCTGTATCTCCGCTACTGTGATTTGGCGGGGGCAATACTAATCACCGGGAGTCATATTCCCGCTCATATGTCTGGGATTGAAGTACTCAGCCATGATGGCGCGCCAGTCGCACATGATGTTGAATTGCAGATCGAAGCGCTCAATGTGTCGAAAGCCACACCTGTGAATTGGCGAAACCATGGACGGCTTCGACAAGTAACCGATGTAGGCTCCTTTTGGATTAAAAAGGTCGTAGCACAAGTGGATGCAGATCTCATTGCCAGACGAAAATTTCGCGTTGTTGTCGATGCTGCAAATGGAACAGCCATCCCCTGGCTGCTAGATGCCATCAAACAACTGGGTTGTACTGTCATTGGGCTTAACACCGAACGGGATCCCATGTTTCCCGGTCGGTCCCCGAATTTACGGGTTAACTTATTGGAACAAGCGGTTCAGTTGGTGAAACAACATAAGGCGGATTTGGGTGTCGCCGTTGATGGTGATGCTGACCGTGCATTTTTCGTCGACGATAAAGGACGGGCAATCATGGGGGATGTTTCTGGCACACTACTGGCTCAAATCGAATTGACCCGTGAAGGGGGAGGCACCATCGTCACACCCATCAATTCTAGTAACCTCGTTGAAGATGTCGTTGGACAATTCAAAGCTCGCATCGTATATAGCCGCATAGGACCACCAGCGATAGTGGCGGCCATCAAGAAGTATAACGCACTATTTGCTTTTGAGGAATCTGGTAAAATCATCTACCCCCACCTCAACTACCTTTCAGATAGTGGTCTTGGCACTGCCTATCTGTTGGAGCATTTAGCAAAAACCGAAAAGCCACTAAGTGAGATTATTGATACATTCCCCAAGTATACCCAATTGAAACGCGCAATTGATTGCCCGAATGGTCTCAAAGAAGCTGTTAGCTTGCATGCACTTGAAATGGTGAGAAAAGATTATCCCAATGTGCAAGTCAATACCGTAGATGGAGTCAAAGTCATTTTCGATGATGGCTGGTTGCTGCTTCGTCCCTCCGGTACAGAACCAGTCTTTCGCTGCTTTGCAGAATCCCGTCAGGAAAAACGAGCTCAGGAACTCCTTGCACTCGGGCTCGATTGGATTGGAGATGTACTCAAATCTGCTGCTTCATAATATAGCGACATTAAATGGAGAAATATCATGTCTTCAACACAATCCTTGTTTGGAAGCTCAGGTATCCGGGGAAAAGTCAATGAGTTCATCACCGGTCCATTGGCTATCCAAATTGGTCTAGCTACCGCAGACTATCTACGAGCTTTAGAGAAGCATCCACAGATTATGGTGGGGCATGATCATCGGACTACTGGTCCGATGCTGACTTCGGCGTTAATGGCAGGCCTTCTTGAGGGGGGAGTTACAGTTACAAAAACCGAGATGGCACCCACACCCTCCATTGCCTATGCGGCGGGAAAAAAGGGCATGCACGCATCGATAATTGTGACCGCGAGTCACAACCCTCCCGAATACAATGGTTTCAAATTTCACAATCCCGATGGGGCTGGCTTCTCAGCGACCCAACAGGATGAACTCGAAAAGCGGATTACGAAAGTTGAACCCGTAGATTGGACGCATTTCACTGATTTTACTTCGGTTGAAGTCATCCCACATCACCTCGATGCTATAGTGAATGCCTGCGATGTGAATAGGTCATACAATGTTGTTATAGACGGCGCACTCGGCGTCGGAAGCCTGGTCACCCCCCCAGCACTTCAACAACTACACGCAAGCGTCAAACCCCTTAATGCTCCCCCCGATGGGCAGGAATATGCACACCATTGCCACCCATCAAAGATACAAAGTGCCGCAGCAGCGGAATGGCAGCATTTTGTACATCTTGATAATCTCAGCGAAATCGTCACCTCAACTAAAGCACACGTCGGAATCGCCCATGATGGCGATGCAGACCGCGTTTTAGCAGTCGATGATAAAGGACGAGTTCTAGCAGGGGATATCCTCTTGGCATTAGTGGCAGACTACTACCTCGCTACCCGGGGAGGTAAGGTCATTGCCACTACCGTGTCAAGCTCGAGCATCGTCGATCATGTTGCAAAGCATCATGGTGCACGGGTTGAGCGGTCCCGTGTTGGTGATGTGTTTGTTTCCAATCTAGTCAAAGAACATCAAGCCGTGATGGGTGCCGAACCCTCTGGGCCTTTCATCTTCCCAGAGGTACATTATTGTCCTGATGGACCACTTGCTGCATGTAAGATACTTGAACTCCTCGAATGGGCAAACCGGTCCCTAAGTCAGCTCGTCGATGATCTACCATCAACCCATTTACTCAGAGCATCTGTAACTTGTCCCAACGAGAAAAAAGACACTGTGATGAAAGCAATCAAATCAGTATTCGAAGAACGGATGGACATCGAAGACGTGAACCAAATTGATGGTATTCGTGCCAGTTTCCATGACTCCAGCTGGGTGCTCATCAGACCATCCGGTACAGAACCCGTCATCCGTGTCACAGTTGAAGCATTTTCAGCACAAAGGGCAAAGGACCTTCTCAAAGCTGCCCAACAGACGCTAAAACGGCAAATCAGGTAAGGAGTCTAGTGTCGATCTTCTATTGTCGTTTGCTTGAGCTTAACATGCACATTGTCAGGTACATCCTTTTGGACAACAATCGAGGGATCAATCCATGAGTTATACCCAATAGTTCGACCTGGTAACACAACTGCTCCACAGCCGATTTTCGAAGCGTCCCCGATGACAGCGCCAAATTTGTCTGTATGTGTAGACACTAATTGCCCTCCTAGCATTACCTGAACCTCTGAACCATCAAATCGGTAGTTAGCCAACACGACACTCGCCCCGATCTCTACATCAAAACCAAGGATACTATCACCAACAAAGGCGAGATGACCAATTCTACTTCCAGGTAACATCACGGTATTACGAACTTCACAGGAAAAGCCGGCTCGTGCTCCTTGATCGATCACAACGTGATCACGAATTAAGCAATTGTTGCCCACAATGGCATTGGGACCGATATAAACGGGTCCCACTAAGGCTGCCCCAGGAAACACTCGGGCGTGCGACCCTATCCACACATCTCCACTGAGATGTGCAGAATCACTAACTGTTGCGGTTGGATGAATGGAATCGCCTTTCTGTTGACGTAATCGGTCGAAGAGGATGGGAGACGCCTCGAGGATATTCCAACTGCGTCCAACGTCAACCCAGGAATCCTTTGAATGGCTCCCGTGGACAGTATGCCCTTCGTCGATGAGTTTCTGAATCCCCCCTTCCAAATCCTGAGTCTTTCGAAGCATGTCAAAGATTGCATTGGTGAAAACGTAGACTCCTGCTACGGCAAGATTACTTGGCTCCGTTCCCTTCTTTGGTTTCTCAACAATAGTTGTGATCTCAGTCCCTTCCAAAGCCACAACCCCAAACTGCCAAGGGTTCGGCACCTCAAACAATGATAAAGCCATATCGCTAGATTTGGCAGCTTCTACTGTCGCCTTGAAGCGTCTCGTTGTAGTGATGATGTCACAATCAGTCATTAGGAAACGGTCCTCGTCCGCTAGGCGATCTTCGGCGGCTAGGACTGCGTCGTATTCTCCTTTCGGTTCAGTCTGCTTTGAGTAGCTGATAGTAACTCCGAAGTCTTCCCCTTCACCAAAATACGCTTCAATTTGCTCACAGAAGTGACCTACAACTAGCACAATGTCTTTCATACCCGCTTCGCGGACTGTATCAATCACATGGTGCAGCATCGGTTTGCCAAGAAGCGGTATCATGGCCTTTGGTCGATGCTGAGTCAAAGGATGTAATCTTGTGCCATACCCAGCCGCGAGAATTAGTGCCTTCAATCTTATTCCCACTTCCATACGGTTCCGGTCTTTTCGTCTTCTAAGATAATACCCAAGTCCTTGAGTTGATTACGGACCTGGTCCGCTGTTTTGAAATCTTTTTGTTTGCGAGCTTGATCCCGAATTTGAATTAGCAGCCTCACTAATCCGTCAACCATTCGGTCATCGTCTGCACTTGACCGCATCCGTTCACGGTATAGCCCTAACACCTCACCAACAGCATCAAGACTTGTGAAGATTTTTTCTAACGTCCCTGCAGTCACCGATTGATTCCCTGCTACCATACTATTCATTGTAGTCAGGAATTTATTCAGGCTAGCGAGGGTTTCAGGGGTATTGAAATCATCATCCATAGCTGAATCAAATTCATGCTCGAAAGTGGATAGCGCGTCCCACAGCTTGGTATCTGCCTCCGATGGCTTCCTCGGATTCTTTGTTTCCTCCATCCGGGCTTCGCGAAGCCGGTGCTGAAGAAGATCGATTGAGTTGTGAATTCGTGCCAACCGAGCCTTTGCTTCCTCAAGCTGAGCATCACTGAAATCAACTGGGCTTCGATAATGTGATGAAATGAGGAATAAGCGAACGATCTCTGGATCATATTTCGCCGTAATTTCTTGGATGGTGAAAAAGTTCCCCAACGATTTGGACATCTTCTCGCGATTCACCGTTAAGAAACCATTATGCATCCAATACCGAACGAAGGGTTGACCCGCTAAGGCCTCAGATTGAGCAATCTCATTTTCATGATGGGGGAATACCAAATCAAGGCCACCCCCATGAATATCAATGGGGTAGCCTAGATACTTAGTCGACATGACCGAACATTCAATATGCCAGCCTGGGCGACCTTTTCCCCACGGAGAGTCCCAACTCGGTTCACCTGGCTTCATAGCTTTCCATAACGCAAAGTCCTCTGGATGCTCTTTCTCTTCGATCACTCCGGCATCCTGATCTTCCTGCTCAAATGGCGTCTCCTCCCCCTTGTCCCGACGTGATAGGCGACCGTATTGTTTGAACTTTGATACCCGGAAATACACGCTACCATTTGCCTCGTAGGCAACCCCTTTCGCGATTAATTTGTTGATGTGTTCAATCATCTCTTGGATGTGCTCGGTAGCCTTCGGATAAGCGGTGGCACGTTTCACAAACAGCTTATCAAAATCCTCAAAATACTCGTGGATATACTTCGCTGCTAACTTGGCCGTGGTCGTGTTCTGCTCTTGTGCACGATTTATCATCTTATCATCGATATCCGTGAAGTTTTGGATAAAGCGCATATCATAGCCCTTATACTCCAGATAACGTCGAATTACATCAAAGGCCACAATTGATCGCGCATGGCCCAAATGTGCTGAATCATACACCGTGGGTCCACAGACATACATGCGAATCTCGCCCTCATGTAGAGGTTTGAAGGGCTCTTTCTTCCGTGAGAGCGTATTGTATACCTGTAACATAGCGTCTCCCATCTGAATCAGCAGTGCACCCGGTATAAAATACTTTATTACGATCTCCGTTTCTGCGCCTTTGCAGCCGCTAGAACGGTTTGTGCTAGCTTCTTTTTACGGGCTATAGATGTCATGAGTGTCTGTTCAATTACGACTCTCATTCCTAACTCCTCGATACGGGATGCAAGATGTCGATCCTCTTTGTCGATCACCATAACATCGAGGAACTCCTGATAGATTTGTGCCACTCCCACAGCTGACACTTCAATACCCTTACCTTCCATAAATTTGTCTGCCGGACCTTTCACTGGTTTCCCCCCAATAATCGGTGAAACGGCAATCTTGATAGCATCAGTGTTTTTGACTCCTTCTTTGATACCAGGTACAGCTAAAATAGGTCCGATACTGACAATGGGATTACTGGGACATATGATGATAATCTCTGCATGTTCTATCGCTTCTAGAACATCTGGACTTGGTGCAGCACTATCGATGCCATCAAAAAGAACATCCTCAACAGTATCTTGGGCCTTTCGCTTCACAAGATACTCTTCGAAATGGACTAATCCGATATCGGTGACAACACGTGTTGGCACCCACTGCTCTGTCATGGGGATAATACGACAACGGACTCCCAGCAATTCGCTAATTACCTTTGTGGCTTTCGAAAGTGACCAACCCTGTTGCAGCATTGCGGTTCGTGCAAGGTGGGTGCCCAGGTCTCGGTCGCCTAGCGAAAACCAGGTATCAAATCCCAACTTCTGAAGCGCCTGTAAGGCATGAAATGTATCTCCTTCTATCCCCCAGCCTTTCTCCGGATCCACAATCCCAGCAAGGGTGTATGTGACGATATCCACATCAGGAGAAATGTACAAACCCATGAAATTTGCCATATCATCTCCGGTGTTAACGATAATCGTAAGTTCATCAGATGGCAGCACCCTGACAAGTCCTTCTAAAAACCGTGCTGCACCCACGCCGCCAGCTAACGCTACCACTGACATAGACTCAGCATCCCTCTCCTTTGATGAATCTAACAAGTTTCTCAAGAGGTTGCCTTGGAGGTGGATCCGGCATATCATCAGCATATCCCAAAGTAACAAGAGCCTGTGGAATGACGGTCTCTGGTAATCTTAGAATCTGTTGCACAGTATCTGGACAAAACAAGGGGGCACAAAACCAACATCCTGCTAAACCCTCTGCATGCGCTGTAAGAAGCAGTGTTTGGATCGCGGCTGCTACACTTTGAACAGCCATTGTGTATTCAGCACGTTGACGTTTATCATCCGGATATACATCCATTGGTTCCATCGTAAGACACGCGAGGATGAGAACCGGAGCGCTTGTAAACCGTGTGATAGAAGTGGCTACCAATTCGTCTATCTTCATCGGTTCCTCTCCATCTGCTGTCAAATCCTGTCGCAACACATTCCCCATCGCATTTGCAAGTCTCGCCTTTTCCTTCATAGACTGCAACACGAAGAACCGCCAAGGCTGGGCGTTATGCGCCGAAGGCGCCCATAAGGTTGCCTCAAGGACGCGGTTAAGCTGAGCCAATGCAACGGGCTTTTCCTTCAATTCACGAATACTCCGTCGGCTCGTAATTAACTCATAAAACTGCCGCATCAAAATTCACTCCACCGTACTAGAATAGATACACTTTGCCTTTCAATCCCTTATAGGCTATGCTCAGTCGCCTTGTTAACTCCTTAATCAGTTTATTATCATCCGCAATCTAGACAAATACTTAAGAACGCGTGTTTCGCGGCACTAGGTGGACTTTGAAGAGAAGGCTAGCCTCTTCAGAGTGTGTGCATTGCACTCATGCGGCTACAAAGGCAACTCCAATCTTAAGGTGGATATCATGCGGCGAAAACAGATCTTCTTATTGGTAGTAATGTCAATCCTGCTCTTTCCCCTCGTTCCTCTTGTTCCCTCTAACAAGGCAATATCACCTCACACCAGCACTTCGGATGTGGAAACCGGAACCTCTCCGGATTCATTATTCAACAATCCCCTTGACACTTCATTGACTACACCTGAGTTTACTTTGCCAACCGGTATCTCTATTCCGGACAATCCTGTAGAAACCCCTGATATCCCAATCAGCCAATCTGGGGCTGGTTCAACTCGTCTTACACAATTAACATGGAATATATCACGGTCATTCAACAATCGAAATGATGTTTCAGATTACACAGTCCATATCACTAAGGGCATGCTATATCATGATGAAAGCTACTTCACCCGCATCGGGGATATCCACTCAAATAAAGACTACATACTGGTTGAAGACCATGATCCCTTAGCCGGTTGGCGCTATTACTGGCCAATGGAAGAAAAGGCCTGGCCTGGTGAAGTCGTGTTTATGGCCTTTAATATTAGCGGGCTCTCCCCAATTGAGCTAACTGAATTTGTAATCTACCTCTATTCACCAAGTACTCCACCCAATCCTGTCTCTGGGGGTTGGTATAATTATACTGTGTATGCTGCAGCCCCCAGTGGAACCTCGGGCTTGGGAACTATGCCAAATTTGGCTCAACGTATGGGACCTTGGATGCAGGAACTTGTTCCAGATATCCCAAGAGGGGATGAACTTTGGGTTCCGCTCCCCACTACCCCTATTATTTTGGATAGCGGAATGACTTATGCGAACACCTTCTACTTTGCCCTCACAATGATGCCTGGTGCTGCTGCAAATTGGGCATTGATGGAGGATGTCGGAATTCCCCCCGATGGAGATGGTGATGATGAAGGTGATGCATGGTATTCCTATCCTTGGCCAAGCCTTACTTTCTTCTCGGGTCCTTCGCATGATTTCTTCCTCGGACTTGCATTCACACGGTTCTTCTATCCCAGTGAGATAGGCATGGCTGTGAATGCTACTCCTGTGATGGACCAGTTTCCAACTCCTGGAATTGGTTTATGGGATGGTGGCTGGCATTCACCAGCCATCAATATGACGAATGCTGACCGATATTATGACGTGTCATACAGCATGCCAGGTTTAACCTATGATGTAGATTGGCTTGGCTGGTTTTATGAACTAGTATATGCTGATTCGCACTGGACCGCGTACGTTTTCCAAGATTGGGTTGATTGGAACGTAAGCTTCTATGCTGAGTTTCCTGTTCTAGCGCTTGATCAGAGAATATTAGTTTCGATTGGGTCAGATTGGACAGTGCTTTCTGTCCAATGCAATGGATTGAACCACTTGGACTGGTCATATCAATATTCTCCCACCACCGGATACTGGCTTGTCATTGATAACGCCCGAAGTGGACAATGGACCATCCTTTGCGATTCACCAGATTATATGGTAGATTCGGAAGTTCGGGATATGTCAAATCAGGTGATTACACAAGCCACAGGCGACGATGACGTAACAGCCATAGGGTACGTTGAGGATCAATCCGGTCAAAACGCCACCAACGGATATGGCTATCTACTCGTTTACGATCCACGAGATGCCTTCAATACTTTTAATTTCAGTGCCCTTCCGATGCCTCCAGGTGGAATGGTCGAAATCAATTGGTCAATTTGGCTAACCTCCACATGGGCAGGCGTGTACACGCTCCATATCCTCTGGACAAATGGCAGTGAGGCAGGCCTGAATCTCCAAACTCTCGAAGTCTACATGCAAACTAATCTAAAAATCACCTATGAATTCCCTCCAGCTGGCGATCCCGTGATTCGCGGTGACGTGGTCCATATTGAAGTCTATTTTGACAACCAATGGGGATTCCCAATCTACGATGCTACAGTCACAATCATTAATGACAGCAGTGGATTAGAATGGGGGCTTGGCCCAGGCGACACCAAAATTGATTATGAGTATATCAACTGGGAAGAACAAGGCTTTCCCGGATACTACACAGCACTCCTCTTTACTGAAAATGCCTCTCTTGGAGTTTTACACAATATCACAATGCAGCTCTCCTCGCCCTATAATCAGGATCAGAGTGTGACAAAACAATTCGAGGTAAAGAGCCGGGCAACTCATATCGTGTTCTTCTGGGAAGGGCAACCACTTCCAGGATTGAATAATATCTCGGATATTTGGTTTACTGATCCTCACCCCTACATCAACGATACATCTTTACAGTTCACTATTCGTTATACCGATGATTTTGGTCTACCCATTACTGGAGCTCAAATTACCCCGTATCTCGTTCACGAGACGCAGGGGGTCTACAAACGGCTTGATTGGGTTGACCTATATCTTATTGACTCAACTAAACCAGGCTTCTATAATATCACCATCGATACCAATCCAATAGCTGGCAGAGCCTTTCACGAAGGTGATCCAGCCTATATTGTCATTTATGCAAGTAAGTTTGGCTACGAATCAACCTGGTCAGACACAATCGATGTCTTACCCCAACCTCGACCTTCCCGCATCGATGTGCCACTCGAATTTCAAGAAATCACATTATACCACGATTGGACTTATCCCACAAGTGGGCATCCTAACATTCTCCGTGTTATTCTCCGTGATGCCATAAACAGTGAAGACCTGAGTCATGGAACAGTAAAAGCTAGTGTAGGTGGGTTACCAAACATCACCCTCATTTTAGCAACTCCCGGACTTGGGCTTTATGAAATTGAAAATATCACAACAGCAGGATTACTACCTGGGGTCTATAACATCACACTCTATGCTGAAGCACGAGATTTCGTTGAAACAGTAACCTATGTCCAACTGACAATCCTTCCCAAACAGACAATCGGGTATACCATCGATTCGAACTTCGAAGAATTACAAATGCCTAATTATGGTTTGGAGTGGTGGATCTCTCTTCAGCTTTATCTTGAAAATCCTCCTGGTTTCAAGAACTCGGATTCAATTTTTGGAGTTAGTCGCCAACCAGGAGTAAGCTTCATACCTAGTGGTGTTAAGGTCATTTTAACCATTACCGCACAGAGTGGAAATTATGCCCCGATAGAGGGAACTGTTGGCGAAGATGGAATGGTGCATTTTTCAGGGGACCTTATCCATGAAGGGGAACATAATTTCTACATAAGCCTAGAAGGTGCAGAGAATTATGCCACCATCACGAATATGGAGATCCAGCCCAGTAGCCAACCCGTTAGCGTTATGTCAATGACTTCTCTTATTACTCAAAATCTCCCAACAATTCTTATGCTGGTCGCCCTTATCACCATAATTCCATTGGGTTCATTTCTAGCCTACCGGCGCTATTATCTCCTACCCAAACGCCAAGAAAAATTAGAGAAATACCAAACCATTGCAGATACTTTCAGTGACGTAGCGAATCTTAATCGACTCCTCGTACTCCACAAAGAAAGCGGCATTTGCGTCTTTGATCCCTTCGCTGAAGAAAGCCAAGACGCAACGTTAGTAGCAGGATTTCTCCAAGCAATTTCCACCTTTGGACATGACCTAGGAGACAGTCAAGGGCTTGCAAATGGTTCAGATGAGGCACGTACCCTCCGCGAACTCCAATACGAAGGCTTTCGAATCCTCATCAACGATGCCCAGTTCATTCGTGTTGCTTTAGTTCTGAGTGGAACACCCAGTGAACAACTCCGAGGTCGACTCGAAACCTTCTCAGACGTCTTTGAGAAACGATATCAAGCTGACTTTGAGCAATGGGAGGGCCGCGTAGATCAGTTCAATGGCGCCTCAGACCTCGTTGAAGATGTCTTTCTAATCTCACTACGCCACCCCCATAGTGTGACGCCAAGTAAACCTCGCGGAATCCAACTAACCTCAGTGGAATCCGATATTTACAGCCTTTCCAAAGAACTGACCAAAGACCGAGAATACATCTTCCTTGGACAAATCCTAAGCACCTATCTCGCTGCAGCGAAAACCGATAAACTGGAAGCTTTAATGGGCATCTATCAGCTCCGAATGAAAGGTATATTCCAACCACTGCATATCATCCCCGCCCCAACAACTACTGCGTCAGCTGGCTAGACTCGCTACACCGCTAATTACTCTTTCCAGTCTTAATAGTACTGAATATGCCTAAAACCAACGCTTACAAATATAATGGAGCCGAGGATGGGATTTGAACCCATATAGAACAGCTCTGCAGGCTGTCGCGTGGCCACTCCGCCACCTCGGCAGAAAAAAACAGCCACCCCCTCATTACCTTACCGCTTTTTTGCTCTTTCGGTAATGGGATTAGCTTTTTATTGCTGCACGAGAGACCAGAATCCAGGGGCAGAACTAACAATGACAGGCAACTCCTCGGAAAAAGCGATACTAGTTATTAGCGACGGGCTTGGTGACCGACCAATCCCTGCTCTAAAAGGGAAAACCCCCTTAGAAGCTGCTAAGAAACCCACACTCGATAAGCTTGCGGCAAAAGGCATCACGGGTCTTGTGCATGTCCTCTCACCAGGAATTCCCCCTGGAAGCGATACAGGCCACCTTTCCCTCTTCGGGTATGATGCCCGAGACTGCTATACGGGACGAGGCCCCTTCGAAGCCTTGGGTGCCAGCCTCGATCTCGGACCAACTGATGTTGCCTTCCGAGGGAATTTTGCCACAGTCCGCCAACTGAAAGATGAAACATACGATGTTTTAGATCGGCGAGCAGGCCGCAACGTAGCTGAAGGTGCAGAACTTGTCAAACTCATCGATGGGCTGAAAGTACCTGGTTATCCCACGATTGAAGTCACTGTAAGGCATACAGTTGAACATCGTTGCGTGGTTGTGATTCGAGGCGACGGACTATCTTCGAAAATTTCCGACACTGATCCCCATGGACATGGCGATTCTGTGCTTGCATCGATGCCGTTAGATGACACATCAGAAGCTGAGCTTACATCTAAAATTGTGAATGCAACTACTCGCGAATTTCACCGTATCTTAGCCGATAGTCCCATCAATGCTCAACGAAAGAAGGCTGGGCTACCAGAAGCGAATATCGTAATTCTACGTGGCGCAGGTGTACTCCCTGAGATTCCATTCCTCAAAGATATCTATGGGATTTCTACCGCCTGCGTGGCGGGTGGAGCTCTCTACAAAGGTGTTGCCCAGAGTGTAGGTATGGACGTGCTCTCTGTACCCGGTGACACAGCAAGCTATGACACAGATGTTGAGGCTAAAGCCCGAGCAACAGCTGATGCGTTGAAAAACCATGACTATGTGTTTCTCCACTTCAAACCTACCGATAGTGCAGCCCATGATTTGGATCCTAGAAAAAAGATGGCGATGATCGAGAAATTTGATCAGATGGTAGCAACCCTCACCCAACTTATCGACATGGACCACACTCACATCGCCATAACCGGTGATCACACAACGGCCAGCACTACTGGCCAACACACAGGAGATCCAGTTCCCCTCCTGCTTGTGGGTCCAACGGTTCGCAATGATGATGTAAAGGAGTTCAGTGAAAGGGCATGTGCTACTGGGGGGCTAGGCTCTATTCTTGGGATGGCTGTCATGCCCCTGCTAATGAGCGCGATAGACCGAACACCCATGTTTGGTGCCTAAGCGTCTGCGTTTTTAAATAGCACAAGCCTTTAATGGAAGCTTTAATGCATGAGGGTCTGGTGACAACCTTGGCAAAAGATTCTGGTCTTGTGCTCGCAGGTACTGTCCTTTGCTTTATCGCATCAATTATTGCAGTCATCCTCGGTGTACTGGATTTAGTTGCTTTTGACCTCATCAGCGGTGTTATCTACCTCGGTCTCGGTCTAGTGTGTGTCATTTTCACCTTTCGTATCTATAAGCGGTACTTCCAAACCTATGCAATTCTGCTTCTGGTGTTTTCGATTATTTTCCTCGTCGCAGCATACCTTGTTCTTGGAACTTGGGGATATCTCGTCGGCATTCTCATGCTCATTGGAGTAATTCTACTCCTTGTTGCGAAAGCTTAATCAAGCGCGTTTATTCAGCGACATCGGACAAGGCTATAATGGCCTTGGTTAGGGCTCGGATGATGGCTGAATGGGCGCTTGCCCTTCTTTCTTTTTCTTGCTCTGTCAAGTCATCAAGGATGCTTTTTCCCTCGAGAGGTAAATCCGAAATAACATGCGCTGCGACCGCATTAATTCCCACAACGCTCGCAACCGTATACAAGGCACTGGTCTCCATTTCAATCCCCATAAACGCCTTTTCTGATAATGCAGTCAAAAACGGGATAGTCTCCGCTGCTAGCGAATCAGTCGTGAACACGTCCCCAACGAACAACTGGTATCCCTCTTCGTCAGCCACGACCTGAAGAAACGGTTGCACGTGTTTAGCTAACTCAGAACACACACAAGCCCGATCAAAAAGTGACGCAAAATATCCGGATGCCCCATCTCCGCGCTCACAATCCATGGCTAAAACAAAATCACCAATCTCCATTCCTTGTGCGAGCCCACCAATAGCGCCAGTGTATAGGATGTTTTTCACTCCGGCAAATTGCAGAAAGTACACACAATCGGCCATGCCAGGTGCATACCTGACATTATCCAATATTGTGATGAACTGGTTCTCTTCTAAGAACCCAGACACACCAGTAAACCATTTACCAATTGGCACAGGCTGCTGAAGCTGGTCTTCAAGTTCAATCACCTTGTTCTTGGTGGGAGTAATCAAGACAGTAGGGGCGATTTGATCGGGGTGTACACCAAAGACGCGGTGGATTATTCGTTCTGGGTCATATTCTGCAAACATCTATTTTCTCTTCCATATAGTTCGATGTGCTTCAGCACCTGGCATAGCACTCGATGCGGATAGCTGGCAGCTGGTCTCGCTTAAAAAGCGTTCCTCTATCCAAATACAGAAAGTATTGTCAGCATAGATTTGGCATAAGAAATATTGACGGTGAGCAAGATATATAGACGATACAAATTAGATGGCTACTTACACGGTCTTAGAACAAGCCCCGAAGGGTTGAGCTATGGAGAAACGGAAGATTATGCGGCTAGGCAAATCCTCGCTAGTCGTTTCCATTCCCAAAAGCTGGACAGAAGAATTCAAACTCAACTCTGGCGATCATCTCATTCTAATTCCACAACGCGACCGTTCTTTAGCCCTTTATCCAGTCAAAGAGTTCTCTGATACACCCTCCGAACAAGAAATTATCACCGATCCAACGGATGAACCTGGTATTCTTGAACGACGCCTTATCGCCGCTTATCTAAACAATTTTGGTATTATCCACCTCCGGTCAAAGGGTGTTTTCACACCAGAACAGCAATCACTTGTACGGCAACGAGTGCGCATGTTAACGGGCTTACAAATCATAGATGCTAGCACCAACGAAATTGTCATCCAGTCTCTGATGAGGCTCAACCAACTCGATTTACCTAAAAGCATGCGCCTAGCTCATCGCATCACCTCCACCATGCTCGTGGATGCCCTTTCAGCGCTTCAAATCCGAGACGCTGAACTTGCTCAAACAGTCATCGGTCTTGACGAAGACGTCAACCAATTCTACTTTTTAGTATTCAAACAACTCCGAGCAGCTCTGCTGGACCCTCGATTCATGAATGAGCTCAACATCGATTCGATGGACTGCCTCACCTACCTAATGTTCATCCAACGCATTGAGAATGTGGCTGACCATGCAAAGGGGATTGCTCAATCAGTCATCTCGCTTGGAAAAGAGGAATGCCCGAAAGATCTCCTTAACCTAGCCTTAAAGACAGGTAACCACGTTCACCGAGTATATTCCATGGCTGCGGAATCGATGTTGATGGGTGATGACAAAGCTGCGAATCACGTCATCAATGAAATCGTTCATTTCGTTCCCATGCGACAACAAGCCGAGGAACTTATGGAACAGCATCTAGTAAAGCTCTGTGAACAAATGCTGCCCAAACTCACTCCCGACAGCTGCGCCCTTTTTGGCCCCCACCAAAAGGCTATGTTCTGCTTAGAAAACATCTTCGATTCCTTTGGAAAAATCCTTGAACATTCCAGCGCCATAGCCGAAATTGCCATCGATAAGGCCCTTGAAACGAATCGCCGATGGCCCGTAACAGAAACTCTCAAACCGAAAAAGAAGAAGACCACCAAAACAAAAGTCTAGCCCAGTGTGGAAAAGCCCTTTAGGCTCCAACCCTAAGTTTTTGCATGCTATACGCCCTAGTAAAGATTAATGGTAATTAGGCTTGGTGCAACCGTGGTGGAACCCATTTCCCCTGATGTTATCCGTACAACCGATGTCGGAAGTTATCCACTCGTCGCCATTGATATGACCCGTTATTCATGGGGTGCTGCAGATCTAGAGGGCAGTCATCACACAGAAGTAGCTAAGGACTTCATCCGACAGCACAATGATGCCTTTACACGCAAGATGAGAGCACTAGGGTCATCGATCAGTGCACCTTGCTATGTGCAAGGCACCTTCGAAAGGGATATGATCAGTCAATTCCTTGACCCTATTGTCCGGCATGGCCGTGGTCTCCAAAAACAGGCAAACAGGTATCTCTGGGACGGAACTCTCATCCAGTTGCCATCAGAAAAGGCTCAAGTAGCTGAACTTCTAGCCCTTAAACACGGGGCAAAAACCATCTGCCAAGAATTCGAGATTGATTCTATCCAATACCGGGCCTGCATCACTGGACCCTTTGAATTAGCCAGTCGCCTCTGGCGAGACATGGGCGTTGGTCCCCGCTACGATGAATCCCTCATCGAATCCTTCGCAGCCATCGTCCGCGCCTTCATGAAGAACGCCCAAATCGAAACCAAATACCTCAAGCCCCTCATCATTACACTGGATGAACCTTCAATCGGTGTCGCTGGGGTCGGTGATCTATTCATGGATACTGATACGGATGATCGGCTCAATCACCTCATCGACAACTGGAATACAATACTCTCAACTATTCCTTCTTGTTATTACCGTGGTATACATCTCCATTCTTCTCCTTACCACCAACTCGCTAGCGCGAATTGGAATCTGCTTGAAGCCCACCAGAGCGTCATTGTTTCAAAATCTTGGCTTGTGGAGCACAACAAATACATTCGAGCCGCGGTCATGCGAACCGACGGACCGACTTTTTCCTCAGGCGTTAATCTACGAAAGGCTTGGGACGAAATCCTGTCAGGGAACATTCTGCCTTACCTCCAGCCACAAGAAGAAATGTGGCATTATCTTGAAGCTGCTGTCACCCGCTATGGCAGTGACCAAGTCCCTTTTGCTGGTCCCGAATGTGGACTTGGTCCCTGGAACTGGCGATACGGTGAGGAAATGGTCCTCGCTAGCCTTGAGAATCTCCAACAGGTTGTTACAAGTTTCAACCAGTCACACAAACTCTAATAGGCTTCTCGAACTCCACTCTAGACTGCTAAATAACTGCTGACGAGTTCTAACGACCTGAGGCTTCAATAATACGGGGGATGAGCTCTTCCCACTTCACCGCCATGATATGACAACCCACCGCGTGCGTCGTCTTCCTCAACTCACGGAGAAACTCACCATAATACTCCACGTTATACTCGGCAATCTTCTCCTTCCGGATCACCTTATCCTCAATGTCCTGAAGCTCTTTGAGCCGCGTCAACATCGGCTCCGGAATCTTCACACCGGGAACGAATTTTTCCATCCAATCAGCGATTTTAAATGATTTTAGAGGAAAGATGCCGACAAGGGTGGGGACTTTGACGTGTTTGATGGCTTTCATGAAGGCTTTGGCTTGTTCGATTTCGAAGACGACTTGGGTTTGAGCGAATTCTGCTCCGACGGTTTCTTTGCGTTCGAGTTTCAGTATCTCGGGCTCGAGGGGGATGGCGCCGGGGTTGATGGCGACGCCAACGTGGAATTTTGGGGGGTTGTGGATTTCGTGTCCGTTGAGGTCAACGCCCTCATCGGTGATTTTGCGGATCAAGGCGGTGAGGCTGGCGGAATCGAGGTCGAAGACAGGCTTCGCTTCGGGTTGATCACCTAGGCTAGGATGGTCGCCAGTTAATGCCAAGATGTTAACAATGCCCAGAGCACCGGCGGCAAGCAGGTCCGCGAACATAGCGAGTCGGTTCCGGTCACGGCAGGTCATTTGGCAGACGGCTTCCAGTCCGGCTTTTTCTTGAATCATATACGAGGGACCTAATGAGTTCATGTAAGCGAAACTCTGGGGGATATCAGTCACGTTGGCGGCGACAACATGGCCTACGAGTTTCTTGGCGCCTTCAATGACTTCGTCCATGTCGCCGATTTTTTCGGGTTCAAGTTCACCGGTGTATACGAACTTGCCCGCATTGATTTCTTCCATGAGTTTGCTGTATGCTTCACGTTTTGCCATAGTGTTTCACCGTCTCTTAGATTTCCAGTTTCCGGGGCGATTGGGCGACCCGCCAGTCACGGGGTTCACGGTACTTCTTATACAAATCTAGTCGTCCCAGTTTCTTCAGCCGTTCATAGATGAGATACCATGCGCAATCATTCTTGTAGTCCCCGACTTCACATTTCCCTTCCAACATTCCACCACATGGGCCATTGACTAGCGCTTTGGGGCAGCGGGTCATGGGGCAAATCCCCCCGGTTTCATTGAGTAGACAGTCTCCGCAGCCTCTACAATATTCGAAGAAGTGTCCAAGTTCTCGGTCCTTTCCTCCCATGCCGAATGTGTCAACAGCAGTAAACACTTTCATATCGGGGAATACGTCAATAAGGGTTTGAGGGCCAACGCCACACGCAAGGGAAATCATGGCATCAATCCCTTCTAATTGTGGTCGTAGGGTCGTCGCGACGAGTTGCCGATCACATTGTCGCAGCACAATGGTGTGACGCACTTCACCCGGTTCATTGTTCAGCTGACGATGCATCTCAATAAGCTTTGCCAGCATTTCTGTCTGCTTTTCGCCACCAACCATGTAAATTCCTGAGCATCCATCACATCCAACAATAAGTAGGTTCTCAATACCCTCGACAGTCTTCAGTATTTTTTCGACTGGCATTTGTTTCGGAATAATCATTGGTAGTCACCGTAATCAAGCAATCTGGCAACGGTATAGCTTTGACGTATATACAATTTTTTCTCCTTCAAGAATGAGATTGAAACATCCAAACGTCTTGGTTTTGTTTGCGGTTGTAAGTAGATGGTTTGATGGGTTTTAACGGGTTTTTGTTGAGAACCATTATGCATATAAACAAACCAAAACCCGCACCCAGGCACCCACACCATGAGGGGTTCTATGCATTCCGAAGTCCACGAATATGATGAAGAAAATGAAAGTAAGGAAACAGAAGGCCTCGAACACCGTATTCCAACTCTCGACGAACTAGACAAATCGGAGATTTCAATGGATTTTCCGAGAAGAGCAGACGAAATTCCATCCTTGAAAAAAACATCGGTTCAGTTTTGGCAACCTTGTGTTGGGAATAAATCAAGTAGTGACATCCTCTCTTTCAGAAAATGTACGAGGCAAAAATGCTTACTGGTTGTCTAAGACTTGGGTAATTGTTCGGAGGAGTTGGGCAAACCGTACGGGCTTTATCAGGAACGAGACCGCTCCTGCTTCTAGCGCCTGTTTTCGGGCGGTTTCGTCAGCGCTTAAAAAGATGATTTTGCTCGCGGGATCAATGATCCGAATTTCTTTAGTGGCAGTTACGCCGTCCTTGATGGGCATACGGTAGTCCATCAATAGTACGTCTGGTCGAGGGTTGAGGGCTCCAAATAGTTTCACGGCTTCGTCGCCATCGAAGGCGCTGCCGACCACATTGAATCCTTTCATCGAGAAGAAAGACCGATACACCCGATGGAGGTTCTCATCGTCATCAACGATAAAAATGGAAATTATTCTTGTTCCCCCCTTGGTAAGAGCACAACAAAGTTTGCTCCTTGTGTGTGGTCACCAGTAACCCGATCTTCGACCCAAATCTCACCGCCATAACGTTGGAGGATCCGCTGAACCAGTGTTAATCCTATTCCCGACCCACGTACTCCTTCTGGTCCGTTGGGGTACCGGTTGAAAATCCGTTTCTTCTCCGAATCGGGTACACCTGGCCCTTGGTCCTGCACTTCGACTTTCACAAAGTTATTCGTACTTTTTTCACTGGCTTGCACTTCGATTTTGACCATTGGATTGCGATCCATCTTCGCAGCATTATGAAGGATGTTGAAGAATAACTCCGTGAGGAATCCATCGCTGTAGACCCAATAGGTTTGGTCCTGTATGTTTGTAGACAAGAATATCTGTTTATTCGGAAATGCCCTTTCGACGGCACGGACTGCAGCATGAAATGGAGGCGAAAGATCGCGTGTCGATAATCGGCGGGGTTCAGTTTCCAAGGATTGGAAACGTTTAACATTTGTTATCAATTCGGCGCTACGTTCCACTTGATTGAGTGAAGCCTCTAGTCCTTCACGAAGATGTTTTGGAAGCTGTTCATCGCTTTCGATGAGCTCCAAGGTCATCATGATACCTTGGTTAATGTTGTTCAAGTCATGGGCCATTAGGTCGACGAGGAATTCAGACCGTTGGTGGGCTGTTGACAGTTTGATCTCAGCTTCCTTTCGTTTAGTGATGTCTTCCAGGCTTCCCTCATAGCAGTAGATTTCTCCATTGGTATTCCGGATCGCTCGGGTGTTTAGTTCAATCCATATGATCTCCCCATCTCGACGTTGAAACTGAACTTCGAAACCTCGGACAACTTCCGCCTTTTTAATATGTGCTTCAAATTGTTTCCGCACTTCTGCATTGACATAGAATTCGGAGGCTTTGTGTTTCAGTAGCTCTTCTTTTGACTCAAAGCCAAGCATTTCGACTAAGGCTGGATTGATATCGTGAATTTGTCCTTCTGGAGTTGTCCTGTACAGCCCCACAGGGACACTATCAAAGAGACTGCGATACTTTGCCTCTGATTCTTCTAAAGCGTGCTGTGTCTCTTTCCAATCAGTGATATCGATTCCAATTCCAAAAATTTCAGCGACTTCTCCTGCCTCATCCGTGATGAAGGTGTTATTCCATCGCACGAGGCGCTGTTCGCCTGATTTGGTTATCCAATGAACTTCTGGCGAATATGCTGGCGTTTTTCCTTGCACTAGATCCTGGAATCGAACCATCAGCTTTGATCGTTCATCCTCAGGAATGAATAACTCAACAATATTTTTCCCAAGCACTTCCTCTGAAGAGTAACCTGTAACCTCCTCGCAACGCCTGTTAAAGAGCGTTATACGACCCTGCGTATCCACTCCCACCACCAAAGCACCAGTCGCATCAACAAGACGACTAAACCTGTCTTGTTTCTTCTGAATCTCCTTCATTGGCGACATGGACGATTCCTCCTGTCAAGAGGGAGCAGGTGAGCTGCGTATCCCAGGAAAAAGTACTCGTTCCTGTTTGGCTTCAAACCCCGCAATCAATCCAGCTCAATGAACGGTATAAAACCTTTTCATCCATTCTTCCAACAACCGACTTCGTTGTAGATTTTACAACCGCATCAAACTTGGTCTTCTATCAGTGATCGGATTAGATGGTCAACTCCGAAGCGTCCCTCCGTATTTGGCAGATACCAGGGTTCAGGAAACCCAAGCAACTCTTTAATCTCGAGCACAGACTTCCCCTCTGCAGCGAAATCCTTCACCTGATCACTTAAGGTGGTAAGAAATTGAATCCGCGTTTCAATATGGTCCCAGGGTTCTAAAATAGAACCACGATGACCATCAAACAACACTGCAACATCCCGATCTCGGATCTCTTTCATCCGCTGAATCATTTTGGGAATATTTTCTTCCGACATCGACATCTGTTTTCGCGATGGAAGTGGCACCGCATCTGCTGAGAAAAACCATTTCCGTTCAGGCTCCCAGAATCCTATCATCTCTTCACAATGCCCCGATAAATCCACAACCTCAAAGGATAAGTCACCCACCGTGACATAATCCTCAATGAAAGGCTTTCCCTCAGAGACTGGTTCCGGAAGCCCCCACACGAATTGAAAAAATTCTGGCAACGAATAGGGTTCACGCAACGATTCTAGCGTAACAGGCCCCGCAAGCACTTCTGCCTTTGGAAGGAACGCCGCACACCCGCCATAATGATCTTCATGGTTATGGGTCACATAAACCCGCCTTACCGGATGTTCTTGAGCATAGGTCCGTAATTCCTCGACTGCGTTCCAACATCCTGAGTCAAAAATCACGTCTTCAATCTGGTAGGCGTACACCCACATTATAGCCTGCCCACCCAACGGAGACGCAGTCTTAACACAAGTAACCTCGTCACCGAATCGCTCTAGTTCAATCATATATCCACCACAACCTGAAAGGCGCCTGAAGAAACTATCGTATGAGTGATGAATATATATGTGGCTTCAACAACCGCTATCCTACCTTTCCTAGGACAGGTGCCACACGATGAAAATCGGCGTTCTCCTCTGCAACTGCGGCGACACCATCAACAGCACCCTCGACTACGAAGCCCTCACCACCTTCACCGAAACCCTCCCTCAAGTCAAACATGTCGAAACACGCAGCGACTGGTGTCAACACGAACCCCTCCAAGCCCTCACACAAACTATCTCCAAAAAGAAACTAGATCGGCTTGTTATTGCAGCCTGCAGTCCCCACCTATTTGGCCCTCGCTTCTTCCAAGCCGCTGAAGACGCAGGTATGAGCCGTGGTCAAATCACATTCGCTAATATTCGCGAACACTGCGCCTGGGTTCACCAAAACGACCCCAAAGGAGCCACAGCTAAAGCCAAACGTCTTATCCGGGCAGCCATATTTCGAAGCGGTGCTCAAAGTCCAATCGTTACCAAAACCTTTCCCGTCACCCAAGAAGTCTTAGTTCTTGGTGCTGGCATCGCAGGCATCCAGGCCGCTCTTGACCTAGCTGATCGCGGCATCAAAGTCCACCTCGTTGACAAAGAACCTACCATTGGCGGACACATGGCTGTCCTTAACAAAACATATCCAACTTTAGACTGTTCGATCTGTATTTTAGGTCCCAAGATGGCGGAGGCGGCAACACATCCGAATATTGAGTTGTATCCGTATACGGATTTAGTGGCTGCTGAACATACTGGTAAGGATTGGTTGCTGACGCTGAACAAGAAAGCGACCTATGTGGATTGGGATAGGTGCACAGGATGCATGCAGTGTATCGAGAAATGTCCGACCAAAGTTGACGATGATTGGTCGTGGGGGATAGCGAAGC
>JBHLMI010000017.1:0-55624 GCA_048938295.1 Promethearchaeota archaeon
TGTGCAACTATTCCGATATTGCGTATGTGGTCAGGATTTCTCATCAGTTCAAGCAATTCATCAATGCGCTGTTGACTAGTCATATAGATACTCCAATATCCATGGCTGGTTGAAGTGGCAATCTAGTAGAAATTACCCATTAACTACTAAATAATATGTGGCTGGGTTCTTGGTCTGTAATAATTTATTCTATACCCGTATCAAAACTGTTTGTTCAAATATTATCATTGTGAGTTGGATTGTACCCAGCGTAGTTATACCATCTTGTGCAATAAGGTGGAAACTGTGAAGCCCAAGACTGTAGGTACTATCGATTAACCATGAGAGGGTGGCATATCCTGAGATATTAGTACACGCAATTTCCCATGTATTATTCGAACTGAGTTCAACCAAGTGTAGTGAAATGTTGAATAATCCCTGGAAGTCTAACGTTGTAAGCTGCACAAGGTAAGATACGTTAGTGGGCCGAACAATCTCGAGCGTGGAATTACAAATAAAGCGAATATCACCAGTATTGATTACCGTAAGTTCAGCTTCCCCGTCATTGAATTCAGGGTCACCTTGAAAAACAACCTTAAATCGAAAATCCTGGTTTCCCATGCTTTGCGCTTGCCAATAAAACTCTGCGCTACCGTTCTGATCTAATGCTATCTGCCTTAGCAAATTCCACACAGATTGGTTGTATAAGAAGACAGAACAGATTTTATCTGTAATGGGAACTTGGGAGGATGTATCGATTACTATAAGCGAAAAACCGATGTAGTCGCCATAGGCTGCCTCTGAGCGGTTTGAAATGAAGTTTATTTGGGCTTGACGGTGAACTACTTCTAGCGCTATGGTTGAATTAACAGGATCATGATTAGGTGCAACTGCAGCCACCTTGATAGTATAGTTGCCCGGGGTTGATGGCCCATGTATGACGGCAGAAAACTGATTCGGTCCAAAGTAACCCATTGTTGTGGAGTTAGTTCCTAGACTACAGGTAACATTTGCGTCCTCTAAGGTATGGCTTATCTCCTGGCAATTAAGGTTAGCTAAGACGAGTACGGAACAATTATCCGCAAAGGGGTAAAACGCTTCAATCGTTGAGGCATTTGATGTAGTAGTTAGTGAAAGGCCAGCTTTACTAATCGCGAACGGTTCTGTTTTAGATACAGCATTATAATCATCTGAATAAAGTGCAGAGATGTTTACTATGAACTCACCTGTACCTAGTTCCGTCGTATCAATGGTGTGGCTAAAAGAATTGGTCAAATTTGTTTGCAAGTTCCAATAACAAAGTGACGTACTGTTTTGACTTACTGAAATCAGTACTGGGTGATTGGAGACCAACAGTGAAGCATTATGCAGGTTTGTAATCAACCCTTCGATGCTGAAGTGGTCATGAAAAGTAACTTGAGATGGCAGTGGATTATTTGTGAGTATGAGTTCGCCTCGTTGAACGGTAAACGGTTGCTGAACTGAGTCTGTCATCGATCCAACAGAATCTTGTACCCAACCTTCTACATGAACATATCCCGACTGGCCGGTTGTATTTGGAGCCCAATCATTTGGGGAAACATCAAAGGTCATTAGTTTATGGACATCAAACCCGCTTTCAGTAAATTCTTTAGAGTAGATTGGTAACGGGGTTCCGTAAACATGGATTGAAACACTTATCGACCCAACTCCTAATGGATCCATCAGGTCAAAGTCTAAATCGTAGACGAGGTTCACCTGTATTTGTTCACCGATTTCAAAAGACGACTGGTTCAAAGTGACTGAGACAATTTGGACAAAGCAATCTTGAGTTAATATGGTGTTGTGTGAAAATGAGAGTGGGAGGACAAGAAAAGCACATAACAATATTAGGGTTGATAAACGCTTCATTCTGGTCTTTTACTTAGATAGGCATAATTAAACCCCTCAAAAGCTCTGCTAATACCAGTAACGTGGATTTATTGTATGCTTTCTGTTTGAAGATGTACAGGTTTCTCTATTGAGTACCTACCCAGCTAGTTGATCTCTTTCTTTGCAAGTCAATGATGAAAGATAGGTGTTTGGCAAAAGCGGTATAAAATGCCTGGTATCTTCTATTCATTTTGGCGTCAAATCTTGACACAAATCTGTCTCAAAAAGGCTTACCTAAACCAATCACAAAGATTGTTAACAAGTCACGTGGTTTTCAGACGAAGGCTAATTGCCATGCCAGAATGAAGCGATGAGAAGACCTCTTCAAAATCAATCTGTACTACTTTACCCAAAGGGTTGACTTTCCCGTAAGGAGCCATTTTCTCAAAGAAAATACAAATAGCGTCACCTTGAGGCCAATATGCAACATCACCTGCTTCGCACGAAGATAAAGCCTTCTCAGAACCCATTCGGATACCAATTTCGAAGTATAACTCCTTTTTCCAGAGATGAATTCTACTGTTAATTGGGAGTATCTTCAAGATCTTGTCAATCGTACGGGGGGCTAAAACTTGTCGTAATACGCCTTCGATTATCTGATTACCACTAAGGACGAATTCAATAGGAATTGTCGATGAGAATTGGGCGCACAAAGCTTTTCCCCATTATGCCGCTGGTTTCGAATAAAGTTTAAACTTACCTTCAGATGAAACTCGGTGAATCAATCCCTTCATCTCAAGTTCAGTCAAAACGGCTTTGGCTATGCTGACTCTTACTCCATATTTCTTTGCTATAGTACTGGGAGTAATCACACGCATCGAGGGGATTTCTTTCTCCATTTCCTGTTTTTGCTCTTCGCTGATAATGAGTTCACGTTTGATAGTCTCATGACTGCTGCTTTTCGTTTCTTCTTTCTGTTTGGTGATATTACTCGATTGTTTTGAAATTGGTTTGTTCTTCTTGACCATATGACCCACCTTCACTGATGGAAGAATCTCATCCTTAAAGAACTTTCTAAGCCACTTGAGCTACACTTGCTCGTTGTTGCTGAATCTGGCCTTTCTTCTCTTTCAGTAACGAAACCAGTTCTTGTCTATTTCGAATGACATGAATCCGGTTAGCTATCATTTGATTTACCTGATCTCCGTGGCTCAGTCTCCTATCTTTCGGCTGTGCTAAGAGGAAAACAATCTCTTTTGTTTCATTCCCTTCTAAGAATCTACATATCTTACGATAAAACCAATTGAATTGAAGCTGTTTTACTTGGAAAAGTATGAAGAATAACCAGTTATTGCTTTGGAAATCCACACGAACTGGGAGCTTATCTACAAAGATTACAATGTCTTTCTGGTATGGTAATTCAGCGAGTGAGAGTTCTCTACTTACCACCTCTCTCCATAGCAACGAGTTCATTATGTCAGATGTGGATTCTTGGTGTGCACCAGTCGTGTCTTCAGTGCTAAGATCTGAAGGCCAACTTGTTGATAATAAACTGGTAATTGTTGCTGCGGCCGCTTGATAATCTGATTCGAAGTGCTCTTCTTGAATCTGGTTTCGTGACAACACGTCACCGAACAATTTCATGGATTTTGACGCAGGTATGGGTTTTGCTGAAGCCAATGCAGACTGCAATTTGTGAAGTAAACTGTTAATATTCGGATTTCCTGAAACAAGAATAAAGGAGCTAGTCATCTGCATGGTGGTCTCTAGCTTTTTAATTGGCAGAACCAACCGGAAGCTATGATTATCATCCAGTGTTTGAATAATCGAATGCAACTGTTCAAAGGATTTTGGCGTAACCACTGCGATGGCTTTCTTCGTGCTGAATGTGTCAGTTCGGATGTCAATCTGATTTCTCCTAGTACTCAAGATTTTCTGAAATCGCCCCGGGATCCCCATAGAGAAGTGTGAAGTCAATTCAGCTCCGCTAAGGAGGCGATTTGATTGTGATCCTAGAGTTTTAGTTAAACTCTTTTGGATGTTATCCAGTAGTTCACTTGCACGATTTAGGAATGAAGACTTTTCTAGCTTAATGTAAAATGAAATGAAGCATTGTTTCTCCGATGTCCATTCAACTGCAATGATAGTTGAGCTAGGCAGTACTTTGAGAAGAATTGTCAGGGCTCTCTGAGTACGGCTTTGGCTACGACTTGTATTGGAAATGTTGAATGCAAAGAATATTGCACAACGGTTCCCTCGAGATGGGAAAACAAGAAGGCCAGTCTCAAACAGAGTATGTGACGTTATGTCGAAGGTTTCCTGTTTTTGTTCAAGGTAGAATGTTCGAATTATCAGAATGGATGAGAAAACCACAATTAACGCTAAAATCAGACTACCAAAGCCGAGGATAGGTGTGACGAATAGAAGAATTACCACTAAGAATGAGTCAAAACTGAGAATAGTTAAGAATCTCGAAAGTGTCTGCTCGTATCTAGAGGTAATTGAGGTCCTCATCTTTCTCCTTGAATTTCTAGAAAAAAGGTCCTAAAAACATACCAAATTAGTCTTACAATCAGAATTGGCTGAGGTTCCTTTCAACTAATGAGAAAAATTTAAGACACCTTATAACTTTGCCGAGGCTTAGACCCTCTTCTAGGAGTGCTAAATCATGCCAATATTTCGAACTGACCGATATGTTAAAGTCACTGTCACGGATTTCAAGCTCACAAAATCAAGCGAAGCGCTTTTGCAAGTCCTCCAGAAAGTCACTGCTCTTCGGAATGTACAGATGACTAAGGTCCAAAGAAATCGGGAAGAGCAGGGTAGAATAAGGGTCGAAGAGTGGTACGAGATAACTGGTTCTCTTAATGTTCCAGAAGGAGGGAAGTCTTTCTGGGTTATCTCCAAGCCAAGTACTGAAAAAGAACCTTATAATTTCTTCATGCGTGTTGATCGAAACATCGAAGCGAATAACTATGAAGATGCACAGAAAAAGGCTACTACCTGGCTTAATCGAACAATCATTAAACCATTAGATGCAGCCTTTTCGATTGCAGCTAGTAGTGTTACCCCACCTGAAGATATTAGTCAATTAGCGAGTAGGTGAATCCTGGTGACCTTTGAAGTTATTGATACAGATGTGTTAGTTGTTGGCGCTGGTGGAGCAGGTTGCCGCGCGGCAATCGCTGCTTCTGATTCTAACCAAGAAGTCACTATAATTACCAAAGATATTCTGGGAAAAGCCCACACCGTTATGGCCGAAGGTGGAATCAACGCTGCTTTGGCAAATTTAGATCCTGATGACTTATGTGAAATTCATGCTCAAGACACATGTAATGCTGGGGCATATCTTAACAATCAGCAGCTCGTAGAAATCCTAGCAGAAGAAGCTCCTCAAAGGGTCTTTGATTTAGAAAATTTTGGCGCCATCTTCTCAAGAACCCCCGATGGTCTTATTATGCAACGCCCCTTTGGCCATCAAACTTATCGACGAACATGTTATGCTGGAGACCGAACAGGTCATGAGGTTCTAGCAACATTGACCGAAGAAATTCGGAGGCGGCAAATCAATGTCGTTGATGAAGTCTTTGCAACGGCATTGCTTCGGAATAAGAATCGAGTCGCGGGCGTTTCTGTATTAGAGATTCGCACAGGAAAGTTCCAAGTGTATCGGGCACCTGCTATTGTCTTGGCCACCGGTGGTGCTGGTCGGATTTATAATGTGACAACAAATGCCCAAGCGGATGTTGGCAGTGGATATGCAATTGCATACAACGCCAATGTAGAGCTCATCGATATGGAACAGTTTCAATTCCATCCAACAGGAGCTGCCATACCTCCTGCAGCACGGGGGCGTCTCGTTACAGAAGGCGTCCGTGGTGAAGGAGGGATCCTTCTAAATAAGGATGGGGAACGGTTCATGAAGCGCTACAACCCCCGACTTATGGAACTAGCTGGGCGTGATGAAGTCGCAAGGGCAATTGCAACGGAAATCCGAGAAGGTCGAGGAACAGAAAATGAGGCCGTATACTTAGACATTTCCTTTCTTCCTACAAAAATCATCGAAGAACGTCTCCCCACAATGCTAGAAGATTTCCTCGACATTGGAATCGATATTCGTAATGAACGAATGGAAGTGACCCCAACGGCTCACCATGTAATGGGAGGATTAAAGATCGATTCATCCACAAGAACCAATCTCCATGGTCTGTTTGCTGCAGGTGAAGTTGCTGGTGGTGTACATGGCGGAAACAGATTAGGTGGAAATGCTCTTGCTGCTGGTCAAGTATTTGGAAAAATCGCAGGGGACTCTGCAGCTGCTTATGCTGCAAACAATCCACCTCCTGCTCTTGATAGAGATGCAATAGATGTAGAATTTTCACGTTTGACAGCTCCTCTTGAAAGAGAAGATGGAATTGGTGCGGCAGAGGAAACTAAACAGCTTCAACGTAACATGTGGGATAATGCGGGGTTATTCAGAAATGAAGAAGACCTAAATGCAGCACTCAATTTTATTACCCAGCAAAATAAGCGCGTCGATTCCAAACTTACTGTGCAGAATAAGTCTTCACGGTATAACACAGAGTGGATCACTGCACTTGAATTGCAAGACATGATCCTCGTTGCAGAAATGATTGTACGTTCAGCATTGTTACGAAAAGAGTCCAGAGGTGCACACTATCGAACGGATTATCCTTCTCTCGACAACAAACTACAGTTCAATAATATTGTTATTTCAAAACAAAGGGAGAAAATGATTCTCAAACAAATGCCTGTAGTAATTACAAAATGGACCCCACCATGGATAAAAAACTAACCTAACCTTGAGGTCAAAATCAATGGGTAAAGAACAGATGGTTAATTTTAGAGTTCAACGCTATAATCCTGATATTCAGGATAAGCCAACATATACCACCTACCATGTTCCGTACACTGACAGGCAAGGCGTGCTTGATGCTTTACATTATATCTTCCGAGAATTGGATTCCTCGTTAGCATATCGTTGGAACTGCCGGACCGGTCAATGCGGTTCGTGTGCAATTACTATCAATGGCATACCAGGTCTAGCATGTCGAACGGTCGTTGATCCTTCTCAAGATTACGTTTTAGAACCTCTACAAAACTTCCCAGTTATTCGTGACCTCGTTGTTGACCTTGGACCCGGGTTCAAACGATTAGACAAACTCCGACCCTATTTAGAACGGACCTCAGCTCCAGACCGTCCCGAAAAGTTGACACGGGAAGAAATTTCATCTGCGATGGAACTGCGGGCATGTATCGAATGCTTTTCTTGTTATGCTGCCTGTCCAGCAGTAGCTTCAGCGAAGCAAGAATATCCTGGCCCCATTGCCATGCGAGAATTAGCCAGTTTTGAATTCGATCCACGTGACCAAGGTGATCGGGTTCAACTTGCTGTCAGCAGTGGTCTTTACGATTGCACAAGCTGCGGTATTTGCAAAGAAGTGTGCATTCCCAAACACATAGATACCCGGCGAACAGCCGTTGAAGGGCTCCGTGCTCTCGCAGCAGAACGAGAGATGGGTCCCCTTGAAGGTCATCAAGGATTCATTAACCAAATAAAAGAAACAGGATATGCGGTGGATGTAAAAACAACACCACTGACCGATCAATTACCAGAAGTCATCGAGGTTTCAAATCCGGTGGACGAAGTGTTATTTTTCCCCGGATGTCTCATTAACTTGCGTATTCAGCATATTGGAATGAACATCGTCGAAGTGTTGAAACGTAATAACGTTAAGGTACATATTCCCAAGGATTTTGTGTGCTGTAGTAGTGTGGCATTTCGGACTGGCGCTCGTTCCATCGCCTACGATATGGTGATTCGAAATACAGAATATTTCCGGAAACTTGGGGTATCCAAAGTCGTATCGCTCTGTCCTGGTTGTATGTCAACTATCAAACAAGACTGGCCTGTTGTGCTACACGAGATGAATAAGCCACCATACGAATTCGAACCTTTCGATATCACAGAATATCTAGTAAACCAACTCGGCCTAGAGAAAATTAACCAAAAAGACCTCAAACCACTCCCAATTCGGGTGGTTTATCATGATCCCTGTCATCTCAATCGGCATCAAGGCATATCTGAGGAACCCAGAAAACTAATCCGAATGATTCCTGATATTGAATTCATTGACATTGAAGACAGTGATCGATGCTGCGGAGCTGGCGGTGGCGTCCGAGCTGGGCGTCGAGATTTATCTGAAGACATCGCTGGAATAAAATTTAAGCTACTAAGCGAACCTAAACCTGATGTTATTGCCACTTCCTGCTCTTTTTGCTACATCCAGCTAATGGACGCAGCAAAGATAGCCAATTCCGATATCAAAATCATGAATGTCACAGATCTTCTCGCAGCCTCATATCGTGGTGACACCCTCAAATAGGGTAATTCAGATTCCTGCTAATCTGTAAATCCGTTCTCGATTCCTTTCGACATTTGTGCTTATCTGCTCGAAGAGGTTCTCTCCTGTAGAATCAATGGAAACGATTAGAGGTCCGAACTTTTCTACCTCCATAATCCAAAGTGCTTCAGGCATGCCAAGGTCGAGCCATTCCGCGCTTACTATTCGACGAATCGCCTTTGCTGCTAATACAGCAGCACCACCAGTAAAGGCCCCATAAACTGCACCGAACTGCTTCATTGCCAAAGCCGTTTTAGGTCCCATTCCTCCCTTTCCAATGACAACTCGAACACCAAAGGCTTCAATGAATTTATCTTCAAACATTTCCATCCGCGTGCTTGTTGTCGGACCCGCTGCTACGACTTCCCATCCCGACGCCGTTTGTCTGACAATGGGTCCACAATGAAAGACACATAAGCCAGAAGGATCAATCGGCAACGCCCTATTTTCTTTAGCCCATTCAAGGGCCCGCTCATGCGCTTCATCACGAGCAGTGAACATCGTCCCGGTGATATATACAATATCATTGACGCGAAGCTTTCGAATAGCCTCTTCTGAGATTGGAGTAGTTAAGTCATAGGTTGACATGTAGATTAAACCTCATGTGATGTAAATGTCACTTTTCCTTCCTTTGAAATAACGGCAGTGGCACGTCTTGCTGCCCAGCATTGAACGGCAAGGCCAACAGGAAATGAAGCAGGATGTCTCATCGCAACATCGATATGTACATCCAAAACGGTCGTGTCTCCTCCTAAGCCCATGGGGCCAATACCCGTCTCATTAATTGCAGATAAAAGCTCTTCCTCCAACTTGGCAATTTTCGCATTCGGGTGATGTTGTCCCACGGGTCTGAGCAGTTGCTCCTTTGCGATTTTCATGCAGATATCCGCGCCGCCTCCTATCCCAATTCCAAGAATTGTGGGTGGACAAGGCTTAGCCCCTGCATCGATTATTGAATCAATTATGAATTTCTTCATTCCTTTCAATCCTTGGCCAGGAGTTAGCATTCCTAGCTTGCATACATTCTCTGATCCTCCCCCTTTTGGCAGAGCAGTAATTTCTAGATCTGTTCCCTCAATTACTCTCCAATTAATCCAAGGAATATGAAGACCCGTATTATCTCCTGGGTTCTTATTTAAAATCGGATTTACAGTATTGGGTCGAAGCGGGATTTCCTGCGTTGCCCTCTTAACTGCTTTGTCGATGATGGACGGAAGTTGGTGAAGCAAGGGGAATTTCGAACCGACCGTTAAGTAGAATATCTGGATTCCTGTATCTTGACACATCGGAATTGCGTTTTTCCTTGCAAGACTAATATTATCCAAAATGGCTTTTAGCTGGCTCTTAGCAGTGCTATTGGTCTCCCTTGCTAATGCGCGTTCAAGCCCCTCAGATACATCAGATGGTAAATCGGTTACGGCCAGCCGAAGAAGGGTTACGAAGGTGTCTTCTAAGATAGAACTCTGCATTCTTAACAGCTCCTGATACAGGCTAACTGAGAATGCGAATCTAAGTTCCTATTCTTTTGGGTTGTGCTAGATTTGATCCTAAGAGAATTCGTCGCAACACTCCTTGTAATATTTCAAGAGTGAAAGAGCCTTGAGTGGCTACTGTTTCAAAAATCTGAGACGCGCCGTTAAGTCCAAGCATATTCATGAATTCAAATCGGCTAATCACAGGCCAAATATCTCGTTTATTCAAAGCAAAAATTACAGGGATTTCATCTCCCAGTCGATTTTCAAAGAAACCCTTAAGCTCGTCCCAACATCGTTTGTTTTCCTTTATTAAATTTGGATTAGAATCCGCTACAAATACGATTCCATCAGTTCCTGCAAGAACGGTCGACCGCGTTTCTGCATAATAGTCTTGACCAGTTGCTGACCAAATATGGATTTGAATGACCCATTCACCGTGCGAAAGCTCAATGGGACCATAATCAAAAAACAAAGTTCTTCCAGAGGTTGTCTCAATGGATTCAAGACGAGACAAGATATTCAGACGAGAAAAAAGAGCACGAATACTAGCTGTTTTTCCGCTCATGGCGGGACCATAGTAAACGATTTTTGTTTGTATGACTTTTTGGCTCCAATCAATTAGCACCTTTTTTCCTCCAGGTTAGATTGTCCAGAATCCCTCTAATCGGTCCCCAAAGGTTTGTCCTGTCCCGTCTTGTACAGAGGCTTGGAAATCTTCGCCCCATTCAGCCTTAATGAATTCCATTAAGCGGTTTATAGTAGCTCCCTTGTAATCCACAGCCTGCTGCAACATCTTGTCAGATATTACTGACCTTACACCCACTCCTTGTAATAATCGAAGTCGTAACAGAATAATCATGACTCTCCAGGCTGCCTCTACAAACGCCTGGATGTGTTCACGATAAAGGCTTTGTCTGATACGCTCTTCCTCATGATTGAGATCGACTAAGCTCTTTTCAAGCCGCTCACTAACTTTACCCTGTGCCGCCCTTTTTAAGATTCTAGTTATTCTTTCAATCTTGGTACGTGTTTCTGAAGTAACTTTTTCTAGCAATTTATTTTCAAAATTCGTTTCAGAAAACGTGTTTGAATCTCCGTTCGATTCGATTTTGAGTTTACCTTCATTAAACAGAAGAGTCAATGGAAGCGTAGAACTCTGGGATAACGACTGCATGATTTCTTCTAGATGTATCTGATCGGTTGCGATAACCCATCCTCTGAAATCTGTAATCTGCTTTGAGACAAGTTGTGCTGCAGATGAGGGGGCACGATAAATCATTCGCTCTCCGTTATAGTCGCTTTTTTCATGTTGAACCATCTGCTCATGTTCTGAATAGGATACAAAATCTGATCCGAAAACCATCTCCCGACGATGTGGCACAAGCTTAATTAACGACTCTGCAATCGAATCCACCGCTTCTAGCGAATCACTATAGATGATTACTGGATATCGATCTAATATTGTACGTAATACAATAGCTAGCTGTTTTCTTCCAAGAGTAAATAACCCACTATCCAGAAGTGTGCTCATCGTACGATTGCCTCCAAAAAACCATCCACATCTAGAGTCGGTTTCTGTGCTGGGGGAGCTTGTTGTAGCACCAATTCGATCTCGGCTATGAAATTTGGGATAATCAATCGCAGCAGGCCAAGACGAGTCGAATCCTTCTGTATCAGTGTACTGAAAAGGCCACCTGCCAACCTGTAGATGAAGTGTTGCCTTGAACCACAATCGCATAAAACCTGAAGAATCCTTGTTCGTTTGATTAATTGTGCGACTTTTCGAGACGTATCAAATAAAGTATAGGTCAGCGTGGAATTGCGAATACGCTTTCCTTCATTAAATCGTTGTGTCGGAATTAGGTAGCCTCCTTCAAGACAGACCTCACCTGTTTGAGCAGAAGGCAAGGCCTGAAGAAAATCTGTGACTATCGCCGTTATCTGTTGGGCAGCGTTTTCGGTAATTGTCATATTCAAAGAACCTGTTGACCAATTCTGTTGTGCCCCCTCTCGAACACTAAACGCATTATAGATTTGAGTACGTTGTGCCTTCTCAAAGGATCGCAAAGGTGGGATAAACCGCTCATTCCACAGAGCTTCGTCTAAATGGGAAATGCCTCGCTCTAATTGCAATAAAAGGGCTCCCAAATTACTTTGGCTTTGGGTTGTTACCGTAACGAAATAGTTTGTAGCTCGGGGAAGTGTGGCTAATAAGAACTTACTGCGTTCTCCTTCAATAAGCACGTATGATAAATCGTCATGGAGTCTTTGTGCCACCGATAAAATTGCGGCAGCTGAAGATGATAAACCAAAAATCTCATTCTCTGACAACCAAACCCCAGTACTAGAAATGGGATAGCCATCTCTTTGAACTAGTACTGTGTTCTCTACACCAGGAACCGATTTGATATTCTGCAAATGCAAATTAAACTGGTCTAGCATCCTATGAGACATTCTTTATATGCTCCATAATTTGGACAAGTTTGCTCTATAAAAACCAACAAAACTCTGAAAAACGATAGTGGTGCGGGGGGTGGGATTCGAACCCACGAAGGTCTACACCACAGGAGCCTCAGTCCTGCCCCTTTAATCAAAACAGGTTAGTCCTGGTTTTTTAGACCATGCTCGGGTACCCCCGCAAGGGGAACTAATCTTCTCGTCTTCTCAACACTTTTAAAATTTTTCTTGGTAAAGCGTTGACCTATTGGCGCCAATCACTTAGACAAACATAATATTCATGTTAAGCACTTTATTCCTCTCTTCTTAAGATTGGAAAACTAAAATTCTCTGATTTTTAGGCTCACATTAGGGGTAATACTGCGCTTTTTCAGGTAGTTTTACAAATAGAACCAAGAGCGCCCGAAGTTAAACGGGTTTTGGCCTTTCTCGCCTTATCTTTTTTAGGATTGGGTAATACCCGGATAATACTAGAACCTTTTCAGGATAATATCTAGGTATGACCCTGATTGTTATGAAACTAATCACTGTTAATCTACCAGAAGCTTATGTCAATGGGATTGAACGGCTCATTCTCGAAAAGCTGTATCCCAATCGAAGCGAAGCTATTAGAATAGCCGTAAGGGACCTGTTGAAAAAAGAACTATGGGAGCTAAATATTCCACAGCCAAAAGCTAGGTGAATGAAAAATGGAAAGTGGATTATCGAAGCTAGTTCGTGATGCAACTCAACGAACAACAAAGACGGTTACTAGGTATTCACAGCCAGGGGCAAGAATTATGGTGGCTGGCATCGGTGGAGGGGGAAATAATACAATTAACAGGTTAGTGCAAATCGGTATTCAAGGTGCCGAATGTATCGCAGTTAATACAGATCAACAACATCTCGATCACGTGCAAGCCCATAAAAAAATACTCATTGGAAAAACAATCACCAGGGGGCTTGGTACAGGGGGATTTCCCGAATTAGGGGCTGCCGCTGCAGAAGAATCACGTCAAGATTTAATGAATCTTTTACGAGGAGTTGATTTGTTATTTATTGCTGCTGGGCTAGGAGGAGGCACCGGGACAGGTGCGGCTCCTGTTATCGCTGAAATTGCGAAGCAGAACGGGGCTATTGTGGTGTGTACTGTAACTACACCATTCACTATTGAAGGTGCTAGAATCGATAAAGCTCATCGGGGTCTCCAACGTTTGCGGAGATACGCTGACACAGTTATCGTTATTGATAACAATAAACTACTCGAAATTGCACGAGATTTACCAATAGATGAGGCCTTTAGCGTTGCCGATGAAATTCTCGCAAGTATGGTGAAAGGAGTTACAGAAACCATCAGCTTACCTAGTTTGATTAATCTAGACTTTGCAGACGTTCGAAGTGTATTAGCTGGAGGTGGGGTTGCATTAGTAGGGTTAGGAGAAGCCACGCAATCTGATACTAAGGACTGCGATCGAATTTCAGAGGCCGTGAAGAATTCTCTCCATTCTCCATTACTCGGTGATTTGAGCGTAAAAGGTGCCACAGGTGCGCTAATTCATGTTATTGGTGGACCCGATCTCAGTCTTGAAGAAGCGACTCGGGTTGCCGATGTGGTAACTCGCCAAATGAGACATGACGCAAGAATTATTTGGGGTGCACGGGTCATACCGGACTTTGCTGGGTATGTCCGTGTTCTTCTTATTGTTACCGGGTTAGAGGGAAATTCGGCGGTCTTACCAGGATTCCGAGGGAACATCGAAATTTTTGAGGATGTTGATTGGAACTCACTTCAACTTTATCGCTTAGATTCAGCGGTAAGTGATGCTACCCAGAAAGATGCGGAGCTCATAGGTGATACTCCTGTATTTGGTTCCTCTGATTCAGTTAAAACCACGCAGACTCAAGGAGACACTTCAGTCACGTACTCTGATAACGGAAACATTGACGAGGAACCTTCAATCTCTCTCATTAGTACAAGTGTTTCAGGAACTCAACCTCTACAGGGGCTTGGATTGAAAAAAATCGAATCGACTTCCTAATGCTAGCATTCGACCTTCACGCCCTATCGCATTGTGGTTTATCCACCGATCCAACCAAGAAATGCTTGCCTTAATTGATCAAGCTGTATGATGATAGACTGAAAAAGGCCCTGGGACCATCCCATTACATCCAAAATTACTGTAATCAAGATTGTGATGGTTAAGATGGCTAATCCTAATAGAAGACCCTGCTCAATAAGAGGTGATCCTCTTTTATTTCGAATAAATTCTCTGATTAGTTTTAGCCTAGTCATGCTATAGTCCCATGAAAGAATCTCCTGATAAGCTATTTAAGCTCCCCACTTACATGAGCACTGTCAACAAATGAGATATGAATATGAAAGTAGTCCCAAAGGCAACTAGATTGACGACAAGAGATCTAATGGGACCATCCACAGTCTTGTTAAGACGATAGCCGGTAATAAGAATAGTAAAAATCGAAGCCACAACAACATATACTGAAAACCTTGAGGAGAAATCAATAGTACTATTCCATCCACCCTGATAGAAAGTGAGTGAAAGCAAAGGCGCAATAGCCGCAATCATACCAATAACCACTGCGGAGACAAATGAAAGGGCAAATACTTTCACTCTTTGACCTTTGACCAAGTTCTGTCGGTTCTTCGTCAACCCATAATTCTTTCTAACTTGTTTTAGAACTTGGAGCATTCTATTTCCACCCACTACCGAGCCCTTATCGATGAAACGCCCAAGTAATTCCAACAAGCGAGAATAACGGCTGCTGCCGTATGCGATAACCAAATCCGACCAGGCAACACGAAAGGCTTTCACTCCATTAGCCACGTCGTTAATCGCCACAAGAAGGTTATCTGGCGTTTGCTTTCCAAAGTAGTGGTAAGTTCTGACCAAAGCATATTCTGGGCTGATTCCTGAGGCGAGCTCAGTTGAAAGATGAGTGAGAAAATCAAGAAATTGGTCAAAATCAGTTCCTTCTAGCTGCAGTCCATTCACTCCCCCAACAATATCATTTCCTCTGGCAAGAGAGCTGACACTATTATCTTAGCAAGAACTAGCTGAAAGACTGGTAAAAGGAGAATAAGCGGGTGATTTGCCAAGCCACGTATTGCCACACCCAAAATGAAGATAATTGGTACAAACACCAAAACGCCTGCAACTACCACCATCCGGCTCTCCCACTGTAATGTACGTCTTTCATACTTTCTTTGCAGGTCTTCATGGGCATCTAAAATTACTGCTTCAAGATTTGTAGAGGAAGTCTCTACAAACTGGATAAATGTGAGTAGACCCCTTCGAAGAACTACTGAGGGCTGGCTGTTAGCGTATCGTCTCAGCAGCTGTTCAGGAGCTGTTCCACAGTTTAAAGGCGATAACATATCAGAAAAGGCTGAGGAAATTACATCATAGCCTCCTTTAGATACATATTCTATTGCTTCAAAAACAGATCCCGTAGTAAGAAAAATTGTAGATAATTCTTCAAGGATGTGTGGGGTCGCTTTTTCAATTAGCACTAAGTGCCGATGGTACTTGGATATTGTACTATTAAAGGTGAGGAGACAACTCATTAGTGAAATTGTAATCCCTAGCATTATGGCGCTTGGTAAAGATAGAACCAAGTTTAGGAGGATGCTTAATCCACTCAAAATAACAAAGCTAATAATAACTAATCCGCTAACGACTTGACTAGGCTTAATAGAGTGATGGTAAAGAAACTCGATCGCTTCTCCAAACTCAGAAGGCATTAATCGTGTGAAGAAGCGCTTCTTACCTGGCACATATTTGCCAATATTAGCTAGAAACTTGATATAATCGAAGATTGTCGCCTCCTCCTCTCTCGTCCCTCTGTTTTGGTTTGAGGGATTTCGCGACTAATAAGATCCTTTTGCGCATATGCCTCATCAAATGCTGCAACAATTTCGTTTGGGTTATATTGTTGATTTGAGACTAGTGTTGCTAACGTCTCTCGAAATAGTTGTAGACACTTTCGTATAACAAGTGGCGTTATCCGCTGATACCTACAAGTCCTAGTAACTAGCGAAGTGAATAGGTCAGAGACTTTCTGTTCAAGCTGACCTGAAGATTTGTTCCATTCAAAGATTGGAGTTAATATCGCTTTTTCCGATTCAAACCGAACATCACAAATCTGAGCAACCTTTCGGATTATCCGACCCTGAACTACCTCCCTTACCATATGGACTAGTAAACCAAGAGACTGAAAACACACCTCAGGTATGTCATGATGGATTTTCCAACGTAGTAGTAATTCTTCATTGGAATTCGCATGACATGTCTGGATTCCTCTAATTCCTGCACTGATAGCGTGAAACATCGCGGCACTATGCTCTGCGGTTTGGATTTCGCCTAAAAAAACCCAATCAGGAGAACGATGCAACAACCGAATAATTTCATTTGATTTTGTTGATTGAGTTTCTCCATATGAATCGAAGGGGTCAACTCGAAATGTTACCTTATGTCTATCCCCTTCGTCTAATGAGATACTTTCCAGAGCATCCTCAATCGCAATCTTCCTCCAACTTGGAGGTGCCAGCAGGTTAATTGCATTAGCTAAAGTCGTTTTGCCTGTTGAAGGTTCACCACTTATTGTTATGTTTATTCGCAGCATCATACATAGAATCAGAAATGCTGCAGCTGAAAGTGAAATGGTCTCATTAGCGATTAGTTCAGGTATAGTGAGAGTTCTAATTCGGATTTTTCTGATATTCAAATGGGGGCCTTCATAAGCAAGTGGTGGAATGTCTATAGCGGCACGAACATGAAATAGATTCGTCTTTAATTCTGTCTTTAGGGAGGGGTGTTGTTCATCAAGTGGTTTTCGGCTTTCCAGGCGCAGACGAGTAATGATGTGTGATAATTCTGACTCAGAAGGTGACAGGTTAGTCTTGCATCGACCCCATATAGCATGGTCAAGATAGTAGGGGGTTCCTGGCTTATCCAGGTAGATTTCTTGTACATCGTCATCCAAAAGTAAAGGCATAGTCTTTGTCAAATTAAGAGTCTGTGCGGTAGCATATACTGCCAGATTGTCTTGTTCGACATTGGATAACTCTTTGAAATGCGAGAAGAGGTACTGCTTGAAGTCACCGATCTTTTGATTTATTAGGGTGTCAAGGGTTTGAAGCTTCATCTCCTCTCTGAAAAAGTTCTGCTGCTGTAAAAACAGGGTTTGTAGGATTCTTGGCGAAAGGACCTCGTCTAGAGAAATGATTACCTGGTAGTATTTTTCTAATGGTTTTCGTGAAGATTCAAGTACCCGTATTGTGAATGGTTTCAAATTATATGTATCAAGAAGGTGAAATGGCTCTTCAGCTAGTAATGGACCGAAGTGCTTTTTCTTAGTTTTTTGGATCTTTAGATATGCTTCGAGTAAGGTTTTCAGGCTAGCTGGACTTCCCTCTCTTTGGCTGTCCCTGATAATTGATACTAATCTTGTTTTTATCAATGAGAAGAGGAACTCGTGTATTGTACGGTTTCGAGTCGTCTTGGAAATGGCTTCTAATGTTCTGTAGGCTATAATCGGATCTGTGTATAGCTTCCTTTCAATCTCGGGATGTTCTCGATTGATTTCCGAAATATGTGCCTCGTTTTTCATAAGAGTCAAAACATACTCTTGAAGAATTTCCATTGACAATCGAGGAAGTACGATAGTGTGGGTACGGGTTATGAATCTACAGGGGAATGTGCCCTCGACAAAAGGTAAAATCTTGAGAAATTGTTGGTGACAAAAAGGGCTGGAGGAAACATCACCTTTGTCTGTTGCCTGATGTGAACAGATATCACAACTAAACAGTAGACATTTCGATGAATCCTGCTCCTCAGTCACCTGAAAAGGGCAAACCATAATAATCGTAAACGTAGTTCGAAGATTCCTATTTAAAGCAAGAAAAAACCGGACATAGGACTTTAAATTCCTTTTACTAAGAATAAATTCTGGGCTTGTCTTGAATCAGAGTTTAGAGAAAATTGTAATAATCGGGCTTAACCTTACTCTTCTCATCACAATAGGTGTGCCTTTGCTTTTCTCAACTACCCAGGTTCTTACCCAATCTGAACAAATAATAGCATTCCAAGATTTCGTGCAAGACGTTGACCAATCGATAATTACAGCAGATCAGGAACGCGGGGCTTTTACTAGGCTCCTTTTTGTTCCTGACAACGTGACAATTGCATCTGTGAACAATCAACTAATATTCAAAATATATCTAGATGATTGGCACGTCGTCACCAGAACCTATAGATGTCAAATACAACTGATTGGCTCGCTTCATTCGGGAAACCATCAACTTTCAGTTAATGCAACTGAATCACTTATTGTAGTCGACTTCCAACCAATCTAGAAGGGAGAATCGTGATTATTTATCAAATACTAAAGATTGCACTCTGCTGTTGGCTTCTTCTATTAATTGTTCAATCTGTGAGTAACGACCATTCCTGTCTTGTCCTAATTTCTGGTATGATAATAACGTCAATGCCTATCGTGCTGTTCCTTTCATGGCTTGTTGGATTGGCGGTTTTCCGTTCTACGCTACTCTTCACGATGTTTACATTGATCGTAATTATACTCCACATAGTTCAATTAGCGATGTGGTAGCATTTTGAGAATATGCGGTTTTAGCAACTTTGCATAGTGATCTCGCACACTATATTCTGCAGCATTCGTTGCCTTGGAAATCAGCCGTTGAGTAAGGACTGGTCGACGTTTTTCCAACTTTGCAATCAGAAGATCTGAACTGTAGACGATTGCAACGGCAAAGATGAACGGATTTCTTCCTCCTCTTTCAGAAACGTCAATTCTACTGAACAACTGATTCGAATACTTGATTAAATCTACCTGGTATGCTTGAACTAAGAGACCTGCACGACGCAGTCTCAGGCGTATTGTAGGATGATTGACGGTTTGTGACACGATACGCTGCAAGTAATCCTCACTTTTTCTCTTGATAGGCGCAAGTGGTATCTTCTTCTTGACTTCCAGGGCTTGACGGATAATCGAGCGGCTCGTTACTCGATGTCCAAGCTTCTGAAAGGCTTCTGCGATTTCCTGAAGCGTAATAGGGGCGTTTTCCTTGGATTCTCGGACTGCTAGCATTAACCCATAAGCCATGAGAGTGAGATGGCTTGTGATATCGCTGTTCTCAAGCTTCTTGTCAATCTTTTGATAATAATAAGCGGCTTTGTCCTTGATGCTATTTGTTAATGAAAGTAAATTGGCTACTCGGTTCAGGGCTCTGAGTGCTCGGTATGTTGTTTCCCGTTTAGCGATACGCAGACGTAGATTGTAATCATACTTGAGTCTTCGAAACAGTTGCTGCCTTCTTGGAGCTAAAGGTCTACCAGCTTGGTCATAGAAGAAGCGGCTGGCTTGGTAGTCAATAAAACTTCCCAGTCCACCTACCATAACCGATCGTTTTCCCAATGCAACGTACGCTTTAGATTGCGAGGAAGAACAATCATCCTCTCTATGCATCTGGTAAGGTGAGCTAACTATCTGCCGTGCCAAAACTAGACCACAGGCTGCACATACATATTCTCCGTTAGTAAGCACTGTGTATCCCGAACATTCAGTGCATTGCAAGTTCTCCATCTAAGTATCACTTCGGGTGGCTCTGCTATCTCAAAGCGGTACAACTCTTAACCAAAATTTCGGGGAAACACGGTGTGTTCTAAGGGCGACAAAATTCGCACACACCGACTGGTTCGTAAGCTTCAACGAATGATATAACCGGAGAGACACCTAGTTGAAACTACTCGAGCTAATCAAGGCTGATGTGACTTGCACTTTTAGTTGGCGTCAATACCGGAAAAACACCTAAATCAAATATGCCCTAATGCGACTTAACAACATATAAAAACGGATGGATAGTCACTACTCAGAAGCAGAATATCTGGAGGACCCATTATGTCACAAAGTACAGGGGCTCGACACTTTTTCAAAGAATTAGCCTCTTTGATAGGAGCTACCGTTGTAGTTAGTACCAATACCGGAAAATCTCTCACAGGAAAGATGCAGGGATATGATCCCGCCACGTTAAGCGTGATATTAGGCGAAGCTCGAGATACAAAAGGAAATCTCTTTCACCGCATTCTAATTACTGGGCATACAATACTTGAACTTGTAAAAACTGAGGATCCTTTTGATTTGAAAGGCTTAACTGAGCAGCTTGAAGCCCTATTTCCTCCAGGAGAGGTGCGTTTTCTTGAAGACGCTCGAGTCATTGTCGTCCTTAACAAGGTTCGCGTTACCGAGCAAGGTGTAGAAGGTACAGGACCACTCGCTGACAGAATTAGAAAGGTATACACAAGATTTCTTGAAGAGCAGGAAGCTAAAGAACAAGGTGCTACTTAAGAAGTCGCGTTCGCAATGATTGAAATCTTTCACAAAGATTTGCTTGCCCGAATTGCACGGTTTGACACTAAAAGTGGAGTAGTTCATACCCCCACTTTCATTCCTGTAGTCCACCCCCTAAAAGAGCTAATATCACCGCGAAAAATGTTTCAGGAATTCAACTGCCAAATAATCATCACCAATGCGTATCTACTCTCAAAGGCCAAGTGCGAAGGGAAGGTCCATGATATTCTCGATTTTCCAGGTTCCATCATGACTGATTCGGGAGCTTACCAACTACTTACTTATGGAGATGTACAAATTACTCCCAACCAAATAATTAAGTTTCAAGAAGAAATTGAAACTGATATTGCAGTCATTTTAGATATCCCGACGGGGGGGAATGCAACTTACAGCGAAGCGGAATTCACCGTAGAAGAAACCCTGAAGCGTGCAAATAATCTGTTTTCAGAAAATCGAAAGTCCAGCATCCTATGGGTTGGTCCAATACAGGGAGGTATCTATCCTAACCTAGTTGAAAAATCAGCGCGCGTGATTAGTCAACTTGACTTTTCGGTATATGCTATTGGGAGTCCCACTCAACTAATGGAACAATACCAGTTCAATAAACTAGTTGAATTAGTGCTAACTGCGAAAAGGTATTTGCCCTCTAACAAACCTGTTCACCTCTTCGGAGCAGGCCATCCATTGATTTTCCCTCTCATCGTAGCCTTGGGGTGTGACATGTTTGACTCTGCTGCTTATGCGTTATTCGCTCGACATGATCGCATTCTATCACCTGAGGGTACTTACCGTCTAGCAGATATTCAAGATGGGTTCTGCAACTGTGCCACCTGTTCCAGATACACAGTTTCTGAAATGAAAAAATTAGAGAAGAATTTACGTGTTCAGGTACTAGCTGAACATAATCTGCGTGTCTGCCAAGACGAGATTTTACGGATTAAACATGCAATTCGGGAGGGCCGTCTCTGGCGTATGGTTGAAAGCCGGCTAGCAAGCCACCCCGCCTTAGTTGATGCAATGTATACCCTACAATCATATCAACCCTTTTTCGAACAATTCTCACCTGTCACAAAAAAAAGGGCACTCTACATTACTAGCCCATGGTCTCTTTATCAACCTGAAGTTTACAGACACAAAAAACGAATGGAGAACTTTTCACCCCCTGAACCTAAACGAAACACTCTTCTGCTATTTTCTGCTCCTCAGAATGGTCCCTATCATTCAACCAAAGAATATGATCGCTTCAAAAGCCAATATCAGACCCTTATACCAGAGTCATCAGAACCGTTTGACACAGTTTTTCTCTCTTCTATCTTTGGTTTAGTTCCGACTGAAATAACTAATATTTATCCCCTTGCACAAAACTTGGTCCCGCAATCCGATCTATTCGAAATCAACTCGACGATTGTTGAACAATTAGGAGATTATCTGACCAGACAGCAACAATACACCCGGATAATTGGAATATTCGGAAAATCGAGTAAATGGCAGTCCTTCGCTCGAAAATGCAGACGATTGTTATCAACGCTAGGGCGAGACTTTAGGTTATTCACCACCGATTTCAGTAAAGCGTCTTTAAAATCAATAATCTCGAGGTCTTTCCTCGAACGATAGCTCTGGGCTCTCAATGAATGAAATAAGAAATGGTGCCGCGTCGGGGATTTTCTCCTAACGGAATTACCGAAAAGGATTCGAACCCCGGTCCTAAGGGCGAGAGCCTCAGATGATTGACCTGACTACACTAACGCGGCTGTAAAGAAAGGGGTTCATCCATCGGTTTTTTAAACTTTCGAACGAGGTTTGTGAGAACTGATAACTACTCTTTCAAACCTACAAAATCCTAATAGCCTACTAAAAGTAACGCGATACATCACCTGCAAAAGGAGGAAAACGCCTTGGGTAAAGTAAGAACGGTTTTAGTAAAGCGCCTATCAAGAGAGCTCGTAGAGCGCTATCCTGATAGCTTCTCAACTGAATTTGACCAAAATAAAGAAGTCCTTGACGAGCTGCTTACCAATACAACCAAACGTCTTCGAAATCGGATCGCCGGTTACATAACACGCTTAATGATTATTCGTAAAGATGAAGATGTGATTATAGCGTGAATTTCTTTTAGAATTGTAGAAGTGATTTTACTCTCAAAATAGTGAGACGAACTTGGAGTCTAAGCTAATGGGAACCATTATCGATGCCCCGAAACTACGAATGGAAATCAAGTTCGCTTCAGTCGAATCCCTGTTCACTCATGAAGAAACAATCCCATCTGCACTTGAAACTCTACAACAAGAAATTCTAGAGGAACAGCTCCTTAAGCATCCAATAATTGTTGATAAAGAAACTTGTGTTGTCTTAGACGGCATGCACAGAGTGGCTGCTTTGAAGAGTTTAGGGTGCACAATTATTCCGGTCTGTTTTGTTGACTATACTAATCCCGCTATTGAATTATTCGCGTGGTATCGGGAATTTGATGGTAATCAACCGTTCACCGAATTACTCACCGAAATTAGCTCCAGGGAAGACTTAGAAAAGTTTCTCACATCGCCACAAAAAGCAAATGAGATAGTAAAACGGCGTGAAGCCATGGCGGCCCTAGCTCATAAGGGTACTGCCTTTCTACTTAAATCAAAATCTCCGCTAACGATTAAACAAATCTACGATACGATTGCTGAAATAGAACATATTGCTACACAGAATGGATATGACGTCTTTTATAGCACAGAAGCAGATGCACTAGAAGGGTTACGCTCTAAAGCTCACTCTGTGCTAATCGTTCCCTCATTAACCAAAAGTGAAGTAACTGAAGGTGCACTCAAACAACAGCTCTTTGCCCATAAAACTACACGGCATGTTGTACCGGCTCGACCCCTCTTCACTAATGTTCCTCTTTCTTGGTTAAAAGCAACTGACCTAAGGAAGGCAAATCGACGGTTATTTTTGCACTTACAAAGTAAGCAGATAATAACCAAAAATCCAGGAGCCATTATTGATGGTCGTCGATACGAAGAGTGTGCATACCTATTTACCGACTCATGAAAGGGACCCCTTTACCGATTCTGATGACTTCATATTACTGAAATGGGCAATTATGCATGATAAGAGAAATTTACGACCTTATTTACTATTTACTACTCTAACTTTTGATAATCGATGTCAGACCAATCAATAGTAAATTATGTAACGAAGTTGATTAGGGGTCTAGAAACACGGGGTATTGATTTTGTAGTTTCAGAAGGTGCTCTAGGGTGTAACGTTACTGAAATTTTTGTTACAGAAGCTCATGAACTTATCATATTCCCTTTGGATTCACTCGATACGGTTTCGATTCAGTGGATATTACAAGTGCGAACTCCATTAAATATTCGAATCACACTTTTTTCCTCAGAGGTACCAAAATTAAAAATCCAAGTGTGTAACGCAATAAAAAAACTCACACAAGATGGTGTAGAAATTCCTCAAACTCAGCAATCTCTCTCAATCCAAGATTTAACAGAAACTAACATTAACCGATTCCTTGGCTCCCTTGAAAACTGGGCAAATATAAAAACGAATGGAAGACCCCTCCCGGATGTAAAAATATCAAAATCTTTACCTGAGTCCGAAGAGGAATATAGCAGTTCAAATGAGCAAAACCGAGAAGACTTGCACGTTCATCTAAGAAATGCCATCAAGACCTATTGGACAGAGCGATATTTTGCCAGATATATGAGTATTCCCCTACAGAAGGTTAAAGAATTAGCTGAAAAAATTGGAATACAACGCGAAGTATGCGGGCATGAAACCTTGTATTTCTTCAACAGAAAAAGAGCACTAGAGACTTACTTCGCACATATTATCAAATGCATTCTGAATGAATTAAATCTGAAATACCAGGAGACATCTATGCACGACTTTTCTCTCCCGGACTTGCATCTCAGAATTCATTTCTTTGAAGGAGAGAAAGAACAGCTAAAGATCCTGGCTAGTGAATACGTTCAAAATCGTGATCTGATTGTTATAACGCCCGAATCATTACGTAAGGCGATTGGGCTGATTCAGGATGATATCTTTCAGGTGATGCCCCTAGACCAAGATAAGATTAAGGCTACTCTAATTAAAATCGTACGCCAAAGGATTGATTATATACCTGCATACTCATCAGGAATAATTCAATAGAAAACAGTCATTTACGCGGCAAGATTGATGAAGGACATAAAGTTTAAATCTCATCTTCCTGATGCCTAGAACCCCGGTGGGGACTAAACATGATCGAGATAATCTGGCTAAAAGAGGTCAAGGATCTTCGAGATCCAATAGCACTTGTTGGCATGCCAGGCATTGCTAGTGTGGGAAAATTGGCCATTGAAGTTCTTATCCGGAGTCTAAAAGCCGAACCCATAGTTCAGGTTCTTTCTGATGATTTCCCCCCCCATGTAATGATTAACGAAGAAGGCATGATGAAAATCCCTGAATGTCAAATTTACCTGCATAAAAATTCTAATGCAAATCATGATATTTTACTCGTTTCAGGTGATTTTCAGCCATCAACCTCACAGGGCATATATGAGTTCTCGGACAGAATTGCGGAAACATTCAAGAAGCTTAATGTGAGTAAAGTTGCTGCAACGGGTGCATATGTTCCTGGCGAATACCCCGAAAATCCAAAGGTCTTTGTCTCATCTACAGGAACGAAATTTCAGGAATTTTTCACCGGGCTTGACTATATCGAACCAATGTCTGACGGAGTCATAAACGGGGCTAATGGGGTAATCCCTGCTTGGGCTAATCTAAAGTACGGCATCGAAGGTGTATGCCTATTGGCAGAAACAGTGCCTTTATTGCGCTTGGACCCGAGAGCCTCCAAATTAATTGTGAAGGTTCTCAATGACCGATTCAATATCAACGCCGATGTATCGGAGCTGGACCAAAAGATAGAGGAAATGAAAGGCATTTTCGCTCAAGTAAAATATCATCTTCTTCAACAAAGAGAACGCCAAGAACCACGCGATGAATCAGAAAGTGCCAGTTACATTGGCTAGGACAGGGTTGTCTTAATCTGAGGGTAAATTATGGGATTGCTATCCGCACTCATGAAAATAATATTGACCTTTCTCGGAATAGCAGTCGTATTGCTAATAATCGATTTCTTCCTTTTTCAATCACAAAATATCACTGCGCTCTTGACCGCAATACAACTCGCGTTTACATTAAATCAACTCGCTAGCTGGGGCATACTGATACTCATTATCTCAATCATTGCTCTCATAGGAGGATTACTCTTCTACAGACGGAGACTTTTCATACGAAATCTAAAAAATGAGCTCAACGAGGCAGAACGAATTACTCTAATCGAACTTGCACAAAGATTAGAGGAAAAACCCGCAAGAATCGAAGTGGAACTGAATCGAATGGCTAATTCCAAAGTTACACGGTTCCAAGGTCTCCTGATTATTTCCCAAGGCAAGCATGTCTATATCGGAGAGAAACTACTTAAAGAAATAGTAGAGTCTTACAACGAGGGCCAGCCACGTGGAGAAATCGCGAATGCTCTTCAAATAAGCCGATCGGAACTAGACAAAACAATTGAACTCCTCATCGATAAAGAAGAGATTGAGGAACGCGAAGAAAAAGTAACGCGAAAAGTCCGTCCAAGCTATCGACGTGGTACCCGGTAAATACCCCTGACAACAAGAAGGGAAATGGATGAAGAAATGGCAGTCGGCTAATCGACCAGAAACATCCGATAGAATCCAATATCACATCGGGCTAAGACCTGAGGACATCACATCATCTGTTCTCTTACCCGGTGATCCTGCTCGTGCTACATTAATTTCTAACCTATGGGATTCAGCGAAACAGATGGCTAACAAACGGAATTACGTAACCTATACGGGTCTTTACAAAAAAACCCCAATTACCACAACATCCACGGGAATCGGTTGTCCTGCAACGGCAATTGCCATCGAAGAACTAGCCTCAATTGGCGCCAAAACCCTAATTCGGGTAGGTAGCTCCGGGGCTATCCAAGAAAATATCAGCTGCGGTGACTTAATAATTACCACAGGCGCAGTCCGGTATGATGGTACAAGTTCGCAATACGTCAACCCACAATATCCCGCTTTTGCCAACCATCAAGTTATCCTTGCCCTCATTGAAGCTGCTGAAAACTTTGGGTACCCTTATCATGTTGGAATAACCTGCAGTACGGATAGCTTTTACACTGGCCAAGGACGACCGGGATTCAATAATTACTGGCAATCACACATGGACAACATAATCCCCGATTTGAGGGCAGCTCAGGTGTTAAACTTCGAGATGGAATGCTCAATACTGTTGACACTTACAAATCTTTTCGGATTACGAGGTGGAGCCGTCTGTGCAGTGTTTGCTAACCGAGTGACTGATGAGTTTGCGGTATTAGGCGAAACAGAGGTCAGCAAAACCGCTTGCGAAGCTGTAAAAATCCTCGCGGAATGGGATGATCAATTAGATAAAACAGACAAAAAGACTTGGTTTCCAAGCCTGAGAACTGGGCCCAAATGAAGTGGTAGCTCGGCGCGGATTCGAACCGCGGTCCCGGGGTATCTTCACTGTTTTTGAAAATTATAGTTCCAAAGCCCCGGATGATTGACCAATGTACATACTCATCAATGAGTAATCTACACTACCGAGCTTATGAATTCACTGAGGCGATTCTTTTCTTTAGTGCTTCTTGAGTCTTTCGGCTTTTGAAGGACTTGCTATTCCGCAATTTCCTCTCGCAAAGATAACAGGATTCTATCCATTCGTCCTACGGCTTTATCCCGGCGTTTCTCCAAGTCTTTCTGGAGCTTCTGGTAGACGGAAGCTGTAATCCGCTTTTGCCTGTAACGCTGTTCAAGGGCATGAAGTGCTTCAATTGCACTGACTCTTTCTGCTTCCATCAGCTCAAGTTGACGAACACTGGATTCATACTTTCCACCAGCGTCAATTAACGATTGGCTTCTGCTTGCTAATTCCTGGTCAAGTGCACGAAGTTTCTTTTCGAAGCTCTTTTTCTCCTTTCGGTATCTCGGTTTAGAAATCTTTCCTTGAAGCATGGTCTTTTCTAGCCTTTCTGACTGCAGTAAGAGGGCAATTTTTTCACCATATAACGCACAAAATTCGCTAAGAATTGCTGGATCAACTTCTGCAGCTACTACGATCTCTTCCTCCTCCTCACGGAAAAAGGGTACATGTCTAACTATAACATAACCGAGACAGAAAATCCCCACAAGAAGGAAGAGGACTACCGGTCGAATAAAAGCTTGTGAAAGCGGATACACATAGTTAAGTCTAACTTCACTCTGGGTGATGGAAGTGACATTATTAGCTCTAATGGAAACCAGGTATTGCCCTGTCGGAGAAATCGATGTCATAGCCCCAAGAGGAACACCTTGAAGCCAGCTTCCGATTGGAAGCAAGAATTCTGTTGTCTGTTGCTCAATTAGGAAGGGATATTCAAGATACAGGTCTAAAAATAACAATTGACCAGTTTGTAACACTAATTGGTTATGATCGAGAGGAATCCGGTATTCAAAATAGAAAGTGTAGGTATCTCCCTTTTCTAAGTGATATTGAAAGTTAACATTGATTATCCCTGGATCAAAAATACTGGCGGGAGTTTCGATTTGGCTAGATAAGTTTGTTACACTATCATAAACTCTAAGAAATTGGCTACCTGGAGGCAACAGAAGTTGGATTGACTGCCAGACTCTATCAACATTTGAGAAACGGGGGTTATCACTATTCACTTGAAGCGTGTGTTCTTCATGAGCAAAGAGATATCCCCACGGATCGATCGAAAACTGTCGATGGAGTTCTGAATACGTAATTAAAGGAAAGAACTCAGCAGAATCGAACTCAAGATTAGATATTCCCCACTCAAATGAAAAAGGATGAAGATCACTCCCGGACCATAGAGTGCGAGTAGGCGCTGTAAAAACTTCGACATAAGTAAATCTTGTCTCATAGCTCTGGATGAAGTAAGGGCTAGTGGGTTTTACAGGAACTGCAATTTTAGCCTTCTCTCCTGTCTGGGAAGTCAGACCAGTTATTGCCATCTGAGCTTTTATTGTGGTATTCTGGCTAGGCATAACCGGGGTGTGTAAAAAGATCTGCCATCCTGTACAGTTGGGGCCAATAATTGGAACACGTTGGAAAAGCAGTGAGGTGCCATTCAAAGTTTCAGCTCGAAACTCCTTGACACTATTAATTTCAGAGAGGGGGTATGCTGTCAAGAATGAAAAAGCTGGTTCTGGTCCAGGATTATAGATCGTAATAGTGTCAGTCACGAGTGTCATTCCATAGGTCTCATAATAGACATCTCGGTCTATGTCTGTAATTATTAACTGCGAACCACTTCCACCTACAGGCAGCCCAAGAGCTAGAATCATAGGCAAACAGATGAGAATAAGTAGAAACGCGACTCTAGTCTTCAAAGACACACGCACCGATGCCAAGTTTCGATTTGTCGATTCCGTTCACGTATTTAACTTTGTCGTTGTGTGCCCTGCCTGTGGGCTGGGAAAAATCGTTAGATTTCTTATCTAAGCCTTCACTCTGTGGTTTTTTGATAAAAAAAGCGCAACAACAAATCGTTCTACTAAAACCACCCAATTTCGTGTCTGCACCATTTTCTTAACGAAGTCTATTCTAAGGGCTTTTTCCATGAGTTGGGTATTTTATCTTGTATCTTTGCAGGTACCCCAAATACAATGGCTTTAGGAGGCACGTTCTTGGTTACGACGGCTCCAGCTCCTACAACAGCTTCTGCTCCAATTTCGATATTTGGCATAATTACAGCTCCTGCTCCAACGCTTACACCTTCTCGTAATATCGGGCCATGAAGGTCGTATCGTGTTCTCATAACATATTTATCGTTGGTAAGAATGCAGCTAGGTCCAAGGAAGACATGGTTTTCAATATGGGTATTCCATGGAATGTATGCATTGGATTGGATTGATACCTTGCTTCCTATGGATGAGTTGCCATCGATTATCACACCAGTTCCGACAGTAGTGCCCTCGCCAATGGTGACTTTTTCACGTATTAACACATTATGTCCTAAACGCACATTATTTCCCACTTGAGAACCTGCGTATATCATTGATCCCGATCGAATTATACATTCATGGCCAATTCTAGTGGACTCCAAGCCAATCCAAGGGGATTCAATTTTTCCTTGCTGAAAATCTCGGATTAAGCTCTGGGGAGGAAACCCGATTGTTGTCCTTTCACCAATAAAGGCTTGGTTTCCAATCAGAGCGGGTCCTTGAATAAAACAACCTGGTCCGAAGTAGCATCTCTCTCCACTTTCAACAGTCCCTCTTACTTGAACAAAGGCCTCTATTAGACAGCCTGGCCCAAGATTTATTTCTCCTTCAAGAACTGCGCTAGGATGTATTCTTTCTTTCAATGGGCATGAAACTCCTCAAGATAGATAATTTTCTTTCTTCGAGCACTTTCAAGGGCTGCTTCTGCAATGCGAAGGGCTTCTAGCCCATCAGTGCCAGAAGTAAAGGGGGGTTGGTGTTCTGTAATACTTTTCACAAAGTGGCTAAGTTCTCGTTTTAATGGTTCATCCCATGCAGAATTGGATTTTTGTTCCCATTGACTAGTACCGATTGTAACTTCTTGTGAAATGTAATCTAACGAGATGACGCCTTCGGAGCCTGTAATGTTTAATCCGCGAAGCTTTCGGGGGGTTAGCCAGTTGCATTCTAGGAAAAATGTTGGTTTATCGTTGAAACGAATCACGATGTTGGCATGATCTTCATATTTGTGATACAAGTTCCCGGCGATTGCGTACACTGCTGTCGCCTCCTGCTTGACTAAGAATCGAGAGATGTCGATATCATGAATGGCCATGTCTTTGATTATTCCAATGTCTGCTACTCGACCAGGGACGAATGGACCTAGCCTGCGGGATGATCCCAACACAAGTTCACCGATTTTTCCTTGGTCAATGAATTCAGCTGCGGTCTTCACAGAGGGGTTGAAGCGTTCCACAAAACCTACCATTAACAGTATATTCGCTGCTTTTGCTCCATCTATGACCCGTTGGGCTTGACCTACTGTATCCGTCATTGGTTTCTCAAGTAATACATGCTTTCCTGAAGCAATTGCCTCTAAGGCAAGGTCTGCATGCGTAACCGTTGGTGTGCAGATGGTTACCGCGTCAATATCCTTGTTTCGGAACAGGTCACTCGGTTGCGTATAATGAATTACTTTGAATTTTTTCGCGAATGATTTAGCCTTATCCGCATCTCGATCTGCGATGGCAACTAGGTTCGCTTCTTCTAATTCTGAGAAAACCCGTACGTGGTGTTTACCCCAAGCACCAACACCGATTACGCCAATTCCTAGAGGATCCATTGTTGGCACCAAAGCTACAGGACAGGATAGCCCTAAAAAAGTTACCGATGTTACGTTTAAACCAGTTTAATCGAAACGATAATTTAGGAGAATTCCAACAGGAACTTGATGATTATGTCCCTCTCTGAACCGATGGCGAAACTCCGTCAACTAGGTCTTACAGAGTACGAAACACAAGCCTATTTGGTCTTGATTCAAGGAACACAGTTGAATGCTGAAGAAGTAGCTCGTAACGCGAATATTCCTATCCCACGTGTATACGGAGTTTTAGAAAGCCTTAGAGATTTAGGTCTAATTGTAATACTCGAAGGACGCCCCAAGAAGTACGAAATAATCAGCCCTGAGGAGGGCTTTCAAAACCTAATAGAACTAAGAAAACGTGCTGCAGACGAATCCTTGCGCCAGCTTGAAGAAACAACTCAAGAAGTTAAAGAAGTGCTATCTCCAATCTTTTGGCGAGAACGACTTCGAATAAAGCCAGAAGATCTCCTTGAGTCATTAGAAAATCTAGCCATAACCGAAAAACAAACAAAGAAATTAATCAAGGAGGCGAAGAATACAATTGATATTTTCACCGATGTCTTCAGTTGGTTTGAAGGCGTCGAAAAGCATCTCAGTAGGGCTATAGAGCAGGGAGTGAAAATCCGTGTGCTCATGAATATGGAGCATCCAATTACACTATCAACGGTTCAAAAACTCAAATCCATGAAAATCAGTGTTCGTCAGCCATCCGATCTGAAATTTCCGGTCAGGGGAACCCTTGCCGACTCCTCAAGGGTTGTTTTTCTTATTTGGGCATCTCCAAAGAAAAATCGTCGTTCTCCTCGATACGTTTATCGACCAAGTTTTTCGGCCAATGAAGGAATAGTAGAGATCTTTCAACAAAGTTTTGAATACCGCTGGCAAATGGCTAAGTCTAAGAGTTTACCGGCTTAAAATAAGTGAATCTTTTCATTTCATAGCGGAAATATAGCCGTGTCGAAAAGTGCCACAAAGCAAACCAGCCTGAAATGAATAAAATCCCTGCAATAGGCCAGAAAATACTCTGATAAACATTAATCAAGAAATCTAAGATGGCAAATCCTACCATTCCAAGTCCCCAAACCCCAACCATGATGGCAATTAATCCTGCCAAGCGTAAACCAAGGTGGTCAATTTTCCGTAATGTAAAATATACCCCTAATATGAGAAGCAATGGAGCAATCAACAGCAGTAATGAAAACGGCCAAGAAATAATGACACCGGGAATGAACGGAATCAGAAAGAGGGTAAGAATTGCTAAGACACTGCTTGCCAGCGTTAGGAACGCCACTGAGACTGTTATACGTTGTTCCGTCAACGGACCCCTAGCAACGATTAATCGAGTTAATGTGAGTGGAGCCTTAGGATTACCAGAAGCAGCGATGGTTTGATTCTCATTTAAAATCGTCGGTCGCACTCTTATCTGACGCCTTTCTAACAGGCCTCCAATACTAACTAGGCTATAGAATGCATTCATTATCGCCGGCATAAGGGCAACTATTGCCACGATTTCAAGGCGCCCAATAATCGCAACTGCACCAATTGCTGCACCTACCACAAGTGATCCGGTGTCACCAGCAAATACTCTGGCGGGGTAGCGATTATAGATGAAGTAGGCCAATAGTGCTCCAATCATGATACTTGAGAAAAGGAGACCCAAACTTGCTTCCAAAATTCCGAGTGCCATCATAAATAGTGAGGTAATTAGGAGCGCAACAAAAATGATGATGGCTGTTAAGGGCATTACTCCGTTGAACACATCGATCATGTTAACAGAATTGGATGTAACGGCGATAGCTAACGGAACCAGTATCAAGGGATACACAATTGATAGTCGGGCTTCACCCAAAAACGGCAAAAAAGGAGTAGGAACATATGCAGGTGGAAGGACAGGAATTAAACCTGCCCACATTAGAGCCCAAGTATAAAGGAGGATAGGAAGGCACGCCAAGGCAGTTAGGAGCGGTTTTACCTTCGGACCAAGAGGTTTCAAGTCATCGATGACGCCAATTAATCCTGCAATTAGAAGCACAGCCAGAAAAATCAAAATTCTAAAATCAAAAATCCCCAACCCGATTAGCCCTGAACCCAGAAAAATCACCAAACAAGCAACAGTAGCACCGAAGAGAATCCCCACACCACCCATTTCTGCGACTTCAGGTTTGTCCAATTTATGAGCATCGATACCAACAACACCCCTATGCTTCATCGCTCGAATCACATAGGGCATAACGAAGACCGTCACAATGAAGGCTATCAAAAGTCCAATTAGTGCGAGAATAATGACTGGTATCACTGTTCATTAGCCTCTTATTCGATTGAGGGTAAGCTCAGTCAAGCTCTACCATGCCTTAAAAAGTCATTCATACACTTCTACGAAGGGGGGTAGAAATTAAATACACTATCCTAAAATGCTCTGTATCAGGGAGGAAACTGTTTGTCAGATCTCGAACGACTCGATCAAATACCAGGCGTAGGACCACGTTTGGTACAGAAACTCATTGATGTATTCGGTTCAGAAGAAGCAGCCCTAAGCATAATAACAAATGCACAGGTTGCTACCCTTGCAGCTATTCCGGGTGTTGGAAATAAAAAAGCCCTCGATATCGTGCAGGAAGCCTATGCCCTCCGCGAAGGAATTAGTCCCTTTGAGGTATTGAAAACCGAAGACATCAAAGAGCTTTATTCACAAATTCTTGCAATAATCCAAACATACGCAAATAGTATTTTTGCAAAAGACAAGCTGTCACTCTATTACCCATTGCCTTCGGTTAAAATCGATATCATCAACCAACGGCTAAGTTGGTTTCAGCAAGCAGAAGAGCTGGTGAAAAAATGTAATCAAGATCAACTCAATCAACTAGGAAGCCTTCTGGCAAATGCGAGGCCCCTTAGACGTGGAACGAACCTTTCCCTAGCAACTTGGAGAGTGATAGTAACAGATAACGAAGCTGCCTATCAACAATTGAAAGAATTCAAGGCAGAAAAGACTTCAAGAGTTATCCAACTAAAACCTGGCGAACGACTAGACGAGTACCTGAAATCATATGATTATGTAATCGCATCACTTGAAATGGGTAGCATGAGTGGGGCCGCAGAACATGCGGGAAACCTAGACCTTCTAAAAAGTGAATTTACCCTTGTTGATGTTTCTCCTGAATCTATTATCTCCTTTTATGCAACCAATCATGAAACAATCCTTGCCATTTGCGCTGCAGCTGAAGCAATGGCCAAACTCCCCTCAACACCTGCTCTACAAAGATTCACAGAACGAATTGACCTTCCAACCCTAACTACCCTTGTTGCACTCGTTGACAAGATTACTAGCTCCGGAGACCTATCTGTTGGTGCGAATGCGGACTATGACCGATTACGGGCAGCAGCACAAACATTTGAGACCAAGCTAAGTGAGACAGAAATTTGGGCGAACAACAAAATTCGCGAAGAAATATCTAGTAGCCAAGTAGTGCTTGAGGGAGACCAAATCATCAACATCTTAGAAGCAACCACCTCAGAGGCCATAGGCGCAGAACAGCTTCGTCAGTATCTTCCTCCTCAAGTTTTCGAAATTCTTATCTCAGCATTACAGGAATCAGAAGACCACTTAGCCAAAATACTTCAACTCACCCGTAATGAACTAGAGTGGGTAGATGGTATCTTTTCACAAAGTGTTGTACTTCCGATTCAGGCGAATCGACAACAAGCCAATAATTTGCAAAACAATATTCGGAGAGCAATGCATGCACGGGAACACAAGCTAAAAACAGAAATAGCAATGAAGCTCGTTCAATTTGAACAGCCTATCAAAGATGCCGTACAAACGCTATTAGATTTTGATGTGTTCCAAGCCATCGGACAGTTTGCCCGGGATTATCAACTCTCAGTGCCTATAATTAATCCTAACGGCGTAGGCATCGCATTTCAAGAAGGACGCAATATTTTCCTTACTCACGAGGCACTAAAAGAAAAACTCGAAGTAGTCCCAATATCCTATGTAATTGGCAAGAACGGTTGGAATCCTACAGATACGAGTGGAGAACGTGTAGTACTCTTGTCAGGAGCGAATAGTGGAGGAAAAAGCTGTTTACTTCAAAACGTGGCACAGATCGCGATTCTTGCCCAAATGGGAATGCTCGTACCTGCAGCAAAAGCAGAAGTAGGCATTTTCGATGAGTTGTACTATTATGCCAAAGCAACTGGAATGTTATCGGCAGGTGCATTTGAGTCCTCATTGAATAATCTGGCAAATATTGTACTCAGCGACGCATCAAAACTGGCTTGTTTCGATGAATGGGAGGCAAGTACTGAACCCGGTGCTGCAGCAAAGGTTGTTGCTGCTGTTCTTGAGCTCTTTTCTGAGAACCCCAACTCCTGTGTGATATTTATCTCCCATTTAGCAGAAGACATCACCCAACTAGCCCGTGTACCAATTCGCGTTGATGGTATTGAAGCAACCGGATTAGATCCTCAACTAAATTTGATAGTGAACCGCTCCCCACAGTTCGGAAAAATCGCCAAATCAACACCTGAACTCATTGTCGAACGCCTCTACAGGTCTGCTAAAGACCGAAAACAAAAGATATTCCAGCGAATCCTCGAACTTGTACGAGGATCTGATACTAATCACTGAGAGATTTCAACCGTTTTTCTCCATCGAATTCATCAATTAATTCTGCCACAACCTTGGGCACTAATGATCTCCACTTTTCCCCTTCAAGAATTCTACGTCGAACTTCTGTTCCGGAGTAACTCTCCTTCCTGTATAATGTGAGTTTGGTTACAGGGATATTTTGAGCTGAAAAAAGAGTGGCACCGGTTTTGGAACCAGTGTAAACAATTCCAAATCGGGGCACATATCGTCGAATATGATCAACCCACAATGTGTAGTTATGCGCGTCTGGAACTGGGATAATTAGATAACGCGTGCAGGGAATCTCCAATCCATTCAAAACGTGCTGAACCATTATTATCCGTTCTGCAGCTGTGAATGGATTTGACGGCATATAACTGGCTTGGGCACTGCCAACGACAATAAACACCTTTTCTTCTTTGGCAAGGACCTCTTTCAAGGCGTGGAGATGACCATTATGAAATGGTTGAAATCTACCAATGAAAAGCGCCGGATCCCCCATATTACAACACCACTACTACTTAACAAACGACTTCAGATTCACTGTTCCATCACTGTTAAAGAGCACTCCTTCCGCTCGTAAAATCCTTGCTTTCTCTTTCGTTCCACTTACAGTTCCACCAAGTTTTCCTAATCTACCATCAGAATGAATCACTCGGTGACAAGGAACTGCCCACGGAACCGGATTGCTCCTCATGACAGATCCCACCCCTCGGGGTGAAGAATTGCAGCGTTGAGCTAGACCACCATACGATACTACTCTTCCTCGTGGAACCTGAAGTAACCGTTTCGAAACAGTCAATCGCGCAGAAGACCAATTCTTAACGGAGATTTCATCCAGAGAAAACGAGTCGCCCTTACCTTTAAAAAGCGCCGTAAGACGAGTGCCAATTTGTGGAGCGGCTAACGATTTTAACGTCTCATCAACCTCACTTAAACGCTTTAAGCGATGAAGAGCGCCCATGAGACTTCTCTTAGCCTCCTCTTCAGAGTGCTCTGATGAAGTACAGGCTACAAGTTTTTCACTACCAGCTTCCATTGCATATACTATCCATCGACTCGGCGCTACTCGGATAGAACCAATACTAACTGAGTTCATTAGATAAGCACTTTAACTCAACCTCTATAAAGGAATTTCAGTGAAGGAAAATGGTTGTCGAAATTGATGGATCCGTCTTAGAAGGAGGAGGGCAAATGGTTCGCTCTGCAATCGCTTTTGCGGCTGTTTTGGGTGAACCTGTCATTGTCAAGAAAATCCGAGCGAAGCGAAAAACACAAGGATTACGCCCACAACACCTCCATGGAATTCTGGCAGTAAAGAACCTAACCAACGCTGAAGTAAAAGGCACCCACGTTGGTTCTGATCGGATCGAGTTTATCCCCCATAAACGCCAAGGAGGAGAAATTTCCGTAGACATCGGGACTGCTGGAGCAATCACTCTCGTTCTTCAAACAATCATGATTGTTGCACCCTTTTGCGAACGCCCAGTCTCCGCAACCCTTAAAGGAGGAACGAATGTGGCCTGGAGCCCTCCAATTGATTACCTCCACACAGTTCTCCTCCCAAGACTGGAACAAATGGGATGTAGAGCTTTTATCGACACTAAAAAGCGAGGATATTACCCCCGCGGAGGGGGACGGGTAAATGCTACCTTATCACTTGTCCATGGACTGAAACCATTAACACTAGACATCGTCAGAGAAACTCCCGTTATTACCGGTATTTCACACTGTGGTGCACTTCCTCGACACATAGCAGAAAGGCAAGCTCAGGCTGCATACAATACTCTCACAGAAAACAAATATCGGGTCCAAAAAATCGAGATTGAACACGACGAAAAAACTCGCTCTCCAGGAAGTGGAATTTCCCTCAAGGCTGCAAACAATGGTGTCCGTCTCATAGGATCTGATGCAATAGGACGTCAGGGACTGAAAGCTGAAAAAGTAGGACAAAACGCTGCCTTCTCTCTTCTTAAGGAACTAGATACCGGTGCATCTGTTGACCGATATCAGGCTGATATGTTAATTCCTTACTTGGCCCTCGCAAAAGGGTTCTCATCAATTTCGGTTACGGCTCTTACAATGCATGTAGTAACAAACATCCATGTAGCTGAACAGCTTTCAGAAGCCAAATTTGATGTTAAGGGAAAATTAGATTCTCCAGCCGTAATTTCAGTTACAGGGATTGGGCTGGAAAGCCACGCAACTTCTTGTTAATGCTCTCTGCTTCCTTAACAATGCCTTGAAAAACTTGAGCTACCCCCTCCTTGGTTAGAGTGCTGATAACCGGAATTTCTACAATATTTATCAAATTCTTTGTGCGTTGGATCTCATTGGTTGAGGCGATATCCATCTTATTGATAACTGGGAAGATTTCTATTTCTGGAAATGTCTTACTGATTTCTTTGTACAACGCCACCTGGCCTGAAAGTTCATACCCACAGGTCAAGGTGGGATCTATTAGGAATATAATTACATCTGCTAGGTACTGAATCGCCGCAATTGCGCGTTGTTCAATTGGGTTTCGATCCTTCATAGGTCGATCAAGGAGACCAGGCACATCCAGAATTTGACCTTCAGTAGAATCCAATTGAATGTGACCAACACTAATTTTCTTGGTTGTAAAAGGATATTCGGCAATTTCAGGTCTAGCTGAAGAAAGAACAGCTACGAGCGAGCTTTTTCCTACATTGGGAAATCCAGCAATTACCACCACAGGAAGCCTAAGATCGATTGATGGAAACCGGCGATATTCCAAAGCGGCTTTTCGGATAACCATCAGACGAGAATCGATTCTTCGAATTACTGATGAAATCCGACCATAGGCTGCGACTCGTATACTGCGTGCCTCAGTAGGGGTTTGGGCTTTTCGCAGATTACGGTTTGCCTCCTTGATAATGCCCCGGATGACTCGGACCGCTGAAGTAGCGGAGGCTAGAGCCTGGCGGATTTCATCAATGGTCACAACAGTGTCTGCGAGAGTGCGATAGAAGGGATGGATATTATCAAAATTTGGAAATCGCTTGACGACTTCTTCGAGCCGGGTAGTGAGGATATCATCGACCTTATTCAACTTAGCAATTTCTTTTTCTCGTGCTCGAACCTTGGGGGGCTTTTTTGATTTAGGAAGGGTAATTTTTGATGCACGAGCGAAAGCAACATCGAGTAACTCTTTGGTGTTTGGAATATACTTTAAACCGGTGAACGGGTTCACTGAACTCACAACTCTAACGTGAAGCAAGTCACAAAGATTTTTTAACTGCTTCCCTACGTTAGCTGAGAAGGTAATGAAATATGAGCGGTCAATCTGACGATTTAACTCCATTCTTCGGTGCAGCCACCGTTGGCATCACATTTGATAATGGTGTAGTAATTGGAGCTGAAAAACGGGTCCTTTGGGGTTATACCGTAGTAAGCAAAACAGGAAAGAAGGTCTTCCCCATAACTGACACTATAATCGTAGGCAGTGCGGGTGTCAGTGGCGACTACCAAATGCTTTCATCTTTCTTAACGGCTGAATCTAGCCTTTTTGAACTTGAAAATCGGCGACCAATCACAGTAGGCGCGGCAGCCCAGCTCCTTTCAAACATTCTTTTCAGTCGTAAATACATGCCCTATCTCACCCAGACCCTCATCGGCGGGGTCGATCAAACAGGATCTCATCTCTACAGTCTCGATCTTGCTGGTTCACTCATCGAAGAAAAATACGCCGCCGTTGGTACAGCCACATCGCTTGTACTTGGCGTTCTTGAAGCCAATTATGAAGAAAATCTTTCTAAAGATGAAGCCATGGACCTTGCTGTCAAAGCAATCCGTTCAGCGGCACGTCGGGATGCGATGTCTGGCGACGGAATTGACCTGCTCGTAGTCACGACTGATGGCATGGAATCAAAACACATCCCTTTAGCCGAATAACATAGCACTTCACTTTCTTGAGAGGAGAACCACTCGACTAACTGTATCCTCATTCGTAACCGCATAATCAGTCTGATTAGCTAATTCTTCAGCAAAAGCCCGGATTTCTTTCATACTCGGCATATTATCCCGGGAGAGTCGCTGCATACTACCGCCCACGTGCATATAGGCCTTGCACTCAATGAAATCGGATTGTGTTGAATTGAGTATTGTTGCATATTTAGGTATGCTATGCATGTTTCGCTTCGCGACGAGGGTCATTCGAACAACGGTTGGACAAGAATATGACGAAAGAAGGCTAAGCGACTTCTGCAACTGCTCCCAAGCATTGGGTATCAAAGGTCGGCATAATTGTTGGTGGGTTTTCTTATCTGGGGCAACGAATGAGATGTATAACTGAGTCGGTTCTTCAATAGACTCGAGCACATGTGGATTGGTGCCATTACTCACAAGATAACTCGTCCAGTCACGATGTCGGCATTCTTCTATTAATTCGGAAAGGCGTTCATAGACCGTTGGCTCCCCAACTAAGCTGATTGCTACATGCCGGGGATTGCGAGCTTCTTCGTACATCTTTGGGATGACCTTGGGATGGCACACGGGATTGTACCCATCGAGGATCTTTCGCTGCTCAATGACCGCATTATCCAGTATCTCCGAAGGCTCATCGGGTATCTCCCTTTGCTGTTGACCTGAGAATCCTTCATCTCCTGGCATCGTTCGCCAGCAGAATTGACATGACTGTGTGCATTGTAAAGTTGGAGAAAGCTGCATACACCGATGTGTAATTATTGAACCATAGAAGGTCTGTTTATAACAGGGTCGTTGCTGGGTCAACGCTTTGTGAAGGTGATAACATTTCTTCAAAACACTATTCCTACCAATGAAACGATAACGCTGTTGACGGTAAATTTTCGCTAAATCAGTAGAAACCACAAGATCAACCGAGGATTCACTCAGAGCCAATCATTTAAGTATTCTGATTTCGCAGCACCCACACACGACCACACCAGAGCTTAGGAGCAGTCAAGTATGAGCCTCAAAGAAATAACCGATGCAATCTATGCAAATTTAGCTACCCAAAATGAATCCCGTGATCTTCTCATTAATGAGATGCATAAGGTGTTGAAGGTCACACGTGAAGCGATTTCTGCACTTCACCAAGAAGAAATTTCAAAGGCTAGGAAATCAATTAAAACGGCCAAGTCCCTCTTAAGGTCAGCTCAAACGCATCTTAAGAAGCTCAGCCAGCTTCCTGTCGTTGGGCTAGTACAGGACGCTGAAGCTGAAGTCGCTGAAGCTACACTATTCTTTGCATTTCGTCTCAAAGAGGAGATTCCTGGTCCGGAAAAAATTGGTGTAACGGATATCGGTTATCTTCAAGGGCTGGGAGATTATGTTGGTGAACTCCGAAGGTATTCGATCGATTCCTTAACAAATGATAATCTGGATGAGGCCAAACGAGCATTTGCACAAATGGAGGAGGTCTATGCAACCTTAATCACGTTCGATTTTCCACGCGGATTAACACCAGGGATTCGAAGAAAAACAGATGTGGCTCGAGGACTTCTTGAACGGACTCGCGCTGATCTAAGTACAGCCATTGAAAACCGTCGTCTGCTTGAAGGAATTACCACTTTACAAAATTCGCTTGAAAAATAAGGAAGTGACGCCCCTTTTGCCAACCAAATTCCCAACTTTAAGGGCACAGCAGATCCAGCGAATTTTGGTAGACCGCCTTATTGAAGAAGATGTATTCACCAATCCACCACGAACCGTGTGTGGCTTAGATGTCTCCTATTATAATCAAACGGCGATCGGAGTAGCCGTTTTGCTGAATTTTCCGGACTTGGTACCAATTGAGCATCAAATAGTGTACACAAAGTCCACTGTTCCCTATATCCCTACATTTCTCTCTTTTCGAGAATATCCTCCCCTTTCCTTGGCCTATACTGCCCTCTCCACAAAACCCGACCTGTGTTTCGTTGATGCACATGGTCGGGCACATCCACGAAAACTTGGTGCCGCAAGTCATTTCGGAATCTTAAGGAATGTGCCCACCATTGGAGTAGCAAAAAGTCTTCTATGTGGGACTATTCAATATGGTTCTTTACCGTTTGAAACCCTTATCCTCGATGACGAAGTAATTGGTGTAAGGATAGTTACGAGACCTGGTTGTCATCCTATCTATATCAGTGTTGGCCATCGCATTTCACTCGCAACCGCTATCGAAATGACGCAGCAATGCGTTACCCGGTATCGACTTCCTGAGCCGACGCGACTAGCACATCAGATGGCAACCAAAGCGCGCCTGAAACTAAAGAATAAGGTATGATTCTCTTGAAGGAAGAACTCTGGTTTACTCTCTTAACACTAGCACAACTCGGAGCGGTCACCACAAATATCCATACATCAACTTCGCGCCTAGCAAGCCTCATGAAGATTAGTCAACAGACAGCTTCGCGAAGATTATCCACCCTTGAAAGAATGGGATTGATCAGCCGGGTTCTCAATAAACGGGGGCAATTAATTCGCGTAGAAGAAATGGGAATTGTGGAGTTAGCCAAGGTCCAATCTGTCCTTGAAATGGTTTTGACCAAAAAGCGATTTAGGAGCTTCCGAGGGCGAGTCCTTACTGGGCTAGGGGAAGGCGCCTATTATGTTCAATTGGAGGGTTATCGAAAGCAGTTTCGAAAGGTTCTTGGCTACAATCCTTTTCCAGGAACCCTTAACATCCAATTACTCTCCGAGGCAGATGTAAACGAATTTCGATTACTCAAAGCTACCATTGGTATACATATTCAGGGCTTTTCAAACGAGGGTCGAAGCTTTGGACCAGTTACCTGTTACCCTGCAACGATAAATGGTGAACAAAAAGTCGCCATTTTGTTAATTGAGCGTACTCATCATCATCCCAATGTCGTTGAAATCATCGCTCCTACACATCTTCGTGAAAAACTCAAGGTCGATGATGAGGATATCATCACTGTGAAATTCGATCTTTCTGATTTGCCAATGCCTTCTCAATAATCCGGGAAGTACTGCTCAAGGGAAATTCATCAAACAACTCTTTTAATCGAATCACACGAGTTGCCAACCCTTTCTCTCTTAACCGATTTTGCACCTGATTCATGGATATATCTTGATTAGGACCAAGCATAAGAACATCGGGTTTCAACTCCTCAATGATACTCACAAAATCTGACCCAGGATTTCCTAAAACCGCCTTCGAGACACCCTTCAAAGCCTCAACCATGAAAAGACGTTGCTGTTCAGGGATAATGACCGGATGCCCCTTGGTATGGACGACATTTTCATCACGGGCAATAACGACCGTAACTTCACCAAGCTTCGCTGCTTCTCTTATAAGAAAAACATGGCCGGGGTGAAGAATATCAAAAGTACCAGTAATAACAATCTGTTTTTTCGTCATCCTGTTCGCCTTTGTATACATCGAAGTATAAAATATTAAGGCTCGATACTTTTTCAGAAAGTTTTAATATAGTTGTAGAAAAACAGCCAATTTGTGGGCTCGTAGCTTAGTCAGGCAGAGCGTCGGGCTCTTAACCCGATTGTCGGGGGTTCGAAAGGAGACTTACATGTACCCGAAAATCCCCCCGAGCCCGCCATTTCAACGCCTCTTAAAATGCTCATACCCCTTCATTTCAACGGTTCTTTCTTCTCCATCAAATCTCAAGCTCTTCTCAGGCTCTTCCACAATTTCACCAATTCGGGTAAGTGATCCACCGACCTGTTGTACACTTCTAGATGCCTTTTCCCAGTGTTTAGGCGGCAAAGCGACAACGAGTTCGAATTCTTCTCCACCATATAACACAAAATCGACAGCATCCAATTCATTCGCTACTGCAAACTCTGCGCAGATTTGTGGAATGGGTAAGTTATCTAGCTGGAATCCAACTCGGCTAGCGGTAGAGAGTTCGTGCAACGCCCATGCCAGACCATCGCTACTATCGATAGAAGCCGAGATAACACCAGCTTCTGCTAGAGCCTTTCCTTCCTTAACGCGCGCTCGAGGGCGAAGGGCTTTTTCCCGTATCTGACTAACTAGCTCCGCAGGCTCTGAATATCCTCCTAATAAAGCCTCGAATAAAGCACCGGTGTACCCGAATTCACCCGTAATAGCAATTAAATCCCCTGGCTTCGCGCCTTTTCTTCGCATTAGCCGATTCTGCAGAACCCTACCAATCGCAGTACAATCAATTACAAGCTCTAAACACTGGTTTGTATCCCCTCCAAGATAATAGGTTTCATGTTCACGACATACGCAATTTAATCCTCCAACAAGAGCTGCTGCAAAATTTGCCTCCGTCTCAGCGGGGAGACCCAATGAGATTATTACTCCTAGCGGGGTTGCTCCTTTTGCAGCTAAATCACTTAATCCCATTACCCCCGCCTTCCACGCTATTTCGCTGGCAGTCATACCAGGTAAAACATCTGTTGATTCGACGAGCATGTCACTATTTACAACAAGAGCCTCTTCATTAAAAGGAACAGCGACAGCATCTTCTAAGCCTGGAAGTAAAGCTTTATCATATGGCGTGATTAAATCCTGAAACCAACGAATCAAGCCTCTTTCTCCAATATCGCGAAGTGTATTTGCCTTTTGTGGCATGAATAATCCCTTCAGAACTTACTATTGATAGCAGTGTCGAAATCTTTTTGGGTTTTGCCTAATCAACACATGTATAGTGCCTCGGTAGCTCAGTGGTAGAGCGACAGCCTCGTAGACGACCTTTGAATATTGTCGAGAAAGCTGCTGGTCGCGGGTTCAATCCCCGCCCGAGGCTCCATTTTGACTTATCTGAAGCTACGCTGGTTTCACACGTGAATCTACGATTTCTTGAAACTTCAGACCGCCAGCTTGCTCTAAAAGGGTGTCTAAATCCATGAAACGAATTTCAGGTGTGATCTCCGTTTCAGTTTTTGTTAATTTTTGGATCGTTCGCTGTGCTTGCGTTTGATTAGCTCCAGCTTTCAGCACAATATTTAGTGAAAGAACATCCATGGAATAGGGATCATCTGGCTTTGATTTACTTATAATGATTTGTGCTTCATGAACCTCATTCATTGCTAGCAATGATTCGCGTAAGGCCGTGAGGTTCACAGTCGCCCCTTTGATTTTCTCCTCAGCGAATCCCATTATCTGCAATTGAGCACCTATCTCTGCTTCCCTTGATATATTGAAGAAACAAGGCATATCAATGCCACAATGTGGACATTTACCGGTGGTGACCTTATCAACATGGTCGCCCATCAAATAGCCTTCGAACATTGAAGAACGCCCATCGACATGAAAGATGCTTATGTAGCCTCCTTCCTCTGGGCTGGTAAACTCGTATCCACCTGCATCGTCAGTAAACTTGACAAATCGAACGGCAAAGGCTAAAGGCGATAGGTTATGATATCCGCCTTTCTCTTGGCATTGGCATGCGACACCAATCTTTGTTTCGCTTGCAGCCCAGCCTCCAATTACTCTGGTTTCAGTCATCCCTACTTCCGCGAAATATTCTTTGATGTTATCAATCACAGCATCATAGATGCGTTCGCCTGCCAGTAGAATAATACCTCGTTTTTCTAACTTCGGCTTCTGGTTAATGAGTTCTCGACAGAAGATATTTCGTAAATAACCTGGCATGGCTGCAAATCCAGTTACCTTAAACAATTCAGCGAGCTGAACGAGCTTATCTGTGGAAATCGCTCCCCCAGCAGTAGAGCGAACCACAAAATCAGCCATCTGCAGTAACCCTCCATCAACGCCAAAGAATCCTAAGTGTGGGGCGGAAGGAAACAGGTTCATGGCACGGAGTTCAAACCCGTCTTTAACGAAGGGATCAATGGCCATTTTACCTGATTTTGCCATATTATTCAACATCAACTCATTATCATAATGTGTAAGAAATACTGGCGAGGGAAGTCCCGAAGCACGACCTGAGGAGAACCAAAAGAAGCGTGGTGAATATTGATACTTCACATGATCGAGGAGTTCTTGGGTAGCTTTTTCTTTACCTATCCCAAGTTTGACTCGTAGTCCTCGGCGAAAGACGAATTTATGTTCATCCTTGTAGCCAGCTTCTTTATAATAATCGAGAATATTTCTGATGGCTTCTGCTTGGTCTCGGTCTTGTCCATCAACCTGCTGAGGATTTAATACAAATTCTCGGAGATTACCTTTATAATCTGCCTTCTTCACGAGTGGCAGTTCATACTTCGCCCAATCGGTTGGTGCCTTAAGAGCGAAAGGATCCACTCCATACTCTTTGAATAGACGACGATAAAATGGATGATTAGGATAAATCTGATATCGGATAAACGCGCGGAATTTTCGGTTCTGCATAGTTTCGATTTCTTCATAACTTAGCGATTTGAGTTCATCAAAGGTTAGGAAACGTTTCATCTGTAACACTTAAGGGAAATCAATCTATGGCGAATAACAAAACCACTCTTCTTTGGATGGCAAAAGCGTTTCGATAGTTTCAAACAAAAGTCCGCTTGTTAATCGTTTGGTAATCTTAGATTGACTGCTCCCATAAAGAGGAAAAAGGGAGAACGGAGTGGGCTAGTCGACAAGGTCAACTAGTGCAACGTCTTCGAATGCCCCGGAAGGCAATTTCCGTCTTATTGTAATGGGAAGTACTCTTTTTTCTAATTCTAACTCCGCAATTCGAATCGGATCGTGGAGATCGGAAGAAATTCGGGTCAAAATTGGTGCACCCATCGATATTTGGAGGGCGCGCGCTCCCACTACTCGGGATTTTTCATATCGGGTCATTCGTTTAGGACCGATTTCAGGTCCTTTTTTAGACACATTCTCCGCCTCGTTTTGTACTGGATTTAGTCTTCAAAGTCTTCGCCGCCAGGTGGGCCACCAGGACCACCACCCGCTTGCATGCCCTTAGAGGCAATGACGTCATCAATACGAAGAAGCATTTGTGCAACCTCGCTAGCGGACTTCACGGCTTGGCGTTTTACTACTAGTGGCTCCCAGACATTAGCCTTTGCCAGATCGCCTACTTTACCTTTGATTCCATCAACACCTACTGTGACTTCACCTTTTTCATGTTGGGCCTTGAGGTCAGCGATGATATCAATGGGATCGAGACCTGCATTCTCAGCTAATGTCTTCGGAATGATTTCCATGGCCTCAGCGAAGGCAATGACAGCGAGCTGTTCGCGACCGGGAAGACTTTCGGCGTATTCTTGAAGGTTTCGAGAAACCTGTATCTCTGGTGCACCGCCACCGGCAACGACTCGTCCATCCTCAACAACGTTTCGAATCACACAGAGTGCATCGTGTAAAGCCCGTTCTGCCTCATCGACGACAAGGTCCGTGCTTCCCCGAAGCAGAATACTGACAGCCTTCGGGTTCTTGCACCCTTCTACGAAGACCATCTTGTCATCAGCGATCTTTCGTTCTTCGAGAAGATGGGCTGTTCCTAAATCTTTCTTTGTAAGGTCATCAAGGTTCGAAATGAGTTTTGCACCAGTAGCACGAGCTAGTTTCTCCATGTCACTTTCTTTGATTCGTCGCACAGCTACTATACCTTCTTGAGCCATAAAGTGCTGAGCCACATCATCAATACCTTTCTGGCAAAGAACAACATTCGCACCGGCTTTCTTTACCTTGACCACCATTTCGCGCAGCATTCGCTCTTCTTCGTCAAGAAAAGCTTGCATTTGGGAGACTTCACGAATGTCGATTTTAGCTGTGAATTCGGTTTTTTCTACTTCAAATGCACTTTGAATGAGTGCAATTTTGGGATCTGTGAGCGTCTTTGCCATTCCAGGATGGACAATTTCTTTGTCAAGCACGATGCCTTCGATAAACATGGTATCGCGCACTGTACCACCCTGTTTCTTTTCAACCTTAACGTTATCAATATCCGCCTGCTTTGTCCCATCCACAGTGTCTGTGACGCGCTTAATGGCCAATACGGCTAAATCTGCTAAGAACTTCCGAAACTCAGATACGACCTTTGATTGCATGGAGGTCATGGCGACTTTCTTGAGCATTGTATCGCTGTCATCATCGACAGCAATGGAATCTAGGCTCTCAAGAGCCTTCTCAGTCGCCTTCCGATATCCTTCTACAATAACGGTGGGATGGATCTTTTGGTCGGTAAGCAATTCAGCTTGTTTAAGTAACTCACCTGCCAGCACGACAGCGGAGGTAGTTCCATCGCCCACCTCATCATCTTGGGTCTTCGCTACTTCCACGATCATTTTTGCTGCAGGGTGTTCAACATCGATTTCTTTTAGGATTGTAGCACCATCATTAGTAATTGTAACATCTCCGAAGCTATCCACCAGCATCTTGTCTTGTCCTTTAGGACCTAGAGCTGTTCGAATCGCCTCTGCTATTGCTACGGCTGCCATTATGTTATTATGTTGGGCATCTTGGCCACGTTCACGCTTTGTTCCTTCTTTGAGCAACAGTATGGGGGTTCCACCCAATGACATGGTGGGTCACCTCTTTGATTAAAAGTAAGGTTGTTGCACTTTGCGCTTCAATATAAGCGTTTCTCTAGTCCGTTGCCCGAAACCTACCCAGCCAGGACCTTTGGCTTGTGTTCGGTTCCTGCATCATCGACGAGCACCGACCCAACGGGCCTGTAACCTCTCGCCTCAAGACAGGCGTTTTTTGTCTCCGTCCAACTGGCGGCGACTAATTCCAAGTTATAACTTGCATTCACATCACGGTCTGCGGTGAACCCACACCGTTCACACACATAACTCCGAACTGACAATCCCAAGTCGCGTTTCACATGTCCACATCTCGAACACTGCTTCGATGAGGGAAAAAATCGAGGTGCTACCACCAACCTTGATCCATACCATAGCGTCTTATATTCTAGCTGTCTACGAAACTCAAAAAAGCTCGCATCCGACACCGCTTTAGCCACCCGACGATTCTGCACAAGCCCCCGCACATGGAGGTCTTCAATCCCTACTACTGACTTGTTTTTCGCCAGCACGGTCGTCGCCTTGTGCACGGCATCCTTGCGTATATTCGCAATCCGCATATGGAGTTTCTGAAACATGAAAAGGACTTTGCGATGATTCCGGCTACCCCGCTTCTTATGAGCAAGCTTTCGCTGGACCCGTTTGAGCTTCCGTTCATACTGACTTAACGACTTGGGGTTTCGACGGTTGTACCATCGGAGACCGTAGCCAACCGACGAAGCCCCACATCCACACCTACAACAGGACCAGTCTGCTTAACCACCTCAATCTCTTCTTGAACATTAATCGACACAAACCAGCGACCTGCCTTCGAGGATACCGTAGCCGAGAGAATATGGATGTGGTCGGACTCCGCGGGCAAGTAACCGTGTTCTTTCAAACGGAGGTGGCCCAGACGCGGTAATTGGATAGCATCATTGAAGACGCGGATAGTTTCCGTTAACCGGAATGATCCATAGCCCTTTTTCCGTGACTTGAATTTGGGAAACCCCGGGGTTCCACCTTTCCGGACCTGGCGAAAAAAATGACGAAAGGCCTTATCCAAATTACGGAGGGCTTCTTGAGGGGCACACTTTGAGACTTCATACATCCAACCAAATTCGGTCTTCTTGAGGCGATTCAGTTCGCGATGCAAGTCTATAGAGGTGGGTACCTTCCCAGTTTTTGAATATTCATCGATTTTCCCTGAAGGCCCCAGTTATAGGCGAAGCGAGCGCAGCCGGCGTGTTTGCGACAGAGGATCTGCTGGGACTTGTTCAGTTTCAACTCGGTTTTATAGCCCCGATGAATCCGTAGCTTAGTGGTGGTGGTCAAAGAACCGTTATCTCCTTAGCATTATTGGGGTGAGGGAGTTTAAAGGAAGACCCAGGCTGCCAAAAAAGTGAAGTGAAAGGAGAACGGTAGTAATTCATCGGGAGGATTCTTGACCTAAAGTTTCCCAAAATGGGAGTAAACCCACAAACAGTTGATAACATACGTGTTTAATACTCTACAACTGAAGTCTGCCTCTTAATAGCCACAAATTCCCGACGTGCGGTGGTTTACCCAACTCACGCTTGACAGCATCGTAACAGCGTTGAACTTGATCTAACGGAGTAATGGGCAAATCCCGCATAAGATGACGCGGATGAAAAACCAAGAGGCTATACTCAATAGAAGGCTGGTTAAGGCCTTTTAGAAAACGAGCGATTTTAGTAACCTCAAACTCATCGACATAATAAGGAACTAACAGTGTAGTCGCCATCAGTGGAGGATACTCCCGATCATCAAAAGGAAGGGAATCAGCTAGCATCGTGAAATTATCAAAAGTTGCCCTCTTCGGAATCCCGCACAAAGCCTGATAAATTGCATCCGAATAAGCCTTTAAATCGAACTTAATGATACCACCACTCTCTTCAACCAATTGACCCGTTCTTTTCACCAGCCTAGGATTTCCTTGCCCATTCATTTCGAAGCACTGTCGGAGCACCCGGTTTTCAAATCGCGTCTTACAGGCCTCCATAACACGAATAGCAAACGGCAATTGGGGTTCAGGTGATCCGCCAAAATAGCATATACATGATATTTTCGGATTCTGTTCGATTACACTGAGAAAATCATCTAAATGAACACCTATCCCTTGGGTGATTTGCTTATGGGATACATTCTGGCAAAACAGGCAGTCGAGGTTGCAACCATAGAAAAACACAGCAAGATTCGAATACCCATATTCTGGCTGCGCCTTCTTCGCCCATTTTGGATAGCCCGCACCAGTTCCACCAGGACAGAAATACGACCCACAACAATTGGTTATATGCGGATCTAAATAATAATGCATTAACCCCATAGAAGCCGAGACCTTCTGTACTAACTGTCCATTCTGGTTTTTTCGTAAACCGCAATAGCCAATACCATTAGTTGGAACACGGCACTCGTTTGCACACACCTTGCATTGAATACCCTTTTCATCTTGAGGAATAGTCTCTGGTAACTCAAATAGGTCTGAACGCCACTTATGCGCATTCTGAACGATTTCTGCAACTCCGTCTAGCTTAGCTCGTAGACACGAAGGGCAGATAGGAAGAACTTCGGCTAAACCTGTTTCCTCGTGACAAACAAGGCAACGAGTCATCGTCTACTCAGATAAAGCGCGAACAGGCATAAGAGTTCCGTTGGTACTGGCAAGCGTTTTTTGAGTACCTTTTTGGCTGATTACGTAGTTGAAATATTGGCGAGTAAAGTTGCTATATCGCGAGATTTGTAAATATTACAACCAGCTTGAAAGTACTACCAAACGGTTAGAAATGACAGACATTCTAGCGAAGCTGCTATCACGTCTAGCGCAAACTACAGATGCCGAAACCATGGGTTGGGTGGTTTATCTTACCCAAGGTAAACTCTATCCCGACTGGACCGGGAAACCTGAAATTGGAATAGCAGAAAAGATGGCTATCAATGCAATCGCCATCGCCTTAGGGATTAATACCTCACAGGTCACGGCTAAGGTAAACAGTTACGGTGATATCGGCATAGCCTGTGAACAACTGTTAACCTTGAAACGACAAACCGCGCTTTTTCAAACCCCTCTCACGATTCAGGAGGTGTATGAATCCCTTGTTAAAATTGCATCAGCACAGGGAAGTGGGAGTGCTGACTTCAAGATTCGCACCCTTGCTGGTCTAATCAATGCTTCTACGCCCATCGAGGCGCGATATCTGCTTAGAACTGTAACCAGTAGTCTGAGGCTTGGGATCGCGGAGATGACGGTCATTGATGCATTGGCTGTATCCTTTGCTGGTGGGAAAGAGCATCGGGCTTCAATTGAACGAGGTTACAACATAACCAGCGATTTAGGTTATATTGCGGGAATTGTTGCTTTTGACGGTCTTGAAAGTGTTGAGAATGTAAGCGTTACTCTTGGGAAACCTATCCGCATGATGGCGGCTCAAAAACTGTCGACCGCAGAGGAAATTGTTGTGAAGTTAGGGGGAAACTTAGCAAGTGAATGGAAACTCGATGGAGAACGTATGCAGATCCATAAAGATCATGATAATATCACAATTTTCTCTCGTCGTCTCGAACAGATTACAGAGATGTATCCCGATATTGTACGCTTATCAAAGTTGCAGTTAAACGCTAAAAGATGTATTGTGGAAGGAGAGGCAGTTGCTGTTGATAAGGAGGATCCCCAAAAACTACTCCCCTTTCAAGTTCTGATGCGACGACGACGCAAATACAAAATTGATGAGATGGTTCAACAGATACCCGTTGCAATCTATTTCTTTGACTGTCTCTTCGTAAATGAAAATGACCTTACCCAACAACCATACCCGATTCGTCGAAAACAACTGGAACAGATTGTTAATCGAAGCGAATACTATCGGCTGGTTCCTGCCCAAAAGCATTCAACCGGCTCTGACATTGAAACCATGTTCCGAGAGTCTATCGAGCATGGAGGTGAAGGGCTTATTGTCAAATCCACCAGTGCTGAGTCGATATATCGTGCAGGAGCTCGGAGCTGGCTCTGGGTCAAACTCAAAGAATCCTATCAAGCTCAAGCAATTGGCCCAGTTGACCTCGTTGTCGTGGGAGCTTTTTGGGGACGGGGACGCCGTGCAAAAACGTATGGTGCTCTCTTAGCCGCCGTCCGTGATGAAGAAAGTGGAGAGTTCAAGACTGTATGTAAAGTGGGGACAGGCTTTAGTGATGAAGAACTTGAACAATTACCTGAACGTCTAAAACCCCACCTACTCACACACAAGGATGTTTTGGTTGATTCTAAAATGAAGGCCGATCTCTGGTTCAAACCAGCCTTAATTCTTCAAGTGGTCGGGGATGAAATCACACGGAGTCCTATACACACTTGCGCTTTCGATCAAATAACACCAAACGAAGGATTAGCCATTCGCTTCCCACGATTTGATGGAAATTGGCGCTATGATAAATCCCCTGAGGAGGCAACCACAACCCGAGAAATCATTGACGCGTATGAGGCACAGATTAAAGTTACAAAATAAGCCGATCATGTTTTAAACGCCGTCATTACTGACTCCGGAGTCATATTTTCAATTAACAGAACTTTGTGTGAAGCCTTTTCTCCAGAAATTATTCGAACACGATTAGCTTGGATGCCTAACTTCTTCGCAATAAATTTAACAACAGCCAAGTTAGCCTGACCCCGTGTTGGTGGCGCTTTGACATGAACTTCGCATAACTGGTTTTCAGTGAGTGTGATTCCCTCTTTTTTCGATCGAGGTTTTACATATATTCTAAGTAAGGTTCCCTTATTATGCAACTCAATCATTGGCTTCCAACAGAACCTTTTAGTACCGATTTCAAAAATGTATCATTACTCGAAATCCAATCTGGCAGTGAGAGGTGTAGGCACAAAAATGTCTGAAAATATACAAGCATGGGTCAACTACATGCAACAAGTCGACAATACAATCATGGCTGTATCGGTCATCAGAAAGGACGGAACTGTTCTATTTACGACTCCAAACTGGACAGTCACAGGCACAGAAATTCTTTCCGCCGTTCAAAATAAACCACCTAGTATTACAATCCAGGGTGTGAAGTATAGTACAATCCAAGCAACAGATCATCACCTAGTTGCCACAAATGTTCGTGGACAAGGTTCGATTGTAATCGCTGCTGCGCGAGATAAGGGCTATGTCATAGCTTATGTATCTCCTCAGGGGGATGTCCAAGGCGCCTACGTTGAAATTGCCAAGGCGTCAGCAAACATTGGAGGATTTATGTAATCATCTCCTTTTTCTCACATGTGTATTCGTTAAGTGTGGTCATGAAACTATTCTAGCTCCAAATGGGGTGTGTATTTCCATCGATCCATCTTCACGTTCAAAGAAATCCTCTTCGGACTCGGAAATACGCGAAGAAAAGCAAAACGAGCAGTGGATGCACGATCTCCGACGAAAACGCAACCTCCAAGTGACAGGAAAACCAAAACCGACACAAACACGTAACCTCGAAAGATTGAAACAAATCCTTCAATCCGAGGGCTTCGTAATACGCGCTAATCGACTTGTCATCCGGCGGGATGAGGCGACATTCGAAGTCGACCTAAAAATGGGGCACATATACGCTTTGAACGAAGGTCGACAGCCCATCATTTTGTGTGTAACACTCGAATCAACACCCTGGGCTAATATTGACGACCTTTCAGATTTCGATTTGTTCTTGCTTTCGGTTATCTATCTTCTTGCCCGTGAGCCTCTCCCTGAGAGTATCACAGAACAACTTGACAACGAACCTTAACCGTTGTCTCTGTTATATCAGCCTAATCATCAGTGTCTTACTCTGATAATTGCGGAAAAACTTATAGCCATAAGGTATCGATTCGGTACTTTTGTGGAGGAATACCTTATGACCGTAAAAGTTGCAATCAACGGACTTGGAAGAATTGGACGGAATTTTCTCCGTGGTGCGATGAAAGTCAAAGATTTTCAAATTGTTGCAGCAAATGACTTAGGAGATACCAATATCCTCGCCCATCTGCTGCGTTATGACTCAATTTATGGGCAATATCCTGGAATCATCAAAGCCGAAAAGGAAGAAATTCTCATCGACAAGCATCCAATCAAACTATTTCAGGAACGGGACCCTGCTAAGCTTCCTTGGAAACAACTAGATGTTGATATTGCAATCGAAGCTACAGGCATTTTTCGAGATCGCGATAAAGCTGCGCTCCATCAAAAAGCAGGCGCACAGAAGGTTATCATTTCGGCACCTGGAAAAGGTGAAGATGCCATGTTTGTACTTGGCGTCAATGACCACACCTACGATCCCGATAACCATCACATCATCTCGAATGCTTCATGTACCACCAACTGCTTTGCTCCTGTTATCAAAATACTCACGGAAACCTATGGCATCAAACGCGGTTTCATGTCCACCATACACGGTTATACACTCGACCAATGTATGCTCGATGCCATCCACACGGATTATCGACGCGCTCGAGCCGCACCCATTAACATCATACCTACAACCACCGGTGCTGCCAAGGCCATTATTCGGCTCTTCCCAGAGCTCAAAGGTAAAATCGCCGCTATGGCCTATCGTGTCCCAGTTCCCGACGGATCGATAATTGATTTCAGCGTTGAACTCGAGAAAAACACAACAAAAGAAGGACTCAACCAAACCTTCCGTAAAGCCGCTCAAACTGACCTTAAGGGCATTTTGCAATATATCGAAGATCCTATCGTATCAACCGATATTATCGGTAACCATCACTCTTCCATTTTTGATAGCCAACTCACGGAGATTCTCGATGATAACTACGCTCATGTTGTTTCCTGGTATGACAATGAGGCTGGGTTCAGTACACGCTTGGTTGAACTAACGCAACTGGTCGCTTCAAAGTTATAAAAAAAGAAACCCATGAGGGAGTCTCCCCCCTCATGATATACTTCTTGAGTACTGCTTACTCCTAATCTGGTTCCGGAAGAAGCTGCGTGAGCAGTTGACCACCATATGAAAGACAAATCCTGGTTCCTCGGCTGTTCGACGATCTTATCTCTAACAATCCAGCATTTCTGAGAATGTTCAAATTGAACTTTGTTGTACTCAATGGAAACTTGAATTTCCGGGCTAAGAAATCTGCAAGGGCTGTAGGAGAAAGATTTGGATGGAAACGTAATGCCCGATGTGCCGCAAACAATAGAAATCGTTGTTTTTCTGTTAACCGTGTCTTAGCTAGCTGCTTGAGAGTGCTAGCCAATTGTAGAAATAGTCCCTCGAAGTCCCAGGTTGAACCAAATTCAAAGTTGTCTTTCATGGAGGATTTCGCAGTCAACCCCGTCTTGATCAGTTGTCATGCATAACACCTCCAAGTTTATTGGGTTTCGAGTGGAAGATAACAGGCAATTGCCTTGTATTAAGATTTTGGTCAATTTTTTTTACCCAAAGTAACGGCAAACCAGGGCAGGTAACCGCTGCTAATCCTTTTATTCTCTTTTTTCTCAGGACTTCATAGGTGAAATCCTCATGAAAGATTTCGACTTCGAATATGTATGTGTGCAAGTTAACCATCACAAAAATATCGCAAAGACAATTGCTGAATACCAGAAAGAGGGCTGGCGGCTCCATACCTATCAAGCTACAGGTGATCCCAACTTTATTAATCACTACCTTCTCTTCCAACGAGAAATATC
>JBHLMI010000002.1:0-139540 GCA_048938295.1 Promethearchaeota archaeon
ATAGCTCAAAATTATCCCGTGTTGCAAGCCATCTTCTACATCATGGCGCTCACAGTAATTATCGCGAATTTCATCGCGGATATTCTTTATGGTTTTCTTGATCCACGCGTCCGCTATGATTAGGAAATACCTCCAATGCGAACCAGCACAGAAGGGCGGTTGGGAACCGCCCTTCATCCTTTTTTCTTAAAGTCTTGAATTTGCGTGGGTCGTTTGTAGAGCTGCACTAGCATTCCAGGAGCTTGTTCATAGGGTTCTCCTTCAGGTTGGAAACCGAAACTTTCCACGAGTTTGCGCATTGTGTCATGATCGTAGAGAATGTTACAAAGGTTAGCTGGAGCCTTCAATTCCTGGGCATAGGTGATGAATTGATGATACATAGCGCGGACAAGACCGCGGTGCCGAAAATCGGGATGAACAGTTTGATGTTCTCCGAATAAACCCTCGGGTTTGAGAATCGCCTTGTAGAATCCGGCGATTTGACTTTGAATTCTAGCGCCGAAGTACTGATAACCGGATGTCATCTCGTTGATTATCTGGTCAGGGCTAAGAATGCGGTTTTGTCGCCATTCTAGGGGGATATGTGTTGATTCCGGCCATACCAGCGCCATTAACTGCGCGATTTCTTGTGCATCTTCGATAATTAGTTCTTCGATATGGATGTCATGGTCTTCGGGTGGAAAATCTTTAGTCGATGGAGGCAGGGACATGGTACGGGATATTTCACTGTAAGATGTTTTCAATGCTTGCCTTTTGTCTCAGTTTGGACAACATGATAGGCTTCAATGAGCGCTGTGCACCCAGTGCAGCGAACACACCCCGCTCGATGGCTTGTGGGATCAAGGTCATATTCAACGAGGAGAGTGGCACAGTCGATGTAGATGTCGACCAGTGGGTCGAGGTTCTCGACGTATGGAGGGACAAATCCTTCTAGTCGGGAGCCAGGATTAGGACGACAGGGCACCGGCACGGGGATGACGCCGAGTTCGATGGTAGTTTTGAATCCTTGGTGAAGTTGTTCTGGTGTTTCTCCAAGACCTAAGAGAATGAAGGAATCTACTTGACCTCTCCCGAAGATGCGAACGGCATTGCTCCATGCGTTATAATAGTCAAAGAAGCTCGCATGGGCGAATTTTCCAGGACAGTATTTTTTTCGCAGGGCGTCATCGTAGATTTCTAGGTGAATGCCCACGGTGTCTACTCCGGCATCTTTCAGTGCGCGAAGCTGATCAGGACTGTCAGGGGGTTCAAGTTGAACATGAATCGGCACATCACTATATTGTCGAATCGAAGAGACAAAATCAACATAATCTTGTGCTCCACGATCGGGGCGATCAGGGCTACCCATAGTTAAAGTAAGATGTGTTGCACAGCCTTCTTGTTGGGCAGCATGAAGAACCTTAATGAACTGATCAGGAGATTTGCGGAGAATAGTCGAACCTTCTTGGAGGCTGACAGGGATACTACAGTAATGACATTCTAATCCACAATCAAAATAATCACAATGCTGGACAATGGTTGTGGCGAGACAATCCTTTCCATGCACTAGGGCGATGTGCTTCATTGGAGTGCCATCAGCTAACTCCTCCTGATAGAATTGCGGGGTGCCAAGTGGTGTAATCGGAAAGGACTTTCCTTCTAATTGGATAGTGAACTGATTATCGTCAACAGGCCTTACTTCTAAAGTATGAAACTGTTCAACCTGATCTTTGGTTCGAACAGGTGCATTAACGACAATGGTATCGTTAAGGAGAAAATAACGACCAAGAGTCGGGCCAGCACCACCTGAACGACCGCTGGACTCATCGGATGTAAAGCGAACTCCGCGGGTGAGCATCGCCACCTTTAGACGCAAAATGTCCTGATTCGTTATTTTTACCATGAAACTCGCCGATCAATACTATTCGATGGAAGTTGAAGCTTAAAGAGTTCGCTCCCACTATACCAATCAAAATTGGGAATTAAATTGGTCCCCTCCAACTGTGTCATTTTCTTTATTCATTTTTTTATGTGAAAAAAGAAAAGGAGGACTCTTCGCAAGATCAAAGAGTCTCCTTTACGGTTTTCCTAGTTAATATTGACAGGACCAATAGCCTGCATTAGACCCCAATTGATTTGACCATTCATATGTACTTGATGACCTACTAGATGGCTATATGCGCCAGTAGCATAGGTTACTTCGCCATTCATTCGGAATTTCCAGTTGGCAGAGACTGTGCAACCTTTATCGATTCCATGAATTGTTCCCAGAGATGTCTCTATTACCCAGTCTTCTGTGAAGAAATGTACGTTCCATTCATAGCCTAGGGCGTTGTCAGCATCGTATCCTATATCCTTCGGTGGATCAGGTCCAGTCGCCCAGAAGGTCATAGTACCTTCAAGATCCCCATGAATATATCCAATCCAAATCGGTTCAGAAGGATCAGTCCCGAAGAGAGGATTGAAGTAGACCTCCATTTCACTTCGAAACGGTTTAGCTTGAACAGTTGGAATAAAGGCGAGGAAGATAACAAAGAAAAACAGCACGACACCTAGTCCCTTTGCGAGGCTTAGCTTACTCACGATTTTCACCTCCTTTTGACTGATTAGAAACCATTGAAATCTGAGGTACCTGTCCCCAGAATTTGCATCCCACCAAGTCACTCAAGGTGTCCCGGAGTTTTGCGGGTTCATTTTGAACCACCATTTTTTTGTATCATTAGTAAACTGATACTGCAATAATCTACACCAAAACCGATGAAAACAGGTTATTTTTGCAGGGCTCATTGCAAAATTGCGCAGTTTGAAGGAATTCTTTAATACAACCGTATGTATTTGCCTAACTGTTTGGGAAGGAGGTTTCACATTTCGTTGGAGTTGGTGGCGAAATGAGCCAATGAGTTCCAAATGCATCTGAGTTGGGATGTTGGTCATGGATCCGCTGGACAAAGCGTTACTTTGGGAACTGTTCGGAAATGCCCGAATCTCATTCCAAGACCTGGCGAAGAAGTTCAAGCAATCATTCAACACGATTAAGAACCATGTGAAAAGACTGGAAAAAATGGGTGTCATCCAAGAATATACAGTTGAGTTAAGTTCGGCCATGCTGGACCTGGAAACACTGCAAGTAATCATTACTACCAATGGCACAGAAAAGATGAATGAATTCTTGGATGAGGTTGGGGGCCATCAACAAATCCGGTATCTATATCGATCAAGCCCTAACAGGTACTCCTGTTCAGCTTTTATCACAGGGACCACCGAATTCTTTCAATTAAAGCAGAGCCTCGAATCGCTGAAGGCGGTTCAAAAGGTAGAATTTCATCCAGTTTCAGTATTCGTACCGAATGCCCCTGCTCACAGTAAGGTTCGCAATCGCGGGAAGAAAGTGAGCTTCACACAAAACCAGTTACGAGTTCTCCGTTGTTTGACCGATGATGTCCGGATGCCAATAGGTAAGATCGCAGAATATACGGAGTTGACACCACGGCGGGTCAGCCACATTCTCCATGAACTGCAAGAGGGGGGAGGGGTACACTTCACGATGCGGATGAATTATCTTGCCTTGGGAGACGTTGAGCTTGAATATCTCATTCGATATAATGACATGAAGACGACAGCCAAAGAAATCATCGAATGGATTTATGAACAGTATACAAGTGAGTTTTGGCATGCTACAACGTTCTTGGATGAACCTACTCTGATAATCACCCTCCTTACCAATGAGCCATCACGCATCAAAGAAATCACTAGTAGGATTCGAGAAACCCCATATGTGCGATCAATTACGGATTTTCTGATTCCTGAGCAACACCGTGGAGGGCACTACCGTGATCCCACACAGCATCGATTAGACGATCTGTTCAAGGAAGCAGGATTGAGCTAGTAAGAAATCATGAACCCACAATTTGTTTATGCCAATGGTCAAACACTTGCGTGAGGTCGACGTTTCCCCCACTGAGAATGACACCAACACGTTGATTGGAGACTAGCTTTTTAATTTTGAAGAGCCCCGCCAGCGGAACTGCACCAGATGGCTCGACGACGAGTTTCATTCTTTCCCAGAGAAACCGCATGGCTTCAAGGATCTCGTTTTCGGTAACCGTAATGATCTCATCGACGTGTTGATGGATGATGGAGAAGGTTAACTCGCTCAAGGAAGTGCGCAGGCCATCAGCGATTGTGTTGGGGCTAATGCTTGGATAGAGTCTTCCTGATTTGAATGAGCGATAGGCATCATTGGCTTGTTCCGGTTCGACAGCGATGACCTTGGCAGAAGGACATAAGCCCTTTGTTGCAATTGCCGTTCCGCTGATTAAGCCCCCACCACCAACTGGAGCGAACATGAAATCAAGAGAACCTACTTCATTAATGAGTTCGAAAGCCGCTGTTCCAGCTCCGGCGATGATGCGAGAATCATCATAGGGATGAATGAGGATGTACTTATGGGACTCGATCAGTTCTTGGGTGGTTTCTTCTCGGATGAGGACAGTGGGCTCACAGAATACAACCGTTGCACCGTATCCTTTTGTTGCTGCAATTTTAACTGGTGATGCGTTTTTCGGCATTACTATTGTTGCTTTGATTCCAAGCATTTTCGCAGCCAGGGCTACTGCTTGCGCATGATTTCCTGAAGAATGAGCAATGACTCCCCGTGCTTTTTCTTCGGTTGTCAACTGTGAAATGGCATTATATGCGCCACGAAATTTGAAAGCCCCGATTCGTTGGAAGTTCTCACATTTGAAGAAGATGCTGCAATTAGCACGTTGGTTGGCAGTTAATGATGTCATCACGGGTGTTTCAATAATGGCTTTCCGAATCCGATCGTGAGCTGCCTTAACATCATCGAATGATACCATATGGTTCCTTGTAAGTTTTTGTTGGCATAAGTGTTTGTCCAGCCTACATTGGAGCGAGTTTTGATCTCCTTGGTTGAGAAGGTTTTATATCAGGGCAAAGAATGAGGTAACTTCTCTTGCCAAACAGTACTTTGGACGTTCTGAAGATGGCTAAGCGAATTGTTGTTGCCATTGGTGGAAATTCCCTCATTAAGGATGCAGCACGTAAAACTGTGCAAGACCAATATACAGCTGCAGCAGAAACCGTTCCCCACATCGTTGACTTGGTGGAACAGGGATGGGATGTCGCGATTACTCATGGTAACGGTCCCCAAGTAGGATTTATCCTTCGGCGCTCTGAGTTGGCTGCTGGTGAACTCCATGAGGTACCCCTTGATTTTTGTGGCGCTGACACACAGGGGGCAATCGGGTATATGCTTCAGCAGATTCTTCTGAGCGAATTTCATCGACGCAAAATAAACAAACTGCCCGTAACTGTCGTTACCCAAGTCTTAGTAGACGCTAACGACCCTGCCTTCACTCACCCCAACAAGCCCATTGGCTCCTTCATGGATCAAGAGATGGCGGAACGCCGAACCGAAGAAGGCTGGCACGTTGTCGAAGATGCAGGAAGAGGATGGCGCCGTGTGGTTCCATCACCAATTCCGAAAAAAATTATTGAAGCCCAAGTTGTGGACAACCTACTTGACGACGGATTCATTGTGATTACGGTTGGTGGTGGGGGTATTCCAGTGGTGCAGGAGAATGGAATCCTGAAAGGCGTAGCCGCTGTGATTGATAAGGATCGGGCCTCAGCTCTGCTTTGTAAGGCATTGGGTGCGAAGGGATTTCTCATCTCGACGTCGATTGACAAAGTATATCTAAACTTTGGCAAAGCTAATCAGCGCCCAATCGACCGAATGACAGTCAAGGAGGCAAAACAGTATTTGAAAGAGGGACACTTTGCCCCTGGATCCATGGCTCCGAAGATCGAATCTGTTATTCAGTTCCTTGAGGAGGGAGGCGAATTTGCCATCATCACTTCTCCTGAAAACATCGCCCGAGCAATTCTTGGCAAAGCCGGTACTCGCATTCTCGCGGAGTAGTTAGTTTCTTCTTCCACAAATACTTTCGAACATTAATATGAGATACACAAGGCGTGGAATTTGGCTACAATGATTTCAGAAGTGGTAAAGATTGTACAGGAGTACTCTGTTGAAGAAGTGCTACGGCTCTTAGAGCGAGTCCAACCATTACAGCACCAGGAACCCCGATTACTTCAACTCCCTAAAAACCCACTGCTCTTCGTTGGGGACACCCATGGCGACTGGGAGTCGACTCAACGGCTACTGACGCAGTTTTGGCACACGCCAACGGTTTTTGTATTCCTTGGGGATTATGTCGACCGCGGACCCTTCCAAATTGAAAATATTAATCTGCTTCTATATCTGAAAACCATGGCTCCGAATCGACTGATGCTTTTGCGGGGGAACCATGAAACTCCGAGTATAAATCGTGCCTATGGTTTCTTTGACGCAGTTCAATTCTCTTTAGGGGATGTAATCTCGCATTATTGGAAGGTTTTCGGGGATCTGCCCTTAGCGGCTATTAGCTTTCAGCATAAAATCTTCGCTGTGCATGGAGGCATCCCTGAAGCATTAAACGAAGTGCAGGATATCGATTCGCTACCTAGGGAAGTTGAGCCCGTTCATCCAATTGCATTTCAGCTGCTTTGGAATGATCCAAGCGAAACCGTGAAAGGGTTTAGATCATCGATGCGGGGAGGACGAATCAGAACCTTTGGTCAGGATATCACGGAAGAATTCATGGCTAAAAATAAGTTGGATCTCATTGTTCGAGCTCATGAGGTCTTCCCCCATGGATTTCATGAATACTTTGATGGACGTATTATGAGTCTGTTCTCCTGTCGAGAGTATCGTGGACCTATTGCTGGGAAAGCACTCTACGTGGCTTCATCCGGTGAGCGAAAGCTTGTGCCCGTGTGACCACTATTTCAGTTTTATGGAAGTAATGGCTCTTGCTAGGTCGTTTTTGGTGAATGGTTTTTCGAGGAATCCGATTCCTTCAGCTGAGGCCACATCTTTGCCAAGAAAATGTGTTCCCATCAGAATCACAGCAAACCCTTGACGTTTCAGGCTCTTGATGAAATCGATGGTTTGTGCCCGACTAAGCCAATAATCGACGAGGAGTACATTTGGAGGCGTCTCAGCTGCGTCTAATGCATGGTGAAAACTTCCCAAGTGATCCACACCAGGACACACAATAAATCCTGCTTGAGTAATTAGCATCTCAATTGACCGGCGTAAAGACCCTTGAGGAGTAATGACCATCACAGCCGTTGCCAACTCAGTCAGCTCCTAATTCCTTCTTAACCTTGCGCGGTTTACGAACTCGAGATTGGTTCGCCTTGGGAAGTAACACTTGTAATAAGGTCCCATATTGTGGATCATCGATTACGATATTTGTGACCCTGAATTTACCTCGATAATATTCGACTAAGGCAGGAACCAGAAGGAGATTGGGATTTGCTTTTTGTGGCTGTTCAACATCTTCTCGGAATAAGAGGACTTTTTCCAGATCGGAGAGAACCCATTTTGGATGGGAAATTTCCACCTGCCAATACTCGATTCCTAACTCAGTGACTTCTGAGAAGGTTACACCTATGGTGGTTGAACCTCCACCGACTTGAGTCATGACTAACTGGAAGAGAGGTCGAAAGATTTGTGTAACATACTCATTCACCAAAACGAATGCCTTACTCCCGGGAAGGGAAAGTGAGATTTGACTAACGGATTCGGGGAAGAGTGTGTGTAATTCATTGATGATTTGAGTAATCACAGACCCCAAATCGGTTCGGCTAAACTCAGGTAATGCCTGAATATCGACGAGCCGCAGCAATTGGACGCTTTGGAGAATATTTTGAATTTTGTTTATTTCGGAATGTATCAGGTTCAGGACCTCCAATCGTTCCTCTGGATTGGATGTGCTCTGACCAACTTCGCTGAGGCTTAGAATGGATTGCAGCCCACTTGTGATCGAGTTATTGAGAATGCCCAGATAATAGTCAAGTTTGACTAACTGGGATTTAGAAGGAGCTTGAGGACGCCTTTCAATAACTGTGAATCGGCGTAGCTCTGTACGTACACGACTTAATACATTAAGGATGTTTGTGAAATTATCTGAAATCCCCTGAAGTTCCGTGAAAACCAAACCAGCCGGCTCCTGGTATGAAATCAATCCTGGCTCCGTGACCGCACTGGTTTCTATTTCAAGCTGTTCTAGAGGCTGATAAATCAACCGAGCAAAGAAGTACCCAATTCCTCCAACTATTAGTCCAACTATTACGAATCCAATGAGTAACCCGATGCCAATGCTTTGCAACGCGAACATGGCATCCATGGGGCTTAAAAAAACCAAAAGCACATGACTAGTCAAAGAAACCGTTATAGTGGCGATGAGTGTCATCACCACGAGCAAAGAAAGGAGTAAGAGAACCCGAGTGATATCTTCGTATTTCACAGACATGGGACGAATGGTGGCCATGTTCTCGAGAGTCTTTCCAAAAATAGTCAATACTGAAATGAGAAAGAAAAAGATGGCGAAGAGTGTGACCGAATCCGATAGCGACCCGGCATAATAGAAGACTGAAACTGCTTGCCAGCTCATGGCATACTGGTAAGCAAAGGCGGTATAGCCAAGGATGAGGAAAAGACTAGAAACCACTAGCATCAAGCGGCTGAATCGGCTAATGACCTCTTGTGATGGATCCGTGTTGAAGTAAAAAGCCCAAGCAAAGATGGCAGTAAAGAAACCAAGAAGGATTCGCACGCCTGTTCCAATAGCTGGAAGGATTGGCGGTTCGAAGATGAGATTCATCTGATAAGTCGACAAGATGCACGCTGCAAAGAAGAAGGTGATTAGTAGGTAGCCGGTGATTTGCTGTTTGGACCGCCTACGCTGTTCAACTGAAACCACGATGAATCCCACAAGTAGGATCAGATTTGCTATGATAGTGATATAGGCCGAGACGTTTGGGTACATGATTGGAAAGCCAAAAAAGACGGTTTCAATTAGAAGCCAATAATGTGCCAGGGCACCCAAGAAACTCGCCCCGGCTACAATAAAGACCAATCGTCTAGCAGCCTGATTATGAAATCCTCGAAGAGCCAAGCATACTCCAAAAATCGTCAAGAATACCATGATGTAGGCATTGATGAGATAGACCCCAGCAATTTGGGGTGTAAAGAATCCAATGACAAGTGGAAGCACCGCGAGAAGGAATGCAATTGGTGTTGCAATCGCTACGAGTTTTTGGTTATAGCTTCGAAACCAGCGACTGCCTTGAAGCTTTTCTAACACCACACCCGCACTTCCAGACCAAAACAATAGAAAGGAGGAACGAATCTCAAGCTAAAAAGGTTTTTACCTCAGGGTAAGTGGGCGTGAAGAAAAAGAGGATAAAACCTAGCGATTGAGAAGAGGGCTAGTTTTCTGTAGGATTTAGGGAACAGACTTCCAAGAGAGTTTGCTGGAACTTGTCTAAGGTTTGCTGGAAGTCATCACGGACTTCAAGGTATAAATGATTGCGTTGCAGTTCCATGGTGTACAAAATTTGGACTAACTCACTTTGAAGAAAATTAGCAATTTCCCGATAAGCATCGACTAGAGTAAGCATCTGTTGGGAATATGCGCTATACTCTAAGAATAAGGAATACGCCTGCGAAACGCCTAGGAGCATACCCTGACAATCCCGGATGTGCGATTCATAAGTCTTCAAGGACGCTCCCTGACGTATCCTGTCCCGCATCTCTAGTAATTCTAGATGCGAGCCTTCAAAGATGCTCGAAAATAATGTGGTGTGATGGCGTTCATAGATCCACCGGGTGCGATTCGAAAGGCTGACATGCTCTTTAAAGAGTTCGTGGACAGCCTTGAAGGAAGTAATCTTTTGGTCAAATTCTTCCAGTTCTGCTGTACCAAAATATCCTGCTGACTCGGTAAGAATGAATGCAGGATGGTTCTGTGCATCCGTGACAAAGAACTCGACCGCTTCCACTATGTGGTTTACCTTTTTGTTCAAATCTTCATTAGCTAATGCTGTTTCCACTTTTGCATATCCATCTAGTCGTAGCTGTATCGATTCATCTGATGTTGCATACTGGAGTACATCACAAAAACGTTGCATGCTTTCACTGTAGGTTTGCTCCACGGCTTCCATCAGTTTTGGCAGGTAGTCAGCTAATCGCTTGATATTGCGTTCTACAGCTTGAAATTCATCGAGAAACTGGCGAAGAAACCAATCTACACCCTTTTGATCTAAATCATTGATCTGAATCTTTACCCGTGGGTCACTAGATGCACGAACCATTTCAGCGAACATGCGGTGGTCAGTTATTCCGATAGATGCAAAGAGCGTTTCCATACTTCGACGAACGCTCCGATAATAAGCATAATAAATTAATAAATTATCGACATATTCGTCAATGTATCCGATTAATGCGTTTGTATCTACTAAATGATGTTTGAGCTCAGGAGATTTTTCCTGAAAATACCGGATGAGCCGTTGATTGGCGTGTTCTTCAATTACTCTGGTTCGTTCATCATACTTCTCACTTAGGGTCAGATATTGCTCGAGGAGTTCCCAGATTAGTGCGGGTGTTTTAATTCCTGAATCTGAAGCATTTTCATTCATCAGGCTTCGACCTGGGCGTTAATGACATATGTTCCTGCTATTCCTTTGACCCTTCTTTGGCAAGTTCATTAGAAAGAATAAGTTCTGCAAGCTTGTGAAAGACCTCATTGACGCCGTAATCAGTTTTCGCACTGGTTTCAAAATATTGCATTCCTTTTTGAGATGCATAAACACGCAGTTCATCTGTAGTAATGACCCTGGACTCGAGCAGGTCAATTTTATTCCCTACCAAGACGATTGGCACATCTGGACCTGAAAACTTGTGAATTTGTTCTAGCCATTTATCAACATTAACAAAGCTTTGTCGCACGGTGATGTCAAAGACCAAAAGGGCTCCTCTCGCACCTCGGTAGTAGATGGGCCTAACGCCTGCGTACCGCTCTTGTCCTGCTGTATCCCATGCTTGGAGCTTAACAATATAGTTGTTTAGGGGTAGGGATTTAACAATGAAATCAACGCCGAGAGTTGAAATGTAGCCATCGGTAAATGTTCCATAAGCGAACCGTGTCGTGAGACTGGTTTTACCGACTTCAGCGTCACCAACGAGTACTACTTTGAATAGATAATCAAATGCATCGTGTGACATGGGCTGGTCCCGGCAGCAGGTTTTTCTACTTCTAATTCAGTGGAAGTGTCACTTAAAGATATGTGTCTCTAAGCAGTTTAGGTGGATTCTTGCAAAATTCTGTTTGAAAAGAATCATTAGGGAGGTAGGTACTCATATCCACGGTACCCTTTACGTCGCTGTATTTTTTGCATGTCATATAATTTTTTGAGCTCATTGGACGCAGTGCCTTTCGTGATGCCAATTTCTTCAGCTACGACTGCTGATGTGACTCGTTTCAGTTCTTTTGTTATGGTTATAATTTCCCGTTGAGTGGCGGTGAGTTCATCGAACTCTTCGAACCAAATCTCGTCTTCCTCTTCTGGACTCGTTTCAATAAATCGTGTCTGATCTATAGTACTGGGTGCTAGCGTGGTAACCGGTGGTGGACTGGGTCGCTGTTTGATGACTTGTTGCACAAATTCCCGCGTGATGCGGTCTCCGGCAGGTGTATCGTCTTGAAAGGCTAGAGAGATTATATTTTCACAGAATCGTAAAGTACTGCGTGGAAAACCACGAGTATGGAGATGAATTTCTTCAATAGCCTCAGCGTTGAAGGGCGTCAGTCCTTTTCCACCAAAATGCTGGATGCGTTCGCGGATGAGCTGCTCTGTTTCTTTGGCTGTTAGGATTTCGATGCCTTCAGGACCTTCGGTCTCTAAGGCGAATTCTAATGTGACTCGTTCCGCTATCGGTGGAAAGATACTTGTTAGAGCTCTAGAGAATCCAGTTAGGCCAGCCATGAATACTACAACGGCAGGTAAATCGCTCAGAACCCGTAACCATCGGACGGTTTTCCGCTTCTCCGTTTCGATGGTCTCTGAATCGTCATGTGTCAATGCAAGTGACTGACTATCATCAATTAGCAGGACGATCCGTTGGTTACTTTGTTGGTGGAACTCATGAACCTTAGCTGCCATTGCATCGACGAGCGTGGGAACGATTTTATTTTTTGCCATGAAGTGGTGATTCATCAGTGAAATCAATGCGTTGCTTAATATCGATGAGTTCAAGGGTTCAGAAATGAGAAGAGGAATCATACCCTTGGATTTCGCCAGAGAATCATTTAACCACCGCAGTATGTGGGTTTTCCCGGTTCCACGGCCTCCTTCGATGAGAATGATGTTGCCGGTTCGCAGTTGAATTGTCAAGGGAGTGAGTAATCGTTTTTGCCCAGCGAAGACTTCGGGCAGAACATCAATACGAAATGGAAAATCCGACCAGCCTAGACTCTTCAATCGCTCGTCGAAAGCGAACATCTTTCATCACCTGTAGTGGAAGGTTTTTTTCATTCTGATTGTTTGTTTACACGCTTCTCCCAGATACTTTTCAGCTATGCATCAGATGAGACACCGTCACCCATTCGGCCCAAGAAATTGTTGTAGGCAAAGGGACAGACGACTTCGATGCCACCAGTAGGATCAAAGATAACCATCTCCTTTCCGATAGGGCAGAAGAGAGCACAGTAGCCACCATCTACCAGGTGTCCATTACGTTGACACTCGAAGGTCCTAGCAGTGGGGGTAATTAGTTCCAGGACTGTGGTCGAATCAAATTGTGTAACTGCTTCTTGGAGTCGTAATTTGGGTTGAAGCGCTTTGGCTTTATCACTCACGCATTCCTCACTCCTCTATTTCGTTTGGCCAGTGATTCATCTTCGCGTAGTTGTGCAATCGTTCGAGCAATCCGAACACGCAGCGTCGCCGTCACCAAAGGCATTGCCTCCTTGAGCTGCTCCTCTATGCTGGGAGCTTGGAGACGGGCCATCGCGTCCGGATGAGCTCTCCCAGACGCTGACGCTTTTTCGGTTGCCATCGCTCACGTTACCTCATTGAGTTTCATTGATAGTCATTCATCTTCATTTCACCGCATATAAAGCTTCGCATGTTTTCTCCACGTCGTCTATGCGGTTTAGAAAAGCACATAATGAAGATCAGGAAGGAAAATTTCTGCTCCAGTACAAATAGGACATAGAAGAGAATTCCATAAAAAAGCCTTGAAACGGTTATTTTTTGAAAAATAAAATTAAGTCGGTCATTATATAATCGAAATGAACATTAAAACGCCCAGAATAGTAGCTGTTTACTGGCGCGTCTTGGCTTCGATCTCGTTAGTGAAAGACAATGCGCGCCATTCCAGTTCGATTATAAAATTCCGAAGGCTCAGTCATTTTCGCCTTCAGGAATTGTTTCCATATCAGGTTCTGTTGGATGTGCAAGAATGGATTCCTGAGAGAGATAAGTGAGAAGACGGAACCGTTCAGAGTCGAGGTGAAGGAGGATTCGTAGGTGTTCCAGGGTGAAATGCGGGGCACTTCGACGGAAGTCAAGGAAATTGGTTAATTGGGCGCGGAGGGTATCCAGCTGAAGCTCAAGCAGCTTAGCTTGGAGTGCGGGATCATCTTTGGCTAACTCTAAGGCTTGTTTTGCTAAGTCCATTCCTGGTTGGTTGAAGGGTGCGATGAAAACGGGTGATTTCTTTGTGAGATTTACGAACAGGTAGTGTTCAAGGTTTTCAGGGGTGGTAAGGCTGCGGTAGACCTTTTCGGAAACACCGAGAAGTGTGGGACGTTTACGTCGTTGATCTATCCGGCTTTCAAGAATCCCCTGAGCAGTCTCAAGATCCGTGATTCCTGGCATGTTAGGAACAGTAAATGGGAGCACGTTATCGATGGCTTCGCTGAGTTCTTCGAATTTCTTTTTCTTGGCTCCGGTAATGATGATGGCGTTTCCTACGAGGATATTGAGGAGCACTATGTCTAGTGTGTCTTCGAATACCTCAAGAATGTATTCAGTGGATGAAATCCGGCGTTGGGCGACTTGGGAGCGCTCGTTATGGGCGATGAGGGCTTCATTAATGATCGGTAGGAAACTTTGGAAGGGTTTCACATCTCCATTCCATTTTTTGATTAGCGATTCATATTGAGCATAGAAGAGGACGTTCAGGCTGTGTAGTACGGCTTGAACTTCTAGTTCGTCGGCGTTTCCATCAGCGAGACCCACAGTGATTAGCGGGTCATAGACATCATAGTGGAAGCGGTATTCACCAGCGCCGATGGTGGAAATTTCTTCTGAGATAGCTTCATGGCCAAATTCACGGATTGCAGTGAGGAGCCCTGTGAGAAGTGTTTGTTCTAGCTTCACCACAGGTGAGGTGTGGGAGACAAGGGTTTCGCCGGATCCTAGGAAAATGAATACCGAGTGCATTGTCATAGAATCTACCGCCCAAATGCCAAGTTCCCTTCTGTATGCTGGGAGTTTAGCCTTTGTCTGAAGGCAATTAAAGGTTTCTACGATTGGAGAGACGCATTTTCAATACATAAGGGAAATGGTCACTAATCTTAAATCAAACATCAGTATGAAACACCACAATAGAGTCATGCAAATTCTGGTGATACAAAAATGTCTGACGAGGTACTTCGCACCACCCTACGAAAGTTATCCGAAGCGGTTGGTGTCTCGGGTTTTGAAGCTGATGCACGTGATGTCATTCATAAGGAGATAGAATCTCTTGTGGACGAAGTGTGGGTTGATCCTCTGGGGAATCTCCTTGCGATTCGTAAGGGTAAACAGGAGAACCCACGCATTTTACTTGATGCACACACAGATGAGATTGGGTTTATGGTTAGCTATATCCATGAGCAAGGGTTTCTACGATTTACACCAATTGGCGGTTGGGATCCGCGAATTCTGCCTGGTCATCGTGCGATTATTAGACCACTGGGAACTAAGCCTTCAGTTCAGGTGTTCGGAGTCATTGGGGCAACACCACCTCATCTGACAACCGCGAAACAGCGAGAAACAGTGATAGCCATCGATGACCTCTACGTCGATATTGGCGTATCTTCTGAAAAAGCCGTTAAAGCAGTGGGTATTCGAGTCGGCACTCCATTGACTATCTGGCAACCCTTCATTGAACTGCCCGATGATTCTGTTTCTGGCAAAGCCTTCGATGATCGCGTGGGTTGTTTAGTCATCATTGAAGTCTTAAGACGATTAGCGAAAGCCCGAGATCATACAGCTACAATTGCTGTGAATTTCGCAGTTTGCGAAGAAGTCGGAGCCCGTGGGGCCCAAACGGGAGCTTACACCCTAGCACCTGATGTTGCACTTGCCCTTGAGTGTACATCAGCAGGTGACATGCCTGGAATTCCAAAACACAAATCCCCCACCGCCTTAGGAAAAGGACCCGCGCTTACCGTCGCAGACCGTACTCTCATCGCTCACCCCAAGGTCCTTGAATCATTGGAAAAAATTGCGAATAGTTTGAAGATTCCTTACCAATATAAACAGCCCTTGGGTGGCGGCACCGATGGAGGTCCGATTTCTCAGAGTAAGCAAGGAGTACCAACGGGTGTGGTTTCTGTACCGTGCCGATACATTCATTCCGCCATTTCCCTACTCCAATTGAGTGACATCAAAGCCACCATTGATTTAGTTCATGGCTTTACACAAAAATGGAAAAAATAGGAGGTACAATAGGCTGAACATCCCTACTATAGAAGACCTGCTGAGAGGCGAAAATAGCATCTTCTTAGCCACAGCTGAAGATGATCAACCTCGAGTACGCCCAGTGACACTTGTCGAGAATAATGGAGAACTATATGTCTTAACTGGTACTGCAGATGCGAAAGTTGAACAGATTAAACAGAATGAAAAGATCGAAGTTGTTCGACTGATTCGCTTCGAGGAAGGGGGAGGATATGTGCGGTTCAGCGGACTTGCGAAGATTATCACAGACAAAATCACTCGTAGTCGACTAGCCAAAGAGACGTCGTTTTTTTCCAATTACTTCAAATCTGCCGATGATCTAAAATTTACGCTTCTACACCTAATTCCGAAAAAGATTGAATACATGAAACCAGGCCAGATGTATCCAGATCCCGTCGAAAAACTTGATTTCACAAGGTAGAAGCTGGAATCTAGTAAGCAGAGTAACCTATTTCAGGGAGAGTTAGTACTGTTCTTTAACCGGGATTATTTGCGGCAAAGATGGTTCTGGTTCAGGAACCGGTGTGGGTAATCGGAGGTCTAGCGCAATGGAGCAGAACGGTATAGGTGCCGACGATCGAAGCGTAGTCATGCAGCCAGCTCTGAAACTTGAGGGATATTGCGTCAAAGTTGAGGGGGAAGAGCTCCCCCTTTACAGTGGCTCGGTCGATTATTGGCGAATTCCATCCAATAAATGGGAGGCGGTTCTTACTCGTATAGCAGGTTTAGGCTTCCGAATGGTTTCAGTAGCGATTCCATGGAATATACATGAAGTAGCTAGTGACCTGTTTGATTTTGGTAAGACCAATAAACAACGCGACATCGAAGCGTTTCTTACCCTTTGCCGAGAAAAGGGACTCTATGTGATTGTGCACCTGGGACCCTGTCTTGACGCTGAACTTAATTACTATGGTTTTCCGAAACGCCTGCTCTATGATCCCGAGATTCAGGCTGTGAGTGCCTACGGGACCCGTGTGATAATTCCTGCAATACCGAATCCATTTCCTATGCCAAGCTATGCAAGTGAAAAGTTCTATGATGAGGTATCTAAGTTCTTTGATGTGGTCTGTCCTATAATCACTCGACATCTTGCACCCGGTGGTCCAATTATCGGAGTCCACATCGACAATGATTTACCACGCATCTTTTTGAATGGTCCATTCAGCGCTGATTATTCAGCCCATGCTTTACGGTGGTATCATGAATTTCTGAATAGTAAGTATCCATCGATTGGGGGGTTGAACAGAGCCTATCGTACCCGGTACAGTCGGTTCACTGAAATCGAACCACCTCGAGCCCTAGCAGCCACTGAGCATGAAGCCCTCCCCAGGTACCTCGATTGGATGGAATTCCAAGAATACTATGTGGGGTTAGCCCTTAGCGTGCTGGCTAGCTTGCTTTGGTCACGTGGAGTCCGAGGAGTCCTTACTCTGCACAATACCCGATCCATCTACCCTACCTTGCCCTTGTCTGTTGGGCGAACAGAAAAGGAGTTAGATATTCAAGGCGTCGGGCTCTATCTCAGTCAGTCACATTATGACAGAATTCGACGTGGTGCGTTATACCTTAGTACTGTGAGTCGTTCACCCTACATTTCTGAGGGGGGAATAGGCGTTTGGCCTTGGGGTCCAGGTTTGCAGCCCACCGATCAGCAGTTTGCGATACTCGTTGCGTTGATGTATGGATTTCGAGGATTTAATGCCCATATGCTGGTTGGGCGAAATCGTTGGCTTGGAAGTCCCATATCAGAGATAGGTGAAGCCGATGATGCCAACTCAGCATTCATGAAGCGATTACTTGAGGTGTTAAATGCTGTTGAATTCCATACTTTACAGCGCAACGTCCCTGTATTGTTGCTGCGCAACTTCGAGTATGAGCGGCTCCAACGCATGTGCACAAACTCCAATTGGCTGACCCATATGTTGGGAATTCCAGACGATTTGTTACTGGGTAACCGAACATTTAGTTATACGGAAACGATCCAGAAAGCCTATCCCGCTCTGTGGGATGCCTACTATTGGGGATTGACCCTATCTAAGATCCCCTTTGCCATCGGTGATAGCACCATGGACCTGCCAGCGTTAAACCGATATCAGGCCCTGATTATTCCGAGTTTCGATTTTATGTCCGATGAGCTGCAGTCCAAGATAATGGATTTTGTCGAACGAGGTGGTACAGCCATTCTTGGTCCGGAACTACCCTACCTGGGAATGGATATGCGTGGGTGCTCCGTGATAGCTGACCGTGCAGGCATTCAGCCCACATCGACCCGTCGACCATTAGTTGGGCTTCACGATCCCTTTACTCTTATAGATGATAAAATTCAAGTGGGAAACCGTTCCGCTGGGGAAGTCAAGCAGGTAGGTAAAGGGACAATTGTCTATCTTGGAATAACAATGCCTCCAACCCTGAATCGTGATGAAGCAATGGAAGCAGAAACTGTTATCACCAAATCCTTGAAGCATCTAAACTTGAGTGCTATAGGAGATGCACAAAATCCATCTGTTGATGAAATTCATTGGGGTGTTCGGGCCCCTAATGTAATCTTTCAGGTAAACGCTACTAACCAACCACAATCAGTTACCCTAAAGGTAGCCAAACGCGTGATAATTCGAGATCTTTGGACCGGTGAACAGCTACCTGATAAAGGTCCTCAGGAAATCGAACTACAAGCCCATGAATTACGTATTTTCGAGGTGGTTCGATGAGACGTCTCGACCAGAATTTTGAATTTGTGAATATGAAGAGCGCTCATTGGTTCAATTTACTGTCCAGCTTACCCCAATTTACGAGCGAGCGTGGAGCACTTTTTCTACTATACAAAGGAGCTGAAATCATCCATGCTTTTCATTCACTCCAAGGTATCCGACCAGACCTCACGGGTCCCTTTTCCACGCCCTCCATCCTTGTGCAGCAGATGCAACAACGAGAAGATGTTGATGCAGTCTTTATGATTGAGCAGGGACTCGTTCTCTATCTGATTGCGAAGATGCAGGGTGCTTTTACTCCAGAAATGGACATCTTCCAATACTTGGAACTGGCTCAAACCAGCCTGGAAGAGGAAATCGGGAGACGAGTTTATATTTGGCCTCAGGAATTCTGGAATAAGGGTTTGTTTAAACTCTTCGAACGGACACGCAATGTATTGGACGCGTTACCTAGTAACTATATTTGTCTTCTCACAGTCTTTGAGGAGAACTCCATCTGGGCAAGTCTGATCATCGAAGGAGTAAACGGCCAAATCCATCGAATTACCTCCACACAGGCATTAGAGCCAGTGGCAATTACGATTTCTGATTGGCAAACAGATTATCCAAAATTACTTGAGCTCGTTACAAAAAAAATTGGCTCCCCCACCTTGGGAGTGTTTACCGATGATGAAACACTCCGTTTTCTATTGCGTAGTGAGACACCACTTGAGTTTATCCGCCAGGCCCGTCGAACGAATCAGATTATATTAGATCCTTTGCCCAGCCAGATTCGTAATCAACTCTAGCATTCGACCGTCAAATTATCGTCTTCGCCACACATAGAACGCCAAAACGAATACCACTATGATAATCAAGACACCGCCGATGAGGAGGCCTAGCTCGGGTAGAATGCCACTGGGTGTTAAGGGTGGATCTCCCAAATCAACTTGAAGTGACAAATTGCCAAGATAGCTATCATCAAGTACAGGATGAGGTGCCGTGTTGTCACACATCTCAGCAAAGTATGGAAATGCTGGGAAAACCACCGTTGTAATGTAGTTGCGACTCAGTGGGGCAGCGAATGCGAAGGCTTCCTCGACAGTCACTTCACCATCGGTATTAGAATCGGCGGATCCGTTGATTAGAGCATTTGTGAAAAAGTGAGTGAAGACCTCTCCGATAATGGGTAGTCCTTCTTCGGGCGATCCGGCCCAGCCGTATTCGTCCGCTTCCGTCGATGCGATGTGAATATGGGGTGAGGGATCATCATAGAGGGGGTTAAGTAACAATTCAGATGTACACGAGGCAACGACGAAGAGCTTTTCTTGACTTTCAAGGTTCATCCATTGCTGTGGGAACCAGGTATTCCAGTAAGCATCCGAGAGAAGATAGTTACCGTGGGCAAAAACGAAAAACAACACGATATCATTAGCATCTGCATTCATTGCGAGAAAGTGAAGCGCAGCTTCCCCGGCTTGCTGAGTAATTTCGCCTTGATGGATGAGAATATGGTGGGTTTGCCAACCCAATGTCTGAAGGGTTAAATTCCATTTCTGCGAGTCGGCATACCCGGTGTCCAAATCATTGCCAGAGGAATAGAAATTCATTTCCATCAAAACCGCCCAGCCTTCCCGAGGATTCTCGTTGGATTGGATGGAAGAACCTACTGGAGCGGCAGCGATCCCGGCTAGACAGGACAGAGAACCAAGTAGTAATAACAGGAGAAAATACCAGTGAATTTGACCTTGTAGGGATAGGTTCACGATGTACCCACCTGTACGAAACCTCTTCAAGTTTATTATTACGGATTCAAAATACTTTGGTCTTTTCAATATGTAAAAAGAGAAAGGGACCACCCACTAATCTGTCATGAGGAATTGAATACAGCTTTTCAAAACAGAGGCGAGATTTTTAGTTGGAGAGATCAAACTTGGGCCAAACACTAGGATGACCTACGTGTAATCTCAGCTAACCGTTTACGTAGTTGCTTCCGCTTGCGTTTATAGAAACTCGGACTGATTCGGTTTTCGGAGTGTTGAAGTTCAAGGGCACCAAGGAGATTGAGGATGGCTTCTCTCTCGATTTCTGTCTCAGAAAGGCGGGCAGAAGGTGCACCTGTAAGCGCTTCTGTGTGAACTAATTTCGATGAGACATCTACATCAACGGTCTCAGGCGCTTCATAGCGGATGATGACTTTCTCAGAATCAAGGTCATCGATGTGTGACTGGAACTTTGATTCAATCTCATCCCGTGACTGCGAAGTGACGATTAGTTCATCGTGAATGGCAAGGGCAGCTGGACGATTCTTCAAAAGTGGTCTAAGCCATTTTGGCAGGTCCTGATCGCGAGTATCCTCCTCATCATCGTATTCAGTAGCTTCGCGTTCATCAGGAATCGAAGGGGTTGGTTCTGATGATTCAGCATTACTTCGTTGTCTTTGCAGTGTTCGGTAGCGACGTCGAGTGTCCAGACGATGCCTAGCTCGCTGTGCCTGCAGTCTTGACCGATCTCCAGAAATTTCGACACCCCACGCTGCAACAGATACGACACCAAAGACCCCAGCAATGATGAAGAAGAGTAATGCAGAGAAGAGAAGCAGCGTAAAGACATCATGATTCGTTATCGAAAAAAACATTGAACCGTAAAATAAGACTATACCACCCACGAGGCACCCAATGAACCCTAACACAAATACATACCGAGAAGGAATTGGCCTCCTAAATCTTCTTTGTGATCGAGACGCCGTATGACTGTTTAGATTGCCTTCCGAAGCTTGCTGAATTCTCATCGCTTTATTACATTCCCTTGGTTGTCTCTTATTCTATATTCACCAAATTTTTAATTATCGGGTATTAGGAGCGAAGCAATCCCACATGGGCCAGAATGAGAATGAAAAAGATGATGAGCCCAATATAAAATGCAAATGCGCCTATCCATTTGATGAAATCTACGGGAAGGAATAATTGCCAAACTAGGTAGGGAGCAAGTGTGTAGAGTGTAAACCCAATTAGCACACAAAACACTCCACAAAAAAGTAGAATGAGGAACACTCAACGGTTTGGCCTCCTTTGAACAGGAGAATAAATTTTGTCTGATCTGGGCTCGATTTCCATCCACCTCCAACTTACAAATGAAAATCGTCCCATAAATCATATCGGTTTCATATCAGAAGAGAATTATCAGGGCTTAGAAAGAGGTCTAGGAGGTTGTTACACAGCTATTTCGATCTTCAAGCCTGATTCACTTGGAAGGTTTTTCCATCTCTATTACATGAAATTTTGATGACACTCACATTGAAATTCCGAAATTAGATTCAAAAGATCGTTTTGTACTATTTCTTTATTTTAAACTGGAGAGTACGAATCTGAAAGGGAGCAATACTCATTTCAACATGAGATGTATTTGCGACTGCTAGTGGAGTATCGCTAGTTGGTTCTTCATTAAGGTTGACGGGAGTAACCTTTGTAACCTCCAAGTGGGTTTGGATTCTTGCCATTCCTGTAGCTCCGCTAATTTCGTATACGCGGAGAATGGTTGAATCGGTGTTTTCGGATTTCTTCAAACAGCTAAAGGTGCAGTGGGGATTATCGATTGAAAGAAAGCTTTGATCAGGTGGAAGGTGGCCATTATTTGTAATGGAAAGTTGGATGGCTCTCATTGGAGTAACAAAGAGTTGGGTTTGTTGTAGTGTTTGCTTATTTCTCCATGACTTGGGATGAGGGAATATAGAATAGTGCATGGTATGATGCCCTAAGCATTGTGCCTTGGGCGTTGCGAGTTCTGGACCTGCGTGTCCACGGCGGGTCGTTAAGTCAGCCCGGGAAAGCGATCCAACTGATCGAAGGAGTGTCAAGGCAATAGTACGTTTTTCGTCATCAATCACCTCGTATTCAGGGAGCCCTCGCGTGGCGATAAGCAAACCTGCCTTGCCATCATTTACATCTACGAAGCTTTGGAGGGCATGTGTGGTTGCGGAGTCTTCGAACCAACCAAGGGGTTTACCCGGAATATTTGGTGCTTTGAGAATTGAGGTGAGGTAGTAGTCTATCATCATGGGGTAGAGCTGAGCTTCCCAGGTTTGAGAAGCAGCTTTAATTGGTCGTTCTGTGACATGGAACGGAGTATCGGCACATGCGGTGGTAGTGTTTAGGTCTGTTGGGAAAAGGACCCGGAGTCGGTGGTCCTTTGCCGTATTGGTTAATATGGTTTGAATATCGACTCGTGGAGAATAGGCAGATACTGTGATTAGACTTTGAATGGGTATTGTCACTCTCTGGGAGCTTCGGCGTTGGCGATTAGTGAGGATTTCTTTTGGAACTCTAATCCTTGTTGAAATCAAGAGTGAAGCTGTGATTGGCCCCGCTTCAACTACGCTTATCCTTGTGTTCGGTACGTCTTGCGTGGTGATACAGGAATCCTGAGCGGGAGGACAGTAGTTGTATTCGTCACCGATATCACCTGTGTCTTCCAAAACGTGAAGATTGGTGTACTCTTTGTGTGTGGGTTTATGGTAGAGAGTGACTGAACCGTTTCGGGTAGATATGTATAGTCGTATGAACGTGTTTTCAATAGAATACACTTTATCCTCTTGTTTAACTGAGAGGAGGGGAGTTGACGGGGTTAAATCATTAGAGGCTCGTTGGGCTAAATAGAAGGTGGCGTGTCCGAGTCCAGGAATGTCCCGCGCAGGAAAAGTGACCAACAGATAGTCTGTAAGATTTGGGACGTATGTTTCACCTGCATAGGGTTCAGGAAGGGTGTGAACAGCAATTGACCTATTTATGGCTGGATCGAGAGCTGTTGCTTTCTGACATTGGAAGGGAACAGCTTCTCCAACTGAATTATAGAGGACGAAGGGATTGGCACCGTCTACGCGGTTAGGTAGGTGAAGAAGAATGCGGACAATATCTGTTGCGTTCCACGAATGTGGGTTGAACACCCGTAATGCAACAAGCAGTTCATGTGGTAGCGTTGAAGGAGAAGTGGAAGTGGTTTGCTGGTTAACATACGAAATGGCTTCGCTGAGCAACTGATTTCCGATTTGTTGAACTCCTGCGAACCGTCGGTCCATATCAGCGTGAGTTGCGTCGACACTGCAACCGCAGATAGAATCATGGGGGTGGTTCTGGAGGAGAAGTTTCCAAGCGTATTGGAGAGGAACCGTAGGGTAGGGAGCTCCAAGCCACCAAGCGATTGTGCTAAAGGGTTCAACCCACCGTTCGAGCAGTTGTTGGCAGATGAAATTTTTTTGTTTAAGATAGAGACGAGAGGAAAATACACCGGGAAGAACGGGGACATACTTGCTGGCGTGTTGTTCTCCTTCAATAATCGGCAATTCTGTGAGGATCACTTCGTTTCGGACGATATCGATATAGTCCTGTAGCGTACCGTGATGGAATGTGACTCCTTGTAATTCTTTGAGGAAGTCAGTAAACAATTGGTCAATGAATGGACTGAGTTCATCAAGACCAGTTACTTCTTTGTCTATAGGACTTTTCCCGAACTCACTAAGTAATTGTGTAACTTGTTTTCCTGCCAAAATATCCTGTGATTGGAGACGTTGATTCAATGCCTGAATGAGTGGGGGAAGATGGGGTTGAGGGGGAAGGTGGTCACTTCCGTTCATGAGAAGAGCAGCGGATGTGGTTCCTCTTAGAGATAGAACATTTAGTGGCATAAGGAGTTGAGCCAATGCTGAATCCACAGAATCTGGGAGATTTGCTGCAGTTGAATAACTCGTCCGTAAATGAATAAGGAGCACTTCTGAGCCATCAGGTGCTCGCCAACGAAGTTCTGTTGGCAGAGTTCTTCCGTGATCTTCTAATCCGCGCCACCAAATACTAGCCGTAATGTCGAAACCGTTGAGAATCTGGGGAAGTTGAGCGATGTGTCCAAAAGGATCGGGGACATATCCTATGGACATCACATTTCCAAATTGACTTGCGGTTTGACTTCCATAGAGTAAATTACGGATCAGTGATTCTCCGCTGACTAAAAATTCGTCAGCGAGTACATACCATGGACCAATTTGTATGCGATTTTGACTAATGAGTTGCTGCAATCGATTGCGGTTTTCTGGTCGGAGCGCAAGATAGTCCTCGAGGATAATGGTCTGGCCATCTAAGTTGAAGTAGCGATATTTCGGATTGTTTTCCATGAGTTCGATGAGCTGATCTAAAGTCTTAACCAGTAGCCACCGGAAATCTTCAAAGGGAAGATACCATTCGCGATCCCAATGCGTATGACTGACCAGGATCACTTTTTGAAGCTTTGGCATCTTAAACACCGAACGAGGTACTTAAGAGGATAGGTGTGTGGTTCGTTGACTTATACTCTTGTGTCGTTCGCAACATGAAAGCGGTAATTGTTTTCATCCAAAGTCTTAGTGTTTGAAATTTCACGTCAAAGGGCATGGTTCGGGCTTTTGGCAAGCTGTTCACTTATCGCCGACCCTCTCTGGCTTTTAGTATGCAAGTGTTCAATCTTTCTTCTGAGGAGGCGTATTGAACGTGACCTATCTGGTGCAACCTCAAGCAGAAGCCGATCGTATTTTATGGGAAGTTCTTCGTGAGCTTCAACCACATCGTGACCCCACCCAGCATAGTGCGATGCTAAGAGCCAACCAAGTACAACGGCTCCGACCCCTATTAGATTATGTTTGTCGACTTCATTGGCGGGCAGGACCCACTGAGGAAGGGGAGGCGGCCTTGAAGCGTTTCGTCTACAGATTTCTGAGCGGGGATATCCCGTTTTATGATTAGTGATGCTTCAGCCATTACTTAAAAGAAGGTTTGAGGAGAGGAGCCCAGCCGCTGGGGGTATCCTCTCCTTAGACATTCATCTCGTGGATTCTTACTTCTTCAGGTATCGTTGGTAGACCCATCCACCAATCGCTAGAATGACTACGACGACGATGCCGATGATAATGTATTCGATGGGAATTGGTTCTGGGGGAGGAGGTGCCGTGAGCGTTGTGCCAGCATTCCAATCCCAGTTGAAAATCTGGGTGAAGTAGTTAGCGACACCTGAGTGAGTGATGATAACTCCAGCTTCTCGGTTTTCGTGCGTGGATTCGTAACTCCAGTTGATGCTGGAGACGAGGACCTTTTGTCCGTCAACGATGACGCCTTTGTTGTGGGTCCATTCAAAATAGTCCTGATTGCTGAACCGAACATCCACACCATTAGCCATTAACAGATTGGCCACTTCTTGCATCCCGGAACTACGGTTGTCGAGAATGACCTGACAGTCTACCCCCCGTGCAGCGGCTGCAATAATGGCATCATTGAATTGATTTGGAGCTCCATCCCAATCGAGCTTCGAATACATCTGCTGTACGCGCACGGTCGAGGTGGCAGAGTCGATGAGGGCCTTGATCGTTGGAATGTCGTTGTCCGGTGAGAGGACGCATTGGATGCTCATGGAGCCAGAAAATGTCTGGCTGGTGAATGGTGCAGGATAGGAACCTGTTGAGATGTTATCACTGAATTCTTCTTCATCAGCGATATTAGGAACGTAAGGTTCTACATTATCAAGGGTTAAGTCATGCATGAAGGTGTCAGAGAAGTAGTCGATAACATCAGGTTGATTAATCACTACCCCCCATTCCCGGTTTCCAGCGCTACTGGCAGGTGGAACGCCGGTTTTTGCCCAATTCGCACTTTCCACAACGAGTGCCTCGTGATCAAAGATCATGAATTTGGCATGGGTGAATTCAAGGTAGGTGTCCTCGGAGAAGTAGAGTTGCAAATTGGAGCCAAAGGCGGCATTTTGTGAAAGGTTGTAGAATGCGCCTTTTGTGAGTGAACGCTCAGCTATTGAAGCCCATTTCCAGGAAACGATGATGGTGATTTCCATGGTGCCATTTCGGGCAAGGGCGTCATGGATTTCTTTGATGAGGAACCAGTTGCTAAGTGCATACACCATGATTTGCATTTCGTTCTCGGTGTTTTGTAAAAGGTCTGTAAGGACGCCAAAACTTGAGTCAGGCGAAGAGTAGCAGGTAACAGACGCTGATCCCGTATAGGTCGACGCAGGTTTGTCTAAAGCGGGAGGTTGGGCAGTGATGTTCAACGGTGTTTCGGAGGCAGGTGACAAAAAGGGCAGAACCATGACCCCGAGAAAGAGGAGTAATATTAATTGTGAAAAGATTGTTCGCCGCATTGGCATGTCTCCCATGTATCGTTGGGTACTATTCATCCTCATCTAGTATTTTGCTATTTAGGCTTGTGCTTTTTTCTAGAGCCGACTCAAATGCAGAGAACGCGAATAGGGTTTTATTCTGGACCCCTTGAATTTCTGATCTTTTACACGATATTTTATTAAGAAGCCATTTGCTCAGTGCTCTCATCATTACTCTGAAAGGTGTGCCTGATGCACAAAGAGCTTAGTTATGAGTTTCCAACGATGCCACCAGCTCAAAGGGCATTCAAATGCATATGTGACCGACTTGGGATTGTATCTGAAGAAGCCGATATGGGAGGTGGGCTGAGTGCACGAACGGATGATCGATCCTTCTCAGCCCAATTGATGGCAAGTACCACAGACCGTGGAACAATGAAAGTCGAAGTGCATATTCGTGTATCCTCTGATGAACAAATGACTGCGGTAACGGCTTGTTTTGGTGAACCTCAACAAGAACGTGATATTGCGCCCAGTCAGAAAACTTTCGCTAAGGTCGTAGTTGAAACGGAATTTACAGGTGACACAAACTGGTTTGTAAATGAGGTGTGCGAGAAACTGGATATTGCTCCAGATCAATTTGGGAACTATCGAGCCATGGTCTTGTTAACTGCAAAAATGAAAGGTGCTCCTGGGTTCATTCAGGAAGCTGCAAAGAAGCTAAAGGAGATGTAACTCCAGATTTGTTTTAACCGAGTCACATCATCCGAATCGAAGTTCATGTTTATCTGATGTATGCCCGCAGACGGGGCATTCGTATCCTTTTTTCTTCTTAACGCACGATCTGTGGAATGTCGAGTTGCAGTTTGAGCATTTGATTGAGGTTTGGACTATCTTTCCGCATGCTTGGCATACATCATCTGAACTCAAAATATCACAATCCTATTAGTAATTTACCTACGAACTTCATGGTTAAACATTTCTCTTGTTGTGGGGGAGGGACTACTTTGGCTGGGAGAAGCTTAAACTCCTTTTTCCTTTATATATGGAACCCCGATACCCTTGGGTGGAATGGATCGTCGAATAATTCCGAGGGCAACAATAACGCTGATGTATGGAATCATTTGGATGAATTGCACATACTGACTGAGGAACTGGAATTCAGGAAGAATGAGGATTCCAGCTTCAACCGCATTTAGGAATCCAAAGAACATACCTGAGAGGAAGACCCCGATGGGCGTCCAGTTACCAAAGATCAAAGCTGCTAGTGCGATGAAGCCACGGCCACCAGTCATGACTTCTACGAATCGACCCAGTGTTCCGATGGATAGTTGGGCACCGCCTACAGCCGCAAGAATACCACTGATCGCCACGCCTATCATTCGAGTAGATTCCACATTCACCCCGGCAGTATCAAGCGTGCTGGGATCCTCACCCGAAGCACGTAACCGTAAGCCAAAAGATGACCGATATATGATGTAATGGCTTATGGGCAGCATGAGAAACATGAAGATCATTATAGGACCGATGTAGCCGAACCAAGGGAGAGACAGACCTGGTAGACGTGGAACGTTGGGTGAAACCCCATGAACGCCCCAAACCGCGAAAAGTCCAAAAGTCGTTAAGCCTGTTGCAAAGAGAATTATTCCTGCACCACTCACAATTTGATTACCTTTTAGTCGCACACAGATTATTCCATGAATTAATCCTAATAAGGCACCTGATAGAATGGCTCCAAGTAAACCAAACCAAGGATTATTAGTGAACCAAGTGACAGCAACAGCCGTAAACGCACCCATGAGCATCATTCCTTCTAATCCGATGTTCACTACACCTGATCGTTCAGAGAACATTCCTCCTAACGCAGCGAGAACTAGGGGAGTTGAGAATTTGATAATGGAGTTGATGAACCATGCAATTATTAGAGGATTCAGGAATGAATTTTGCATCAGAAGACACCTCCAATCACAACGGCCTTTCTTACTATCAGGTAATATGCAGGTAACACGAGAATGAGCCCTACAACCCCTAAAACAAGGAGAGGTATTGTTAGGGTGTTGACTTGATACACAAGAATTAGTGCGGCCAATATGATCCACCCTATTGATGTTAGACAGGCAACAAGAAGCCCCCAAGTTTTTCTCATGAGGATACCTACGAAAGCAAAAAGGGCTAGCAGTCCCAGGGTTACCATTTGAGCCATGAAAATGACATCAGCTTGCAGATACGCAAAGCCAATGAATAGCCCAATGACTGAACCAACTACAGCGATTACTGCTGTAAGAAAGATGGGTAGAGCCTTCTTCGGTTCCTCAATTATCCACAGGGCATATTCATTCCCTTTTGAAGCCAGCCATTGGATGATTTTTGGAGCTGCAACAAACAATACGACAAGACCCTGAATTATAACTACCATTTCTCGAGGAACACCAGCTACGGCATCCATTACGACAGCACCTGCCTTCAAGAAGCCAAAGAAGAGGGCAGCTAAAATTACCCCAAAGGGATTGTTGAGCCCCAACACAGCAACTGTAATCCCATCAAATCCTAAACCTGGAGACCAACCATTAATGAAACGGTGGTAGTACCCAAGAATCTCACCGGCACCTGCTAAACCGGCAAGTGCGCCACTGAGTGTAAGAGCAAGCACCATCATGTACTTTGAATTAATTCCAGCCGTTTCAGCTGCTTCAAGATTCTTACCCACTGCCCGAACTTCATATCCACGCACAGTGTAGTTTAAGAAAAACCAGACGACTAAAGCACTAATGATTGCGATTAGAAAGCCAGCATGAAGAAAAGGTGATCCAAGTAGGCTGGGAAGGATAGCGGTGGGTTGAATAGGCGAAGTCTGGGGATAGGGAGTGCCTGGTTCTTTCAATGGAAATGTGACCAACCATTCAGTGAATAAGATGGCAATATAGGTCATCATCATTGTGGTAACCACTTCATGCGCACCACGATAGGCTTTGAGGATTCCAGGAATAAACGCCCAAGCAGCACCAGCGATTGCAGCAGCAGCTAGGCACACTAGGGGATGAATAAAGGAAGGCAATAACACATAGACGCCAATTATCGTGGCTACCATAGATCCCATATAGAGTTGTCCTTCAGCACCGATATTGAAGAGTCCTGCTTTGAATGCAAGGGCTACGGAAAGACCAGTTAGGAGGAGAGGAGTTGCATACCATAACACCTGATCTGGATTCCGAAAAGCCCCTTGAATCAAAACAGTATACGCAAAAACTGGGTCATATTCTGTGGCGATCATGATCAGTGCTGCTACGAGTAAGGCTAGAATAATAGAACCGCCTGCCCAGAGCAGTTCCTTCATCGCACTTAGTAATGACCTTTCGAAGGGCCTGAGTTCCTGACTTCCATTAAGCACTTTCTCGATGTCCGCATCCTTTGGTCCATGAACTTCGTTCATTGCTATGACTCCATGTTAGCTTTTTCAGTTTGGGCTCCAGCCATAAGGAGCCCTAGTTCTCGATCATCAGTTTCAGTGGGATCTTTGAATGCCACAATTCTACCCTCATAAATTACGGCGATACGATCAGCAATTTGTCGGACTTCTTCAAGCTCAGCAGAGACGAGTAGAACAGCTACTCCTTGGTCACGCATTTCAATTAGTATTCGGTGGATATATTCAATGGCACCGACATCTAGACCACGGGTTGGATGTGAAGCGATGACTAACTTGGGATTCTTAGCCAATGCTCTAGCAACAATTAATTTCTGTTGATTCCCACCTGAAAGCGTACTAGCTAAAGAATCAAGGTCCCCAATTCTTATCGAATAAGCATCCACCAATTGATTTGAATCATTAACAATTCGTTTGCCATCTAAAAGCATATTAAATGGTCCTCGGCTGTAAGGAGGATGGTATTCAGAACCCAGAATCAAGTTTTCTTTAATGGAAAAGTCGAGAATTAGGCCACGTTTATGTCGATCCTGTGGGATATACCCCACACCATGTTCATGCATTTTTCGAGGGCTATACTTCTTTATTATATCACCTTCAAAATAAATTTCACCACCTATAGGTTTACGGAGCCCCCAGATTGCTTCAACGAGTTCTTGCTGCCCGTTACCCTCGACACCAGCAATACCCAGGATTTCACCTGAATGGACTTCGAGGCTAACATCTTTAACGACGTCAAATCCACGGTCATCTTTGACGCTGAGGTGTTTCACAGTTAACACTGCTGGACCGGGAATAGCTTTAGTCTTGGAAACCTGAAATACAACAGGGCGACCAACCATCATTTCCGCTAACTGCTCAATGGATGTATCTGCTTTGTTGACGGTACCCACAAGTTTACCATCGCGAAGAACGGTGATTCGATCACAAAGGGCCATTGGATCTCGAAGTTTATGTGAGATGAGAATGATCGTTTTTCCCGCCTTTCGAAATTCTTCCAAAGTTTCAAAAAGCTCATCAACTTCTTGTGGCGTTAGGACAGCAGTGGGCTCGTCAAGAATCAGAATTTCAGCTTCACGATACAAAACCTTGATGATTTCAACACGCTGTTGCATTCCAACTGAGAGAAATTGAACCTTCTCCTTTGGTTCAATGAAAAGCTTATTTTCTTCAGCAATTTCGAGGATCTTCTTTTCAGCGGCTTTCAGATTCATTGGAGTTACTCGATTAATCGAGCCCGTAATACCCCACGCTAAGCCTTTGAAGAATTGTTTGATCTGATAAGCTATGTATTTGCTAGAGGAATGAGAGGAGATTTCTGTTGGGATGACAGCTTTTTCGAAGCGGCTTTCAAGATTAACGTAAAGAGGTTCAGAGCCCAGCACAACATTTTCAGTTACCGAAAAAGGTGGGATGAGTTTGAAATGTTGGTGGACCATGCCAATCCCCACGCGAATAGCATCACGTGGGGATCTAAAAAATACCTCTTCACCCCTAATCTTAATGGTCCCTGAATCCTTAGAAATTAACCCATATAACACGTTCATGAGAGTAGTTTTTCCAGCTCCGTTTTCACCAAGGAGACCATGGACTTCCCCTTCCTCAATTCGAAGCGTGATGTCCTGATTGGCTACGACATCTCCTGGAAAGGTTTTATTAATATTTTCGAGCTCAATGATGTAAATCTTCAGAACCTCCAGACTAAAATTTCAGCTCAATTCTGATGGCTGTTGAAATCAGCTATTTTCGTGTGGAAGTTGTATTTAATCTCAGTGATAGCTGATAAGCCTAGTCAGAATATCAAGAAAAAAGAGGGGAAGGGCCTTGTCGGCCCCATCTGATTTAGAGGAAGTTAAAGTCTGTAGGAACTGTGATACTGCCATTGATAATTGCAGCACCAATGTCATTGACGATGAATTGTTCACCAGCGGTGATCTTGTATCCGGGTGCTAAGAGATCGTTATTGAGCTCCCAACCAACACCACCGTCAGCTAAACTGAAGTATCGGACACCACCAGTAAAGTTGCCCCAAGTTGTTGCTTCTCCGATGGCCCTGTAGACACCGATATCAACACGTTTCAGCATTGAAGTGAGAATTGTGGTATAGGTTCCACTTGGGGGAATACCTAGGTACATCTGGGGCGAGTCAACGCCGATAGTCCAGACAGGATAGGCCAATGTTCCATTAACCGCTATCCCTGCATCGAGGACTCCAACACCAGATCCTCCCGCTGCTGCGAAGCAGATATCTGCTCCAGCAGAGAAGTGACCTTCGGCTTGGGTTTGGGCAGTGTCAGGATCGTCCCATGCACCGACCCAACTGAAGAGTGTGTTGGGTGATGTGTCGTTTGTGACGGCTAGAGAAGGATTCGTGATGTTAGCACCAAAGAAGTAGCCAGCAGCGAATTTGTGGATGAGTGGTTCGTCTTTTCCACCAACAAAGGCAATCTTATCCTGCGTTGTTCGTAAACCGGCCAACGCGCCAACGAGAGCAGATCCTTGTTCTTCATCGAAGTTTATCTGCATGATATTCGGAAATTGTGTTGTGTTGAGCCAGTAGACGTCCACGATAGCGAATTTCTGAGTTGGAAAGTCTGTTGCAACAGCAGTCATAGCATCAGCGATTTCGAAGCCGATTCCGATGATGAGGTCATACGGAGTCGAGTAGCCGATATGGAGTGCGTATTGTCTGAGCAAAGGTTCGAATTCAGCGATGGCTTGAGGTTCAGAGTATGTATAGTCGATACCCAACGAATTGTTAGCCATAATAGCGCCTTCGTTGCAAAGGTCATTGAAACCAAGATCTCCGAGCCCACCTGTGCCAAATACAATCGCTACTCCGTAGGGATTCGGTGGAGGTGGTTGCATGTAAATTGTCCATAGCACCCAGCCTCCGCCAACGCCGCCGATAATGACGACAATGGCGATGATTGCATAAAGTGTTCTTCGTTCCATTTTTTGGCTCCTCCAATCGAACTGTCTCAGAAATGACATCGATTCAAAGAAATGGTCAAGCAGTGGATTGAGCCGACTTATTTCTGATTTAGTTCTAAGAGCTTGTTCTGTAATGAATCAAAGGAGTATAAAAATATAGACATTCTGACGTTGTACAAAATCTCCATTAATGTCAGATTTTTTGGACATCCTAAGTCAGATGTCGACGATTCGACCTTGAGGTCCAACTGCAATCAGCTCAGTGGAACCTAAGCAGTCAGTTTTACCTTCAGCTTCATGAATATGTCCACTATATACAGCAAGGGGTTGCACCTCGGTGATGAAGTCACGGAGACTTTGATACCCGATGTGGCTACCACCCCAAGTTAAATCCGCACTTGTTCCATAAGGCGGTGTATGGGTACATAGAACAAGGTTTTCTGAGTAATAAAACTGACTTAAAATTTGCGTTACTTTTTCTTCTGTTACTGCAAAAGGTAAACCAGGAAGCCCACCGCCTAGTCCTGCAAATGTCTTGTCCCCTAAGACAATAGATTCGCCATGGAAACAGTGAAGATTTTCAAAATCGCGGCACACGCATCTTAGTTCATCGGCGTCATCATGATTTCCAGGAACTAAGTATAGTTCTACGTTACTGGCTAATGGTTCGAGGGTATCTTCTAAACCTTTCCCAAAATTAGCAAAATCACCAAGTCCAAATCCTACATCAACTTGTTTTAATTGCCCGCGAATGTGAGATATTGCGAGTTGATCACCGTGAAGATCTGAAAAAAACAGAACTTTCATAGTGACATTAGGGCCTGAGTACCTGTCAAAAAAGCTTCCCCTTTTCTTGTCCCTATTCATGTAATTCTTCATGGTAGTTATCGAGCATAGAAATGGGTAAACTGAATAAAGGAAGTCAATATATCAAGGAGTTATTTAATGACTTGGAATTGAGGTTCGTTTTTAATGAAGAAAGCAGACGTGGTCTATGTGGATAGGACCGTGTATCCACGGTATTCCATGCTTGATAAACTTGAGATCCTTTGGAATAGAATCGGGCTCAATAAGGCTATCAAAGAAGATGACCGGGTTATCATCAAGACCCATTTTGGTGCTTATGGCAATCTCATGTACATGCGTCCAGCTTTGATGCGCAAAGTTGTGGACTTGGTGAAAGCCCAGAAAGGTTGGCCGATTCTCGCTGAAAGTGCAGGATTAGGGTATGGGGCTGGTTTGTACGGCGGACGGACCACAGCAGCTGAATATTACAAGATGGCAGCAGCCAACGGGTATACTATCGGGACGATGGGTGCCCCCATTGTGCTCCTTGATGGATACTGGGGTGTCGACACCTTCACTGTGCCTATCAAAGGGAAACACCTAGATCGAGTCGAAGTCGCCATGGCACTGCGCGACGCTGATGTCGTCGTTGTGATGACCCACTTCAAAGGGCATGGAGGCACCGGGATGGGTGGAACTTTGAAAAATCTCGGGATTGGCTGTGTGGGTAAATACAGTAAGACCATGATGCATGGCCCGGATAACCCGATAGTCAACGCTGAAGAGTGCAAGGGACCTGAGTGTCGAAAGTGTGAACGCGTTTGTCCCACTCGTTGTATTACTGTGGACCCCAAGATTATCATTGATTTTGATCGGTGTATTCATTGTATCCATTGTGTGTCTGCGTGTAGTCAAGCTGGTTCGAAAGCCATCATAGCAAAATGGGGGGAGAATCCACCTGCATCGACCGAACGGATGATAGAAAACGCCCTTGGTGTACTGGAAGGGGTGGGTCGTGATCGCTTCTTTTACTTCAATGTCGCTTTGGATATCAGCGAGTTTTGTGATTGTATGCCAGTCGGACCACAGGCTATGGTGCCTGATCTTGGCATTTTTGCCTCCAGAGATCCCGTGGCTATTGATGCTGCCAGCATCGATAAGCTGAATGAGGCACTCCCGATTCCGAGTTCGGCATGTGGGGACATTGCTCCCGGTGAGGATAAACTAGCGGTTGCTACACCTTGGCCTGATCCACATACTGGTGAAAAGACGCCGACTCAATGCCATCTGCTTCAATTAGACTATGCCACGGAACTGGGTGTTGGAAACAAAGAGTATTCGCTCAAACAGGTCGACAAGAAGCCGCCCTAATGAAGCTGAACCCGCCCCTATTTCGATTTCTTTGCCTTAACTTTAGATTTCGGTTTTTCCTTGGAAGGGCTTGGCTCATTTAGTTCAAACCACTGGTCGAGAAATAGCTTCGCATAGTGGATGGGCACTCCAACTTCGAATAAGTGACCAGCGATTTCATGCCGGGATTTCCCCTCTTTCGTTAGACGCGACGACAAATTGAACGTAAATTCCTTTAACTCCCAGGGGTAGACAACCCAGGCTTCGGTTTTTACCACATAATAGTCTGGAACCAGTTTCGTCCATGGTTTCATGTGCATCGTCGCTGTTCGGGGATTCTTATAGCCCCGTTGTTTCAGATGTTCCCCAGCAACGGTCAAACTGTCCCCAGTGTCAGAAATGTCATCAACCAGCAGAGGGCTTTCCCACTTCATATCACGTGGGATTTTCTGGCTAACCTGGGGTTCATGATCTCTTGCATAGATTCCACGGTATAAATCGACCTTGACGTTCGCGGTATCCCGTGTGAAAAAGAGATCAGAGAGAATTCGAGCGGGAATCCAGCCTCCACGTGCTACACCAACAATTACATCAGGTTGATAACCGGAATTTACGATCATCTCATAGAGCATAAAACACAGTTCGTAAAACCGCTCCCACCATACAAATTCGTACGTGATTGCCATACTGCTAGATATCTACCCTAGATATAAAACTTGTCGTCAGCCACTCAAGTTTTATTCCCTGTACGCAAGAGCTTCCGGACATCGTTATTCATACATTTAGTGTACTGCAAAAGTCATTGACATGCTTGAACCCAAGAAGATTAGCCAGTTGTAGTCCAGATGTTTACATAGTTCATGAGTTGAAATCGAGCCATTTCGAGCCTCAATCTCGTTAAATTCTGTTTAAAAATTGCGAGCTGCGGACGCTAACCTCCGAGCAGATCAGTTCCGTCATACGCCATGATGAGTGGCTCTGGTTAGGTGCATGTTCGTCATCGTCGACGTCCGCATGCTCCCTGAATAGGACGTTGTGGTACCCTTTAGGAGTTTCTGATTGTACTTATTTGGTTTTTTGACCTTTAAGCAGCTCCTTAGTAGCAGCATTCATGGTAACTACAGGGCGTAGAAGGAGGTAGAGAATGATCAACCCAACAAGCAACAAAGCAACTCCGAGGAGTTTGATGTAAAGAGCCAGTGGGCCAATACTAAGGGCAATCAATGCTATGGGTAGAACTGCACCGATGATAGCTCGAATAATAGTTAGTAGAATTGCTTTCTGTGTGTCCTTAACAAGTAGAACGGCAAGAAAAGCAATAATGAGGAAGAACAAGGTTACACCTGCAATAATGGCGATGAAGGGTTCTGCGAAGACAAAAGGAAGGAGGAAACTCCCAATCAAGAGCACTGCATAAATGACAATGGCAAGGAAAGTCCAGTAATTAAAAACGCTGGTAAATTTCTTCAAGTCCATCGATGCCTTAGTTATTCGGGTCATAGGATCGGACAAGAAAAGACCTCCAAACTCTTCCCTCCTCCTTGGATATTACCTAAATGCCTTTCTCTTGAGATGAATATCCCATTTTCCCAACAAATTTTAAAATTTGTTTGGGGTTGATTTTTGTTAAGACTCCTTTTTCTGTGATAAGACCGGTCACATACCTTGCAGGTGTCACATCAAAAATGGGATTGAGTGCTTCAGTTCTATCTGGTGCAACTTGTACAGGTCCCATTTCTCCAGTCGGAAGTCGTCCGATTACAGTTCGTACCTCTTTTGCAGGCCGCTCTTCAATTACGATCTGATTGCCATTAGAAATATCTAAATCAAACGTAGAAAGAGGGGCTGCTATATAGAAAGGCACTTTGTGAATATGAGCAAGGAGTGCCTTCTCATAAGTCCCGATTTTGTTTGCTACATCACCATTGGCAACAATTCGGTCTGCCCCCACGATAACAGCATCCACCTTACCTTTGCTGAAAAGGTAGCCGCAGGCACTGTCGACAAGCAGCTGATGTGGGATGTTATATTGTTGTAACTCCCATGTTGTTAAGCGACTCCCCTGGAGCCAGGGTCTGGTTTCGGATACATAGACCATTGCTAGATTTCCTATTTCGAATGCCTGTTTAATGACACTAAGGGCAGATCCATAATCCTGTATAGCGAGTCCACCGGTATTGCAATGAGTAAGAACTCGGCTCTGGTGTTTTAGCAGCGCTGATCCGTGTTTTCCAATCGCCTGCGACGCAGAAATATCCGAGGCTAAAACTTGATTGGCAACTTTGTCAATATTAGCGCGTTTTTCATCTAGCGTCGTGCCCTTATCCGCTGCGGAAAGACAAGCGTCTACTGTTGTTGATAGGGTTACAGCAGTTGGACGTGCACTAACTATGACTTTCGCAGCTTCCTGAAGCAGATGGTTGAATTCTAATACTAACGTGGTTTGAATCTCATGAGCAGCTTGTGCCATCGCAAACGCGCCAGCGACCCCCACAGAACCAGCTCCACGAGTGACCAAGTCTTTAATCGCTTTTACTGTATCTTGCCAAGAAGTCAGACGTTTAATTTCTAGTTTAAACGGTAACCACCGTTGGTCAATCATACTTACAATGTAATCTTTCATTTGAACAGCATGAAGATCCAATGTTTGCCCTTCAACTTTAACTCGCATTATCTAACCTCCAATCTTTCAAATAACCGAATCAAGAGACCAAAAGAGTTTTGGGAATCGGTATCGGATTAGCTCGGCTGCAAGGAATTGCTTCGCAGGAGTTCAAATAATGCTGTATCACCGCATAATAAAGGCGATGTTGTTTGATTTAGATGGAACATTAGTGAAGTTTCCTGAAATGTGGCAGCATTTTGACCAGTTAATGATTAAAACATTAGATGAGTTTGGGATTCCTCATCCTTCGCAAGATGCTCGTATTGCTATTTGGCATACGGGGAGCAATTTTGAGTCGGTGATTAAAAGCTGGGGAGTAGAGGATTACTCAAGCTTTATCCATCGGTTTGATGTCCTCGATTTCGAAAAGCGAAAAGAGCTAATTGCAGATGGAAAAATTCGACTCTTTGATGATGTTGATATATTAGACAATCTTGCTGAAAGGTTTTCTCTAGGTCTCCTCACGAACACGCCACCGGATATTGCTTGGTTGGAAGTGAAATCGTTTAATTTGGAAAGATTTTTCGATGATTTTGTAATGTTGGGGACTGTAGAACAACATATCGCTAAACCAGAGCCGGATGGTTTTCTCCGTTGTTTACATAATCTCGGGGTAAATCCAAAAGAAGCAGTGATGGTAGGCGATTCAAGCAGCGATATTATTGGGGGAAATCGTGTGGGTATGATTACTGTATTAGTTGATCGACCTGGACAACAGACACCCACTAACCTTAGACCACCGCCACATTTGACAATTACTAATCTTGATGAACTTCTCCAGTTCACCTCGCAATGAGCTGGGCTATTCTGAGGGGCGTCGCAATATTTCTCCATATTCAACAAGTGCAGCCATTCCTCGGGCTCCACGGATGGGAAGATGATAGGATGGAACACCAGCTACTCGAAGTTTATGCATCCGTTCACGGATTTCCTTCGTTGAGGGAACCGAGACCACGATGACTGGTTTCTTGCGTTGCGTAGAGGCTTCAACAATCGCTTGACTCACCTGTTCAGCATCAAGTAAGGGAGTCATGAAGAGGGGAATCACAATAAGCCCATCAATTTCATCACAATCCAAAAGTGTGTTCATTGAAAAAGCAAATTGCTCTGCAGTCGCTGATCCAGTCAGGTCAATGGGATTTCGGACCGAGTAGAAATAAGGCAACTTTGTATGAAGGCGTTTTTGTAAATCTTTTGAAAGCTCAGGGGCTTCAAGGTTAAAATCGGCCAATGCATCTAAGGTCATTACACCGAAACCTCCGCCGCTGGTAATAACGCCAATGCGCTTTCCCTTAGCCGATGGTTGGTTAGCGAGTGCACGTGCAACATCGAAAAATTCACCGATGGTTTTTACTCGAATGACGCCTGCAGTTTCAAAGGCGGCATCATAAATTCGGTCAGTACCAGCGAGGGAGCCAGTGTGGCTGGAAACGGCTCGTGTGCCGGCTTCACTGCGTCCAGCTTTGATGACAATGAAGGGTTTGATTTTCGAGGCGCGTTTACAGATCTCGATGAATTTTCGCCCACGGTTGATGGATTCTAAATAAAGCCCGGTTACTTGAGTATCCTCATCATCTTCCAGGTAATCGATGAGGTCTCCTTCGTCGACGTCAATGGCGTTTCCAAAGCTAACGAATTTACTAAATCCTATTTTTTCGTTGCAGGCAAAACTCATCACCGAACCGCCGACAGACCCTGACTGAGAGAGAAATGATATTCGCCCAGTATCTGGTCGAGGTGTGGTACTTGCAGGAAGAAATAGCGTATCAATATGAGTACTAGGGCTAAAGGTGCCTAAGCAGTTGGGTCCAAGAATCCGTATATTCCCTTGTTTCGCTAGCTCAAGGACCTCATTTTCGAGCTTGACACCATCGGGTCCCGATTCGCGAAATCCCCCGGAAACGATGATGACATTGGGGACCTTCTTCTCAACGCACTCCTTCATGGCCACTGGGACATATTTGGCAGGAATAACGATGACTGCTAAATCTACTGGCCCTCCACAGTCTTTAAGGGAGCCATAGGTTTTGATGCCAAGGATATGGTGACCTTCCTTGGCTGCCTTGGGATTGATCAGGTATAATCGTCCAGGGAATTTTGCAGCGACCATTTGTTCGATGATGATATGACCGATGCGTCCTGGGCGTCGAGAAGCCCCAATGATTGCGACGCCTTTCGGATGAAAGAAGCGATCGATTTGTGTTTCAATTGATTCCATTGCTGACCACTCTTTGATAATTCAGACCTAACAAGACAGAAAGGTACTTTTCCCATCAACAACACCTTTAGGCTAATAAATGGATTTACCTGTAACTGATAAAAGTTAGATTTTTGCATTCTGACAAGAAACTAATTTCTTCATCGCTTTTACGATGAGAAAGTCGGGTACCATTTGATCATTGAGGTAAGCCTTTCTTGGGAATTGTTGAACCACTTCTTCAGAAGCTTTTGGTTCACTCACCTCAACAAGTGCGAAATTATTTCTTACTAGTTCATTGAGGTATGCGCTTATCGGTCTGATGAACTGAATCGTTGACAGAGTTTCGGTATAGAGCATCGGTCTTTCATCAAAGTAATCGATGACGACTTTCATTCGGTCTTCATTTCTTTGGCTATCTCCGGGAACCCTGATCGTGTTGCAAACAGGCCAACTGAATGCCGGATGGAGAATACTAAACACGAAGATACCGTTTTCCTTTAACACCTGGGATATCTGCTGGAGTGTCGTTTTGTAATCCTCGATATCCATTAACGCCATATTGCAAATTACTTTATCAAAAGAAGATTTGCCAAACTTGTCTGAAATGTACTCAGCGTTGAGTTTCACATACCGAATGCCTAATTGTTCTTTTTCTTCTCGTTCAATGGCAAAATCAAGCATTCTGGAAATGTCAATTCCAGTGACTTTTGCTCCTTCTTTAGCTAGATAACGGGCTACGTTTCCTTCACCACAAGCAACATCTAAAATTATCTCATTTTTGTGTATATCAAGCAAGCGATATAATTCGGGCAAAATGATGTGTTTGTGATGGTAATCCCCGCCTTCACTAAATTGGGACGCCCAAGTGGGGGCCGCCTCATCCCATAGAGTACCGGGACTAATTTCGTCAAGCGATTCTAATCGTTTCCATTGCCCACTTCTTCCAAGCGAGAGAACCCTTTGACGCCCCCAAGCCTCATGGGGAAACTCTTGTGACGCAATCTCATCGTTCGGGCTAGGCTTCCATATAGCAATATCTTCTTCTAGTTGAAGGGCTCCAACTTGAGAGGGATGGGTGCCATCGTATTCGGCGAAATCTAGTGCAGGATTTATATTCCCACAATTTGCACAAGGAATGGTGTAGTAGTAATTATAGATTAGGAATTCTTTTTTGACCATTCTTTCTTTAGCACAGGCTAGGCAGGTAAATGTCTCACAAGTTGAACACCAGGCAATTCCGTTAAAGTGTCTCAGTTTGCCACAGGTGTTGCATTCATACTTCCAGTGAAGGGAACACCTTGGAGTAAAGGAGCCTACATCATGGGATGCTTCGTTCAAAGGATATCCCTTAACCACGTGGGCGTATTGGGAACAGTAGAAACACGAAACACACTCTAAAGAAGTCATAAGTAATGAAAACAAAGAAAGTATAAAAAAAGCCTGCTGCCTTCCTTCAAGATGTGATTAGGTTCTGGTGAATGCACTGTGTCAACACCTTTGAAACCCGACAGAGTCCTTGTGCGGTATGGCGAAATTGGCTTGAAAACTCCTGGTGTTCGCCGTTACCTTGAGGGCTTACTTAGTAATCATTTAGGTGTAATGTTAACCCGTCAAGTGGTGAGCTATTCTAAGATCACTCGCGAACGTGGACGCTTCTTCATCCAGACAACAGATGCTGAAACGGCTGCAGAAGCTGCGTCGCGAGTTTTCGGCGTTGTCTCGACTAGCCCAGTCTGGACGGTTTCATCTAATCCTGACAAGATTATCAATCAGGTTAAGGCGCTAACTTCTAGTTTCATTTCAGAGGGGCAGAGCTTTGCTGTAAGAGTCCGTCGCGTTAAAACGCACCCCTTTACCAGTCAAGAAATTGCATCCCAGGTCGGAGCAGCCATAATCGAGGTGACAGGACAGAAACACTCAGCAGCTCCCGTCGATCTGGATAATCCGAATGTTGAAATTCATATAGAAATCCGTGAGAAATCAAGCTACATCTTTACAACCGTCATTGAAGGACCAGGTGGTTTCCCTTATGGGTCCCAAGGTACGGTTCTGGGCCTTCATTCGGGAGGTCTCGATAGCCCCGTCGCTCAATGGTTAATGATGAAACGTGGAGCCCACGTTATTCCATTGTACTTTGGATCCGATGTTCCTCCAAAGCAGTCTTTGCGGACCCGAGCCATACAAAGTGCCAAGATTCTAGCGCAGTGGATTCCGCACACCAAAACAGAACTACTGATTATCCCTTATTATGAGATTCTCCGCCAATTATCAAGATCCAAGTATCCAAAGATAACTTGCGTTCTGTGTAAGCGGATGATGTATCGGATGGGAGCAATGGTGGCAGCACAGGAAGGGGCGAAGGCTTTGGTCACCGGTGAAACCTTGGGGCAAGTCGCTTCCCAAACATTAGATAATCTAGCGGTGTTGGATTCAGCGATTGCCTTACCCATTTTCCGCCCCTTGATTGGAATAGATAAAAGTCAGACGATGAATCTAGCCCGTCGCATAGGGAGCTACGATGCTTCGAGTAAAGATGTGGGCGATTGCTTTGCTGTGCCAAATAAGCCAACCATCGCTGCATCCTTAGAGCAAATCCATGAAGCGGAAGCAGCCTTAAACATCCCTGAAATAGTTACAAACGCCATCTCCCAGCTTGAACGTGTAACCCTTGCAAAATAGAAGAATTTAATTGCAGGAAGACAAGAAATAGAAATTCTAGAAACTGACTTATAGATTAACCGCCGTTATTTCCTTTGTCAGTTTCCCCTCTGGTTGGTTAGGTGTAATAATGTCAAAAAGAGCAATCGGTCGCGAGATGGACCGATACGAAATCGATCAACGAATCGTGGAAACCATCGTCCTGAAACCGAATGTGACCATCGATGGAATTGCCAAAGAAACTGGATTAAGCTACACTGCCGTCCGCAACAGCCTTCAACGACTTCTTAATTTGGGTGTCGTCGTTGAAGCTGCTGACACAGAAAGGCAGGTACATCGGGGACGTCCTGCAACTTATTTCCGCATAGACAAAGGTTTACAGCTCTTCATTCCGCCTCGCCAGTTCAAACATCTCGCATTGACGCTAGTTAATCAAATGATGAAAGAAGAAGGCCCTGAGCATGTTGAAGGGCTTCTTGATCGAGCGGCAAAGCTTGAAGCAGAACGCCTTTCAATTGAATGGGAAAAGGAAAAAACTCAGCTAAAAAATCTCAAACAGATAGTGCAAGCAATCTGTGACTACATTAACGAACAAGGGTGTTATGCTGAACCCAAACCTTTCGAAAATGGATTCTATGTTCATGTGAACAATTGTGTCTATCATGGTGTATCCTCAAAATACCCTGGAACAATCTGTCGTTTCCATGAAAGCCTCATCACTCACTTAGCACATTATCATGACAAATCACTCATCGTAATACACGAGCAAGCCATCGCAGAGGGAGCCCATAACTGCCGGTATATCATTTCTCGACGATAATTTTTTCCATTTAACGAAATTTTAATCGGTAAGTTATGCTTTTAAACCATCCCGACTCAACATTGGCAGAACTTCCTATATTCTTAGGTGAATTCTATTGGTAGACACTCCAAAAGAAGGCTTAGAAGCCATGGTCGGAACATTTGACTCCAACGCGGCTGCAGGCTGGAACTGCGTAATCGAAATGGACATCCAAGGCGACGCCAAATACAACATCACCATCGTAGATCAGAAAATCAACTGGGGTGAAGGTCCTGCTGAAAAAGCAGACCTCATCATTACCATCAGCAAAGACGACTGGATGGCCATCACCAACGGCCAGCTCAACGCCGTAGCCGCTTTCATGTCAGGCAAACTCAAGTCACAGGGTGACATGAGTCACCTGATGAAGCTCCAAAGCGTCTTCAAACTCGGCTAAACCCGTCAACTGTTCTGAAACTCCTATGACCAACGCACCGTTGTTATCGGTGCTTGGATTCGAGTAGGGGTGGTATTACACCCACCCTTCTACTCATCTTTTTCTACTTCAAGGACCAACGCATTCACCAGTAACTTCAAAAACTAAAAGACTTCACGACCACGGGATTGGGCGTAGTCACTTTGATAGGTGCACATGGCGAGAATGGCAGCCACGATGACAATGATAAAGCAGATGGAAACAATAGCAAATGTGATGACGGGAGGGAGGGGAAGAAAGGGTCCGGTGATGAAGAGGATAATCCCGATGATAGCAAAGGCTACAGCGATATAGATAAGCTGACTTGGATTCAATTTCATAGATGTGCATCCTCCGTGGATTGATTATTTAACGGATTTCACTGCTTTGCCAAAGCGTTCGAGGGCGATGGCAATTTGTTCCGCAGTAATGGTTAATGGTGGGAGAAAGCGAATGCTGCTTCGTCCAGCTCCTAGAATCCAAAGTCGTTGTTTATTCACCGCGTTGTTTAGCACCGCATCGCGTTTCTTTGAATCATATGCATTGGTTGCTTTGTCCGTAACGATTTCTACAGCACTCATGAGACCACGCCCCCGTACATCCCCAATGATATTACTGGCTTCTTGAATTTCAGCCAGGCCTTTAAGGAGTTGTCGACCGCGCTTTGTCGCATTGCTGAGGAGCTCATCGCGTTCAATGGTACGGAGGACGGATAAGGAGAGAAGAGAAACGTAAGGTTCGGCCCCGAAGGTTTCTGAGTGACGGCTGTAATCTGTGAAGAGGGGTTTGGGTCCGATGGCAGCACCAAAGGGGAACCCTCCGCCTAAGGCTTTAGCTGTGCAGATATATTCAGGGACAATGCCGCCATGTTCGATGCTCCACCATTTTCCAGTTCGACCTAGCCCAGCTTGGACTTCGTCACTGATAATCTTGGTGTCGAGTTCATCGGCCAGCTTGCGGATTTCTGTGAACCATTTCACAGGTGCGGGGATAATTCCGCCTTCACCACAGATTGGTTCTAGCACGATTGCGGCGATGTCGGTCCCGCCATATTCGATGCTGTCACGTAGATATTGGACGCATTCGAGGTTGCAGCTTTTTTCTTCTTGCCCGAATGGGCAGCGGAAACAGTAGGGATAGGGTCCTCGAATCACATCCAAGCCTTGAGGAAAGAAATCCTTTTGGATGTGTTTGCTAGCAGTCAGGGCTAGTGTGTAGCCAGTTCGTCCATGAAAGGCAGGACGAAAGGCGACGAAGCGAAAGCGGTGGCTATTATCCATTACTGACTTAATTGCGGATTCAACTGCACGTCCACCGCTAGTGGTAAAGAAAACCTCTTTGGCATGATCTCCCGGCGTAATGCCTGTAAGTCTTTCAGCGAGAAGGATTTGAGGAATAAGGTCGAAATCGTGACCTGGAACTTGACGCATATATTCACTAATACGGTATTCGAAATCCTTTATGACTGGGTTTCGAATTCCTAAAGCGCGTACGGCGACTCCTGCTGTCACATCCAAATATTGGTTTCCTTTCAAATCGTAAATCCATGGACCTTCGCCTTGTGTGTGGTCAACGATGGGATAGATATCCCGGCTTTGAGTTGTCTTAGCAACTACTTGTTCAGCACGTTGTATCCATTCTTTCGCGTTTTTTGTAATTTCCAACTCAGGACAGAGGTCTTTTAGCAACTCCTCGGCATCACGCTTCATCTTTAACCAGCAACCCAGTATCTGTGCTTGCGTTAAGAAACTGAGAAGCTGTATTTAAGTTCCTGCTATTCGACGACAAGACACCTCCCCTGACCAGGGGACTTGCTGAGTTAAATACGGCTTCCGTATTCTGGATAAATACAATGAAGCCTGATTCCAAGCTTACAGCGTTAGTCCTGTTTTTTGTTGGTCTAGGATTTGTGGTCTTTGGAATGGTGAGTGAATTCATGTTAGGCGGTTTCCTTCCTAGCGAAGGGATGCAGAACCTGTATGCTAACGGCGTATTCTTGGTTATTGTTACCGCGTTTTTTGCTGGGGGAATGATAATAATTCGTCGAGGATTGTTGGGTGAGTGGCAGTACCGCTATGATAGCATTATCTACCTGATTACGGCAGTGATATGTCTCACCTCTGCTGTACAAACTACTTTTGGGTTACAAGCGGGTCATCCTTGGCTTGAATTACTACAAACCAATCCGATTCTGCTAAACATACTTTGGATGTTTGTCCTTCCACCAATTAATCCTTGGACAACCCTGTTAATCGGGGCCTGTTTGATCTTAATTGCCTGGTGGAATTACCGAAGCACTTCCCCTTTAAGAAGATTCCACGAGAACATTGAGTCTAAGATTGAAATCCACGACTCCGACCGATGGTGGGAAGTCTTGGTACGTTTGATCCGTATTTCCGTATGGCTGGGATCTTTGTTTTTATTTATTCTTTGTTTCATTCTTCTCGGCAGTCCTCCACTGAGCCCATCCAATTGGGGGCTCCTTTATTTTCTAAGCACTTGGATAATTCTTCTTCGTGGAATCCTTGCTGTATGCTTGTTCAACTCAGCGATATTCATCGTCAACCAATTGGGTGATCTTGATACTGATTCTCTCCATCAAGTCAAAGCGAAGTTACCAATCAGTTCAGGAAAAATCACACAGAATAGAGCGAAATTAGTTGCATTAGTCCTTTTTTCTCTCGGTGTGATTTTTGCAGGACTCGTAAGCTTATTCTTCTTACTCCTTCTACTTGTGACTTACTTTTTCGCGTTTCTTTACTCGTTCCCCCCCATCCGGCTTAAAAGCCGCCCATTCCTTGATCTGATCATTATTGGAATTGGGTTCGGGTCGTGGGCTGTCCTGGCGGCCTGGGGATTGTATTCCTTTCTACCAATGTCATTCCTTCCCCTTTCTTTCTTACCAATCTCTCTCGTGATAGGAGCAGGAGTGTTTTATGCAGGAACGCATGGTATACATACGGCCTCAGACTATTCTGCAGACGCAGGAGCAGGAATTAAGACGACTGCGGTATACCTCGGACCGAGGAACACGACAAGATTAGGGGTGATATTGATCGGAGTAGGATTGCTTCTCCTGTATGCAAGTGTTGGATTATTCACCCACTTGTTTTGGTATGGATTACTCAAGTACAAAACCATCTTTTTGTTGATTTATCTCGGTTTGCCCTTCTTTGCACTCTTTCAGAAATTGCGGGGATGGCAACCTGACTCAGGTAAACGCCAATCTGAATTATATCAGATGCAACAGCAGGGACGAATGGTAACCTATCTCCTCTTCATTGTTCTGAGTGTCTATCTAGTTTTCTATGTCTTCCTCTTTTACCCTGTTTATTATCCACATTACTTCTTCCCATGGAGCTAGAAGAGGAGGCTATCGGTGCCAAAGCTTTATTTCACCCTCTAGGTATGATGTCGGCTGAGGATCTATAGTGCCAGTCCCCGGATTAGTCGCCTTTGATTTAGACGGAACTTTGGTTAGAATTTGGAGTGCTTGGAGTTGGATTCATAAGCTGCTCGGAACCGTCGAACCTGCGAAACCAAACGCTGACCGATATTATGCAGGAGAGATTAACTATTTCCAATGGGCGGAGCTTGATGTCGCACTCTGGCATGGCGTTCCCCTCAAGCAAATCGAGGAGGCTATCGACCAAGGGTTAGCGTTCATTGCGAACGTGAAAACCCTCATTGATGCGTTGCATAGGCATGGTTTGAAAACAGCTATTATCAGTTCAGGGCTCACGGTATTTGCTAATCGTGTACAAGAAGTCCTTGGCATCGATGTAAGCAAGGCCAACGAACTACTTACTGATGAAGACGGCAAGATCTGTGGAGTACAAGTTCACGTCGCGTTTGACAATAAAGACCAAGTGTTAGAGATTATCGCACAAGAACTGGATGTACCCCTCTACCAATGTGTTGCTATCGGCGATTCACGAAATGACATTCCTATGTTTCGAGCTGCAGGTTTTTCCATTGCATTCAACCCCTCTAATGAAGAGGTGGCAGAAGCTGCAAGTACGATTATCGTCAGTGAGGATGCTTTAGATTTACTCCCACCGCTTTTAGAATTTTATCAACTTATTACTCTCTAAGTCATCGTGCATGTTTCTACGTTAGATTTTAATGGCAGGATGGAACGGTAATCAGAACCATCATCATTTTGGTGGGGTTCAGCGAACAGTAGGAGTGAAATTGCATGAGTCAGCGAACACTAATTGACGCAAGTATGGGTCGTATCAAGGCGGACATGGTCATCACTGATGTACAACCAATCGATGTGATTTCCCGAGAAATCCTGGAAGGTGGCATCGCTATTAAAGAAGGGATGATTTGTCGTATTGGCGATGTCTCTGACCTTATAGGAAGCAAAACCAAGGTCATTAAAGGACAAGGACGATATGCTACTCCGGCTTTCATCGAGTCCCATATCCATGTAGAAAGTACCATGCTTACCCTCACCGAATTCGCTAAAGCTGTAATCCCCCACGGCACGGGAACTGCAATCATTGATCCCCACGAAATTGCCAATGTGACGGGAATCCGAGGATTAGAAATTTTCATGGAGGAAGCGCGAGATTTACCCCTCCATATCCTCATTGAAGTCCCAAGTTGTGTTCCAGCAGCCTCACCTGAACTGGAGACCGCCGGAGCCAAGCTAGATGCATTCACCATTGATCGCTTGCTCCAAGACCCCATGGTCATTGGTCTTGGTGAAGTCATGAACATCCCAGCAGTACTGAACAATGATGAAGACATTCACTTGAAAATCCAATTTGCCCGAAGTCAAGGTAAAGTGGTTGAAGGCCATGCGCCGGGATTGAAAGGGAAGAGACTGAACGCCTACATCGCTGCAGGAATTATGTCGGATCACGAATCAGAAACAGCGGAAGAAGCTGTGGATCGTCTCCGATTAGGCATGACCGTTATGGCACGGGAAGGATCCATTGTCCGGAATATGCTAGATATCTTGCTTCCCCTCTACAAGGAAGGCCGAGATCTTCGTAGAGCGACCATTTGCTCGGACGATCTATCCCCAGTTGAACTAGCGGATGTCGGTCATCTTGACCGGAGCTTGCGGAGAGCAATAGATGCTGGCATCGACCCGTTGGTAGCCATTCAGCTTGTGACATCGAATCCTGCTAGTTACTTCAAGTTGCCTCGAGTGGGACATCTTGCTCCTGGAAACAATGGGGATATCGTCTTAATTGATGATTTGAAGAATATCAACGTGGATTTAGTTATTCTTCGTGGTAACGTGGTTGCTAAGGATGGACGGTTGACGGTGAAGTTGCCCAAATATGAGTATCCCCCTGATATGCGCACTACTATTCGATTTGGCGGCATTCCGACAGTCCTTAATTACATGATTCCTGCCGATGATGGAGACCATAAAGTTCGAGTAATCATCGCCCATGAAGGTAGCCTTATCACGGGTTCTGAAATCGTTACTCTCAATGCATCAGAGGGGTACTTACATCCCGATCTTGAAAAGGATATCCTCACAATCGCTGTCACTGAGCGGTATATGAAAGGAGGTAGTATCGGAGTGGGCTTCGTCCAAGGCTTTGGATTAAAAGAAGGAGCCATCGCAAGTAGTATCGCCCATGACAGTCACAATATCATAAGCGTTGCTACGAGTCCTGAGGACGCCTTGATGGCAGTAAGTACGGTATCCCAGACGATGGGAGGGATAGCAGCTATTAAAGGCCGGAAGATCCTGGCTAATCTGCCGTTACCCATCGCGGGAGTTATCACTGATGAACCTGTGGATAAAGTCACGAAACAGCTTCAGACTGTACGGACTGCAGCACTTGACCTTGGCTGTAGCCTCAACCACCCTTTCTTGACGATGAGTTTCATGGCACTCCCAGTAATTCCAGCCTTGAAGATTACCGATAAGGGCATCGTGGATGCTAAAGAAATGAAGATTGTGTCGGTGATTGTCCGTTAGAGCGTATTTCTAACTAAGTACAAGAAACTGTAGAAAGGAGTCAAACGATTACTACACTGCAAATCCTTTTTAGGCTCAATTCACAAACGACCATTAGACTGGAGGTACGCCTGTATGTCATGGACTATTATACTAGCAAACCTTGCACCTGTGTTTCTTGGTTTAGGAGCAATGGCTGCATTCGCATGGTTCTTAGACAATCTTATGGGTGACACTTACCGATCAAGTGGCTCTAACAAAGTTGAGGAAGAAGGAAAAGCTGAAGCCCCACCGACCATTGGTTGGCGTCGGGGCATTGTTCGTCTCATTGGGCTCATCGGCATTCCTATGGGCATATTATGCTTCGTATCTTTTGCCGCAATACTCCTTACACCTGGTCTAAACATCTATGGTGATCCACTGACACTCTTTCTCTTGGCATGGATGGGGATTGCACTCTTCCTTACACCCATCAACAAATTACCTTGGGCTGCTCTTATCGGTCTTGCAGCAGGCCTCATTGCTGTTGTTGCAGTCGTTGCGCTTGCACCTTTAATTCCTGAAATCATTACACAACAAGTCCCGTTGAAGTATATCTTGATTGGCATCTTCATCATTGTGGGTGTTGTTGTGTTCACCCTCTTCAAATGGGCTGAAAACATCCTCGATTTAATTACGACCATCCTGGGGTCGCGGCCCTTCCTGTTGATCCTCAGCTTCCTTGCTCTTGCCCAGGCAATTGCACTGCCTATCATCTGGTTTGTCTTTGGTGGGTATGGCGGATTGCTCTGGTTCTTCTTCCACTAAACCTTTGATTTAACCGCTGATGAAGTAGGCGGGTGGAAGGGGAATGGGTAGGAGGAAGAGCCGCATGAGGAGATAGCCTGTTCCAATTAGAAGATATAGGAAGAACATGAGGGCACCTGTTCGAAGAAATTCATTATAAGAGATAGGACGATTCTCCCTATTGGCAACAGTCATGGTCATCACGTTTGCTACACTAGCGATGGGTGTTAGGGAACCACCAAGAACAGCCCCAATAACAAGAGCAGACCAAATTGCGCCACCGGGATTAGCCCCTTGGAGTAATTGGATTCGGGTCAAGGAATCTGCAACAGGTATCAAGGTGGCGGTCACTGGGATATTATCAATAGCCCCACTAGTAAACCCAGTCAACCATAACATCGATACGGTTGCAGCAGCGGGATTACCTCCCGTGAGTACCGAAATCACACCTCCAATGAATGTCAAGACCCCAAACTCTTCCATGCATCCAACAATTATGAATAGCCCAATGAAGAAAAATAACGCAGTCCATTCTACTTCTTTAAAAATACGTTCACTTGGAATTCCGCTGAGGAGAACGAAAAGGAGGGCCATGACAAAGGCGACCACCCATGTGAATCCAGCTATTCCAAACACGATGAAACCGATTATCATCGCCACAAACAAGATGGCAGTTCGATAGAAGATGTTACGGTCCTCTACCATCGTCCAGGCATCAAGTGCCATAAGATCATTAACTCGGCTTGGTCGAGGTTTAGTAAACTTTCTTCGGAAAAACCTGAGTGCAACCATACCGGTTACCCCGAGTAGGATTAAGCCCAAGGGAAGTAGCGTAGTGGCAAACCAAACAAAGTCATAAAAAGTTGCACCAGCGACTAACATGCATGGAACACTAGCAATTACGGTAGTAATACCACCTATATTTCCACACATGGCATTCGCAATGAGGTAGGGTGTGGGATTCTGTTCTAGGGCATCACAAGCAAGAATCGTTAATGGACCGATGATTAATACCGTTGTTGCTAGTACGGTCGACATGGCGAAAGTTAGCCCACAGAAAATGAGTAACAACCTTCTTGGTGAGCCCTTACTGAATCGAAGGGCCTTGACTGCAATAAACTGAAACAATCCTGAGTCCTTGGCAATCTCTGTGATGACCATGAGAGAAAGAATCACGATGATGGTAGAAAGATCGACCCATTCTCCAAAGAATTGGGCAAAAACCTCAGCATTGAAAACGATAGGCAAAAGCTGATAACTTAGCGCTAGTTCCATGAAATGCTCATATTCAGGGCTACCAGGAAGAAAGCCGTTGGCAAGATCTGTGTAGATCTGAATCTGCGATAAGCGCCACGGTTCCCATATCTGAGCAAAATAGATGATGGCGATGGAGGCACCAATGAGGGCAGCAATAGTGTGGTCGGTCATATCGAATGTAATCATTAACACTACTGCGATAAACACCAGAATGATAAAGACAGCCGGATAAATTATCAGCATATTATCGTCGCCCTAAGGTGGCAAGGCTGACTGCTAGATGTCAGGTCAATATTTATTTCTTAAGGGTAATTTGTCAAATAAGCTTTTCACTAGATTTTTTCGAAGAATCCACTAAATCATAAACCGAGTGGGGCAGGGATGGGCATTAGGAATATCCTGAATAACACGTAGAGTGTGCTGAAAAAGAGAAACATCACAGTTAGGATTACTCCAATCAATAGGAACTGATTCTTGGGAATTGCACGATCTTCTTTTTCTGATATAGTCATGATGAGGACATTAGCTGCACTGGCTATCGGAGTAAGACAGCCACCCAACACAGCTCCAGCAAGCATTGATGCCCATAGAGCGCCTGCTGGGATTGGAACGGGACCAGATGCTAGGACATCGACTACAGGTATGAATGTGAGAGTCACTGGAATATTATCGACGAACCCGCTGGTCATTCCAGTGATCCATACCATCAGGGTAGCGGCAATATACGGATTACCCAATGTCAATGCTTGTATTCCATGTCCTATTGCATGTAGTACCCCGAATTCTTCAAGCAGTCCAACGAGAAAGAACAAGCCAATAAAGAAGAATAGTGCAGACCATTCAATTTCCTTAAACAGTTGACTAGGTCGAATTCCACTTAATATGACAAAGAGGAGTGCGCCTCCCAGGGCAACCAGAAATGTGAGTCCTGCTGATCCTAGAATAATGAATCCAATAATGATAAGGATAAGAAGGATAGCAGTACGGTAAAATACTGGGCGGCTAGGAACCATCTCCCAAGGGTCAAGTTCCATGAGATCCTCAATCCGTGCTCGTCGAGGTTGGATGAGATCTTTTCGGAATAGGCGTAGGACCACAAACAACATAACTGCAATTAATATCAATCCCAAGGGCATCATGTTGATAATAAACCAGGGGAAACTATAGAGGGTGGCTCCAGCAACCAGCATTGCAGGGACACTAGCGATCATCGATGTAATTCCACCGACATTGGATGCGAGAGCAATGGATATGAGAAACGGCACAGGATTGATTTCTAAGGCATCGCAGGCGAGAAAGGTCAAAGTGCCCATAATCAAGATTGTAGTGATTTGAGTTAGAACAGTGGTCATAGCGAAGCTCAAGGCACATAAAATTATCAGCAGCTTGCGTGTATCGCCTTTTGTGAATTTGATTGCCTGTACTGAGATAAATTGAAAGACGCCAGAATCTTTTGCGATTTCGGTAATGACCATCATTGAAAGGATAAGGATCAGAGTGGGAAGGTCGACCCATTTATTGAAGAAGAAGGCGAAAACAACAACATTGAAGTTTGCAGGGAGAAGGTCATAGTTGGCTTCTGGATTTATGGCAATCACCGCATCACGCCATGCTGGCCAGATCATAGCCATGTAGAAGATAGCGATTACTCCTCCAATAAGGGCGGCAGCTGTGTGGTCCATGACATCTAGCATAATAAGAAGGATAATTGTCACAAACAAGATTATTGCAAACACTGCAGGAAACATGATAGAGACCAATCACACCCTTTACAGTGTATCAACAAATTCGATAATAGCCCTTGCAAGCTCTTCAGGTTGTTCGAATTGAATGCTATGGTTCGTCTTATTGATAACCTTAGTGGTGACATTGTCTAAGTTCTTTGCATAGAAGTCAGCCCAGTTAGGGGAGAAAGTTTTGTCTCCTGAACCACAGATTACAAGCGTTGGGGCCTGGATTTCCTTGACACGGTCTTGAATATTAAATTTGGCGCAGGCTCCTTGAGCGCTTCCATGGCTATTTGTGAGCCGTTGACCTTCTTCGGCTAGTTGGACAAGAAGGTCAAACAAATCCGGCGTGGAACGGATTTTTTCAGGATCATAAAATTCGAATTTCAGCAGTTTCAAAACGGCTTCCTTGGGCTCGAGTCCATATGCCAGTTTACCAAGTTCAATTTGGACTAAGGCGCCCTCGACATCAACCATTGGGGCAGTATTGATGAGAATAAGAGCTTTAACACGATTAGGCGTGTCGAGTGCTATTTGCTGAACGATGAAACCCCCCATACTATGACCAGCGATTATACATTGGCTAATTTGGAGGTGGTCAAGCAGCGCAATCATATCCTTGCTGTATAGATCTATCGTGCTAGGTTCAGTGAGTTCAGTTGATCGACCATGTCCACGTGAATCAGGCATAATGACTTTGAAGTGGTCTCGAAGGTGCGGACGCAGAAAAGCCCAGTTTCGATTCGACCCCCGGACACCATGACAGAGAAGGAGCGGTTCACCCTCTCCATCTACCTCAAAATAGATTTTACCACCATCAACATCTACATATGGCATCGAGTTAGCCTCGCTTACACAAATGGCTTTCTTGTTGCTTATTAATGGTAATCCCTCAGAACTGTGTGAATCTTGTAATGATTTCGAAGAGGTAAGATTGCCTCAAAAGCAAATCCTAATAACAGTTAATTTGCCTTTTTGGTATATGAGGACTGCCCACGAAAGATACAGAGACTGGCTGGGAATCGTCCTCTAGTCGTGGAGGCAAGGATTCGTGCAATTTATTTGGCCGATTCTAATCATTTTCATTGTAATTATTCTGTTAGCTGCATGTATTATTTGCGTAGCGGTTCAGGATCGTCGTGATTCCCCGCCTCGTTCATACGTACGAGTCAGCCTCCGTGATCCTTGGCAACCGGTCACTGAAGATAGGAGGGGAGAACGCGAATGGGAACCTTCTGAACATCAGGTCGATGTGCTAATATGTTCTTGTGGGAAATGGAATGCCACCAATGAACAGATCTGCTGGAACTGCCAGGCCTCCCTCAATAAACTTCAACATCAGACTTTTACTTTTGAAACGGAGGAAAAATGCGCTGTATGTGGCTATTGGGTATATCCGGGAGAATTGGTCGTGTTGTGTCCATCCTGCCAGGCTCAAGGTCATCGGACACATATGCTGGAATATGTTAAAGCGAAAGGCAGTTGCCCGGTGTGCAATGTCAGATTAACCTCTGAACAAATTCTTCGAACGGTTCCGATAATACGCAGCACAAATTAGTGAATAGAAATCACCAAATCTCAGATGATATTACAGAAACACTGTTCTAGGTAGATTCGTGAGGTTACTAGATCCTTTCTTTGTAACAACGATATCGTCTTCGATTCGAATGCCACCGACTTTCTTATAATATAACGCGGGTTCAATGGCGATAACAGCCCCAGATTTCAGGGGATGTGGTCTAAAGGACATTTTCGGATCTTCATGTACACTCAAGCCAATTCCGTGACCAAGCGCATGCAGCATCCCTTCTTCAATACCGGGGGTCCGATTGGCTGACGGATGTCCATCCCATTCAAAGGAATCAGCCATGACATTCACGAGACCCTCTGTCGTTTCACCAACATGTATAGCATCAACCACTGCATCGAGAGCGGATTCAACTGACTCAAACAGCTTCTGAATTTTCTGAGACACCTGCCCGCGAACAATGGTACGGGTAACATCAGCATGATACCGTTCTTCGAGTCGGCGTGGAAAAATATCAATTATAACAGGTACATTTGCCCGAAGCAGATCACTACGAGCCCCCATATAATGGTAGTCGGCACCTTTAGGACCACTAGCGACAATGATCTCTTCACTGCTTTCTGAGTCATTGTCCACAAGCGTGTGTTCAATTATTCGTTTGAGTCGTCCTACTGTCAAGGGAGTTCTTTGATAAAGTAGGACCTTTCGAGGTCCAATAGTTGTATTATTGATTAAGTCGATAACATGATTAAAGGTGACCATTGTAGCCTGGCTGGCTGATTCAATAGCTTTGATTTCCTTTCGGTCTTTTGTTTCTCGTGCTTCAAAGAAAAGGGACTCGACTGGTTGAAGTTTCAGACCTAGTTTCTGCAATAAATGGATATGCAGTGCATCAGTTTCAAGGGGTACACCAATAACACCATTTTTTGGAAGAAAGTTTCGTAGTAGATCCTCCAGTATGCGTTGAACATATTCATCTGATGATACTGCATCCTGTATTGCCTGATTGATTGTTGGACTTAGGCTATGAAAATATCTCATTGGTGAATACTTCTTAGCTCGAGAACAGACAATATCTGATGCTGCAAGAATTCCAGGTTGATCAGGGAATTTCACATAGTAGGCATCGTCTACAGTGAGGAACCGTGTTAGGTAATAGAGATTAGGTTTCAAAAGGCTCTTGCCCTGGAGAAAAAGAGCATCTACGTCATATTTCGCCATTAATCCATCTACGTCATCGATCATGTTACAAACCCTCCTCGCAGGTCAAAGAGATTATGGCGTTCTGTGTGGGTTTACATCTTAAGTGTTCTGAACATTATACGTTGAGCTTAAGAGCCTGAATTTTGAATTCCTTAGCGTATTGGGGTGTGCACAATATCTAAGTACCCTCAGTTATCACAGATGGGACCAGAATTTTGGTCAACCCTTCACAGATTACGTATTTGTGCTGACTAGACAGGCATTCTGAAGTGACCTCCATGAATGACAACGATCCATCTAACAATGCAGATACTCCCCCATCCACAATCTCGGTGGATCCCTTTAAAGGAGATCGGGAACCTGCTCCAGAAGTGCCACAACCGGAAAAAACAGAAAAACCAAAGAAAGGCTTTTTTGCCTCGCTAAAATCCGTGCTTACCTTTGGCAGCTATTCGGTGTATCTAGTTACCGCTTGGATTCTGGGAATCTTCGGGATTATCTTGGATAGCTATCTGATGTTGTTTCTAAGGGATTTCATTATCGCCTATATGCCACAGGTTGAACTGGTCTACATCACCATCGGATTCGCTGTTTTAGCATTTATTGGTATCGAGTTGATTGCAAGATTCTTTGGTGGTTATTTGGGTGACAATGTCAATAGAAAATGGCTCTCAGTCCTGACTATGTTCATTTCTGGGCTTGGCATGATGATACTCGCATTTGCCACTGGATTGATCGGATTAATCGCAGGAATCCTCATTATGTCCGGATCGTCACTATTTGCCAGTGGTTCAACATCTTACATCTATGAGCAGATAGAACCGGAACACAGTGGACTGGCGATGGGAATTTTTCAGACAAGTAGTGGTTTTGGCCTCATTGGGCTGGGGTTAGTCACCTGGCTTCTTGAGATTGGTGTACCTTTCGTCTTCACAATTCAGATTGTCTTCTTCATTGGAGCTATGTGCTACATGGTTGCAGCAACGATTCGAGCCGTCTTTCTTGCTGAACCTCGACCGATCGTGCGTGAGAAACAGGAAAAGAATCATGCGCGAGAGTTCCTTAAACAAAATGCTAATGCTCTCAAATTACTCTGGATGATTTTACCCGTCTTTATGGTAGTGCTTATCCTTGACGCACTCAGTGATGGTTTTTACCGGTTCGTCAGCACCTTCTATCTCAACGAAGCGCTAGGATTCTCGATTGGCGAAATTAGCATCATGCTAATCGTTGTACTGGCGTTTTCGATTCCACTCTCGGTGTGGGTGGGCTCCTTTTTCGATAAATATGGCAGCCGTCGCGCTATCATCGCCGTATACAGCGTTATGCCAATCACCCTTGCATTGCTTATCCTTGCCCCCCTTTTCCCCTTCTGGTTACCACCCGCTACTGTTGCTTCAATAATTACTACTCATCCGATTCTAGAACCCTTAATGAGCACTGCTTTTATCGCGCTCGCAATGAAAAACATTAACGATATTCTTTGGTGGACCCTAATTCTAACCTACCTACGAAAGGCCATGCCACGGTCTGAAACCGCAAAGATGCTCAGCATCTTCTTCATCGTGGTCTTTTTTGCCTTCTTAATCACTCCGATTCCATCTGGCTTCATCTATACCTTCTTTGGAGCGATTCCCCTATTGGTGTTGACCCTTTGCATTAATCTCGTTATCCTCGGCATTCTGGTCTTCGCTAATGTAGAACCCCAACCCATCCCCGAGGAATACAAAGACATGTGAAAAAGACAGCATCAGACCCAGTGCCCTAATCAGAGTCTGTCGGTTCACGTACTAGTGGAAGCAAAACAGCGGCAATCACCGTCAAGATTAATGCAAGGGTGAACATCAAACTTGGTCCAAACAACGCCCAAAGATAACCTGCAATGAGGCTAGCGAAGAGAAGAGCAAAGCCAATGAGCATTTGGTATAAACCAAGTATGCTAGCGCGTACATCAATGGGGGACAGCTCAGAGACCAATGAGGATTGCATGGGAACAGTAGCCCCAATGCTAACCCCATAAAAAATCAAGGCTAAAATAACCATCCAGAAATTTGGTACAAACAGAAAGATAGCACACATTAATCCAAAGAAGGTAAAACCAATTAGAATAGTGAGTCTTCGTCCAATACGGTCGCCTAATTTTCCAAGGGGAGCTGAAGTGAGGGCTGCAGTAAGAGTAAAGGTCAGATAGGCAACTGGCACACCCAGAAAAGGAGTGGCTGGAATCACAATAAAGAGTCCAGCATAAAGAGTAAGTAGGGACCAGCTGAAAGAAGCCAAAGCAAAGATCATACTTAGAATAATGAAAATGGCAAGGCTGCGATTAACACCAGAGAACCGAAATACTGGTTTCCCCGGCGCCTTTCGGTAATCAACGATTCGAATAATTATAAGGATGGCCCCGATGAAAGTAGGAATTGTTGCAAAAACAAAGAGGAGCCTGAGGCTAGCGAGTAAATCAAATCCTAATATTACCCCTAACCAGGGAACCGCAAATGTAACGAACAGGATGGTAATAACAACTCCAAGTGTTGCGCCCATATTATCCAGGGTCCTGAGAATGCCAAAGTCTCTCCCCCGGGTTTCGTGAGTAGATACATCAGCTACAAGTGCATCACGGGGGGCACCTCGAAGCTTGCCTGAACGATCTAATATCTTCGCTGGAATGAGCCATTGCCAAATCGGTGTGAAGGAATAAATTAGCCGTGAAGAGGCACCCATCATGTAACCAGACCAAATGAAAACCTTCCGTTTTTGAACCATATCGGAAATGAATCCCCAAAAGCCCTTGGACACGTGGACGACAAAATCACCGATTCCATCAACTAGCCCTAATATTAGTGGTGCGAGACCTGGTGGCGTGAGTAGGGCAACGAAGACCGGCCAGATCGAGAAGACTATGTCCGAGCCCATATCATTGAGGAACGAGACCGCTCCAAAGGTTTGTATAACGCTACGTTCGGTAGGAACTTCATCCCAGGATTTTATTTCATTTGCGGAATCATCGTCCAACTTGGAATCCTCCATTTTGGGAAATAAAACAGATTCTGCTATGCCACTTTGATGTTCAAATAAATAACGAAGCGGCATAGGTTTTAGAAAACTCAGGATGACGAGCTAAGTCAAGGAACTCGACGAATTTTGCCAGGATTTGCGCCTCTTGCCTTTGGGAAGTTGATAAGAGAGCTTGCTGGGCACCGACTAATGCGGCATTTCCAATGAGGCTAATATTTTTCAGGGGAAGAGGGGGGATTAGACCGATGCGTTGAGCACTCTCTGGATTTAGGTATGTTCCGAAAGCCCCAGCAACATAGACGTGACCTAAGTCTTCTGCATCAAGTTTTTGTTGTTTGAGTAAGAGGGTGTATCCGGATTTGATGGCTGCTTTTGCTAGGAGCAATTGTGAAATATCCTGCTCCGAAAGTGTAATTGAGGGGAGTCCCTTCTTGGTTACACCTTTGGTGAGTGTAATGAACCTAATGTTTTCTTCTTTTGTAATTAGGGGTGACGCCGCTTTGGTAAATCGACCCTTTGATGACAATAGCTTTGCCTGCGCGAGCTGAGCGATGGTATCGACTACGCCAGAGCCACATATTCCACGTGGTTCGATATTGTTAATGGTTGTCAAATTAAATTGCTTAGAAATTGTATTAAAGCTAACTCTTTCGATGGCTCCACTCACTGCCTTCATACCATGCTTGATTCCTGCACCTTCAAAGGCAGGACCCGCAGCGCAAGAGGTGGCAACGAGATGGTCTTGGTTCCCCAAGATTACTTCACTATTAGTCCCAATGTCGATAAGGAGACAGGGTTCTTCTTGTTCATGGATTCCAGTAGCCAGAATATCTGCAACTGCATCTGCCCCGACATATCCTGCAATATTAGGCAAGATGTATACGACACATTGTGGTGGAAGATTAAGACCTAATTGACTGGCAGATACTTCAAGGGGACCCCGAAAGGGAGGAACAAACGGTCCATAACCAAGATGGGTGGTATCTAAACCAAGGAAAAGACTCGTCATCACCGTATTCCCTACAACGATGACCTCAAATATCTGGTCAGCGAAAGCATCAGAGGACACCAGTTTGCCAAGAAGAGTATTCACACCCTCAATTACTGCAGATTGTAATTCCTTCCTCGTTTCTAATCCAACTGCAGCGTAACTTAGCCGTGTCATAATATCCTCCCCAAATCGCAGTTGTGGATTCTCAATGCCTCCTGATGAAATCAGCTTAGCGGATGTTAACGAATAGAGGCTACCTGCTATCTTTGATGTTCCGATATCCAATGCGCATCCATAGATGCTTTCGCGAGCATCTCCCGCTTGAATATCAAGGAGTTGAAACTGGTTACGAATTATCAAAGTAACCTCGCCATTGGCTTTGCGTACCGCCTGCGGTGTCTTTGTAATCACGGGAAGGGGATATTCCCAACGAGTGATGCCTTTATACTGTGGATTCTTAGCTAAGCTAGCAAGAACCCTTTCGGTGTCTGGTTTAGATTCATTCGGATTGACACTAGAAACCCGAAGAAGAAGAGCATGCAGAGCAGGGCTAAAGTGTATCGGACGTAGAGTGCCAGTGATTTGTAATTGGCGTCGTGAAACATGGGTTGCAGTTGGAATAGTAATAATCAGATCTGTTTCACCGTTTATACGAGCCTGACAGGCTAACCGAAACCCAGCTTTCTGTTGGTCGCTAGTTAATTGGATTCGCTCAGCAGATGTAAGCGGGTTTAGACCAGTTTGAGGTTCAATGTGAACACGACATTTGCCACAGGTCCCCTGACCTCCACATTCAGAACGCAGCTGGATACCCACCTGACTTGCCACATCAAGTACTGTAAAGTTCTTCTGGATTTGTATTCGCCGCCTATCTGGCTCGAAGGTAACTTCCACGTCATCCAAACTTGTATACTCCATCCATTTTTTCGATACGGAGTGGTAGTTTTATTCAAATAATAAACGCTGAAATTTTAAGCCGTCATATATATGACTAGCATTGTAGATTATAAGGGATAAATCCATACAGTAAATGGTCTTTACCCTTGAGGTGATACACAACTTGGCAGAAACTCCTCCCACTGGTCCACCATCTGGTCCACCATCTGGTCCACCATCTGGTCCACCTCCAGCTGCAGCACCACCGGCTCAACCCACAGCCCCACCAAAGCCAGAAGAAAAGCCTCTTGCTCCAGATCAATGTCCCCGTTGCCGTAGTGATGCAACGACGATTTTACGCAAAGTTCCCATTGCCTACGGTCATGAGGTCACACGAAAATGTGACAAATGTGGGAACATTTGGAAATACACCTCTAAGTTTGGCGCTGGTGCCTGGCCATAAAATGCCCTCCAACCCTAACGGTCCATGCAAGGGAACTACTTGAGATGCTGCACAGCTGGTTTGTGAACTGGTGAATTAAGTCTGAGACACAATTGAGGAAAAGAAGAGAGTATCTTAGGCCTGTTGAAATCCGTAGCAGGAGGATTTGTCAGTAAGAAGGAGATAATGGGTGTCCCCTTTCTTTGCAAAGGGGTTCACACTAGTACAGGTTCCAGTTTTCTTATCGTAATTTTTACAGTTGAGGCAAATGGATTTTACAGACATTTCATCAGGCATTATTTTCCGTGTCATGGCACATTGCACCCACTGAATATTCGGTTTAAGGATGTGGGTGTGCTAAAATCTTTTCCATCACTCTATTTCAGGAAAAGTTACACCCAAATAATACCTTTACTGCAAGATAACATAATGGAGGACTATACATGACCATGGTGCACTCTTTGCTAGAAGAAGTACAAGAAAGCGTGAGAGGATTAGTTGATCAAATTGCCCATGAGCTAACGAAACGAAAAGCTACCCTAATGGTCGCTGAATCTGCAACTGGAGGATTAATTCAGCATCTGTTAACCCAAATTCCCGGAAGCTCAGCGTTTTATTATGGAGGGGTTGTCGCCTATGCCACCGAACTGAAACACCGGTTACTCCAGGTACCTGAATCCACTCTCAGACAATATGGCTCAGTAAGCCAAGAAACCGTCGCAGCGATGGCAAATAGTATTAGGCTCTGGTTAAATACAGATTACGGACTTGCATCCTCAGGGATTGCAGGACCAACCGGAGAAACGGAAACGAAACCAGTGGGACTTGTGATTGTTGGCGTATCGCACCACTCTTTTGAAACAGTCACGCGAGAGCACCATTTCAAGGGTACACGAAGCGATAATAAATACCGTTTCAGTCATGCAGCGCTTCAATTACTCCTTGATTGCATTCTTCAAGAGAATTAAGTTTAACTCGGCGGAAATCTCTTAAAGTACCACCCAAAACGACACATGAAAGCGATGCCTCCCTTTTCAGGATATCCCAACTACCTCGAGCCTCCTGTCTTTCGCCCGCCCAGCGAAGCTAACAGTCTTATCCTTCAAGCCACTCTCGGTTGTTCCCATAATGCCTGCACTTTTTGTGGCAGCTACCGCACCAAAAAGTTTAGGGTTAAACCGTTTTCTCAATTCCAAAAGGAGGTACACCGCTTAGGCCGTGAATATCAAATCCACCCACGACGAATTTTCTTAGCGGATGGAGACGCATTCGTGCTTCCAACTTCCCAATTACTCAACATTTTAAACTTACTCACTCAAGAATTCCCTAGTGTTGAACGGATCAGTATCTACGCCAGTGGCACAAATATTCAACGAAAATCCGACAAAGACCTCGCACAGCTTCGGAAAGCCGGACTCGAAATGATATACATTGGTCTAGAATCCGGTGATGACACCGTTTTAAAGAAAGTCAACAAAGGAATTTCGAATCAGGAACATATCAAAGCCTCCCGTAGGCTGATACACGCTGGCTTCATATTATCTCCCATCATCATCTTAGGACTTGGTGGAAAGGATCTGAGTCAACAGCACGCCAATAATACAGCTGAGACCATCAATGCAATTGACCCACCTTACCTAGCCGCATTAACCTTAATGCTGGTGCCAGGTACTGAACTTCACACACAAACTGAGAGAGGAGAGTTCGACCCACTTACACCTATTGAAATTCTCCAAGAGCTCAGGGCTCTTATTGATGGATTAACGAAACTGACAAATTGTGTGTTTCGAACTAATCATGCATCAAATTACCTCCCCCTTCGTGGTGTATTATCTCAAGACCGCGAGATATTTCTTCAGAAAATCGATTCTGTCCTAGCGGACCCGAATGCGATAAGTCGACTACGTCCAGATTATATCCGCCGCTTATAAGAAAGGCTTAACCTGTATCAAAGTGACTAGCATGAGCAGATATTAGGAGTAGGTATACCATGAGTCTTGATCCAGATGATTTCAACCCTCTTGCACGGCGTGAGCCTCAACCAATTCATCCAAAGGATCCCCGACACACTGTCGATGCAGACATTGTCACATTGCTTCGTCAACTGATGATCCGAGTGGAACGGCTTGAAGAGGATATGCGGAAAGTGAAAGAGAAACTAAACCTGTAATTATTTTGAACGGCGTTGACGAACGAGAATAATAACTCCCACCAACACCGCAGCTGCAACAACTCCCCCTATTGCTAAGGGGATGAGAGCGCCAGGGAATAGACCCAAGAAAATAAAGTCCAATTGGTATTGACATACTAGAAGCCTTTCGGGATCAAGTGTTAGTTGTACAGGTGATGCTGAAAGTAAAAGTTCATGAGTTGTAATTGATTGTGCCTCCATCCAAACCCAAGCTATGTCAGAAGACAAACCAAAATTGACACTAACTGGTACTCGTAAACGTACTGGTGTTGGTTGGTATTGCTGCAATTGAAAGGTAAGGACCCAACCGGATTCATTCTGTTGGAGGGTATAGGCACCAATTCCCAAAGTGATTACTCCACTCCCATAAATCCAAGGATTGAAAAACCAGTCCAGTGATTCACCTATTGCCACTTCAAATAGATCTTGGAGTGAATGGGTTCGGATATTCTGGTGGATGGTTTCAGAGTAGATGTACTGCCACGCTTCATAGAAGGTCTGGTTTCCAAGTTGGTGACGTAACATATCAAGTAGGAGGGCGCTTTTTGCATAGACGATGCGTCCATAGGCATACCAATCGGCGGTTTGCCAGTAGGCCATGGATTGGTTGACGCTTTTATCGCCTTCAGAATCCACGTAGTCCCAATATTGGTCTAGGTCAGTTTGACGATAGTTCATCCTTTCAACCAGACCATAGCTGTATTCTATCCATACATATTCGGTGAAGGATGCAAACCCCTCATCGATCCATGGTTCTGTATAACTGTCTGTACCTATTGTGAAAGGAATCCATTCATGCCCAATCTCATGAGCAGTAACATAGGCTAGCGAAGAGAGCCCTTCGGGATTCCAATACAAAGGGAGTCCAATCATGACGAGCTGGGGATATTCCATGCCACCTGCCCAAATGTCAGCCTCCACAATCGCTAGACTTTCCCACGGGTAGGGGCCGAAAAGGTTCCCATAAATTTCCAAGCATTGCTCGGCCACTTCAAGAACACGTGCACCAGCGAGAGAGTGATCTGCAACATAATAACTGGTGACATTGATGCCCTGTGTGAGTAGGCTTGCGGTGTCATAATTAGGGCTTGCACACCAAGTAAAATCACGAACAGGACCTGTTGTGAAATGCCAATCCTTTGTGGTTGTATCAGCTTGAATGGATTGCAGCTCCCCTGTTGCAGCCACTATATAATCAGCTGGAACCGTGACTGTCACATTATAGGTTGCGACATCACAGTAGAAGCTTTCTCCCATATGGGAGTAGGGCTTGGTATCCCAGCCTCGGTCATCGTATACAGCAACGATGGGGTGCCAGTTACCCATATTGTATGCGAGGAAATCGAAGGGATCAGTACGATTCAACCATCCAAACCGGTCCCCGCTTTCAGGCACTGTCACTTGCCAATCAATCGTCAAGGTCACAATCCCATTGGGGAGTAATAGTCCCGGTCCTGAACCCCCAACCAAATCCACTGCTAAGACTGTTTGATCTATTCCTGCAATGGTATATCCCAGAGGTTGGCCAGTGTACATAACATCAAAGATTTCCATTCCACCCTCGGGCAGAAAGGCGTTCGGGTATAGATGGAAGTATAATTCCGAGAATGCCACCTCTGCATGGTTTACGTACGTGATAATAGTGTGTCCAGTTACATTGTGGCTCCAATCCTGCAGAAATGCAGTAATTGTGTAGTTTGTGATGGGTGATGGAGCGCCCATTAGAGCACGAGAAGCAGACTCCCCCTTATCAACAGCTAGCAGGGATGCAGAATCTGGACTATTCTTACTAGTAAGGATTTGGGGCCGGTTAATATCCTGTGCAAAAGATGAAGTATCTGTAAGCGAGCTTGTGGGATTTATAACCACTGACACAAAAGTGCAAAGAAGACTCAGTATGATTAGATTTCGTAGCCGCAATGGCATATCACCGATTCAGGATTCTTTGTAGAATATGATAAGAAAAAGTATTCGAAGGGAGCAATAGCGCCCTTCAAAAGATAATTAGAAAAAGATGCAATTCTAAATCAGGCGTCTTCGGGAACAGCTGGAAATTCATACCCACAATTGGGACACGCAATGGCTCCGCATGCACGGGCCATCATGCAGCCGGCACACCCAGTGGCCTGAGTTTTTTCGAATTTTCGACCACACATTGGACATTGGTATGTTGTCATGATGTTGTTCCTCCTTAAGGGGGTTTTATTTGTTATGGGTCTAAACACCGTTAACCTTTTGAAGCTTATGGAAATCCCAGACCGAGCATGATGTAGTTGGCAACTCCGCCGAGGAAGAAGGCTAAAATAATGGTTGAGGTTGCGAGGATGAGAGTATATTTCCATCGATATTCGCGGAACAATACTGCGATCGTGGCAATACATGGAATGTAAATTGTAGTTACGAGGGCAAAGACGAACATTTGACGTGTGGTCATGAAGGTATTGATGGGACCATTCGCCAAAATAACCAAGAGTTCAACAGTGAGTTCTTTGCGAAGAACGCCGTAAACGAGGGCAGCAGCGACTTCTGGAGGTAACCCGAGCCATCCGACCACTAGCGGTGCGGTCCATAGGCTGACCACATGGAGATAAGAGAACTCAGGGGTTGGGAAGTAAAGTAGAAGTCCTAGTACTGCACCTCCGATGATGATGAGAGGAAGCGCGATGTAAATGAATTCGCGGAATCGAAGCCAGGTCTTTTTGATGGTGGGCTTGAGTCGTGGAGCGCGTAGGGGTGGAATTTCCATGACGAGCCCATGAGAAACACCTGGGAGTGTATTTTGGAGTAAGGCACCTAGGCCAATGATAATCCCAAAAACAATGGCGAGAATGATAAAGGCTAAGAAGATCGAGGCATATAAGCCAACGGTGCCAAGAATTACTGCCAGCTGAGCTGAACAGGGAACGAGAACGACGAGAAAGCCTGCGATGAGGCGTTCACGGCGTGTGGAAAGTATACGCGTCGCTAGAACAGCGGGTACGTTACATCCCATACCTGTCAATAGGGGAATGATTGCGCGACCATGAAGACCAAATCGGTGCATGAAGGCATCTAAGAGGAAGGCGATACGTGCCATGTATCCGGTATCTTCGAGGATAGAGAGGATGATGTAGAATGTGGCTACGAATGGGACAGCGATGAATAACCAGGCTTGGATGCCTAAGACTAAACCATAATAGAGGATAACTTGAACGATGGTCGAGGGAAGATAGGTGGTGATGAGGTATTCTGCTGTTGGATTGATGAACACTTCCCAGAACTCACCAACCGTCGCATCGAATATAGCGCCTGCAGCAAACATAAGGAGGAGTGATCCAATAAGGACCAGAAAGGCAATTGGAAGGCCAAAAATCCGATCTGTGAGTATGGCTGAGATTCTTTCCGTGAGCGGTACACGTTTACCTTTTCCATGCTGAACCTGCTCGGTGAGATAGACGGCATATTGTTGGCGTTTTTCACCCAGTATGAGAACGATGTCTCCTTCAAATTCCTCTTCGATTTCCGTTCGAATCGTTTTCACGAGGGTAAGGGCTTCTTCGGATTCAAGGCTATTTTCAATGCAGGTGGCACACTGAGCGTATTCTTCGAGTAATTGTTGAGAAAGGATACGAAGGGGAAGGTTCATTGGGCAGAGTTGCATTTGAGTTAGGCGTTGTTCTAGTCTTTGCAGTTTTGCTTCGATACCATCAGGAAACAAGAACTTCCGCGGATTTTGTTGAGCCCCCTTATAGACACCATTTTTGGCGGCAATGCGGAGAAGGAGTTTCAGATTTGTCCCCTGGGTTGCCACGGTGGGTATAACAGGAACACCTAGCAGCGCTTCAAGTTTCTTTTCATCGATTTCGATGCCCATCCGTCGGGCTAAATCCACCTGGTTTAAGCATACGACAAGGGGGATTTTAAATTCGAGTAAGGCAATGGTGAGAAGCAGATTACGAGGAAGGTTGGTTGCATCAACGACATTAACAATGACATCGGGTGTGTCTTGTTGTAGGTATCGGAGTGTAACTTTTTCGTCTTCTGTTGAGGGACTAACGATTGTATACGAACCAGGCAAATCGACAATATCGAGTTGCACACCCTCAGTAGCCTCATCAAAATCTTTCAGTGTCCACCTCCGAAAGTGCTTACCGATTCCTCTCCAGTGTTGACGACGACCATACCTTCCTTTTCGAAAAAGTCTGTCATCCTGTTGGAATTCATCTTCCTCTATTGATTCCCAGTCTTTGAGTCCTGGACGCCATCGTGGAGAGTAGACCTCATGATAGGAGAGAAAGACCGTCCCTTCAAGGATTTCCACTGTTGTTCCTGGGTAATTGGAGACTATAGCCCCTAGCCCCGTCCAGTAGTTGAAGATCACACTCTTTCCAACATTCGGTTGACCCACTAAGGCAATCCGTAAGCGACTCGGTTCAGGGAATTGCCTCTTATAGCGAAACTTCCGTTTGCGTGGGCCCTTCATTCTTCAATCTACCTCGTGGTGTTATTCAACCACTTCATGACGGACCCGGACTCGTTTGGCAAGGTCATAACTCAAAGCAAATTGAGCAGTTCCTACTTCAATGAGAAGTGTATCCCCTATAGGCGAAATCTGAACTACACGGACTGTTTCACCCGGAAGCATCCCCATTGAAGACATCATCCGCAACAAGTCAATGTTCTCGTCGCTGATACAATCGATGACAGCCGATTCACCTTGCCTCATATCAGCCAATGTATTTTGAGGGAGAGGAGTCACGGTTCCATCCAATTCCGGTATGGGATTTCCGTGCGGACAGGTGGCTGGATCATCTAGTTTTTCGAGAACTTTATTACACAACGCCGGTGTTAGTAAATGCTCCCATTCACACGCCACATCATGGGCTTCCTCCCAGCTTACACCCAACAGGTCAACAAGAAGGCGTTCGGCGATTCTATGCCGACGAAGAACATCCAAGGCGAGTTTACGCCCTTTCGCTGTAAGGCGAACACCCTTATTCTTTTCATATTTCAGATAGGATTTTTCAGCTAGCTTTTGCACCATCTGCGTCACGCTAGCTGGCTTGACATTCAAAACTTCAGCAAGCTCACCTGTTTTAGCATACTTGTCATTATTCTGAAGCAATCGAAAAATCGCTTCGAGATACTCTTCAATGTTAGCACTGGGAATATCGTATTTCAAAGCTCGTGAAGTTTCTTTAGTTTCTTCTCTTTTGACTACTGGTTGGGTTTGTGAAGCAGGAGTCATGTTTCAAATTTAGGTGTGCCTAAATATAAGTCTTTACTTCGTATAAGTAATCATAAATTCATCATTAAATTAATCCTAGGACTTGGGCACACATCAGAAAATACAGGACCAAAGAGCGTACACCCCCCCAGCGTTCAGCAACCAATTCGACATCAGAACGCCTAGCAGGCTTACCCTTCAAATACAACTGAGAGATGATCTGTCGAATACCCAAATCGTCGGTAGGAAATACCTCCAACCGGCGTACCCCTGTTAATACCGCAAGTTCTGCAGTCCACTTCCCAATACCTGGAAGACTGTCCAATCTTTCAATAATCGTGCTCGTCTCTAATTCAGCTAACTCATCTAACCGTAAATTACCAAACGTCAACTCCTCGAATAGGTTAACCAAATAAGGGGCTTTAAACCCGAGCTTGCATTCACGGAGTCTCGCCTCAGATAAGGCTGAAAGGCCTTCAAGGGTAGGGAATCCAAATAATTGCTCCTCCCCGAGTTGACAACGCGGACCATAGTCTACAACCAACCTTCGAGTGACCTGGTTTGCAGATCGAAAGCTAACTTGCTGCTGTAAAATCGCCTTCACAAGGGCTTCAAAGAAAGTTGGATGACTGAAAGGCCGTAACCCTTGGAGCGGCTTGTGTAGATAGGCGATAATTGGGTCTTTTTTGATTGCCGTAAGCACTGGGCTCGTATCAACATCCCAGCCCAACATCCGTTCAATCGCTGTGATAATCGCTCCATGATTTTTCCCAAACTGAGCAGGCCATTGCACTTGGAGGCGAGGCCGTTTTCCTTGATTGAGCTGAAGAACACGGACTGGTATGATTTGATCATCGAGGGGGATGCAACGGGCAAATTCACCAGGTTTCTTAAGTTCTGGGGTCGGTTGCACATCAGGATACACCCAGCAATCAACAGTCACATCGAGATCAAAGGACTTATCAAGCTCAACTTGGAAGCCATGAATTTCTGACATTACTCCATCAACACCCCCGAGGGCTAGATGGCATATTTTACTGTATGCCTCTCCCAGCAATGAAGGACAAGGAGTTTGTCATATCGGTTGATATGGCTTGTTGGACAACTGTCCACAACACATTTATTCTTGTAATTCATCCTTCTACTAAACACTCTGGAGTGTGAATACGGCATGGCCATGTTGGGTGTTCAACGAATCATGACCGGACAAAACGTGGAAGCCAACGATGTGATGCACTGCTTCCTTGGTCTACGAAGCCTCGAAATCGACGTGTACTTTTATCTACTCAAGGGTCGGGCTACCGTCAAAGAGGTCGCAGAAGCTCTCGGAAGAAACCGGAGTACGGTCCAACGAGCCATCCAAAACCTTGTGCAGCGTGGATTTGCTCATCGTAGAACACGTACACTCCGCAAAGGCGGATACGTATATTTATATGAAGCAGTAAGTCTAGCGACCATGAAGGATCTAATCAAAGCCGCCCTTGATTCGTTTTACAAGCAAATCGAAGAATTCTTAGACCAATATTGGGCTGAATCAACAAAACCCATTTAACCGGTTGTGTTCAGATGTGGCACTACCGACACCTTTATATGATGACTCTACCACACCCTCCTCGAAGCTGCAAGAGAAGGATAAACACCTTCATGCAGTAAAATGGACGGTGAAATATAATGGCATCCATCGGCTGCCCTTTTTGTTCAAAAGTAGGAATTATTATGGTCATAACTGGCCTAACATTCATCCTACTCAGCGTGACAGTCGTCCTTCCATGGCTAGCCATCATTGGACTCATCTTCCTGATTGCGGCCTACATCGTCCCCGGATTTGTGAGTAGAAAAAGCTGCCACAATGAAGGCGGCGCTAATCCCTCACATAACCATGGAGAGGAGGATTCATAATGACTGATACCTCCGATCCAGAACTTACACGATTACGTGAACAAAAACTCAAGGAGTTACAACATACAATGGCAACACAATCTAAAACCCCAACTCAACCCCAAGGTAAGGTAATCCACCTATCTACACACGACTTTGACCAAACCATCAGCCAAGGTGTCACCCTTGTTGACTTTTTCGCTGAGTGGTGTGGTCCATGCAAAATGATGGCCCCTGTCGTAGACAAACTAGCGCAAGAATATGCGGGCCTAGCGAAGGTTGCAAAGGTAGATGTTGATCACAATATTGAAATCGCGATGCGATATCGCGTGCAAGGCGTACCCACTTTCGCTGTCTTTAAAGATGGCGTGATGGTGCACCGTATTGTTGGTGGCGTTGGCTATCAGCCATTGAAAACCGCTCTTGATACCTTCCTTTAGAGGCTATCCTTTCTTTTATTTAAGCAGTCAGCTCTAAGCCTTTTGCGTGACGCGTTGGCATCGTTGACTGCGATTTTTTCTTTTAATAAAAGGAATATAATTATAAATTTCTTTGGTATTATTTTTGTGAACACATTCCTTCCGTGTTCAGGTGGTATGAACTCAAGCAGCTCCGAAAATTTTTTATGTACAATTCGGATTTTCGTGAGCTGCTGGACCACCCGAGCAGGGTCTGGAGCCGCGAGTCGAAGATTCCAGACTGGTTTTGAGAATCGGGTAACAGCAGCCCCCCTACACTTACTTGACGACAATGCACGTTGTGCAACAACTTTAATGGAGGATTCGATCGATGACTGATGAACCACATAAAACCGGGAAAGCATCCGACTCCAAAGTAAGTGAGGATAGGCTAGCTAAGAGTCCAATACCCCCTGAGTCTTCAGCTAAGACCAGCAAACCAAAGAAACTGACCAGAAAAGAGTTAGAACAAGCCTTGGAAGGAGCCCAAGCCCAAATTGAGAAACAGAAAACCCGGCTAGCATACCTTCAGGCGGACCATGACAACTACGTGAAGTCCATGGAACGCCATACAGCGAATCTCCGACTGCAAGCGAATCATGATTTGATCCTCACCTTACTACCGATTTTAGATGATTTAGAGAGGGCACAAATTATGGTTCCCCAGATTGAAGTCAATACCCCTTTCCTTGAGGGATTTTCAATGCTAGTGGAGAACCTGAAAACGGTGCTAATGAACGCGGGAGTCAAACCAATAGAATGTGAAGGGAAAACCTTTGATCCTCTACGGCACGAAGTGGTTGTCCGTGAAGAATCTACAGAGATTCCTGCCAACACCGTCATAAAGGAATTGCGAAAAGGATATCTTCTCAAGGGCACTTTACTTCGACCATCCATGGTGAAGATTGCGGTCGCACCTAAACCCATCCCCAAGAAGTCTGAAACTGAAGAATCTGAAGATAATGAATCAAACAAGAAATAATATCAAATAATTTAGAAACTGGAGTTGAAGAACATGCCAAAAATTATTGGAATTGATCTAGGAACCAGCAATTCAGCAGCCGCTGTGATGCGTGGAGACCGCCCTATTATTATCCCCAGCGCTGAAGGGCCCACCGTCTCCGGAAAAGCCTTCCCCTCATACGTTGCTATCACTGAGGATGGAACCCGCCTTGTTGGTGAACCTGCCCGACGCCAGGCTGTTGCGAATCCAGAAGGCACAGTGACAGCCGTGAAGCGAAAAATGGGAACCCGACAAAAAATAAAAATCCGGGATAAAACCTTTACACCTGAAGAAGTATCGTCATTTATTCTCCGAAAAATCAAAACAGATGCAGAGGCATTTCTTGGAGAACCTGTTAGTCAAGCAGTTATCACAGTTCCTGCTTACTTTAACGACAACCAACGTCAAGCCACGAAAGATGCCGGTGAATTAGCGGGCCTCGAGGTCGTACGTCTCATTAACGAACCCACAGCCGCGTCGCTAGCCTATGGTATCGACAAGCTCGATAAAGAACTTCGAATCCTTGTCTTTGACTTTGGCGGTGGTACGTTAGATGTCACGATCATGGAATTCGGTCCCGACCCAGATACCGGCAGTGGACTGTTCCAAGTGGTCTCTACTGCGGGTGACACTCAGCTAGGTGGAACCGACATGGACCTTGCAATAGCGGAATGGCTAGCTGACGAATTCAAAGCTGAGCAAGGGATGGACCTCCATGATGACCCTACAGCCTGGCGGCGTCTCCTTGAAGCCGCAGAGAAGGCAAAAATCGAGCTATCCAATGTAATCGAAAGCGAAATCAACCTCCCCTACCTTACAGCAGACAAAACCGGTCCTAAACACCTCCAACGCAAACTAACCCGAGCAAAACTTGAGGATTTAATCCGAGATATTGTAAACCGATGCGATGCCCCAATGCGCCAAGCGATCAATGATGCGAAACTGCGCCCTAACGAAATAGACAAGATCATTTTGATTGGTGGACCCACACGGATGCCAATTGTTCGCCAATACGTTGAGAAATTCATTGGCAAGAAAGCCGAACGGGGTGTAGATCCAATGGAAGCTGTAGCTCTCGGTGCAGCCATTCAGGGCGGTGTCATCACTGGAGACGTCAAAGACCTACTACTTCTCGATGTTACTCCTCTGTCATTGGGGGTTGAAACCAAGGGCGACATTATGACCCCCCTTATCGAACGAAACACAACCATTCCTGTAGAACGTAGCCAAATCTTCAGCACTGCCGCAGATATGCAAACTGTTGTCACTATTCATGTGCTACAAGGTGAACGGTCAAGAGCTAGTCAAAACATCTCCCTTGGCCAATTCAATCTTACTGGCATCCCACCAGCCCCAATGGGCGTACCACAAATCGAGGTTACCTTTGACATCGATGTTAACGGTATCCTTCATGTAAAAGCCAAGGACTTGGGGACCGGAAATGAACAGAAAATAACCATTTCTGCTTCAACCAAACTAACTGAATCACAAAAAGATAAGATGGTCGCTGATGCCGAAAATTACGAAGAAGAAGACAAACGCTACCGTGAAGAAGTCGAGGAACTCAACAGAGCAGAGTCACTAGTCTATTCAGCCCGGAAGACCATCAAAGAACTCGGTGATAAGATTAGCGAAGAGGACAAGCAAAAAATTGAAGACGCTTCTAATCGACTTGAGAAAGCTGTCCAGGATAAAGACCTTGCAACTGCAAAGCAAGAGATGGAAACCCTTACAGATATTTTACAGGGAGTTGGAACTGCGGTGTACCAGCAAGTGGCTGAGGAACAAGCTCGGGCTCAAGCCCAAGCTGGAGTAAAAGAAGAAACTGAATCCAAACCGAAAAAGAAGAAGGGTAAAGAAAAAGTCGTTGACGCTGATTATGAAGTCGTCGATGATGAAGACAAGAAATAAAATAGAGTAGTAGTTTCGCTAATCAAATCATCGGGCATTAATTAGGCAGAAGAAATAAAAGCCTAGTTTAGATTCGGTTACGCATTTATGGTGAGTCAGTGTGAGTTACGGGAGCAATCAAAAACGAGACTACTATGAAGTACTCGGTGTCGATCGGAAAGCAACAAAGGCTGAAATTCGAAGTGCCTACCGTAAACTTGCTCTGAAGTATCACCCAGACCGGAATAAAGAACCTGGTGCAACTGAGAAGTTCAAAGAAGTTTCAGAAGCCTATGCAATACTCTCTGATGATGACAAACGCCTCCAATATGACCAGTTCGGTCACGCCGGCATCTCCGGGCGTTATAGTGCCCAGGATATATTTGGTGGCGTTAACTTTGAAGACATTCTACGCAGTTTTGGTCTAGGAGGTGGTCTCGGAGGCTTTGGAAGTATCTTTGATTTTTTTATGGGACGAGGTACATCACGACCTTTCCAACGAGATCAGGCCATCGATTTACGATACGATATGAAAATCTCCCTCAAAGAAGCTGCAACTGGTATTGAAAGGGAAATTACCATAAAACGCGACGAACAATGCCCCAAATGCGGAGGCAGCGGTGCAGAACCGGGAACTCCTATGAAAACTTGTTCTCGCTGTGGCGGGCGTGGCGAATTACGCCAAGTCCAACAGACCATGTTTGGACAAGTAATTCGAGTCGCCACTTGTCCCTCATGTAATGGCCAGGGGAAAACCGTAGAAACACCCTGCTCTGAATGTAAAGGAAAACGCACTGTTCGGGAAAAACGGAGTATTCGTGTCCAAATTCCCCCAGGAGTGGAATCGGGGTCAATGCTCAGACTGAAAGACCAGGGTGCTTCGCAAAACGGCAGCCCACCAGGTGACCTATATGTTGTCGTGCATGTACAACCTGATGATACCTTCCAGCGTGTTGGCGATGACATCATCATCGAGTTACCGATATCAATCACCCAAGCGGCATTAGGAGCGGAAATAGAGGTTCCTACACTACTTTCCAAAGCCAAATTAAAGATTCCTGCAGGAACACAACCTGACACTATTTTGCGGTTGCGAGGACAAGGGATGCCCCGCACCCGATGGCGAGGAAACGGTGATCAACTCATCCAAATTAAGGTAGAAGTACCTAAGAAGCTGAACCGACAACAGCAAGAACTCCTGGAGCAACTTGCTGAGGAACTGGATAAGAAGTAATTTAGTCAGCCTTTGCAATGAGTTGAATATCACGGAACTGAATGGATGGGCCAATGAGTGAACCACCTGGACCAACCAAGTAGCGACGCAAATCGCTGCCCACAACATCCACCTTCTTGATAAGCTCAAATGCATTGCCTGCAATCATCAAACCATGCACGGCACCTACGAGTTCACCATCGATGATCCGGTATGCAGGATTTGCCACGACGCTATAATCCCCTGTTTCCCTATTTGATGAATGGACACCTTGTAGTCCTTTAATCAAGTAACCGGATTTCGTCTCACCGATCAAGTCATCTAATGACTTTGTTCCAGGTGAAATCACAATGTTTGTTGGGGCTGTATCAACATCACCGGTTCGAAGATTTCGACTTGCATTACCAGTGCTGTTTGTACCATGGCGGAGTGCCCAGTAATTATTCCAGAGAAAGGAACGAAGTTTTCCTTTCTCAACAAGGGGAGTCGTTTGCTGTGGAATTCCTTCTCCGTCAAATAGTGCTGTTGCATATCCTCCATCGAAGCGTCCATCGTCAGTGAATGTAAGAGCTTTGGCGGCAATAGGCGTGTCAATTTTCTCTGCTAGTTGGGACTTGCCACGAACAACATTTTCACCTTTCAGGGCTTCTAATAATGTATAGCTCAGGAGCGCTCCTAATGCATCGGCTGTAAGAATTATCGAACCTGTTTCAGTATTGCCTTTCTCTGAGTTCTGAGCAAGAAGGACATATTTCACCGAATCATTGACGATGTAATCCAAATCAAGCTGAAAATGGCGATTAACATCAATGGAAACTGCAGCTGGCGTCATTCCAGTCGCAGTGGGTAACACCAACACCGTATATGCATAGACACCAGTTCCTCGATCCGAGATAACAATTCCATTGGAGTTTGCATAAGCAGCCCAACCATAAAACCCACCAGTTCCCGCCTCCCCAATGATGATTGCAGGATTCTTTTCCTTGACGGCTTTAGTAATCTGAGTTGACAGATCAACAAACACACTTGGATCTTTTTCTGGAATAGACCCATCCCAAAGGCCAGTAAGTTTTTGATACTTTGTCTTTAAGGGAAAGTCTTTCCATGTCTTATCCAGTGTACTCGCCTTAGCTGCTGAAATCGCCCGATTCACTGATTTTTCAATAGCAGATTGATTTAACAGATTAGTATAAGCTGAGCCTAATTGGTTGTTGATGACGACACGTATTGAGGCTCCAACGACTTGGGATTTTGTTGCTTTACTAACTTCACCAAGAGCGACTTCGCAGCTAATATCATAGTTGTCCTGAATCATAATTTCGATCTGATCAGCTTTTTTGGACCCATAAGCGATTGCGTGTTCTGCTAGACTCGCAATTGTTTGTTCCCTGTCTTTCATTGTTTCCATAACCCCCTTCTCATGCCTTGCCTCCCATGGTTATCGGTCCACTGGCGAATCGGATTAGGGGCCCTCCATCACTGATAAGGGCCTCTTGACCCTTGCCGCAACGCCCAACTCCATAACCGTAGGTTTCTTTTCCAACCCCCTCGATTTTCAGGAGAGCTTCGGTAGCAATACCTGAAATCGATAAGTTCGTTACTGAGTTACCCAATTCTCCGTCGATAATTTCAAAGGCTTCTTGAACTCCAACTTGGAAGCTGGCATTCATTGTTGCTGATCCGCCAGCAAAATCAATGCAATAGTAGCCAAAGTCGATTCCCTCAAAGATTTCTTCATCCGTTAAATCGCCGCGTTCAAACACTGTATTTCGCATCCGAATTAGCGGATACACACGGAAGTCCTCAGCGCGTGCATTGCCGGAAGGAGGCATTCCAGTTTTTTGTGCATATTCACGGTCAGTAAGTAAGGTGTTAAACACGCCGTCTTTAATCAATTCAACTCGCTTGGTGGGCACGCCTTCGTCATCATATTTGGCTGTACCAAAGCCGTCCTTCAGGGTACCATCGTCAACCATCCAGACGCCTTTAGGAGCGACATCTTGATTGAGTTTTCCAGCAAATGCTGATTGGAGGGTGAGGTCTGCTTCAGCAAGGTGACCAAGGGCTTCATGGGCAAGAACTCCAACCACAACGGGTCCTAGAACACATGGGAAGCTTCCAGGTTTCGGAGTGACACCATCCAGCTGCATCTTCACCCGTCTTGCCAATCGTTCTGCGATGAGGTTTGGTGTTTGTGTAGTTTCGTAGTATTCCCAACCTCGTGTGGCGGATCCGGAGTTATCTCGGGCACTGGTGATTTTACTATTATCTTTCCCCGTTAAACTAATAACCACGTAGAGATGCCCGAAGCCAGTTTCAATTTGTGTCCCTTCATTCGTTACCAGATATTTTGTACCAATCCCATCCCGCTGTTGTATTGTGATGGCTTTGACTCGTGGTTCAAGAGCTTGAGTTTCTTTCCAAATTTCTGCAGCAAAATTGATTTTTTCCTTTGGGTCAACTTCTGCTGGGCTGCGCTCCACCTTAAAGGGAACAGTGTCTTGTACAGGTTTGATTTCAGCCAATTTGATGGGCTCTTTTCTCGCTTTTGCGGCGCTACTAGCAAGAGAATAAGCATCCTTCACACTGGATTGCAACCCATTCGGGGAAAGGTCATTAGATGTTACAAATCCCCATGTACCCCTGGTAAGGACCCGAATCGCCACGCCTTCCTCGAGGCGTTGGTTAATGCTGCGTACACGCCCATCTTCATATTGTAAGTTGCTGCGGTTCAGAGTTTCTACTCGCATTTCGACATAGGTTGCACCAAGTTTTTCTCCATAATCAGCAGCTTTCTGGAGCTTGTCAATCAAAATGATCACATCAAAATTAAAAAATTAATACAATTAATGGGGCGAATAGAAGGTACCACTGCTTATAAGGAGAGTGGAATGCACTAATCATTTGAGAAGAACCCCATGAAATCAGAGCCCAGATTCATCGTAGATGCAATGTTTGGTTCGTTAGCGCGTTGGCTGCGTCTTCTCGGCTATGACACGGTGTACTGTGACATTCAATCAGATGATGAAATCCTTGAAGAAGTGGGAGACCGCATCCTCCTGACACGGGACAAGGAGCTCATAAAACGGGCTAGAAAACGCGGTATGACCATTCTCAATCCGGGAAGCGGGTCAATACGGAGCATGCTAAAAGAACTTCACGATAGACTAGGAGTACGCTTTACTGCAAATCCAGATGAGAGCCGGTGCCCCAGTTGTAATGCCTCACTTTTAAGAAAACACCGAGAAGAAGTTCAAGCCCAGGTTCCGAAAGGCTCCCTGCGTAATCATGATGAATTTTGGCAATGTACCAATCCTCGATGTCATCAGGTATATTGGCAGGGTCGACATTGGACGAGGATTTCCAATACGCTTAAGCAACTTGACTCAGGTGAATCTAAGGAATAGCCCCTTAATCATCAGGATAATATTCGGGAGCAAGGAATCGGGGAAGGGCACAGATTACGGCGTCCCTGAGAACCTGAGTTCGAGTCAAGCGCTCTTGCGTGAGGACACCAATCACTCCTTCATTTTGAAACAAGTTCCTTCTGCCCATGAGGTTGTCGACTATCTTCTTACTTCGGTCACTTGATGGATCAATTCGCTTGACTAATTGCTGCGAAACCTCAACAGCAACAGACCGCGCCACACTTAGTGTGGTGTTTCTCAGTATGGCAGCAATAGCCTGGATATAGACTGCTTCATTAAAGGCAGTCAGCCCGCCTTCTAGCCCGACACTGAAATCCGCGGAAGGTTTCTGTTTCTGTGCTATCTGAGCACGGGTAATAGCTCCCTTTATTGTCTCAGCTTCAGAGAGAGGGAATGGTTGAACGCCCGAATCGACCTTGACAGGAAGTATATCCACCTGGCTGAAGTATCTGCTAAAGGCCTCGGAAACTGCATCTCGTTTGACTGGGTTTTGTGACCCGACTACAACCTGCATACTAGATTCGTATAATGTGCTTCCTGAAAAGGATAAGGGTACTAGACATCTAGGTCTTAAGAACCGCCCCTAAAGGCATAATGTCTCGATTAAAAGCGTCTTTGAGCAGCAAGGCAATCCCGTAGTAGATCCCGATAAATCCACAGGCTACACCTTCGAAACCAGCGAAAATATTGATTACTGTATTAGTAATGCCAGTGTTGTGCCAAGTATCCCAAGCGAACCAGTGCCCGAAGGCAACGAGCCAGAAGAAGAGAGCTAAAAGAAAGAAGAACACTTGGAGGACGCGGTTGGTTTTCATTGAACTGAGAAATAGGAAGAAACCAAAAATTCCCCAAAGGAAGAAATATGGAACCTGGACCCACATGAACAGGGCAGGTTCACTAACCACGGGAACAAATCCGAAGAAAGGAAGGAAGTATATCGATACATAAGAAAACCAGAAGACAGCACCTAGAACGAACACCGTCGCCCCGAACGAATTGCCATTCTTCAGCGACCATAATCCAGCAATTAATGGTGCGAACCCACCTGCAAATATTGCGGTAGCAAATATAACGCCCAAACCATTTGAGTCGAGGATCTCAGCAAAGTAAAGTGAAAGTAGAATCAGCGCAAAGCCAAAGCCTATCGCCCCAAAGGCAGCAGGATTCGCTACTTTTTCATCAACCATACATATTCACCAATAAACCCATTATAACATGGACTAATCGGCGTTTCTGATAAGGAGTTATTTAAGGCTTTACTGTTCGTCAACTCAAAGCAAAGAAATTAGTTAGCGTCGTTAATACTCACGTTTGATTCGTTCGTTATGTTCACGATCACGTTTCAGACGTGTCCTAAGTTCATAAACCCGCCCTAGGTATTTATTGAGTTGCATTTTGGGCGATAGGCTTGTAACAGTTGATTGATTGTGCGACAAAAAAGCCATGAGATCAGAGAGAAACGCTCTTAGCTCAGCCCAGAAGCCTTTACTCTTTGTTTTTTTCGTTTCCTCTTCTGTGATATAATTTCCCTCGAATTAACCGTTCAAAATAGGGTATAAATATTTTCTCAATTGAAATGCGTTGGAAGAGCAAAGCATAAGATGCCTACTATGCCCTTCAATTAACAGGTGGTTGATTTGAAGCGTGAACTGAAACCAGGAACTGTTTTGGTCCCTTGTCCTGCAGCGATTATTTCGGTGGGTGATGAGACAGAAACTAACCTCATCACACTTTCATGGGTGGCGAATCTTTGTTCAAACCCCCCACGAATGGGTATCGGCGTGGTGCCAAGACGCCATAGTTATAGTCTACTCAAACGGATCGGTGATTTCGTAATTAATATCCCCTCTCAGGATCAGCTCGAAGCTACTGTGTTATGTGGAACAAAATCTGGACGCGATATCGATAAGTTCGAAGCCACAGGCTTAACTCCCCAACCTTCAACGTTGATTACTTCTCCAATGATTAAAGAATGCCCCCTTAACATCGAATGCCGAACTTGGCAAATCATTGAGGTGGGGAGTCATCACCTATTCATCGGTGATGTTGTTGCAGCCCACATTAACGAGGAGGTTCTGAATGCTGAGGGCGAACCTGACTTGGGAAAGATGGCGATTTTCACATATAATCCACTTGTATCTCAATATTGGGCAGTTAATGAATTTCTGCGAGAGCGATGAAAGACCATCATCGCCTTACCTCGTCGATTTCCCTTGTTAAGGGTGAATGCCGATAGAGTGAATCTTTTAATTACTGTTTTACTTATAGCCCATAGGATACCTACTGAGCCGCATTTGGTGGAGGAGCGGTATTGACAAAATTATCTACCATACAATGGGTTTCTATACTTGGCGGAGTAGGAGCTGTAGTTAGCCCATTTGTAGCTCTTTATCTATCAATGGCACCATTTCCCGTCTATTATTACTCTCCTTTCTATTACATGTGGGGTTTATGGCCTCTGTTTGCCCTGTTATTTTTCTCAGGGTTACTTGCATTGATTATGACAATCCACACAGCCCAATTCATTGAAAAAATGCCACAACGCGCCGCCACAGACTTGAAGACAGTAGGCATTCTCATTATTGTGGTGGGCATTATCTCTTTATTCAATCTGTTAGCCATCATCTCTGGCTTCCTTATTTTAGCAGCTGGGGTCGAATGTGGGACAATATGGCAGAAAATTCGTCAAGCGCGAATGAAAACAGGGTGGCCTTTTGGCACGGTTGCAACGGCCACAGGAAGCACCTGGGCACGACGAATCTCATGCCGTTTTTGTGGAGCACCACTTGTGATTATGGCGGCATCATCCTATGGGCACACTGTGCGTTTGGACACTCAATGTCCACTGGATGAAACTCATGATACACTTCAACTCCCGCTTTCTCAGCTCGATGCATGGGCCCCTGTGGCTGCGGATCGGCTGCATCGCTGCGTGAAATGTGGGGACCGAACCGTCGCCCAAATCATCGTTCGCCAAACACCGGTCTTATCCCAATTACAAGCATATTGTCCAAAGGGACATTCTAACCGAACCTTTCGAAACATTTGGACACCCCTCTACCCCTATGTAGCCCGCACCCCAAGTACGGATGTCAGTTTCCAGGGAGCCCTTACCCAACCCCGATTCCGTCCATCTACATTCACCCCTCGAATAGAACCTCTACCACAACCCATAACCATATCCTCTAGTAATTCTGAAAGTATACGTGCCGGACCGATAGGATATTGCACTCAATGTGGTGTTAAAATTGAATCCTCTGATCGATATTGTTTCCGGTGCGGTGCATCCATCCGATAGAAAGTGAAACCTATGGTTCAAGCAGCAATTGAAGCGAACTTCACCTGTTCTTGTGGAACACCCTTCATCGTGATGACCCTGGATCCAGCTCCAAACGATAAAGTCAGCGCGTTATTGGTCTGTCCACGGCACAAAGTAGGCCATCACATTACCCTTGATCACTCAGGCCTGGATCTGTGGATTAGAGTTGTTGCGAATCACCTCTATCGGTGTGGTGTGTGTGGTAGAGAACTTGCCCCAGCTAGTGCGGTCAGTTCCACAGACATCGCTACTACCTTCACGCTCAACTGCCCCGTTCATGGGACACAAAACAACACGCGAACGGTATGGAGCGTGGTGTATCGTCGCCTTCTCTCCGAAATTCAAAGTCAACGAGAAGTACCAGTCCCTGAAGAAACACGTACAGTACCAGATAGACCGAGAACCCAACCCGCCGTGGAAGACCCTGGACTAAAAGCTGCCTTTTGCCCCCAATGTGGAAAGAAAATTCGCCCTCAAGATAATTTCTGCTTCATTTGTGGCAGTGCAATCGATTAGGTATCCTAGCATTCACGTTAAATAGATTTTACAACGGGATTTAGGTCTTTGCTGAATTCCTTGTTTTAGGGTTACCATTCTACAAACAGGTAGGGCTTTATAGGTTAAATACGAAGTTGCATCCCACCGGAGAGATTACTATGAGATCAAGGAACATCATTGGTGTGATACTTGCCATTATCGCTGGTATTGGGCTCATTCTTGCGGGTTATGCTGTCGATTCAGGATTCCTATTTTATCTAGAATTAATTTGGACAACATTTGCACTTCCACCGGAATTATGGCCTTATGTATTCATCGTCAGTAGTATTCTTGACTTCATCGCCTTAGGCGGTGGATTTACTGTAATAGTTGGTGCAATTGTTGTTATCTTAGGTTGGGAAGGTTGGGGCCGCTGGCTAATCAAACTCGGGACAGGACTCAGTATCTTGTCAATGTTGTTTCGAATAGGTAAATTCGTTTTTACATATGTTACAGCCAATCCCGGTTTCGTCCTAATGGATTTGGTAATTAACACATTAATCTTTACGGCATCGATCTTTTTAGCGAATCCTGTGGGATGGGCGTTAATCTTGAGCTTAATTGCTCAGCAATTGATTGTTAAGGTTCCTAGAAGTAAGGCGCGACGTGAGAAAGAAGAAAAAGGTGCGAAAAAGGAACTGGAACGTAAAGAAGAATAATCTAGCAAGGATGAAGAAAAAGAAAAGGGCGAATAATTCAAAATAATTTATTCTTTGAATATTTGTATCTTCCATAAATCTCGCTTTGGATTCGAGAAGGGTTATCCTCTCAAGATTATTGAGGTTAAACTGAATCGAAGAAGGCTTTGCCAAAGGAGTGGAACAAGAGCTTTTTGATCATTGGTGCTGAAGGATTTTGGCTGGCATACAAAAAGTAGACTAGGCCCCCAAAAATGGGAACAAGCATACTACTTGCAAACGCTTTCCATGAATTAATTCGTAATCTGGGTCGCCAGATATCCAGGTTGAGTTTCCATGCCCGTATAAAGACTTCCCATTGCAGATCAGTTAAGGCTTCAATTTCTGGTTGACTTCCCGTACTTAGAATCGATGGACGCAATGGCACCCATAGGAGGGGCGTGACAAAGAGCTTCATCCCCTTCATGTCATCTAGGAGTTCAAGTGTAGCGTTTACATCTTCTTCATCTTCTTCAGGCAATCCTACTATCCAAGTTGTTAGAGGGAACCACCGATTATCGTTGAGAATACCAACAGCTTGTTTAACGATTTCTGGCCACTGTTCAGGTTTGAATGGAATCGATTTCCCTGCCATCCGTTTTTTAAAGAGTCGGACACTGCCGGTTTCAATCCCTGCCTCTGCTGTGACATAGGGTTTACCTCCCCGTTTATACCGACCATGTGAGACAAGAAGTTCTGCAACTTCTTCTGTGCATTTGGGATCTGCCACAACGGGGGCTAGGGCAATATGAGCTGGCTGAATATATTGCAGCCCAGGGACCTTGACCAGATTTTCAATTAGATTCACTATTGCTTTCCGATTTGGGATAAACTGTGAGGAGTTCATTCCATAAAGAAACAGGTCCTCAGTAGCTAAAATGGTCATATCATTTCCAGATTTAACATTAACAGTGACTTCTTTGAGGATTTGATCTATTGGAATTGAAAAACGAGAGCGTTGCGTTGGCGTACAAAATTGGCACCCACGACCACAGCCTCGAGTAATCTCAACCGTGCCATGAAGGGATCCCCCTCGAATGACTGGGATATCTTCGGGTTTTCGAAGCACACCACCAACTGTAGTGGAGGGAAGCTGGTCACCATTTACTGCTTGATGAAAGAGCTTTACCACGGAGGGACCGACTTCGCCAGTAACAACGCAGTCAATGCCAAGGCTTTTTCGCGCAATACGTCCGCCAACCTGCCATGCACCAGCTCCCCCGACAATGACCTTGGCCTGCCCCTTGTCATGCATCTTGGCGATTGGAGTGTTTCTTAAAAGATGCCTGAACTCACGTCGATTTCGTGGCTCTGTGCCTAACGCGAACATACTCGAATAAGTAAGACTCACGTAGGCAATGCCTAATGGGTCCATGCTTGAGACCCCTATTACGCGTGTGTTGGATCCAATGAATTGCTTCAAATTCTTAGGATGAACTACCGCTACTTCAGATTCATCAAATCCATTATCGAGAAGGAGTGCCTCAGCTTTTCTTAAGCCATAGGGTGCGATGCTGGCCCGAGTATTAGACAGATTTTTTGCTTTAGGCATGTAAAGAGGCTTGAGGAAGCTAGGTATGAGAAGAAATGACCCAGCGAATGCTCCGAATGGGTCATCGCCAAAATGACTCATCTCAATTTCGGAAGCTGTTAAGATGATTTTTGTGCCGTTCCTCGTTTGGGCCATGTAATGACCTCTTGAGAGAGTGCGCAACGGGTCAATGCATTCTTGGTCCACAAAAAGCTTCTGCCTATTAATCTGAAAGAGAGTCTAGGAGTTCAACTAAGATTGTTCGAAATGAGATTGTAGGTTTTTGAGGGTTTGGCGAGCATCTGCCCGAATCTGTTCATCGAGTTGTTGCTGGGTCTCTTCATCGATTTTACGTCCTAGGAACACTTCAGGCAAGTCATAGGTAATTTCGTAAGTTACCCGTGTGCCATTCGCGGTGTGCTCAAAAAACCACCGAGCATCCTTGAATGGTTGCCCTGAAAGTGATCGAACATGTAAAGATCGACCTAGTTGAAGTTCAACAACTTCTAATTCTTGAGTAAAGCGAAAGTCCTTAACACTGACGCCCATCGCGAAGCGGGCACCAACACCCCATAGAGCCTCTGTGGTCGGATCATAACTTGTTACAGAAGCGATGAGCTTGGGAACATTTCGATGATTTACGGCATATTTGAACACTTGCTCAAGGGGGGCTTTGATTTCGATACTTTCGCTGACATCTGTCATTTTCTGCATCCTTCTATTCTAAGCTAGCCTTTCAGTTCTTAAAATTTAGCGATGTAAGTATTCATTCCATTCGAAATCGGTGATCGTTTCGTGTGTGTATTTATGCCATTCTGCTTCCCGAATAGCTTTGTAAACATCACAGAACTCCTTACCAAGAACCTCACACAGAACATTGTCGACCTGGAGCGCATGAAGCGCCCCTTTGAGGGATTCAGGGAGTTGTGAGATTTTCAATTGGTTCAATCTTTTTGATGAAAGTTCGTATACATTTTCAGTGACAGGTTCTGGAGGCTGAAGTGTACGTTCAACACCATTGATACCCGCACCAAGTAAAACGGCAAATAGAAGGTATGGATTCGCAAGAGGATCAGCAGAACGAAATTCCACCGCCGCTTTTTCAACACTATCAAAGAGAGGAACTCGGATCAGTGCTGAACGGTTGAGATACCCCCAACTGATATAAACGGGGGCTTCAAAGCCTGGAACGAGTCGTTTAAAAGAATTTACCGTCGGATTAGCTAACGCTGTGATTCCAGGAGCATGGTTGAGCAGACCAGCAACCAAATGTAATCCTGTATTGGAAAGGGTGCCATCCGGCTTTCCCAATAGATTTTGATTACCTTTCCAGAGTTGGAGATGGCAATGAAGACCGCTCCCTGCTTCACTGGTAAAGGGTTTGGGCATGAAACTAACTTCAATATCATAAAGGGCAGCACGTCGACGAAGAAGCAGTTTGAAGAGCAGGTAATTGTCTGCAGCGCGTCCCAGCTCAGTGAAAGCGAGTTCGATTTCCTGTTGGCTTTGTCCGTGCTCTGAATGCAACCAAGCCGTTTCGATTCCGATGGCTCGTAAATCAAGGGCTGTTTCAATTAGGAGATCCATACCCTGATTTTCAGGAAAAATATCCGCATATTCAGCGTCATCAAGGGGAATCCCATCTTCAGTCAAAAGGTAGAATTCCGGTTCGAGTTTAACACGTATTTGGAGACCTTGGGCAGCGAGTTGTTCCAGGTTCCGTTTTAGAATTGTGCGCGGTGCCAGTGGATGAGGGGTGAGATGCCCCTCTGGTCCGCGTTGGTATACATCAGCAATGACTATTGCGCGTCGAGGATGGCTATTTGGTAATTCCTGAAGAGTAGAAATGTCCGGAACCAACCGGAGATCTGAAGCGGTAATTGAAGCTAATCCCTTCACCGATGACCCATCAATGCTACACCTGGGAACAGAGGAGGAGTCCTTCTTTAGTGCTGAAATAGAATCAACAGGTCTGATGGGTACAGTCATACCCTTGGGGACACCATCAATATCGACCGTGAGTAATTCGACAAAGTGCAGTTTTCCTCGAGTTTCAGCAGGATTCAGTGTATCGGACATTCTTGGACCTCCACTCGATACTTGGGGAGATAGAACAGGGATGTGTGCTTTTAAAGCTTGATATGGAGTATATCTACCACCAATCCCTCAAAGGTTTGGATAAGTTTATTGGGATATACCCCGTTTTGAGAATAAGAGGGCAATCTGTATGAAAGGGGCCCGATCACTTCTTTGTCTCCTCCTTATCCTGTTCTTTCTTCTTCCTTCCAACGCCCCAACCGATTTAGTGACCTCATATTCATCGCCAACTCCTCAAATAAGCTCATACTCACCCAATAGCTACCAGGTATTAGATTCCTCGCCAGAGAAGTCGACATTTTCGTCGAATGGAAATCCCCCCCGAAATTGGACGGTTCTCGTGTATATGGCTGCAGACAATGACCAGGAAATTGCAGCTGTTGATAACATCAAGGAAATGGAACTTGTTGGGTCAACCGAACAGGTGAATATCCTAGTCTATGTGGATTTCCTGACTAACAACACAAGCTTTGGCCCAGGAGCCTACACCTTCAATATCACAAAAGATGAGCTGCCATTGAATAACACAATTGTTTCTGAACCCTTGAACACCACACTTCCTGATGAGCCCAATATGGGTGATCCCGCTACTCTTCTGGGCTTTATCGAATTTGGTCAAAACTATTCCCAGGCCGCTAACTATCTTCTCATCCTATGGGATAAAGGAGGAGGTTACAAGGGCGTCTGTTACGATGACACCAGCGGCGGAGACCGCCTTCTCCTCCAGGAAATCGCGATAGTACTCGAAAATGATACACTCGAGCCCATTACTCTCACTGCCTTTGATGCTTCATTCATGGGACAAATCGAACTCGCCTACGAGATAAAGGAGGGCACCGAGCTTATCGTTTTTTCAGAAGAGGCAGTTCCTAATCAACATTTCCCCTACCACATTATTTTCAACAGCCTCATTTCACACGAAGATTCAAGCTCATACCTGTTGGCGAAGGAAATCGTTGATCGTTACGTTGAAGCCTACTCCCCCCTTGGTACTTATTATAATCCAGTCTCACCGCAGACTCGGCTTTGTCTTTCAGTCGTTAATACTACACTAGTAGGTGATGTCTTCGATTGGTTCAATCGTACCACCACCTGGCTAACCACTGGTTATAACACTCTTACTCACTATCAGGAAATTAGCGCCGCACGGGGATTAACTCAACAATTCAATCTACCGTCTTACATAGATTTAGGTGGCTTCGCCTATCAACTCTCACAGTTAATAGAGAATATCACTTTCACTCATTATACCGGGAATCTTAGCCTTAGTGTCCAGACAGCAGTTTCTTACCACCGTGCCCTCTCGGGATTACCTGGTGCGTCAGGGCTAGCCATGAATTTCAACTCTTATGAGTCGGTGTCACTGGCACTTCTAGATAATAGCGTATACGAAGACTTTCTTTCCACATTCCTTAGCCTTGGAGAAACAACAGGCACCTCCATAATCTCCTTAACACTTGGCCCCATTCGGGGATACCTAGATGGAAAAGATGACTCTGTATTTTATCGGTTCACCTCACAAATCGCTATAGAGCATACCATCACGCTTAGTGCCTTTCAACCCACTGATGACGACTTTGACCTCTATTTATACGATAGTAATCTGAACCTCCTCACCCGATCCGTCGGTTTAACATCCGATGAAACCATACAGTGGGTACTAATTCCTGGACGGCTTTACTATATCCGTGTTCATTCCAGTCCACGGACTGATATCACATATGGTCTCGGTTCATTTGAATTGCTGATAACTCCAAGTTCACCAATTAATCCAGCATTAGTTGCACTACACATCGGAATCATCGTTGCCATCATCTGTTTATTTATTCTTGTGCTCTACATCATTTGGCGTAATCGAGAACGCATCACACGTGCCATTGAACGATATCGAGTACGACGAATGGCTAGGCAGCTCCAATCTGAAGCATCGACGGCAACTACACCGTCAACAGGGACGCCAGGAGCTTGTGTGAAGTGTGGTGAACAACTTCCAGAGGAGGCCCGATTCTGCCCCAACTGCGGGGAAACTTTTGAGGAGTCTTCAGACGACAGGGAGGGTTAGTCCTTTAGAAGGGCTTCCAGTTGAGTTATGAATTCCTCAGCTTGCTTCATGCCCAGTTCCCAAAAGTCCTCCTTTGAAATATCGAAGCCCAGTTCAGCTGCTAGCTCTCGTGGAGAGCTAGTGCTACCTGCTGAAAGCAGCCGTTTGAGCTTAGGTACGAAATCTTGTCCTTGTTCCTTGTAGAGTTGGTAAAGAGCATACACAAACAAATTTGCAAAAACGTATGGATAATTGTAAAGTCGGTAGCGTGGAATGTAGTAGTGTCCTTTGAAGGTCCACTCCCATTTACTTTCTGGTAGCCACTCGACAGCATCACCAAACATGCGGTCTCGTCCCTTCACCCAATACTTTGAGATGGTTTCACCGTCAAGATATTCGCCGCGCTCAAAGGCAGCATACATATCCATTTCGAAGAAATATCGAGCAGAGACTTGGAAGACGGTTTGTCCAAATTCATCAAGGACCTTCGCTAAGACTTCGAGCTTCTCATCTTTGGTCTTAGCTTCAGCAATGAGTTTGTCAGTGAGAAGTAGTTCGCCAAAGATACTACCAACTTCTGCAATACAACTGCCAATGTCCATATTGATGGGTTTGTGTTTTGCAGTCATGAGATAATCATGGACAGCGTGACCATTTTCGTGGACTAAGGTGAAGACTTCGCCCAGTTTGCCATTATAGCTCATAAGGATGAATGCCGACTTTCCGGCAACCCAGGAGGCACAGAATGCTCCTTGGCGTTTGCCTTCGCGAACGTCTCCATCAATGCGACGCTTATCAAACATCTCCACCACGATTTTTGCCAGGTCAGTATCAAATCCGTGGTAAGTATCGATGGCCATTTGCCGGGCTTCTTTCCATGTAAAACTACGCTCAGGCATATTGGGTAAAGGTGCGACCACATCCCATTCACCGAGTTTGGGGAGGTTCATGATTTTCGCTTTCAGTCGAAGATACTTCTGATAGAGAGCAGTATGGTTATCAACGGTATTGATCAGTGCATCGATGGTCTCATCATCAACATCGTTGTCGATAAGGCTTTGTGTACGAGGAGACGGCCAGTTCCGTTTCTTACTTGTCTCTATATGGTCGCCGATTATGGCACGGACTGCACTGGCCCAGAGAATCTGGTCTTTGCTGAGACCGGTCCAGATGATGCTCTTAGCCGCTTTGCGAACATCACGGTCAGGATCCTCGAAGAGGGCATGAATCTGGGTGAACGGCATTTGCTTCAGCTCTCCTTCGATTTCGATTTCAAACATCCGAGTCGAGAGCCAGTCACCATGAAGTTGCTGCCAGGAGTTGATGCCGAACTGATCCTTTTGAATAATTAATTGCTCGAGCTCTTCGCTTAGCATATGAGGTGCGGTACGAGCTGCTTTTTCAAGAGCATGTTTGTATTCAGCTAGCTCAGGATTCTCGATAAGTTCAGGTTTCGCCGCTACTAACTGGGCGAGTTCGATTTCCGTGAAGGCTAAAAGTTGCCCTATCTTCGAGCCCATTCGTCTTGCCAAATCGGCTGTCTGTTTGGCATCCTCGTCGAGCGAATTGGCTTGGTATGCAAGATACGCATATTTGAATGCCCCTTCACGTTTCAAATACTGGTCCTGGGTTTTTTCCAAGAACTCCAGTAATTCCTTTGGGTTCAGCTTCCCGATTTTTCCTTTATACTTGGATGCTAATATTTCTGCATCTTGGACTGCTTTTTCCATTTGCCTTTTCAAACTGTCGAGTTTCGTCGAAGATACCATTGGGCCTAAGTCCCACGACTCTCCTTTAATTGTCATAATAGTTCGCCCCATCATGCAGTGAGGTTTCTGGTTAAAAGTTACGTGGATGAATAAGCTTTGACTAAATGGGCTGTGGAGAAGCTGGTTTCAATTCCTGTTAGGTATTAAGTTGATAGCAGACCCCACTGAACTGGTCGAAGATAGAACGGAATGCTTTGTAGAGTTTATTGTAAGTGGCCACCTGCTCTGGGTCAGGCTTAACCTCTCGATCATAGGTGAAGAGACGTTGGAGGTCATCAAAGGATTTGAACTCGCCTAAGGCTACTGCAGCCATTAACGCCACCCCCACGGTCCCAGCATCTTGAAGAGTAGTCACGCGCTTCAAGGATACATTGAGTACATCGGCGAATATCTGCATCCACAGATCACTTTTAGCTCCACCCCCACAGATGTTTAAGCTAGTGAAGGAGTGACCCATACCCTCTAGTATTTCTTTGACCCACCGTGTGTTATAAGCTACGCCTTCCAGTACCGCTCGGACCATATGGGCTCGTCGATGGTCAAAACTCAGATTCAAGAAAGCACTGCGGATGAAAGGGTTGATGAAAGGACAGCGCTCGCCAATGGGCCAAGGTAAGTATATGAGATTTCGACTCCCAGGAGGAACTTGTTTTGCATTCTCGGTAATGAGATCATAGACATCAACGTTGGCAGTGGAGGCTTCCTCCTTCTCAGCAGTGCACACATTGTCTACTAGCCATGCTAAGCATGCCCCGGCACTCTCCATATGTCCAGTCAATAGTAGTCGACCGGGAATGGCACTCTCTACAGTTCCTGCTCCGGCTAGGTCAAATTGTGGCTCATCTTGGTGTTGGGCAATCCAACCTGATGAACCGACATATAGGTGAGGTTCCTTAGGCTTCAACGCACCAGACCCAATCGGAACGGCCACCATATCACCACAGCCGCACACAATCTGGGTTTCAGCTGTCAGTCCCATCTGTTTAGCCGCTTCAGGTGAAAGGGTGCCTAAAATATCAGTAGTCTTTTTGATCGTTGCCAACTGGTCCATGGAAAGCCCTAGCCCCTCTTCGATGATTTCAGGTTGGGGTTCATGATGATCAATCCGAAAATAATTCCACAAACATGCATGACTCCAATCGGTATAGAAGTCACCTACGCCGGCCTTGAAGAGGATCCAGTCTTTGACATCTACGAACTTAGCGGCTTTTTTGAAAATGTGTGGTTCTTCATGCTTTACCCATAGAATCTTAGGTAGGGGATCTTTTGCGGAGGCGACCGGGATGATATTCTTTGCCAGCATATCTGGAATAGTAAACTGGTTCATCAAAGGAGTTACATAGTCAACAGATCGTACATCAAGCCACAAGATCGTCTTTCGAAGTGGACGCCCCTCCTTATCCACCGGAATCACCGAGGCCATCATGGCGTCAACTGTGAACGCGGTAATTGAACGGGGATTGATACCGGTTTGGTTAATGATCTCCCGTGATGTAGTGGTGATTGCATCCCAATAGACCTGTGGATCTTGTTCCGCCCATCGCTCCTTGGGGTACTCAACCTGATAGGCTTGCGTTGCAGTGCCCTGAACACAGCCTTGCATATCAATGATACTGGATTTAGTAGCACTGGTGCCTAAATCACAGGCAAGAATATAGTTGGCAGACATATCAAGGCCTCCCAGGTATTAGGGGGAGACACTTGGTTAAAGGCTTATTCTCGCTGAGCGCTTACTGCCTAATCGCGTTTTTTAGAGAGTTCACACAGGCTTCATTTTGTTCTTGTGTGCCAACAGTGATGCGAATGAATTGCCCTACTAATCCAGTTTTTCCAGTATAGTCTCGGACGAGGATACCATCTTGTAAGAGTTTCTGGGAAATTTTGTTCGAATCAGCATCTGATGCAGTAAATTGCGTTAGTACAAAGTTGGTTCTTGAGGGAAAGACTCTGACATTGGGTAGTTCGTTGAGTGACTTTTCCAAGAATTCACGACCAGCCTTGATTTCTTTTTTCACATAACTCAGATATTGAGTATCAGCTAGCGCTGCAACAGCAGCAGCGGCGGTGATGCGATTAACGGGAAAGTGGTGTATGACCTTTGCGAAATAATCTGCTAAATCGGGGTTGGTGAGGGCATAACCGAGGCGTAATCCTGCAAACCCGAATGCCTTAGCCATGGTCCGGGTTACGATGAGATTTGAGTGTTTGTGAATGAAGTGTGCGAGGCTGGTGTCAGCGAAGTCGAAATACGCTTCATCAACAACAATAAGCAAATCCAGGTCAAGTAAACGTTTGAACTCACTTTCGGGAATACAGTTGCCTACAGGATTATTCGGACTCACTAAAATGATTTCTTTGGTGGCGGGTGTAATCGCATCGAAGACATGATCAAGGTTCCAGGTGTAATCGGGAGGGAGACGTGGGGCGAGTTGAGCAGTTCCACCGAAGATAGCGAGACGTAGTTGGTAGGGCCCGTAATCGGGAGGAATGAAAAGCACGGCTTCTCTGGGATTAAGGAAGCCGTGATAGAAGGCATCGATGAATTGAGTCGATCCATTTCCAACAACAATATGAGTGGTGGGAAACCCCGTGTAGATGGAAAGAGCCTGTTTGAGTTCATAATAGGAGGAGTCGGGGTACAGGTGGGCGTTATCCAAGGCTTTGATGGCCGCTTGCCGGGCCTGAGGTGAGATCCCGAAGGGAAGCTCATTGCCCATAAGCCGGACATAATCATCGCGAAGCTCGTACAATTTCCTGAGGACGGCTGTGGGGCTGTATGCGACGCCTTTCTGAATGTGAGGTTTTAGCAGATGTGAAATGTCACCCATCGTGTATTCTCACCCTTGACCGATAATGGTGGTGAGCTCTTTCAGTTGGGGGATATCTTAAAGCCGATGGTTGTACCGAAATCTGATTCCATCGGTTGAGTACAGATTTTTTCCGCTATCCGGCTCGCTTTTAAACGGGGCTAACACAGTCTTGAGCATGGCGGTCTATGATGATATTATGGTAAAGTACCGTGAGGTGGCCTTGGCTGAATCTGTGATTTCCACCATGCAGTGGGATCAGGAGGTGTATTTGCCCCCCAAAGGATACCCGTTGAGAGGCGAACAAATGGGATTACTATATCAAATGCGCCAACGGATGCTCTCAAGCCCTGAAATTGGTCAACTACTCGACAAGGCGGAATCCGAATCTGAATACGCCAAACTTGATACAGTCCAAAGAAGGAATCTCTACTTGTTACGACGCCAATATGACATCATGGTAAAGATTCCGGAAGAACTCACTGGAGCAATTTCTAAACAGGCAACAAAAGCGGTCGGCATTTGGAAACAAGCAAAGTCGAAGAATGATTGGAAGCTCTTTAAACCTGAACTAGCAGAGCTAATCACATTGCTCCGAAAACGGGGAGAAATCCTGATGGAGGTCCGAAATACGCCCACACTCTACGATGCACTCATAGATACCTTTGAACCAAAGATGACGCAAGAAAAAATATCCAAAGTATTCACTGAGGTTCGAGACGACCTAATTCCGCTGGTCGACAAATACAGTACTTTAGTGAAAGATAAGGACTTTTCTTTCCTGAAGCGCAAAGTACCCGTTGAACAACAACGCAAAATCGCAACAGCACTCTGCGAGTATATCAAATATGATACTACCTCGGACCAGGCAGGCGGGCGAATCGATGAAACCGAACACCCATTCACCAGTGGTTACTATGATGATGTCCGAATAACCACCCACTACCATGAGAATAACTTCATATCCGCGTTCTATTCCGTGTTACACGAAGGCGGACACGCGTTATACGACCAGAACATGCCACCTGAAGGGAAATTCCAACCTTGGGGCGATTCAGTCAGTTATGGGTTCCATGAATCTCAATCAAGGTTCGTCGAAAACGTTCTGGGGCGATCAAAGGAGTTCATCTCATACTTCTATCCAACACTCAACAAACTAACGCATAATACCTTCAAGGACATCAGCTCAGATCAATTGACTCAAGCAGTCAATAAGGTTGAACGCTCAAAGATTCGTATCGAAGCGGATGAGGTAACCTACTCACTTCACATCATTATTCGGTTTGAAATAGAACGCGATCTCTTTGCGGACAAAGTCGATGTCGCAGATTTACCAAATGTTTGGAACGAAAAATACGAAAAATATCTTGGTGTAACTATTAAAACTGACACTGAAGGGGTCTTACAAGACACACACTGGGCATCTGGATACCACGGATACTTCCCCAGCTATGCTCTCGGTAACGTCTACGGTGGCCAGCTACTCACCGCGATGGAAAAGACACTACCAAATTGGCTCGACCTCGTTGCTTCAGGAGACTTTGGACCCATCAAGGAATGGATGGTGACCAAGGTCCACCGGAAAGGAAACCTCTATGACCCCGAAGATCTCTTGAAACAGATTACTGGCGAAGGACTTAACGCAAAACCATTCATCTATTATTTAACAGCCAAATACAAGAAGATCTTCGGCTAGAAGGGAAGAAATGACACCAACCCGCAACTAGATTCACCAATAGTAGAAGAGTAGGATCGGAAAATCGAGTGAAAATAATCAATTCTTCGAAAAACGCATCAAAAATCTAGCTTCAAGAGACCAACTAAAGCTTTCTTAAAGGCATTTTTCAATAAGCTACCTGAGGAGCGATACCAGTCCCTGGAAGGGGTAGCGATAAAGGATGATCCATCACGTCTTCATAATTGATGCACGAGACACTGTGGTCGTGCAGAAGAAATTCTGGATCATCGAAGTCGACAAAGAAGAAATCCGACGATTTGCCTTTCGGGTAAAAACGAATCAGATGCTATTGATCGAAGAAATCGGGTCAATAAAATGCATTGGCCAACCACTCGGACGAGGTGTTGTCATTCTATGCGCTGAGTTCATCGACGAAGATACAACACTGATGGAAAAAATCGAAAAAGTTACCTTCGAGTTTCGTCGAGTTATCAGCTACGAAGAGGAATTCGATACATTCATGCGAAAACTCGACACCTATGTTACGACCAAACTGAAAATCAGCTTACTCGGTTATGGTGGCGTCGGCAAGACCACAATACTCCATCTCCTTAATGGCGGTAAGATACCCCAAACCTATATTCCGACTATTGGGGTTGATATCCAAAAAGTTGAGGGAACTCGAATTGGCACCTATGAACTTCTGTTATGGGATTTTGCTGGGCAGGAAAGATTCAGGAAGTTGTGGAAGACGTTGTTCTCCCGCTGTCGAATCGTATTCTTAGTCACCGATTCCACTCTGGAGAATGTTTTGCAGAGTAAAGATATTTTGGAATTTTTGAAAGAACAGGATTCGCTGAATGATGTGGTAATAATCGCTAACAAGCAGGATTTGCCTGGAGCCCTTCAACCATCGATTGTACAACGATTATTGGGAAGAAAGGCGTTCGGACTTATTGCAATCGATCCTAATGATCGCTTGAAAGCCTTAGATATCATCCAAAAAAGCCTCGAACGTGATGTAGACTGGGCAAAGATGGAAATCAATTCCATCGATTTGCTTCCGTAACTACACTGTTATTGTTTAATCGTAATTGTTTGTAAAGCCAGCGAATTTAATTAGGCAACGCCATCTCAGAATGCATTAGTGAATAATATGGCAACCCAAACCGAAGCTTCAACGGATCCAAAACCTAACAAGTTTCTTGTGAGTAAAGTTCGCGCCTCAGAGAATCTTCGAGTGGATATCGAAAAAGCAGTCGGACTCATTGGCGGATTTGATTCTTTAATCCAATCTGATGATTTGGTGACCATTAAGCCAAACTTGAATACCGCTGACCCTTATCCAGCCTCAAGTGATGCGAATTTCATTCAAGCACTAGGTGAAGCCTTGTTAGCTGCAGGAGCGGGGAAGCTCCAGATTATGGATGCATCCACCCAGCGCGTCTGTACCCGAGATGTGGGCGAAGCCATTGGTATTTGCGACGTGGCATTGGATTTGGATGCTGATTTCATATCCCTTGATGAGCACTCCTGGATCAAACAGTCATTCCCCAAAGGAAAGTACCTAAAAAGCGGGCACATTGGCGAGCCTGCCCTGAATCTTGGCAAATTGGTCATTGCCCCATGTTTGAAAACCCACTTCATAGCAAAATTCACAGCGAGTATGAAGGTGTTGATGGGGTTGCTAAAACGCCAAGACCGCCTAAAAATGCACCTCCGAAACCTCGAATACAAAATCGCAGACCTTGCCTCCTACTTCCACCCAACACTGGTAGTAATGGATGCTCGGAAAGTCTTCGTGACAAAAGGTCCTGCTTCCGGACACATTGAAACGCCCAACCTCATTTTGGCAAGCCACGATATGGTGGCTATCGATGTCGTGGGTGTTCGGCTGCTTCAAAGTTATAACGCCCAAAATAAACTCGACGTACCCGTTTGGGAGCTAAACCAAATTACCCGAGCCAAGGAAATCGGGTTCGGAGCTACAAGTGATGATGAAATTAAAGTCATCGAACAGATTTGAGTGCCAAACTGCTCATTGAACTCGAGTTTGAACTTCCCGACGAATTGGAGCTTTTAATGTGACACCTTAATGATATCATCATAGTGTCCGTCGCGGATCTTGTTGAGGACCACGAAGGATCGGGTTTTTTCGATGAAGTCTTGATTGCGGATTTTTTCGATGATTTCCTCAAAGCAAGGAATGTCTCGGCAGACGATTTTGATGATGAGATCAAACTCGCCGGTCACTGTGTAGATTTCAACGATGTTGTCGATGCCTTGAAGGGCTTTGGCTACCTTGGGTCCGGGCATTCGGCCGGCGTTGACTCCCATGAGGACCGTGATGGGATTGTCAGCTTTCTCATAATCAATATCGACAGTGAAGCGTTTGATGACGCCAGTTTTGGTAAGTCGATCGATACGGCGACGCACTGCGGATTCATTCAGCCCAAGGGTGCGGGCTAATCCAGCAACAGGTTGTCGGGCATCGCGCACAAGGTGTCGAAGGATCCGCCGGTCGGTTTCATTAAGAATAGATTGAGTCAATTTGTCACATCCGCAACATTTTAAGGAGGACTTGAGCGAGCTCGAAAACCAAGGGTTTATGAGCCATTTCTAGCCTGTTTCAGTCAGCTCCTTAAAAGGTATTGGTGGTTCATACATTCTTAGTCTAATTTCCTGGCGGATTCTCAGGTTCTCTTATATTATATTGGTGGATTTCAATGGCAGAGGATCCAGTTGTCTACATTGATGGTGAATTTGTGCTGAGTCAAGAAGCGAAGATTTCGGTGTTTGACCATGGCCTCCTATACGGTGATGGGATTTTTGAAGGTATCCGCGTCTATTCGGGTGTGGTCTTCAAGTTAGATGCTCACTTGGATCGGTTGTATCGAAGTGCTAGGGCGATGTGGTTGACGATTCCCCTGGAAAAATCAGAAATGAAGGCAGCAGTTCTGGAGACACTGCGACGTAACGGGTATCAGGACTCGTATATCCGATTACTAGTGACCCGGGGGAAGGGCGATTTGGGTGTGAATCCGAAGAAATGTTCGAAGGCGTCAGTGGTGATTATCAACATCCAGGTAGAACCCATGCACGGACATGGCAAAGCCAACGGGATAACCACAATCATTTCAAGCATTCGGCGACAGGCCCCGGATTCAACGAGCCACGAAATCAAATCCCTTAATTATCTGAATAGTGTCTTGGCTACGATTGAGGCGAATCGACAGGGGGCGGATGATGCAATCATTTTGGACCAACGAGGGTTCGTTGCAGAAGCGACAGGTACCACGCTCGTGGCGATCTGGGATGGTGCGTTGCATGCACCTCCGCTGACAGCCAGCATCTTGGATAGCATTACCCGACGCTTTGTCCTGAAAATGGCGGAAGAACTCGGTTATCCAGTTCATGAAAGAGATATGACGCCATTCCAGTTGTTGATGGCCGAAGAGGTGTTTCTCTGTGGAACCATGGGTGAGATAACACCAATACGCAGCATCAACAATCAAGAAATCGGCTCTAAGACACCTGCCCCTATCACAGAGCGATTAATCGCTGAGTATCAGAAGCGTCGGAAAGATCCCAAGAACGGCACACCGATTAGCTAAGCATTCTTGAATGTAAAAGTTCTTTACCAGAAACCTAGAAGGAGGTGATGGAGGCCTGAGAGGCCTTTGGAGTTGAATAGTGTGAAAAAGAGACCGATCGATGTAATTGCTGTAGGATTGCGGGGGTGTTTACGGATGGAGCTTACAAATGCTGATTTCATCCAGGTTGCTATGGAAAACGAATTACCGATTATCCATGTTTTAGGAACCAGAAGGCGAGGAGCGGTTTACATAGCACCTAGTTCGGGAATTGTATTTTTTACGCATGCAAGTGAGCCGCTATTCGATCTAAATGTGGACTATATTGTTACGCGAAACAAATTCAGTATGCACGTTTGTCCTTATATTCCTAAGCTGTGAAAAGAAACATTGTCCTAAATCAGTACAATTGTTGCTTTCAACGTTGAAGAGACAGGACTATGCTGGGCAAAATAGTCCTTTAGAGCCAGTCCCTTCTGGGTTACCAAGGGGTTCAGTTGATTTTTATCTATTCTCATGGTGATACTTGAGGGTTCTAATAAGAGAGGATGTATAGTTTCTAACCACATGTTCCTCAGGGCTAGTGAGAAGGACTGCCTTTTGATTGATGAACTTTTGAACGTGGAAAAGGACAGGGCTGCATCGACGCCTGGACACCCTTGACGGCTTCTTTAATTAGAAAATTCCATGTTAAGGGTCCAAGATCAAGAAGAGCGTTAAAAAAAGTGTCCCAGGTTTGTTGGCCCATCCCAAGGCTCTTCTCATAGGCGATTTTCATGGCTACAAACTTGTCCTTGGTGTCGATGGTCATTCCGATAGCAGTCCATTTGTCCTTCGATTCGGGCATAAGGGTGCCTCCAGGATTCGCTGGTGTATTGATGACAATACCGACTTGCATTTTTGAACTTGTCGGCTCTCAAAGGAGGCAAGAAATAAGCATTAGCTGTTCCTTTATGACGGTTTCTCTAGTCGTAGTAAACCATTAATGGATTCGGGCTAAGAAAAAGAAGTAGTTTAGGTGTTTTTCGATGCAAATAAAGGCGCTCATTGCAGGGCTCACGGAATTGGTCGCAGAACTTGGTGTCGATGGATGGCAGGAGTTTCGGACACCTGATCAAACCCGCATTGATTATGCCATTACCAAAGGTTCTCAGCGGTTGCTTGCCGTGGAATTTGAGCAGTCTCGTAAATGGCTGTTTGCTCGGGTCTTGTATAACGCGGTGAAGGCTCAGCGTGCAGAGTTTCCAGCCATCCTGTTTGTTTATCCGTTCTATGATCTACCTCGTGCAGGGCGTTCATGGGTTCCAAATTATGTAGAAGACAACTTAGGGCTCAGACTAGCTTTGTGTCATCCCCGCGATTGTCTTGTGAGTACCCGTACACTAATCTATGAGCAGTTGGATTTTCCGGTTCCAACTGAAATTACTGAGACGAATTATGTCATATCTTCGAATACACTGCCAGAATCACTGAAGGTGGGTGCAAAGGCCTGGAAGATTGTGAAACCTCGTTCAGTCTCTAAGAAACCTCAAAAACGACGAGTATCGAAATCATCAACAAAAAGAAAAAAAAGTAGCTAACCAAATGAAATTTAATTATTGAGGCATGAAGCCATTAGTCTAATATTACACAGTTTCGATTTCGTTTAAGCAGGGGAACAGAAATGACCGAGAAAATTGATCAGGTGATATCTGATAGACTTGAAGTTCTCTCACGGACGACCTTCCCTGTAAACTACGTTTTTTCCAAGACCTTTGAATATGCCGTTAAACATCGAGAATGTGCTTTGACAATTGTTACAAAGTCAGGTGCACAAGTAAATTTCACCGAACCAGTTAAAGTGCATCCAAAATTACTGAATCGAGAAGGAGCATTTGCATACCGAAAACGCTTATACTATGTGAAAGAACTGAAAATCCTTGATAGTTTTTTGGTTCTCACCCAAGATCAACTTAACCTACCTGAAAAGCAAGAACCGAAAGAAAACATTGGACCCTTTATAAAGGCGGTGACTCCATATGTTAAAGCCGTGGACGAAATCATTCGCCGACGATTCGGTACGATTGTGATCCACATTTCCACTCAAGACAAGCCAATGGTCTTACATCGTCAAACGGTAAAGGGAAAACAAATTCTTACTGTCAATGAGCTTTTTGCAGAGACCAAAATTCCGCTCGAACTCAGACTTGCGATTAGGGAAACGCTATTTAGAAGTAAACCTGGTCCTACAATCCAAGTAAAAGGTCAGAAAGAAACTGAAGAAACAACAGTGCGACCTTCTTTCTTGACATTGGAGGATGGACGAGTTATCCTTCATTCCCCCAGCGGTATTCAAGCTCAGGAATTTATTGAGCTGGGAAAGATCCCTTATCGTTTTGAAAGTGAGAAAGGTCCTGTCCCAGTCCGGGCGATTATTACTAGTTTTCTTCAATTTAAAAACGCGTCCATTGCGCAATTGCTTGAGGAATATAGCGATTTAGCATTTCTTCCCTTTTTCTTCAATCTTTACTTAGAACAGGGCGGCCCTCCAATTCGGAATGTTGCTCTCTTTGATGGAAAACTGATAATTGGTCGAACGCCAGTATCAAATGTTAATGAAGGAGAGTTTGAGATATTCTTGGCAAAATCTGGAATCGACAAACATCTTTTAAAAAGTAAATAATAACTAGCAAACTAAGAGGATTGAAGTTATAGATTCTTCTTGATTGCATCGACACCCAGATTAAATGCAGTGAGATTGACACTCTTAAGTCGTCGCATTTTCGTGATTTCTTGTTCAAGTACATCGACTTCTACAGGAGCAAGGTTAGCTCCTGCTAGTGCCCCGACCATAACCGTATTCATCGCCAGAGGATCTCCAGCTTGTTGAGCAAGATCCACCGCATCAAGAGTGTACAATTGAGAGCACAACGTTCGAAGTCGGTTTTCAACTTCACTGATTAGCGGATATTCAAGCTGACCTGTGAGCACTTCAATTGGATATACGGGGTGCATGTTCACAATTGCATTACTTGAAGGCTTTAGGAATTGGGCTCCTACACGGAGTGCTTCAATGGGTTCAAAACCAAGAAGCAAATGGGCTGAACGTTGTGGAATAAGAGGCCCCACATCGTGCTTGCTAATGCGAATATGTGACATGACTGACCCGCCGCGTTGAGCAGCTCCGTAGGTTTCTCCGATTGCGACAAAGTAGCCCTTAGCGATTGCTGCATTAGCGATTAACCGCGATGATAGAACGTTTCCCTGACCACCTACACCAGCAATCACGATGTTGAAAGGATCGTCGTATTTCATGCTTCTCATTCCTCAATAATATGGATTGCTTGATGGGGACATACATCCACACATACACCACAACCATTACACAAAGTGGTCTCGATTCGAGCTTTATCAGATTCGTTATCCCAGACACACGCTGGACAGTTGAATTCAACAGAGCAAATCTTACATTTTTCTCCAAAGCATTTGTCTTTCTCAACCATAAACCTAGGGGTGGGTTCTTGTCGTTGTCTCCTTTGGCGATTGGATATTAATGCACATTCTCGTCGAAAGACGATAGCTTGGCTTTCCTCGGAGTTCAAGGCCTTATAGACGGTATCGATTGATTCCTTGAGATTAAAGGGATCAACCACCATCACCGAGTGAAAGCCAATACCCTGAAGGACTCGTTCTATGGGAACAGTAGAAGCTACATCCCCTGTGGCACTAAATCCTGTTCCAGGATGTGGTTGAAATCCTGTCATTGCGGTTGCGTTGTTATCCAACACACAGACAATAGCCTTTGATTGATTGTAAACAATGTTCACTAAGGCAGGAAGGCAAGCATGGTAGAATGTCGAATCACCAACTACTGCAATTACTGGGTCCTTGAGCCCAAATTGCTCTAGCTTGCCTAGCCCACTAGCAATCCCAACTCCAGCACCCATTGAATGTTGGTTCCGCATCACACCATGATAGAATACACCTAGCGAGTAGCATCCAATATCTCCCGTGACAATCCCTTTACCTTTATTTCGTTTGATAGCTCGGTAAATGCTATAATAAGCAGATCGATGAGGACATCCTGAGCAGAAAGTGAGAAGGCGCCGTGGAACAATATTTGCAGCATCCTTCGCCATATTGAGATACTCTTCCTGAGCGGAAGAGTAGTTGAGTTTTTTGATAGCTGCAATCGACTTGATTGCTTGGTTGATATCAACTTCTCCATAGTTTGGAACGTGTCCGGTTAATTTTCCAAAGAATTGATGAGTATAAGCGGATGGCAGTTCCACTGCAAGGCTCCGGATTTGTGTTTCTAGATAGGGATCGACTTCTTCAAAGAAGAGCACTTCAGAGGTTTTCTTCAACCGATCAAGAATCATTGCCTTGGGTAACGGTGAAATGGTACCAATCCGAAGAATGCCAACATCTTTCAATTGGAGAATATCAACAGCTTCTCGAACGTATTTCCAAGCGATACCAGATGTGATAATTAATAAGGAGGGGTTAGCGGGTCCATCATACAGATTCAATGCAGACTTTTCAAATTCCTCGACCCGAACTTTGTCTAACCGAGTATGCAAATCACCATGCCGCAAATGAGGACGAGGAAGATTATGTAAGGGAAGCTTATAATCGAACGTAGCAGTTCTCTGAGTGCGAGACACTGTACCAAGTTTGAAAGGAGCACGACTGTGAGCTAATCGAGTTGTTTCTCTCACCATGACGATGACGCCATACTTTTCAGATAAATCAAAGGCATAAGGAATGATCTCCTTCGCTTCTTGATGGGTAGAGGGCTCGAGCACAACAATATCGGAATAAAATCCAAGAGGGCGTGCATCGCCCTCAGTGGTGGAGCTGTGGGCAAACGGATCATCAGCGACGATCAGGACCAATCCGCCAGGTCCATGACCAGTATAGGCAATATTAATGAGCGAATCGAGGATAACAAAAAGTCCATTGAGTTTCATGGATGCCAAGGCCCGTAGACCAGTCCAAGCCGCTGCGGTTGCCGCTTCAAACGCGACTTTTTCATTGACACTCCATTCAACATAGATTCCAGCATCTTTAGAAATTGTGGCTAAATTTCCTAAAATCTCTGAGGATGGTGTACCAGGATATGCCGCTGCAAAATGGACTCCTGCCTCGAGGGCTCCACGGGCAATGGCATCATTGCCTAAGCCGATAACCGTGGTACCAGCTTTTCCGGTCATTGGGGAATTACTCATTGCTTTCTACATCCGCCGAATGGGCTTAAGTATAATGGAGTAACTACGTCAGAGACCTGTGAAAATAAAACCTTTTAGACAAGGCCAACATCCTAAGAAAAATTCAAAACCGCCATCATTACACAACTGATTAACCGTGGATGATCTTAGATGAGCCCCAAGGATGTGGAAAAAATTAAAGTGGTTGATTTTCATTTGCATGTAGGAAAACGGGAACATTGGAACCCAGCGATTCATGCACTTTTCAAACAACTAAATCCTGGACTTTATGAAATTCAAGATCAGGTTATGACACCCGAGAATATTGTTGGTATGCTCGATGATTGTGGGGTAGATTGGGCAGTTATTCTCGCGGAGATTTCGCCAGAAGTAACTGGTGTTGTAACCAACGAATTCGTTGCTGAGTTTTGTGAAAATCACTTAGATCGCCTTATACCATTCTGTTCGGTTGACCCTACTGAAGATTCCGATCCCGCTAAGACTCTTGAACATGCAATTGGAACTCTTGGGATGCGTGGTATGAAGCTCTATCCAACGTATCAGCACTTTTATCCGAATGCATATGCAACCTCCAACGAATGGGAAAAATTAAGGAAGCTATACGAAGCTGCGGAGACACTTGATGTTCCTGTTATGTTCCATACGGGAACCAGTATTTTCCCCAATGCCCGGTTAAAATATGGAAACCCGATGTTCTTAGATGATGTCGCAACCGACTTTCCAAAAATGCCAGTGATCATTGTTCATGGCGGGAGAGGTCCGTGGTTTGAAATGGCTTTTTACGTGACACGGCTTCATCCGAATACCTACCTTGAGGTTTCTGGGTTGCCTCCGAAGAATCTACTCCGATATTTTCCGCAACTTGAAGTAATTGCTAATAAGGTGCTTTTTGGCAGTGATTGGCCAGGAGTTCCTAGCATTGCTGAAAACATCGAGGCAATTCGAAATCTTGACATCAGTGAAAAAGCAAAGAGACACATACTTGGTGAGAACGCCATCAAATTACTCAAACTGAACTCCTAAACACAGGATTCTCCCTTCATTTAGGTCTTGTAAAGATGGTGACAAGAGTACAGTCATCAGCTTCGATACACTTATCACAGGTTCGATCAGTCTCAACTTCAGCTGTTGGTAAGATCAGCACTTCAAACCCTAATTCTTCATAATTGGCTTTGTATTCAGCAGCACGATGTTTTTCGACACTGAATCGTTTCTCCCAGCCCTGTTTTTCTAACTCTTTTTCTGTCGGATTATCCATCGAAAACACCCGAAATAATTGAGAGACCATTTCGTTTAGAACAGGTCATCAAGTTCATCTTCTCCTGGCATTTTCCCATGATCTTGTACATACTGTTGAAGGAGTTCAGTTTCCCGTTTTGTGTACATAGGATCTTCTTCAAACTGGAAGAATTTGGCATTAGGTTGTTGGGTCATCTTCTCTTTCAGCGCTGCTTGAAGATCACCAGTTCCCTTGATAATTAAAACCGTCTTTTTCAAATCTGCGAGTATAAATACACCAGGTCTTGATGGAATCTGATCAATTTGCTTTTCTTCAAAGATAAGCCAAGCTTCCGGAGGCATCGTAGGCGGAGTCAATAATAATCTAAGATCACACTGTAGACAGCGCTGAGCCTCCTTTTGTGCCACTTCAAATGGAAGGGCTAGCTCAACCTCTTCAAAGGATGAAACACGGACATGCTTAGGAAGCAAGGGCAATTCTGCACGCTCCCATTTGAAGAAGCCCTCATCACGTCCCAATTGGTGGGTGATTTTTGGTTCACCCGTAAGACTCTCAACGAGGGAGCCTGTGCCACCCAAAAAGGTATCAATCTGTGAAGCAGCTTGACGGCCATTGGCCATTGCTTCCACTACAGAGGTGGGTCCTGTTACTACATCGCCAGCCGCGAAGATCCCACTAACCTGGGTTTCCCAAGAGTTCTCTTTCGTTGCTAGAGTTCCCTTTTCTGTAATTTTCAATTCTATTCCATTATTAATTTTGGATAGATCAACGGATTGGCCCACCGCAAAGAAAACAGTATCTGCGTTGATGGTTTGCGTGGTTTCTTCATCAAAGCTGGGATTGAAGCAACCTTTCTCATCAAAAACACAGGTACACCTTATTAATTCAATCCCCGCAACCTTTCCACCTTCTCCAAGAATCCGTTGAGGTCCCCAGGACGTTTGAAGCTCAACACCTTCATCCACTGCTTCAGAAACTTCCCATTCATGCGCTGGCATTTCTACATCTGTTTCTAAACAGGTAAGCATCACTTTTTCAGCGCCTAAACGGATAGAGGTCCGCGCAACATCAATTGCCACACTTCCGCCACCAACAACAATGACATCATTCCCAAGATCTGGTTTCTCTCCTGTATTCACTTTTCTCAAGAAGTCTAATCCATTAAACACACCGGAGAGATCATGACCCTCAATCAATAGATCTTTACCCGCTTGTGTCCCGATGGCGAGTAGTACAGCATCAAAGTCGTCTTTTAGTTGAGGAACAGAGATTTCAACACCAATGGGAGTTTCTGTTCTAATCTTTACACCCATTTTGGTAAGAACTTGAATATCAGCATCTAACACTGTTCGTGGTAGCCGATAGGTGGGAATCCCAGATCGAAGCATTCCTCCTGGTTCCTTTTGCGCCTCAAAGATGGTTACATCATGGCCTAATCGCGCGAGGTAGAAAGCAGCACTTAGACTAGAAGGCCCAGATCCGACAATTCCTACACGTTTTCCTGTTGACGTGGAAATTGATAGCTCTGATTGCCATTGACCAGTATCATTCTCAATAGCAGTTCGTTTGAGTCCCAAAATGCATAAAGCCCCATTGAGATCTGTTCGCCGACATTTCTCTTCACAAGGATGATGGCATACATGACCTAACACGGATGGGAGTGCAGCCTTTTCGCGAATAACTGCTGTAGCTTGTGTATAATCACCTACCGCTACCAGACGGAGGTATCGTGGAATATCAATTTGCAGGGGGCAGCTATTGACACAGGGAAGCAATACAGCCTCTCGATCAGCCCAGATAACTTTTTGATCTAATAGTGCACCAGTGGGACAAACCTCTACACAAGCCCCACAGAATTTACAGCCAGATTCACCCAGACTTTGAGCTTTTGATCCAACGATTAATTGCTTCCCGTCAAAAGCCATCCCTAATGCATCAATGCCACGAAGGTCTCTGCAGGCTCTAATACAACGAGTGCATCCAATGCATAGATTGTAGTTGCGGATGATTAATGGTTCATCTTCAATTTTCGGAAGCTTTTGGGGAACGTAACGGGGGGTATCTTCCCGAATGCCCACATATTCTGCGACCTTCTGCAGTTCACAACGTCCAAATTTCTCGCAACATCTTTCATCAACGGGAACATTGGGTGGGCAAGGCTCACGGGCACACCCTTCTCGTTGTGCACAGGTTAAACATGCATGGGGGTGAGTAGATAATATTGAAACTAACTTTTCTTGACGGTGTGCAACAATTGCTGGCGTGACAGTAAACACAACCATTCCTTCCTCAACAAGGGTATCACAAGCTTGAAGAATTCCATCCCGTCCTTCGATTTCAATTGCACAGAGACCACAGCCCTCATACACTACATTCTCTCCAATGTTTTTAATTTCTTGACTCCCACGAAAGACATTACCAGTGGTTTTGGTTCCCACTCCAGATGGCAAATCGGGATGGTAACACAAGCGAGGAATGTACACATCCACAGACTCAGCTGCAATTAGTAAGTTCGAGCCCGCATCTACTTCAGCTTCTATACCATTTATTGTCAATTTTACCATTGGCGTCCACCTTCTCAGAGGATCTTCAGAGCATAAAGTTGGAATAGGTGCCGATTGTATTGTGATTAGAGCATTTGTCCTTTTGCAGTACTAAGGAAATGAGTAATAGCATGTGTAGGGCACACTGATACGCAAGGGGGCTCATCGTCCCCACTTGTTGTCTTACATGGAGCACAACTGTACTTGAGTTTGTGTCGATGTTCCTCTCGGACACCCAAGATGTCACCATCATCAATATCGAAATCATTTGGAACAACTTCTAACACTGATGCAGGACAGACTTCAACACATTTTCCACACCCATCACATTTGTCTGTATCCAAAGTGATGAAATATTCCCCCGATCCATCCTTGTACCCGTAATTTGCAATCAACATTATCACCTGGATAAATTAACCTTGAGAGCGTTCGTAGAGCACCTTAGCAAACAGCGCGGCTCCTGCAGCCCCTGCCAGCATCGGATCAAATCGTGGGTCATCACGCCATTGGTCTGGTTTGAGGGCTTGAATTCCCAACTCCTTTTCAACACGTTTGACTATTCCAATGTTTTTAGCAATCCCACCTGTGATAACAAATTCTTTCTCGACGCCCACTCGATTTAACAAGTCAACGACACGATGGGCCATAGCCTGGCAATACGCGGCCAAAACCTCTTCTTTTGACCAACCACTGCGAAGAAGGCCCACAGCTTCAGACTTAGCAAAAACTACACAGGTACTACTCACGGATTGGGGTTCCTCTTTTACTGCGAAGGATCGGTCTCCGACTTCTTGGATTGGAACAGAAAGCAAATCGGCAAACACTTCCATGCCTCGACCAGTTCCCGCTGCACACTTATCATTCATTAGGAAATTCTGGACCTTTCCTTTTTCATCAACGCGAATGGCTTTGCAATCCTGACCACCCATATCAAGAACCGTTCGAACAGAAGGCCCCCACATAAAATTAGCCCCACGACCGTGACAGGCAATTTCAGTAATTGCCTTTTGTGCGAAGGGGATATTTACTCGCCCATACCCAGTTCCTACAACATAATTCATATCTTTGAGTGTCAGTCCTGTGTCCTCCAGAGCCCAGTTCATTGTCCGCTCAGCACTATCCGGACTGCTTGAGCCTGTTCGCATGACACTCTGTGCAAATACTTCTCCGTCAATCATGATTACAGTCTTTGAGCTGACTGAACCAATATCGACCCCTGCACTGATAACTTTTCCATTCTTGGGATCAATGCCTTCGACTGTGTGTCGGTATTCTGGCCATCTCCAGAATTCTTCTTTAGTCATTTTCATCACTCCTTTGTTCTTTCCTGGGCTACCAGAGCAGCCCCATAAGCACTCACGTATTCAGGAAACTCAGGCACATGAACTTCTACTCCTAATCCCCGCTTCATTGAGTCCACAAAGCCCACATCATAAGCGAGTCCCCCAACCAAAAGGACGTCCTCAGTTATTCCCAACCTTCGAACCATTGAAATCACTCGTTCTGCAATCGCATCATGTATCGCACGAGCAATGTTTGCTTTTGGGGTCTGATTATGAATAAGTGAGACGACTTCAGATTCCGCAAAGACCGTACATTGTGCATTCATCGGAACGGCTTCTGTGGCTTTCAATGACATTTGACCTATCTCACTTAATTCAACTTCCAGTGCTCGGGACATGGCTTCAACAAATGCCCCTGCTCCCGCTGCACACCTTTCATTCACCACAAAGTCTTCCATACCCCCGGATTCATTACATTTGACAGCCCGTGCTTCCTCAGCCCCGACATCAATAATGGTCCGAGCTGACAATAACAACTTGACCCCTGCTTTGGCATTTGCCCCGACTTCGCTAATACTATCTGCTGCAAATTCTACTGACCCTTGGCCAATTCCGGTCTCTGTGATGTGGGCAATGTCTTCGAGCTTCAACCCTGCAGCCTTTAAAGCCATCTCTGAGGCTTCTTTAGCAGCAATATTGAGATCAAAGCCTGTTGATGCTTTTCCCTTTCCAACTATCTTTCCATCATCGAGGATGACGACTTTTACGTTCTTTGCCCCAAAGTCAATTCCGGCAGTAATCATTTTTGACTTCCTCTTATTTGACTCCTAATAATTCCAAGAAAGAATCCACGGCTTTCTTCGTGCGTTCCAAATCGAATTCTCTTTCATCACCCATATTTCCTTCAAAAGGAAGTACTGGGATGCCCGCTTCCTTGAAAGCGAGACGGTTCTCTGCGATGTTCAACGATAAACCTTCACATCCGCGATTATAATGCAACATAACGCCATCAACGTTCCATTCTCGAACAATGCGGAGCATCATGTCACTTTTCTTTTGAGCGGAATAGAAGTGCTGCCATTCAGGTCGAGAATGGGTCCAATCAGCTAAAATCTCGAGTGCCTGTTTTCGGGTAGTAATATCAATTCCTTGCTCTTGTGGTGTCGTTCTGGGACCCCAAGTGCCATCTTCTTTCACTTCCCATGCTCCAATCAAACTAAAAGTGTAAAGCGATCCAACGGACACTACACCATATGATTCGAGATATCGGAAAATTTTAAGAAAAGCCCATGGAGGTTGGGTGTCTGTAATAACCCGGCGTTGTTCATTACCCACTGCGGCGATTTTGTTATTGACGCGATCTTGGACTTCGTCCCGAAGTTTTCGATAGAAGGCTACAATCTCAGGTCGATGTTTCATGATAGTTCCAAATACATAGAGTGAATACATCGTCTTTTCATCGAGTGGTGCCGGGATTGTTTTATTCAGAGCACAAATCTCTGCCCACAGGGAAGTGGCTTCACATTCGTTGTAAACCGCTTGGATTAGTTTTTGATCATCATAATCCCGGCCAGTGGTTTTTTCGAGCCAATCTATGCCATCTAGCAATTGATTCACAACGTATTCTCGACGGCGCTCATTGAAATCCTCAGTAAGTCCTGTGCTCACATCAATACAAAAGAAAGGCACGCCGCCTTCTAGGTCGCTAGCGATTTGATACCATTTTGCGTGACTACAGCAAATGTGAGTGGTCCACATGAAATCTGGTTTGGGAAATTTGCCACCAAATACGTATTCGTCTAACACGACTGAACCAAGATAGTTTCGTAAATATGCACACAGATCTCGAGCAAATCCTTTTGCTTCAATAGCTTCATGGCATCGTGCTGCAAATTCTTTGTTGAATGCAACTGAAGCCCCATATGGTTCTCCAGTGAGACTCCACACATCGTCACCTAGACCAGCAGGAACCGCACTATAAGCCCAGGCTCCACCTGCCCATCGGATTCCACCTTTCTCATGAGCTTTTGCATAATTATCATAGTATTGTTGTCGTAACGCTTTCCCTTCATTCCAGATATCCAAAGGTTTAGTCTTGTATTTCATCTCAGTCATTTACTTCACCTAAAACAGGTCGGGTAGTGCGAACGTTTCCAGAAACGCTTCAACACGAGTCTTAAACTGTCCAATTGGTACCGTTACATCAAATTCTAAGAAATAAGTTGGAATACCATTCTCTTCGAGCATTGAACGCAAAGCCGGCATATCTAATTCATGGGGATCACAGAACTTCTGTTGAATAACAAGGGCGCCTTCAACGTTGTAGTCTTTAGCCAGTTGCAAAATGTGTGGGAATCGTTTTCGAATAGGCCAGTCTTTACTAGGACAAGGAGGTCGATCAATGTACCTGGCAGAGATAGCAGCCAACCGGTCTTCTTGAGGTTCAACCGCGTTCCAGAAATATCGAGTGCCCGTACAATGTTCATCAACCACGAGTGTAGAATCTAATGACTCAACCATTTCCACAAATTCTGTGTCGTCATCTTCACTTCCGATAATCATAAGACGAGTTCCAGTATTTCTGTCAAGTTTCCGAGTCGGTAATTCTTTTAGCACTTCTTCCAAAGCTTGATTGTGTTCTTCCTTATCGACCATTTGACTAGAAACAACCATGTACATTGCTTCGAGCCCAGTCAGAGGGGGATTTTCCTGTTTCCGAAACTCATAGACTTGTTTCATTAGTTGGCGATTCTTGTTCAAAACCTCGATACCTCGATCTATGTCATTATCCGAGATCGAGCGTCCAATCCATTTCTCCAAGGCTTTTTTGAAAACCTCCAGTTCTCCCCGTAAATATGGGTAAGCGTGTGGCGTTTGGACCCCATGGGGCATGTACATGTAATAACTGAAGTCTAGGGGAATGTGCTTGACCCAGCTATTGAACGCTTGGCGGATATGCAGACACGATTGAGCAATCATGATACCATTGACGTAATCGAATCGACCTTTCAAACCTTGAGCCAAGCAGTCACGGCAAAAGGGACAAAACATCCCAAAGATATGAGGTTCGGTTACATCCTGTGCCTCGTGACTGCCCAAGATGCGAACGGGAAGGATATCAGCAGCAAGAAGAAGTTCTTCGGGGACATAAGTACAGAAATAGCCGAGAACTTTTCCACCTGTTCGTTTTTTCCAAGCTTGTGCGTAGTCGTGTCGGTTAGTGTACCATTCTTTGAATTTTTCAAACATCGGGATCTTCCTACCCTGAAACACACTTGGAGAAGGACGTGTTGTTCACGGCGTACCTGTGTGATACTCCTTAAGAATTTTTGCAAAAACTTTTTATAATGATTGTTAATTATTCAACATTAATAAAAAGAATTAGCATGAAGATGAACAAAACATCAAGGAGCTAATCACTTGACCAATTGGTATACTCAAAAGACTCGAGACTTGCTTTCTGCAATCACTCACCCCTCACGCGTGGCGATTCTGGAATTCTTGTCTGACCGTGATTTTGGAACGAATAAATCATTTAGACAACATCTCAAAACTTTACAACCTAAGGCTGGTGGTGATTCACCGGCAGTTGTTACCCATCATGTTGCTTTACTTGAAAAATCTGGTTTAGTTAAGCATTCAGTGGATGATGCTAGGGTTATAATTGCTACAGCGATGGGGCGTAGAATGATTCGATTGCTAAGACAAATGATATCAAATTCGGACTTAGAGCAGTCGTGGGATCGGTCCCTTTAGAGATTGAATCCTTGTTCGCGGAGCACTTGAGTTAGGTTCTTTCCTTGGTCTCGGGCTCGTTGTAGGAAAAATCGAAGGTAGCGATCGAAGAAAGGATTACTACCTTTTGCTGCGAGGGGTATTCCGAGGATCATGTCACCTTTTATTAGTCCTAATCGTTGGGCTGCCATTCCCACCGACCACATCATTCGGTTATCGATGAAGTGTTGGGCGGCTACAGTTATTGCAGATGAGAGGGCAATCCCTAAATCCAGGATTTTAAAGGCACAAAGAGCCGTGGTTTTCTTTTGGCCAACCGCCTTTTCATAATCAGCACAGGTTTCGAATCCACAGGCTTTACAATCAAGGGTAAGGGGCGGGCGTTGGGCATGGATACCTATAAGGAAAATGGCAGCACTTTCTTTTACAGCTTCAGCATCAGGTTCTAAAAACCAAAAGGTTTGACCAGTGAGGTCTTCTTGGCGCATCCTTTCGATTTCTTTGGCGGTTTGGTGAATTGTGGGTCCAGATACGATTTCAATTGTTAGATCATCGAAGCCTTTAGATTTGGGAGCAGTGGTTGCAGCTGCTGCCATTAGATTTGCTACAGATTTAACTGCCTCGTTAGTGAGCGTCTCTCTTTTTGTTGGTATTTGATTCACTCTTCTGAAGATTATTTTAAATGGTCGATAGTCTTGTGCGTGTTCAGTTCTTTGGTGCTTTCCCAGTAATGGCTTTTACAATAGCCCAGAACTCCTCTTCTTTCAAACCAAGGCGGGTTTCTCGGAGGAGCTCAGCGGCTTTATGTAATTGGCGAAGCATTTCAACCTTATCTCTGAGTTTATGCGTCTCTTTCACCTGCGATACAATTTGCTGAATTTCTTCATCAGTGGCTTCGATGTTTTCTTGCTCCAGCTTAGTTTTTACAATATGACTCCCAGTATGTTTTCCCATGTAGAATTCAGTTTTCCGTCCAACCGTTTCAGCGGGAATTGGTTCATAGGTTAGCTGGTGAGAGAGGATGCCATGAACGTGGATACCTGCTTCGTGTGAAAAGGCGTTTTCACCAGTAATGGCTTTATGGACCGGAAGGAGGATGGCAAACGCTTCACTCACCAAATCAGCCAGTTCTTGGATTCTTTCGGTTTTGATGCCCGTTCGAACGTCATAAAGGAATTCGAGTGCCATGACTACTTCTTCGAATGGAGCGTTCCCAGCACGTTCACCAAAACCAGCGACACATACATGCGGAACAGTAACGCCTTCCTCTACTGCCGCCAAAGTGTTAGCAGTGGCTAGACCAAAGTCATTATGGTTATGAATGGAAAGCTGAACTTTACCTTTGACTTCTTGGTTAAGGCGGTCACGGACGTGAGAAACCATATATCGCATCGATTCTGGTCTTAAGAAACCTACAGTATCGGTGATTACACACCGATCTGCACCAGCTTCCAATGCAGTTTTGAAGATCTTCACCGTGTTATCAATGCTCGTGCGTGAAGTATCTTCGGAAACAAAATCAACAATAACTCCGTATTTCTTTGCATATTCAACGCAATCGGTTACAATGCTTAGTGCTTCTTCCTGGGTTTTCTTTAGCTTGTATTTCAGGTGAAGATTACTGAATGCAATAAATATAGGTACTTCTTCGGCTCCTGCCTGGATGGCAACATCAATGTCAGATCTAATTGCACGAGCTGGCGCACATAATTTGGCTTGTTTGAAACCTTCGGCGGCTATTCGACGAACAACCTCTTCTTCATCTTTAGAAACAGCAGGAAAACCCACGTTAATTATTGCAAATCCCATCTCATCCATGAGTTTTGCTATTTCGATCTTTTCATCAATTAAAAGACTAGTGCCTGGTGTCTGTTCACCATCACGAAGGGTTTCATCCCAAATAAGAACTTCTTTGGGTAGATATTTTGGCTTTGTTGCAGGAACTTTGTTAAAGTTAACGATTAAGCCATCTGCCTCTAATTCGTCTAACAACATTTGCTTCTGCCATCCTGTTCAATCAATATGGATAGTATAGACTTAAGTTTCTTTCTTGTCTATAATGTAAAAACATTTGAACTCACATCAGGCAGGAGAAAATCCATGGGTTCTGGATATACTAATGTAAGAGTTGACGTCTCAGATGGTGTAGGGCAGATTTTAGTGAATCGCCCACCCTTGAATATCCTTGATCAACAAACACTGACAGAACTTTATATGGCATTATTGGATATGAAGACAAATTCGGGAGTGAATATCGTTCTTCTTAGAACGGCAGGTGAGCGATTCTTTTCCGTTGGGGTGGATGTCGAACAGCATCTTCCTGAACATGCCCCAAAAACTTTAGAGGCATTCAATAAAGTCTTTGAAGCCCTCATTGATGTTGATAAACCTGTCATTGCTGTTGTTCAAGGGTCAGCCTTAGGCGGCGGGTGTGAGCTGGCCTTTGCTTGTGATATTGTGATTGCCGTGGATTCAGCTAAGTTTGGTCAGCCAGAAATTCAAGTAGGTGCTGTGCCTACGGTTGCTGCCGCAGCCATGCATCATTTTATTGGTCAAAAACGAACCTTCGAATTGCTTTATACTGGAGATAGCATTTCTGCTGAAAAAGCTGTACAGATTGGACTCATTAACCATGCTGTACCAGCTGATCAGTTGGAGAAGATAGTCGATGAATTTATTACTAAACTTAAGGAGCATAGTCCAATTATGCTTCGGTATGTTCGGCGAGCCCTGTACAAAAGTAGGCATCTCGACTTTTTGCAGGCTGTAGAAAAATCGACTGAAATTTACCTCGACTCGTTGAAAAATACCGAGGATGCGTCTGAGGGACTCAAGGCATTCTTAGAGAAGCGCAAACCAGAATGGAAAGGGAAATAGAGGTACAAGTGAAGATTAGGGAATAACGATATTCCGACCAAGAACCTTGCCTTCTTCGAGGAGCTTGAAGGCTTCATTAATTTCTTCAAGTGGACGTTTGCTATCGATTATCGGTTTGATTTGAATGACCCCTTGTTCTACCATCCTCAAGAGGGGAGGATAATCGACTGCACGACAGCCCAGCGATCCCCGTATTTCGATTTCTCGGTACATGACTCGCGATGCTGAGACAGTCCAATCGGATTCGGCATAGCCTACAACAACCATCCGTCCGCCCCATTTTACTACGGCTAATGCTTGACTCATGACATCAGGAATGCCAATGGCCTCAAAGGAGATATCTACACCTCGCTTTTGGGTTAAGTCTCGAATCTGTTTGACGGGGTTCTCATCCTTGGAGTTTATCATCACAGTAGCTCCGAGTTTTTCAGCGAGTTTCAACTTCTTGTCATCAATATCGACGGCATATACAATGCCACCTGTGGCAGCAGCGATTTGCACCACATTGATACCCACCCCCCCACAACCAAAAACAGCGACCAAATCACCTGGGCGAACTTCGCCACGATTCTTTACAGCATGGTAGGGTGTAGATATTGCATCAGCAACGATACTTGTTTCTTCTAGAGGTAATGAGTCGGGAATTCGAAAGATCTCCTTCGCTGGGACACGAATGTATTCAGCATATGCGCCATCAATGTTGTTTCCCACCATTTCTTGGCGTTGGCAGACGTTTCCACGCCCTAATCGACAATTATCACAAAATCCACAGCTAAGAACGGCAGGAATTAATACGCGATCTCCTTTAGCCCAATTATCCACAGCAGATCCAAGTTCGGCAATAGTTCCTGATGCTTCATGGCCAAGTACCATGGGAGGTTTTTTGAAAGTGGGGGTACCATGCAAATAGTGAAGGTCAGTTCTGCATACTCCACAGGCTGCCACTTTAATCAACACATCACCCGGTCCGAGTTCAGGTGTAGGTATGTCTTCGATTTGAAGCGGTTTTCCGGCGCCATAGAATACTGCAGCTTTCACTGAGAACACCTGGGCAAGTATCTGACTTAGAACCTTATATTCTTTAGCAAGATTACATTCAATAAAAAAGTGCTTTCTCTTAGCTCAAAAGAATTAATAGATTGATTACGTGTAGTATGAAAAAAAACATCGAAGTTCAGACAAAGAACTGAAACACCTGAGGGTGCCAAGGTTGGGATCCAAAGTTAAGATAATTAAAAGTGTATGTCGTAGTTGCTATGGTGGTTGGGGAGAGAACCAATGGAAAGCGCAGATTTGGGTGTCAAAATCCGTTTGATAGGTGTGTTGAAGATTACAACAGGAATCGAAGATGTAAAGCTGGATTTAGAGGATAATGACACAATTGATTCTATTCTCAATAGGCTAGTAGAAAGGTACCCTGCTCTTCGTCAAGAATTGTACACTGAGACTGGTGAGATTCATAAGTATCTCAACATTTTTGTTGACAACAAACCTGTTCTTCAGCAAAATCTTAATGATATCCCGATTCAGAAGCCAACGACATTAACACTGGTTATGGCAGTTGGTGGTGGATGACAAACCCTCTGGAATGATCTGAAATGACAACAAACCAATATGCGCTTGTCAATCTAAGTAAAGATTCAGTGAAAATCACAGAAATACCAGCAAATGTCATAAGAAGCTATTTAGGCGGTCGAGGAACGAACGTCTATCATCTTAACAAGTTGCTCAGGAAGAATGTAGATCCCCTTTCTCCAGAAAACGTGCTGATATTTGGTGCTGGTTTACTTACGGGGTACCTCATCCCAAATGCGTCGCGATTCAATGTGACAGCGAAATCCCCCGAATCCGGCTTTTTAGGTGACACTAACTGTGGAGGTTATTTTGGTCCTGAGATGCGTTATGCTGGTTTTAATCAGATTATCATACTGGGCAAAGCGAAGAATCCAAGTTACATTTACCTTCAAGATGGTTCCGTTGAAATTCGAGACGCTTCGGATTATTGGGGTCTTGATACATATGACGTTCAAACCGAGTTACGGAAAGATCTAGGTGATGTACAGGCTGCTGTCACAGGAGAAGCTGGTGAAAAACTCGTCCGGTTTGCTAACATTCGAAACGGTGTGAAAAACTCTGGAGGGCGGGGTGGTCTTGGTGCGGTAATGGGATCGAAGAACTTGAAAGCCTTAGTCGCCTATGGAACTCAAGGTCTTGATGTTGCTCATCGTGAACAGCTTCTGGAGGTCACCAAAAGTATCAACGATTATGTCCTAAACTCTAAGGTCATCTCAGTCATGGGTAAACTAGGTTCTCCATATCTGTATGATGTTAGTAATGCGCTGGGGGCCATTCGCACAAAGAACAGTCAGCTGAATGCCTGGTCCGATTCACTAAACGCGGAATATTTCGAAGAGTATGCTGAGAAAATGGTTTCTTGCGCCTCTTGCATTGTCCATTGCCGGCACAGGAATACCATGGATGGAGAAGGCCCTGAATATACAACGATTGGATTACTGGGAGCAAACATTGGCTTAACTGATCCAAAACAGGTTATCGAGTTGAATAACCTCTGTAACCGCCTAGGGTTAGATACAGCATCTGCAGGGACCATACTTGCATGGACCTTTGAACTCTATGAAAAAGGAATTGTTGACAAATCAAAGTTCCTCGGGGAGAAACTTGAATTCGAGAATTTCGAACTTGCTAAATCTCTATTAGAAAAAATTGCCCGACGTGAGGGGCTTGGAGATGTTCTAGCGGAAAGCACTCAAGCTGTACACCATTTTGGACCAAAATCAGCAGATTATCTTATTGCTGTAAAGAATTTACCGCAAAGTGATCCCCACGATGTTCGATACATCAAGGCGTTCGCACTAGGTATAGCAACCGCTTCGAGAGGAGCGGATCACCTCCGGAGTCGACCTACCCTTGAAATCTTTCTCCGCTTACCGCAAGAAGTAAAAGAAAGCATCTATGGCCCGGGTATCTCACCTGACCCTACGTCATATGAGGGAAAGGAGAAAGCCGTTTTTTGGTCTGATAACATGTACGCAGTAATTGATGCGGTAGGAATCTGCAAATTCATCTGCCATGGTTTCAACAGCCCGCATCTCATTGGATATGAACAGGTAAAGGAATTTCTACACGCTGCAGTTGACCTCAAATTCGACGAACAAGAATTGCAGGAGGTTGGAAAACGAATTATTGACACGGAACGAATCCTCAATCTTCGATTTGGACTCACTCGGGCAGATGATTCATTACCCAAACGTTACTTTGATGACCCCGCTCCCCTGAAGACTGCAGAAGGTCATCATGTTGATCGTAAGCAGTTTCAAATCATGTTGAATCGATATTATGCCCTTCGCGGATGGAACGATGAGGGATCAGTACCTGAAGAACGTGTTAATGAATTGGAGGCGATTGAATGAGATACATTTTCGTTTATCCTGAACGGTGCACGGGTTGCCGATTATGTTCACTTGCTTGTTCATTAACCAAATTTGGGGAATGCAACCCAAGAAAGGCAGCAATTAGTGTTGTTCGAGATGAGTTTGAACGGTTTGAGTTTCCAGTGGTATGTTTTCAATGCCAGGACGCGCCTTGTATCGCCGCATGCCCACAAAACGCTATCACAGAGGTGGAAGGAATAACATCACGCGACGAGAACCGCTGCATTGGTTGTCGACTGTGTGCAGTTGTGTGCCCATTCTCTGCGATAACAACCCACGGTAAGGACCTAATTCGTTGTGATCTTTGTGGCGGTGATCCACAGTGCGTAAAATATTGTTCCACAAAGGCCATTGTATATGAGGAAGAAACACAGGAAGCAATGCAACGACGAAAGGTGCAATTAGCCCGGGTTCTAATTCCGGAGAAATAATTTCTGAGTGTCGTTTTAGTTAAGTTTGTTTTTCTCGAGATTGCCAATAACGTTGACCAATGAGTGTATCTTTTTTCAGAGAATCAAGGACATCTGAAATGTTGGCTCCAGTTCGATGAGCTTGCAGGATAAACCCTGAATTTCGAAGATCTCCAATTGCTTGGTAACCTAAAACCTTGCCATCGCAAATTATGAGTTTCCGGAAAGCTTTGTTTCGGTGTATCCTGATAATGTCACATTTACCTATTTCAGTTGAAGGCTGGCCAATGCTAAGCACTGGTATCTCAAAGATGTTAATCAAATTGATGGCATCAGATCCCTGATATGAAACCTTTAGACCAAGCATATTTTGTGCTGCGGTTCGTCCTTGATAAATGGCATTTGGCCATATTGCATTAATCCTTAATTTATTCGTAGCGCGTTCTATGGCTTCTGCGACATCGCCCGCCGCGTATACGTTTGCAACGTTGGTTTGCATATATTCGTTTACAAGAATTCCTTGATTTGTTTTAATTCGGGTTCCTTGGATAATGTCAATATTTGGACGAACACCCACAGCTACGACGACAAGGTCACATTGTAGTTGTTTCTTACCAATTTGTACCCCTTTGACGGCTTTTTCACCAAGAACTTTGCTAACACTTGTTGAAGTATGAACTTCTATGCCTTGTTCTTGTAAAAGCTGGCGCACGATTTCGGCCGTATCTTCATCTAACATTCGAGGTAGAAGATGATTTTCTCTTTCAATGATTGTCACTTGGGCACCAAGGCGATGGAGAGCAGTGGCACTTTCGATGCCGACAAATCCCCCACCAATTACAACTACATGTTTTATCTTCTGTTTCGCTCTTGCTAGGATGCTTTTGCTATCTCGCAAATTCATTAGAGTGACGACACCATCTTTATCAAGCCCTTCTATTCGAGGTTTGATTGCAGATGCACCAGTGGCGATGAGAAGCTGATCATAGGTGAGTTCGTCCCCCGTTTCAAGGAAAACGGAGTTGGACTGCGGATTTACCGCTGTGACAGTTGTGGCTAGTTTCATTTCAATTCCCTCGTCTTCAAAATACTGGGGATCAAACCGATCGAGATATTGTTCATCAATTTCTCCAGCAACAAAAGAGGGAAGAGAGAACAACGCGTAGAATCGTGTATCCTTTGTGATTAACACGACATCAAAGGTATGTTTATGTTCAATTAGTGTTTGTACTGCACTCAGCCCAGCTGCTCCGCTTCCGATTATCACAAGGCGCATGTGAATCCACTCAACCCCAAAAATAGTCCCTTTCGCCTAAAAATACGCTTGGTAGCAGCACACAATTTTGGCGAATAACAGGTTTTTTATTAACATCCTGCATAGCCTCTTCGAGGTGACGCTTTTGGAAATCAAAAAAGTCGCAGTCGTTGGCGCTGGACTCATGGGTCACGGTGTGACACAAGTTCTGGCTCAGATTGCTGGTTATGAGGTATATCTGAAAGACATCAAGCAAGAATTCATTGACACGGGTATGGGTCGTATCAAATGGAGTCTTGACAAACTTGTTGAGAAAGAGAAACTCGCTCAAGCTGATGCGGATGCAACACTTAACCGTATTCACCCTACCCTTGAAATGAAGGAAGCGATGAGTGACACAGATTTCATCATTGAGGCAGTGCCCGAAAATTTAGATCTTAAGAAGAAGATCTTTGCTGAAATGGATGAACTAGCACCTTCACATGCAATACTCGCATCGAACACTTCATCAATCAGTATTAGCCAGATAGCCGCAGCCACTAAACGTCCCGATAAGGTAGTGGGTATGCACTTCTTTAATCCTGTGCAAATCATGAAGCTTGTTGAAATTATCCGGGGAGAAAATACGTCAGATAACACCATTTCAGTGGTTGAGCAAGTATCACAGAAAATGGGTAAGGAAACCGTGCTTTGTAAGAAAGATTCACCTGGTTTCATTGTCAACCGTATCCTAGTTCCTGCGCTTAATGAAGCCATCTGGTTACTCCAAGAGGATGTTGCGGAACCTGAGGATATTGATAAGGCAATTAAATTGGGATTAAACTGGCCAATGGGACCAATCACACTCTTGGATTATGTAGGATTAGACACTACTCTTTCCATCACTAAAGTATTTCAAAAAGAGATGGATGAACACAAATACGCTGCAGCTCCACTACTTGGAAAGATGGTTAAAGAAGGCAAGTTAGGTAGAAAGACAAAGCAAGGATTTTATGATTGGAACAAGTAAATCACAAATCGATTTTGAACCTGCCACTGGCTCAAAAGCTCGCATTAAGGCGGAATTCCGAGCTAAGTGAGAATACATCCCGATTTACTTGTCTAACTTTGCGCCACATTTTCCGCAGTGAGTGAACTCGCTGGGGAGGTAGGTTGTGCCACAGCTTGGGCAGGTTTTTTCCCATGGCCCCCATTTGAATTCAGGTGATTTACCATCTGCGGCTTCTTGTCGCAATCGCATATATGCTGGAGGTCGTTTTTCAACGAAGGCCCACATTCCTTCATGAGGTTCTTGAGAACTGAAGTGGACACTAAGCCAATCTCGTACACTTGGCCAAGTTAAGGACCAAACAAGGTCTTTCCAGAAGTTCACTTGGGCTTTAGTAAAGCGTAGACATTCGGGGAATTTTTCTAGGATTTTCTTTGACCATTCTGCAATTGTTTCATCGAGTTTATCATAGGGAACAACTTCGTTAACGAGTCCCCAATCCTTGGCTTTTTCAGCACTGATTCGATCGCATGTGAAGAGCATTTCTCGGGCTCGCCGGTCACCAATGATGATTGGCAACCACTGGGTAGCACCTCCCGCGGCAACACTCCCAACACGTGTTCCTACTTGTAAAATTTCAACGTGGTCTGCAGCGATTGCTAGGTCGCATGCCATTTGGACTTCATTTCCGCCACCAGCAACGATACCGTTTAATCGAGCTATCACTGGTTTTCCACAATGTCGTAGCAGATGTAGGGCACGTTCAAAAATTTCGCACCATTTCCAAAAGTCTCGGGGTTTTTTGGTGTATTTGGTCGCATATTCTTTAACGTCGCCTCCAGTACAGAAAGCTTTCTTGCCGGCACCAGTAACAACGATGACTCCGACTTCATCATCCCAAGAGGCTGTATGAAGGGCATCAGACATTTCGTTGAGAGTCAGAAGGGTATAAGCATTGTATTTTTCTTCTCGGTTAATTGTGATGGTAGCGACCCAGTCTTTTTTCTCATAAAGAATTTCTTTGTATTTGGGTTTAGCCATCTTAACCACCAATGTTGGTGAGTAAGTACCAGATTCTCTTATTTGAAGTTTCCACTTAATACTACAAATTTCGATGAGCGTAGAATGTTCTGTTACGAACATAGTTAAATTAGAACATCATTTCGAAGAGTCGATCTCAAATGTACTTAGGACCAAACTAAGCAGGAACGAATACGTAGGAATCCAGTCCAAACGATTTCTTTATCTTAATTCGTATTGGTGTCCCAATTTCGAGATCCTCAAATTTCGCATTTTCCACCCGAGCCATGACTCGTATCCCTTCATCGAGTTTCCCGATGGCAATGATGTACGGTAACATCTCCTTGAATGCAGGAGGGGATGCCCCAACGTAGGTTTTTGCGTAGATTTCGCCAGTTCCTTTCAGTTCAATCCATTCTATGGCCTTGCCTCCACATTGGGGGCAAGTAGTTTTGGGGGGCCATAAAACGCCACACTTAGGACATTTTGTTGTAGTGAATTTATTTTGCGCGAGATTATCCCAAAACGGTTTGATTTGAGTTCCAGGATAGACAAGACAGTAGGGGAGGGTCATGGATTGGTCGGTCAACTTAGTTCTGCCTCCTTAGAATGTGAACAACATGATGCGTCGCGAAACCACTCAGGTTTTGAGTGATCCCTATGGTTGCACCATCGACTTGCCGTGGACCACATTCACCGCGTAACTGTTCTGTTACTTCAGCAATTTGTGCAACACCCGTCGCACCCACAGGATGCCCTTTCGATTTAAGACCTCCAGAGGGATTGACAGGGATGCGTCCTCCAATTTCTGAATCACCACTATCAATCAGCTGAGGTCCTTCTCCCTTCTTACATAATCCGAGGTCTTCGCATTCAATGAGTTCTGCAATGGTGAAGCAGTCATGGGTTTCTGCCAGATCCATATCTTCGGGTTTGAGTTTCGCCATAGAATAGGCGTTATTTGCAGCATTTACTAGTGCTCGCCATGTTGTCATGCTCTGCATATTCGAGCAGGTGAAGGAAGATTCCATGAATTGTCCTGAACCAATGACATCAACAGGAGTATCATTGTACTTGCGGGCTTCTTTCGCAGGGACAAGAATCGCTGCGGCAGAGCCATCTGAAATTGGACTACAGTCATAAAGATTCAACGGGTATGCAATCATGGGTGATTCAAGGACGGTTTCGATTGTGATTTCCTTTCGAAACTGCGCGATGGGGTTTTTTGCGCCGTTCTTATGATTCTTTACGGCAATCTTTGCCAGTTGCTCCTGGGTAACGCCATACTCATGCATGTAGCGTGAGGCTATAAGGGCAAATCCTGCAGGAGGAATCAAACCATGAAAACTTTCCCAGGTCAAGTCTTCTACAAGGCAAAGATTACGCATGGCTTCAGAAGAAGGCACATTACACATTTTTTCAACGCCAGAAATAAGTGCAGAGTCTGCTTGTCCTGATGCAATAGCGAAAAAGGCATTGCGAAAAGCGGAGCCTCCACTTGCACAGGCCATTTCAACTCTAGAGGTAACCTTTGGGGACATACCAAGAAATTCAGCAGCAAGATTTGCAGGATGAGCTTGCTCAGTAAATCGTTCTGATTGTGCATTTGCGACATATAGCGCTTCAATATCCTTGGGTGCTAGCCCCTTAGTATCTTCGAAGGCATGTTCTGCGGATTCAACAATGAGTTCACCCAATGACACATCATTACGCTTACCCCATTGGGTGAGTCCGACACCAACAATAGCTACAGGTCTCATTCTACTTCACCATTCAAAGTGATGGGAGCAACTCACCATCTTTTCTCTGTGCACTCTTTTAAGTGCATTCAACAAGCGATTTAAAATAAATCTATTTTGAATCACGAATTGAATCAAAGGCTTCAGGATTTTCCACTGAAGACAGATCATCAACAGCTTGCCCAAGATAAACTCGTTTGATTAATCGTCGGACAATTTTACCGGATCGGGTTTTCGGTAATGCGGAGACAAACCGGACTTCTTCCGGGATGAAGGGTTTGCCCATGGTTTTACCAACATATTGTCTCAATGCTTCACGAAGATCCTCGCTGATTTCAAACCCAGATTTGAGAACAACATATGTAATGATTCCAGTCCCCTTAATTTCATGAGGAACTCCAATCGCCGCGACTTCAGAGACCGCTTTATGGCTTATAAGGGCGGTTTCGATTTCTGAGGGGCCAACTCGTTGACTTGATACCTTTATGACATCATCAGCCCGCCCTAAAAGAAACCAGAAACCATCTTCATCCACTAGAGCAAGATCTCCATGCCACCAGACACTTGGAAAAGTCGACCAATAGGTTTCAATATATCGTTCTGGGGCATTCCAGAATCCTCTTGTCATCGAAGGAGCTGGTTTCCGACAAATGAGGGTACCAATGTCACCTCGAATGCTTTTTCCTGTATCATCAACACAATCGATATCCATGCCTAAACCAGGACCACGGAGTGTACGGGGCTTGAGGTCATTGATTGGTAATGGACTTAAAAAACAACCAAAAATCTCGGTACCCCCTGACAAGTTAATAATGGGAAGTTTTCCTTTCCCCACCGTGTTGAAATACCAAAGCCAACTGGTGTCATCCCATGGTTCACCAGTGGACCCTAAAATTCGTAATGTATTCATCTCATGTTTGTTGACCCATTCATCGCCCAGCCTCATGAGATACCGAATGGCAGTTGGTGAAATTCCGAATGCGGTGACTTTATGCTTATCTATGATCTTCCATAACTGATCAGGCCTAGGATAATCGATTGCACCTTCGTAGATGAGATAAGCTGCACCTTGATGTTGAGCTCCAACGATTTGCCAAGGTCCCATCATCCAACCGAGGTCACTCAACCAGAACAGGGTATCATTTTCTTTGATATCACAATAGTATGCGACTTCTTTTGCGGCCTGAGCTAAAGCCCCTGCGTGAGAATGAACTGTGCCCTTTGGTTTGCCAGTTGTACCCGAGCTGTATAGTACCATTGCGGGATCTTCTGAATCCATTTGAACTGTTGGTGCTGAATCGTCCATTCCTTCAATGGCATCGTGCCACCATAAATCCACACTCGAATTCCATGGGATGTTGAGACCCAATCGTTCAAACACAATCATTTGCTTGATTGATTTCACGCCATCAATACTCGCGTCAGCATTTTTCTTGAGCGGGACTTGCTTTCCGCGTCGTGCAGACCCATCTGCCGTGAAGAGAACCTTTGCTCCAACATCTTGGATCCGCATTTTCACTGCATCTGGACTAAATCCTGAAAAGATGGGAACACCGATAGCTCCAATTTTATAGCTCGCTAGCAAGGCCATGACAGTTTCAGGGACCATGGGCATATAGATTGCACAGGGATCACCTTTTCCAACACCTAAAGCCTGTAAGGCATTTGCAACTTTACATACGCCTTCATTGAGCTGTGAGTAGGTAAGAATTCGGTTTTCACCTGTTTCACTTACCCAAATGAGCGCTGTTTTCTTTGCTCGAGGTGATTGAACATGACGATCGAGAATGTTGTGAACGATGTTGAGTTTGCCTCCAACAAACCATTTGGTCCATTCAATTCCTTTTGAGTCATCTAATACTTGTGAATAGGGGTGATACCATTCAACGCCAATATCTTTGAGTGCCGCGTCCCAAAACCACTCAATATCCTCAGTGCTTCGTCGAATGAGTTCATCATATGTTTTGATATTGTGTTGATTCATGAATCGACGAATGTTACTGTTGGTTTGATAATCACCCGAAGAACGCCATACAATTTCACTCATAGTGTGACACTCCAAAAATTCTATACACTCATATCATTCTGTCTTTGTTCATATTCTTTTGTACTTTGATCTCTATAACAATGAAACACTTTTTACATTTGATAGCAGTATCTGTAGAAATGGTGGTCGATTATGACAAATCGTGTTGCTATTATTGGTGTCGGTCAAAGTAATTTTGGAAAACGGCCGGACTCGTCGATCCATGATTTGACGTTTGAAGCATTTCACGAAGCCCTTGATGATACCAGGAATCTTGAGCGAGTTGAGATTGATGCCTCCATAGTTGCAGCATCATCTGGTTATGATAAGCAGAGATCCCCTGCAGCTGTGATTGCTGGGTATTTAGAATTGAATCCTCAACCAACTTTTCTCACTGAGGCCGCTTGCGCATCCAGTACTGTCGGACTTCGAACTGCATGGTCGTTTGTAAAATCGGGTCTTCATGATGTAGTTGCTGTGATTGGTTATCAGAAAATGACGGATATGACATCAGAAGCAATTCAAGAGGTCATGGGTCGTGCTGGTGATGTTATGTTTGAATCACCCTTTGGCACCAGTATGCCAGCTTATTATGCCATGTTCGCCCAGGCCCACATGGATGCGTACGGTACAACTGAAGAAGACCTTGCCATGGTTGCGGTGAAGAATCATTATTACAGCCAGCATAATCCAAAGGCAATGTTTCAGAAAGAATTCACCCTAGAGAAAGTGCTGTCCACTCGCGTAATCGCAAGCCCCTTGAAAAGTCTCGACTGCTGTGCTAACGCGGATGGTGCGTCATGCGTAATAGTGGCAAATGAAGCAAAAGCTAAGAAGTTTGCTGAACAGCCTATCTGGATTAAGGGATTGGGTCTAGGTTCGACGGCCATGTCTCTTGCTAATCGTAACCCACCTTTCACCGGCTTTGAGAGCGCAACAGAAGCAGCTCGACAAGCCTATGCTATGGCAAATGTCAAACCCACAGATATTGATGTTGCAGAAGTTCATGATTGCTTCACCATTGCAGAACTCATTGCTTATGGAGATCTTGGATTCTGTAAACGTGAAGACAGCCCTAAAATGATTCGGGATGAAGAGACGCATCTTGGTGGACGCATACCAGTGAATATTGATGGAGGACTCTTATCAAAAGGCCATCCAGTCGGAGCAACCGGGGGCTCACAGATTCGAACCTTGGTGCATCAACTTCGTGGCGAGGGGGGGAAAGTGCAAGTTGATGGCGCGAAAATTGCTCTTGGTCACAATGTTGGTGGCATCGGTATGTATACGAATGTGACAATTCTGGAGAATTAATTTTGAGGTGAGCAGAATGGGATTTGAGCAGTTTGGTTTTGTCAGTTATGTTTCGCAGACAAAAATCGGTGAGTTTATTGAGCATCTGAAAAACAATCGACTAATGGGAACAAAATGCAAAAAATGTGGGAAAGTCTATTTCCCACCCCGTGCTGATTGCACGTCATGCCTTGGAGAAGAAATTGAGTGGGTAGAAGTCAAGGGCGAAGGCAAACTTGTAACCTACACACAAGTCAACTTCGCACCAACGGGATTTCAAGACGACGTTCCTTATATTCTAGCCCTTGGACAATTGAACAGTGGACAATACGTTTTTGCCCGATTTGCTAAGGATGTGCCCGTGGAGCAGGTGACGACTGGAATGGACATACAACTAGTGCCATTCAAAATCGATGAGGAACGAGTGACATACGAGTTTCGGATATCCTGACCTGACTATCGGAATTCAGGTATAACTTCAGTGGCAAAGAGTTTCAGAGTGTCCTTGAGCATTTGCGGGGGAACAAAGAAGTTGACCACCATATGCCTGACTCCAGCCTTTTGATAGGCTTTAATGCCATTGATGACATCATCGGGTGTCCCAAAGAAGACTGGAGCTTTGTCAAGAACTTCATCTGGAATCTCTTTAGCCATTGCAAGTAATTTTTCAGTAACATCTGAGTTCATTACAAGATGCCAAGTCATGTCAAATTCATCGGTAATATCTTCATACCCTAACCGATGAAGAATTCGGGGTCGTGTTAGAAAATAGATTTTTGCCCCTAATCCCACGTTTTTTCGTGCGGTCTCATATTCATCAGCAACGACTGTAAAGACAAATGCGGCAGGTTCAATTACATCAGGATCACGCCCTGCCTGCTTTGCTTGATGCCGCACAATCTGTAGTTTTTCTGCATATTCGTCAGGAAACATACTTGCTGGCACCCAGCCATCACCTAATTCTCCTGCCATCTTCATGGTTTTTGGCGAATTGGCAGCTATCCAAACTGGAGGGTTCGGTTCTTGGATTGGTCGTGGTTGGAGGAACGCATTATCTAATTTGTAGTACTTACCCTCATAATTGGAAACCTCCTGTGTCCACAACATTTTCATGACTTTCACTGCTTCATATGTGCGACCGAGGGGTTGCTTGAGATCAATTCCAAAGGGAAATAGATTCATAGCTTCACCCAGCCCGACACCAACAATTGCTCGTCCATTTGAGATGTGATCACAAGTCGTAACCATCTGTGCTAAAGCTGCTGGATGATGACGATATGTATCACCTACACATGTGCCTAATTTTACGTTCTTCGTTTGAGTAGCTACAGCTGAGAGAGCCGACCATGCTTCCAGAGCATCCCATCGTCGAATTCCAAATCCAACTGTGTGATCCGGCATCCAAAAGGAATCAAATCCCATTTTTTCGATGTAGGTTGCGGTATCAAGGATTCGGTCCCATGCGGATGGGGTGCTCACAACTCCAAATTTTAGTTTGTCTGACAAATTCAATGTCTCCTATTTGTCTACTACCTTGGGCTCACGCTTCTCTAGGAAGGCTCTGACACCCTCTTTTGCATCTGCAGTTTCAAGAAGTTTTTTCATATATTGAGCTTCTATGAACAATCCCTCTTCAAGAGTACGTTGAGTTGCCTCCTTTAGAGCCCGTTTAGCATATTTCAATGCAACGAGGCCATGACGAGCGATGCGTTCGGCTAGAGCCCTTGCTGTGGGTATTAGCTGATCAGGAGGAACGATTTTGTAGACGAACTCCCCCATTTTCGAAGCAGGAAATATTTCACCAGTGAGAATTAATTCCCGAGCAAGTTGGGGATTCATCCAACGCTGTATCCGTTGAGTACCACCCCAGCCTGGGATAACTCCTAATTTAATCTCAGGTTGTCCAAATTTCGCTGTTTCTGAGGCAATAATAAAATCGCAGGCCATTGTAATTTCCATACCTCCCCCAAGGCAAAATCCATTGACAGCGACTATAATTGGTTTCGAAATCCTTTCTAAAAATAAGGTAAAAATCTGACCTACTCTTGTCAATTTCTCAGCCTTGTCAGCATCACTTCCCTCGAATTGCTTGATGTCTGCCCCACCAATAAAAAACTTGTCTCCTGCTCCGGTGAGGATAACTACTTTGGTATTGTCCTGATCAAGTTTTGAGAATATTTCTTCTAGTTTTTTAAAGACTTCGGGGTTCAGGGTGTTTGCAGGGGGATTGTTTATTGTGACTAGCGCTATCTGATTTTCTTTTTGAAGTTCAACTAATGGCAAAACGTTCTTGCTCCTATGAACTTTTAGAGTGTCACAAAATGACTTGGACCTTTTAGCAGTTTTTCGTATTTAAGATTTCATTTGAAAACCAGCGAAGCAGTGTTCTACTTCATTTTGTTGGAAAATAGTGGAGAAGTGTCGGAGTTTTTCTACAATCGAGCGGTCAGCACATGGACAATTGTATCAAAATCTACTCCAACTAGTTAACTCATTAATTTCGGAATAGATATAGCTTACTGATTATTATTATAATATAGTTCTATGTAGATAGGACTGAGGCTACAGATTGCGGGTGCAACTATGAGTAAATCCACTCAACAGAGTAGACAGAAGAAGAAAACCCCATCACGGCGTAAAGTAGAGGTGGAAACACCAGAGGATTTACCCGAGGCCATCAGCTGGCTTCACAAAGTGTTAGCAACTTCCTATTCGATGAATGAAGAAGGAATAATTCGGTTAAAAAAGCAATTCGATCAATTGTATGATGATCATATCGAGGAATTTGATCGGAAACTTACAAATTCTGACCTGAAAAATAAAGATATTTTTCATGAGTGCTTAGCAGCAAAAGAGATTTTGGGACATCTTCTGGCAGTATGTAAATATCTTGAGCGGATTTTGGACACAAAACAGCTTCCAGCAGATTCCAAAACAGAGCAGCGAGGATCTGGAGACCTCACAAGTATCTTGCAAAGGGATTTAACAGCGGAATTACGGACCTTTTCACAGCGATTAGAGCAGTCACAGTCTTTGCTAACTAACTGAATTTATGCACCCAAAACCCTTCGACTTCTCAACCTACTCAGTATTCCAGGAAACAAAGCAAAACCCTTTTGGGAATTCAGAACTAATGGAAATTCGGTACTACATTAACATGTGATCTTAAGCTCTTAAATCAAATAAATGAGGGTTATTTCTGATGACAGGAATTTCTTCAATTATGGATTCGTTGAAAAAGAACCAAGCCGTCGTCGAAGAATTGGCGACGACGACAAAACGAGAAATCACGGAAATTCAAACCCAAATCGACCAACTCCTGAAGCTAGTTACACTTCTCCAAGACGAGTGGGATGAACGGGAAGCCATTGAGGAAGAGTTAACCCGGGAGGCAGCCGCGTTAGAAGGCGAATTGTCTGCGGAAAGTCAAGAACAAGGAAAATTAGAGTCGACAAGTGCATCACAAAAACAGGCTATCATGGATGCGAAGACGGAAAGAGAACAGCTTCAGAGAGAGCTTGCTGATATCGAAAGAAAACTTGAGGAGGGTGAAGATGATATTCGCAGTGCTGACCGGGCGTTACGTGATGCAGAGAAGAATATGAACAAAGTCGATGAGAAGCTTTCGTCTGTCGATGACAAATTCGCTGAACAACTTCAAAGTATTGATACACAGGTAACCGAAGCGCGCAATGAGGCGGAATTACAGGAGGCGCGATATAAAGCATTGCGGTACCTCTTGCGGGAAGGCATTGTGACTATGCCCGAAGCAAAGGTAGCAGCGGAGCTTAAAGACAAAGACACCACTACGCTTGACCACTTACAAAAAACTACATTCATTGGGCGATTTAAAGTGCGAGAAATCATCCTGCAAATGGCTGAACACAAGATTGTACGGTTCGAGAAAGAGACAGAACAGGTGAAAGTACTCAAACAGATTGACCTGTAACCACGAAATGGAAGTGAAAGAAATGGCAGATATTAAGCAAATCCAACAGATCCTTGAACAGAATCAAGCACGGATGAAAGCCGTACGAGAAGCCTTCCGCAGCCAAATGTCAGCACTCATCGATGAGGTAACCAATGCCCAGCAAACTTTGATTCGTATCGAGCGTGAAATTCAACTATCCGAATCTCAGATCGAAGAACAAAAGACCACAATCAGTCATAACCAAGAACAATTAGCCCAGCTCCGAGAATCAGGATCAGCAATGGAAGTAAAAATCGCTGGATTATACTCTGAACTAAGCGAACAACAGCGACAGATTGCGGTACTGAATGCGTCTATAATGGAGAAATCAGGTCGCCTAGAATCTATTGAAGCTGAAGCAAGACAACGGACAGCAGTCCTTAAGTCAAGACAGACCCACCTTGAAGAAAAACAAAAAGAACTCGGACGCCTCCAAGCGAATAAGGATCAAGAAATTGCAAAACAGAAAGAGGAACTAAAGAAGGCAATCAAACAAGTTAATGACGTGAAGAAAGAAAATCCAGTAGCGGATTATCTGTTAACAGAGGCTCACGAGCCCCCCGAACTTGATATTCTTGCCGTTCTCATTCACCAAAAAGAGGCTCAGGTTACTGAACTCAAACGGCTAGCAAAATCACCCCCAGCCATCACATCTCGCATCCTCAAGGAGATGGAAAACAAAGGAATCATTGAACTCACAAGTTCAGATACAGCCCGGTTAGTAATTTCAGTTTAACCCAATTTTCCATTTAGACGGCAAAGCCTTTTTGAGTCTGAAAGGCGGTTAGAGGGGGATGGATGGTCGGACTTTGCATTCAGAATTAGACAAACAAGAAACGAAATCAGATAAGAAAGCAGAGCCCAAATCCTATCCAGAGCGTCAATTGGCCAAAATGCTAAAGGACCGACCTTTCACTCTTCCAGAAACCAACCACCATCTCATTGTTGGCGACAGCCGATGCATGACAGAACTTGCTGATGATTCAGTTCACTTGATTGTGACTTCGCCCCCATACCCAATGATTGAGATATGGGATGACTTGTTCGCAGAAATGGGATGTAATGACTATACTGCGATGCACACATATCTAGCTCAGGTTTGGAGTGAATGCTTCCGGATCCTTGTTGATGGCGGCATCGCTTGCATTAACATCGGAGACGCGCTCAGGAAAATCGACGATAATTTTCAATTGTACCCGAATCATGTGAAGGTTATAGAACACTGTGAAGCGTTAGGATTTACCAGCCTTCCTTATATTCTGTGGAAAAAACCGACCACACGAGCAAATGCTTTTCTCGGCTCTGGTTTCATCCCACCCAATGCCTATGTAACCCAGGATTGTGAATTTATCCTTGTATTTCGTAAAGGACAGCCACGACCATTTCCGCCTAAAGATTTAATCCGTTATGCAAGTCATTACACAATTCATGAACGAAACACTTGGTTCACGCAGATATGGAAGCTCCCAGGCACTCGACAGCACATCCCGCAGATAGCCCGGCGGGTGGCAGCATTCCCTGAAGAAATTGCGTACCGCCTGATTCGGATGTTTTCAATTATCGGAGACACTGTTGTTGACCCTTTTCTGGGAACAGGAACCACCATGAAAATTGCACGAGACAATCACCGCAATAGCATCGGATATGAAATCGATAAAAAACTAATTCCAGTCATCGAGGACAGATTAAGTGGTGATGATGTCCTCAAGCCACGTCACCGCCGAAAGAAAATTCAAGGGTATCATATTACCCATCAAAAGACTAACCGAGAATAAGGTTTGTCAAAAAAGATATTACTCGTACTGCGTATCATTAGAGTCAAGGGTCTTTCATGATTTGTGCAGTTGGGAACATCAACATCGATTGGATTTGCACGCTATCACACCTCCCAACCCCCGATGAGAAACTGAACATACACTCCCTATCAATCTTCCCTGGTGGAGCAGCAGCAAACTTCGCTGTCAGTCTAGCCCGTTTGGGATCGAAAGTACGCCTGTTTGGTCATGTGGGAGAAGACTCAGGGGGTCGTGAAGCCCTCAAATCCCTTCGCGACGAAAAGGTGGACACGTCATTAGTCATTCACGAAAAGGATCTTGCTACGGGGCTAGTTATCATCTTAGTTGATAACACTGGACAAACCATGAAGCTTCGGTTTCGTGGCGCTAACAGCCGACTCTCCCCCAATGATATCACCCCCGCGTTATTAGCTGATGTGGATATCGCGTATGCTGCAAGCATTTCTATTCCCCTCGCAACAAAGATTGCGGCAGTAAGCAATCAAATGGGTATTTGTTCAGCAATTGATGTGGGGGAAGAAATAACTAAACAATCCCTCGACAAAGTACGAGACATGATTTGTAGTTTCTCAATTGTTTTTATGAATCAATTAGTCTTTAAGCGAATTTTCAAACAGCAGCCAATTTTGAAAAACATTCAAGCTGAAGTGGGTGGTGCACTCGAATTATTGACCGTCACATTAGGACGCAAGGGATCCATAACCGCAACCAAAGACCTAGTTTTTAAGACACCCACCTTCCAAGTAGAAACCGTGGATACCACGGGAGCAGGTGATGCTTTTGCAGCTGGATTCATCCATTATTATAATCAAAGATTACCACTCGTAGAAACCGCTAAACGTGCAGCCGTATGTGCTTCCTTACAAGTAACCCAGCCCGGGGGACGCGAAGGACTACCTACAGCCCAACAGGTGGAAGATTTTCTCAAGACGGCTGAGGAAGAAGGTTCCTAAATTCCTCGCTTCCTTCACATTGGTTTAAGAAACAAAGGGGATGACAACAGGTTTAGATGATTTGGTGGCTATCACCTGAGAGACAGAACCAAGAAAACCACCAATACGGCCAGGCTTTCGATGGGCCCCTAAAATGATGAGGTCAACCTTTTCTTTTTCGGCGAACTCTAACACCTCCTCACCAACATTCTGCGCACCCAAATGCTGAGGTGTCAAAGCGACTTTTGTTTGCTCGGAAAAAATCGACACATCATCTGTGAAGAGTTCACGTTGAACCTCCAGCTCCGGTGTTCCTAGTGGAGCAGAATTCTTCACCTGAGGAATGCGAGTGACATTCAAAGCAATCAGTTCCGCACTGGCTGCCGCTGAACTACTCTTCAAGGAGGCCGCTAGTCGGAGTGCAACTTGATCTTTTCGTGTATTGCGAATTGGAACTAAGATCTTTTTTAGATCAGCACGGTAATTCGCTTCAAAGTCATCAATCCAGGATGTTACAATAAGCAATGGGATCTTACTTTTCCGAGCCACACGCCGTGCAGTCGAACCTAATAGCCGTTTATCCACCTGCGTTTGAGCGATAGACATGATAATCATATCACAATTCTTCTCCCGACTTGAAGACAAAATTGCATCTGATGCCCGCACACGTGTAACGCGTTCCTCATCAAAGGGAACTTTCATTGATTTTGACAAACCTTTAGCATAATTGAAGAGTCGATTAACCATGGCTGTCTTTGATCGGCGAATTCTCTCACGACAATGTAGCAAAAAGACCTTCGCCTTTGATTTCTCAGCAAGGTTAAAGGCCAGTTGGATGTGATCCACTTCAGCAGGAAAACCTTGGAGTGGAGCAAGAATTCGTGTCAGTTTTGGTTCAGTCCATTCTTTGGTACACAAGTAACTCATCATCGAACAACTCCGTATTAGTTCGGTGAACCCATATTTGCAGATATAAAAAGCCTATGGAACATATTAATGTTAGAATGACACTAAAACCTGCCCTAGGAGATGAGATGAGTCGCATTCTTGATGGCTGAAACCAACTCCGTAAACGTCAGCTCATCGGGGAACACCGGAACCGCATCCATGTCCTCCAAGCTAATAAACAACAAATACCAAATAGCCTTCACCAAAGACTCCTGAAGCTGAGAACTCGGTACTTCAAAGACATCTTGGCACAGCTTGTCTAGCGTACGGCTCGCATGTGTTGTCTTTTTCTGTCCATGTACCGACAAGAACACTGGAGTCCAACGTTCGTAAAAGAACTTCAACGCCTGATAGATGTTATCGACGAACAATTCCCGAAGTTGTTCCTCATCCACCCCATTCGACGCCGCATTCACTACCTCCTTAATCCGAGGAATCAGAACATCAGCAACGAATCCTTCAAGTTGTGCTTTCGGGGCGGCCATGACAATTCATCACAGACCATCAATTAGGAGAAGAGTTATCAATTCGCGGCATAAAAATCCATATGTCATAAGCACAACAATTAGATGAACGATTGGTTAAAATATTTGTGTATCAAAACTCCAGTGAATTTTTTTGTTTAAAACCTATACTTTATTATTATTTTTTTATCTAAAATTATTATATTAGTTTTTATAACATCAGATAAGTCCTCTAAATCATTGTTTAAGTTAATTATAAAATATTATTTTATAGACCAAATCTGTATTATTTATCGTATTGTAAAAACTAATTATTTTATTTATAGAAATAATTATAATTAAACATAAAAATAATATTATATTTTAGACAGATATTGTAATAAAGTTTTAGCCCCAAGATTCTTCTTGTGTTAGGCGTTTATGCTTTTTATCCAAGGTCTTTTGCGCATTAATGCTATTCGAGGGCTGCAAGAAATTCTTTAGTTTCTTCACCATCTTCTACCAGGATGATGTCCTGAGCACCAGCTCTTTCGTAGTCATAGCGTCGTGCGATGAGCATGGCATGGAATTTTTCGCGTCCGGAGGAAGTGCTGCCACGCCAGATGTAGATCTGGTCGAAGGTGTCGAGGATGTAGACATCATCGGATTTGAGGCTTTCTTTGGAACGAGGGACCTCGATGAAGAGGTGGACGCCACCGACGATGTTGAGCCGGAAGAGTTTGAATTCGTGTTTTTCTAAGACGACTTTTTTAAGGATGCCTTCGGTGTCTTGATCCGTGATGTTGATTTTTCCGTCGAAGAGCTCGAGGAACTCGGGTGGTTCTCTACGAGCTTCGACGGTGACAAGGCGTGCGGCGCCTTTTCGGTCTTGGTCGCGCCAGACCGAGGTGACAGCGCCGATAAAGCGTTCATCAACAGATGCAGTGCTACCACACCAGAGATAGATAACGGGACCAGTATCTATGAGGTAGCAGTCACCATCGCCGAAGTCGTTGATCATATTTTCTGGCACCTTCAGCAGGTGCCCTCGCTGGATGTGGTATTTTATAAAATCAGTCATATTTCATTCCACCATACGAACCTGGCTTGGACAAAGAAAAGTTGTCCGCAGCTTCTTACCTAGAATGAATTCAGATATTGGGTTTTTAATCTTCCTTCGAATCTGTTTGAATTTCCTTTTAGCGTGGGAATTCTTCAGTATTAGATAATGTTGAGTTCCTTGCCAACTTTTTCGAAAGCTGTTATTGCACCATTCAAATCGTCCTTTGTTAATGCTGAGTTCATTATAACACGGATTCGGGCTTGGCCACGGGCGACCATAGGATAAACAATTGGTAGGGCGAAGACACCTTCTTCAAAAAGACGGACACTAAACTTTTGTGCATCATCGCTTTCACCGATCATTACTGGAATGATTGGGGTTTCGCTCATTCCGGTGTTAAACCCGAAATCGTGCATCGATTTGATGAAGTATTCGCGATTCTTCCAGAGGTTTTCGACATGTTTAGATTCGGTTTCAAGAACGTCAATGGCAGCGATACAAGCAGCAGCGACAGGTGGGGGGTGGGAGCCACTGAGGAGCCAGGTGCGGGATTTGTTGTACGCAAACTTGCGAAGGTATTCGCTGCCTGACACATGGCCTCCAACGACACCGAAGGCTTTACTAAAGGTGCCCATTTCTACATGGACGTCTTTGTGGGTGAGATTGAAGTGGGAGACAATACCTCGTCCGCCTTTACCAAGAACAGCTTCGCCGTGGGCATCATCAACGTATATCATGGCACCATGGGATTCGCTGATTTTCACGATTTGATTAAGGGGTGCGATGTCACCATCCATGCTGAATACGCCATCGGTGATGACTAGGATGCGATTGTACGCGGGTTTGTGTTTTTCTGCTTCATCAAGAACTCGTCCGAGGTCCGGAACATTGGTGTGCTTGTAGATTGCTCTTTCAGCACGGGTAAGGCGGACACCGTCGATGATGGAACCGTGGTTGAGCTCATCGCTGATGATGATGTCACCTTTACCAGCAAGTTGGGGAATGAGTCCGGCGTTAGCGGCAAAGCCGGTCTGGTAGACAAGGCTGGCTTCAGCACCTTTGAATTTAGCGAGACGCCGTTCGAGCTCTTCGTGAAGGTCCATGTTACCGGCGATTGGGCGAACGCTGCCACTGCCAACGCCATGGGTTTTGATGGCATCGATGGCGGCTTGTTTGAGTTTGGGGTGATTGCTTAATCCGAGGTAATTGTTACTGCAGAGCATGATGACTTCTTTACCATCCACCATGGCTCTTGGGGAGCTGGGGCCTTGGAGTTCACGGAGCCTCCAGTCAAGGGCTTGTTTGACCAGCTCGTCATATTCTTCTTTCAGAAAAGCGGTTGGGTCGCGAGTCATTTTATTACACACCTTGGGTTCAAATCTACCTTGGGACTTTTAAAGTATTTCAGAATTCCATGAATCGCTTAGAGGCAAGAATTTGCTTTCTACAGTTAAGAAAAAATATGTGGTGAAGACGAAATAGGGAAAAATCGAACTTGCCGGCTACCATATATCTATATTGGGTGCTTTCGGGAGTTCGACAAGGTAGTTTCTATGACTCTTAATAACATCAACATTGTGTTGTATGTTCGATCTTTTTCCGCTACATCACGACCTATGATCGATCGAGAGACAACTTCATTTTCTTGTACTTGCACGCGGTCATATTGGGATTCTCTAAAATCCGACATTGCTGGATCAGCTGGCAGGTTCTTATCAACAGAAGACCAACGGGCTTTACTCATCCTGGATGATCTTACCAAGAATCATGACGTAAGTGCAAAGATTATTGATGTAGGTGCAAGCATTCTAAAACGTTTGAAATTTGTGTTGAAGGGTATTTCACGAACGCCCAAATTCGTGGTAAACGGAAAAGAGATTACGGGGGTTACACACGCCCAGCAGCTAGTTTGAAGTATTTGATATTTATCAACTCTGTAATCCACTCCTATAGAAAAAAACAAGATTTCAGTACATCTAAGACTTTAGAGCATAAGGCTTTAGACTCCCAAATTCAGTTCTTACTTTGACGAATATGCGTGAGCCAGCGGGAACCCCCTCATCTCGTGTCGATTTTGGCCATGTTGCGGGGGACTATGAAGCCACACGGGGTATCCCTGATGCCTTTATGGAAGCACTGATAACAGATGTTATCAACACTTGCGAGCTAACTTCGACTGACCTTGTGTTAGAATTGGGGTGTGGTGCTGGTCGGTTTCTGCGAGCATTAGCTAGTCGTAAAATTCCTGTTCTGGGTGTTGATGTTTCTCGAGGAATGCTTGAAATGGCCTGCAACAGCCAGCATTCCTCGAAATTTCTTCGTTCTAATCTTGCCTTCGGGGATGCGGCTGCGATCCCACTGAATCATGGGCTTTTCAGAGCCATTTTAGCGATTCATCTCTTCCATCTGATGGCCGATTGGAAGGAAGCCTTATCTGAAACAGTTCATGTGCTACGGGCTGGAGGCACCATCATCACAGGGTATGTCGGGGCACTCACATATCAGTCGAAGCTGAATCTACTTTACCGAAAACGCC